>JBDHVC010000021.1:0-65774 GCA_039809495.1 Sandaracinaceae bacterium
GGCGCGCCCCCCGAGCGCGGGAGCGACGCGGCCGCGAGCGAGGGCGCCCCGCTCAGCTTCGAGGCCCTCGAGGCGATGCTCGACGAGAGCCCGCGCCTGCGCGCCGCGCGCCTCGCGGCCGACGCCGGCGAGGGCGACGTCACGACGGCCGGGACGCCCGAGAACCCGGTCCTCTCCTTCGACTTCATGGGGCTGCTCAGCGGAGAGCCGACGAGCGGCGACACGACGAGCAACCTCGGCCTCTCCCAGACGCTGCCGTGGCCCGGCCAGCTCGACGCGCGGGTTCGCGCGGCGCGCGCCCGCCTCGCGGCGGACCGCTCGCTCGTCGACGTCGTGCGAGCGTACGCGCGCCTCGATCTGCTCCGCGCGTACGTCGCCCTCGTCGCCGCGCAGGACCGCGAGGGCTCGCTCGGCGAGGCGGAGCGGCACCTCGCCGCGGTCGCCGAGGTCGTCCGCGCGCGAGCGACGGCCGGCGCGGGGCGGAGGTGGGACGCCGTGCGCGTCGACGCCGAGCTCGCCGCGCTCCGCGCGACGCGCGATGGGGCCCACGCCGACGTCCTCGCCGCGGGCGGGCGCATCACGGCGCTCCTCGGCCGCCCCGATCTCCACCCGCGCGCGAGCGAGACGCTCGGGACGCTCGCCCACACGCGCGTCCCCCGCGACGCCTCGACGCACCCGCGGCTGCTCGCGGCGCGCCGCGAGACCGAGGCGGCCGAGGCCGCGCTCTCGGCCGAGCGCGCGTGGGTCGTCCCGCCCATCGATCTGCGCATCGGCACGGCGGTCTCGACGGGGCCGCTCGGCGGCTACCTCGTCGGCGGCTTCTCCTTCCCGCTCCCGATCTTCGACCGCAATCAGGGCGCGATCGAGCGCGCGGAGGCGACGGCGCGCGCCGCGCACGAGGCCGAGGACGCGAGCCTCGCGGAGATCACCGCCGCCCAGCGCGCGGCCGAGCGCGCCCTCGCCACGCGGGAGGCCGCCCTCGCGCGCTTCGACGAGGGGGTGACGAGCTCCCTCGGCTCCATCGGTGACATGGCCGAGACGGCCTTCCGCGGCGGAGAGATCGACGTCTTCGAGCTCCTCGACGCGGTGCGCGCGACCCGCGAGCTCCGCCTCGAGCGGATCGAGCGCGAGGAGTCCGTGCGCCAGGCGGAGATCGATCTCGTGGAGGCGACGGCGCCGTGAGGAGCCGCCCCCACCACGAGCAGAGCCCCACGCGCTCCACCTCATGCCCCACGGAGGGTACGCTCGGAGGGCGAGCCCCGACATGACGCGGAGAGAACCCCGTTCGCCCCTGCACGAGCCCGCCCGAGGCGCGAGCCCCGGCGCGCGCGATCGCGGCTCGGTCCTCGTCGTCGACGACGATCGTGGCGCGGTCGACGTGCTCTCCGAGAGCCTCTCGCAGGGCGGCTTCGACGTCCGCACGACCACCTCGCCCGAGCGGGTGCTCGCGATGCTCGCGGAGCGCCCCGCGGAGGTGGTGCTCACCGATCTCCGGATGGGGAGCGTCGATGGCATCTCGCTCACGAGGGCCATCCTCCGCGAGCACGCCCACACGGCCGTCGTCGTCGTGACCGCGTTCGGCAGCATCCGCACCGCGGTCGACGCGATCCGCGCCGGCGCCCACGACTTCCTCACCAAGCCCTTCGATCTCGAGGCGGTCGCGCTCACCCTCGATCGCGCCGTCGAGCACGCGCGCCTGCTCGCGGAGGTCGCGCGCCTGCGCACCGCGCTCGGGCCGCGTGGCGTCTCGGGGATCCTCGGGACGAGCCCCGCGATCACGCGCGTCCACGAGCTCGTGCGCCGCGTCGCGCCGCTCGACGCGAGCGTGCTCATCACGGGCGAGAGCGGGAGCGGCAAGGAGCTCGTCGCGAGGGCGATCCACGAGCAGAGCCCACGCGCGGCGCACCCCTTCGTCGCGACGAATTGCGCCGCGATCCCCGAGACGCTCATCGAGAGCGAGCTCTTCGGGCACGTCCGCGGCGCCTTCACGGACGCCCGCTCCGATCGCGAGGGGCTCTTCGCGCGCGCCGGGAAGGGCACGCTCCTGCTCGACGAGATCGGCGAGCTCACGCCGAGCACGCAGGCGAAGCTCCTGCGGGTCCTCCAGGAGCGCACCTTCCGGCCGGTCGGCGGCAACCAGGAGCTCGCGCTCGAGGCGCGGGTGCTCGCCGCGACGCACAAGGATCTCTCGGTCGAGATCGCGGAGGGGCGCTTCCGCTCGGATCTCTTCTTCCGCCTCCAGGTGATCGAGATCATCGTCCCCCCGCTGCGCGTGCGCGGCGACGACGTGCTCCTGCTCGCCGGGCACTTCGTGGCCCAGGTCTGCGCTCGGATGAACCGACCGACCTTGACGCTCTCCGCCGAGGTGGCTCGGCGGCTGTCCGCCTACGACTGGCCGGGGAACGTGCGGGAGCTCGCCAACGCGATCGAGCGCGCCGTGGCGCTCGCGCGAGGGACCACGATCGAGCTCGGCGACCTGCCGGAGCGGGTGGCCAACGAGCCCGCCCTCGAGCGCGGCGGCGACGACGAGCTCTCGACGCTCGAGGAGGCCGAGCGCCGGCACGTCCTGCGGGTGCTCGACGCCACCTCCGGCAACAAGCGCCTCGCGGCCCAGATCCTCGCCGTCGATCGCAGCACGCTCTACCGGATGCTCGATCGGTGGAAGGGCGCGGGGGACCCGGAGGGTTGACGGCGCGCGTCCGCGACGACACGCCTCGCACGGTGACCGACGAGCTCGACATCCAGGCCCTCCTCGCCGAGGCGCGCAAGGGGACGTGGCGCCCGGTCAACGTCCTCGTCGGCGCCGAGTCCTTCCTGATCGATCGCGCGGCGCGCCAGCTCCGGCGCGCGAGCATCGGCGAGAGCGGCGTCCCCGGCTTCAACGACGACGTCTTCCACGGCGCGGGGCTCGTGGCGGCGAGGGTCGTCGCCGCGGCGCGCACGCTCCCGATGATGGCGAGCGTGCGCTACGTCCTCGTCCGTGATCTCCAAGCGGTGAGCGCGGCCGAGCTCGACGCGCTCGCCGACTACGTCCAGAGCCCCTCGCCGAGCACCTGCCTCGTGCTCGTCGGCGAGAAGCTGCTCGGGACGACGCGGCTCGCGAAGGCGGCCAAGGCGCTGGCAAAGACGGAGCGCGGCGCGTTCCTCACGGTCGAGCCGATCAAGGGAGCCCAGCTCGAGCGCTTCATCCACGGCGAGGCGAAGCGGCGGCGCGTCGCGATCGACGAGGACGCGGCCTCGAGGCTCGTCGACGCCATCGGCAACGATCTCGCCGCGATGGAGGACGCGATCGAGCGGCTCTCCCTCTTCGTCGCGACGAGCGAGCCCAGGCGCATCACGAGCCGCGACGTCGAGGAGGTCGTCTCGCGCGTGCGCGTCGACACGATCTGGAAGCTCGTCGACGCGATCGCGCTCAAGCAGGCCCGTTCGGCGCTCGAGGCGACGGGCTCGCTCCTCGCGGACGGCGAGGCCCCGCTCGGCATCCTCGCGCAGGTGGCGCGGCAGATCCGCATCGTGGCGCGGATGAAGGGCGCGCTCGACGAGGGGCTGCGGCCGGACGACGCCGTCCGGCGCGCGGGCGCTCCGCCGTTCAAGGCGCGCGCGCTCCAAGACGCGGCGCGCAAGTTCTCCGACGCCGATCTGCGCCACGCCTTCCGCGTGCTCGCGGAGACGGATCAGGCGCTCAAGGGCAGCAAGCGCGATCGCGAGGTGCTCCTCGAGGAGTGCGTCCTCGCGCTCACGCGCTGACCGCGCGCCTCGCGCCTCGCGCTCACGCGCGGAGCAGCCAGAGCCGCGCGGCGAGGCACGCGAAGGCGACGAGGAGGAGCGCGAGCCACCGGACGCGGCTCGGGGGCAGGCGCTCGGCGCTCGTCGGCGCGCGGAGCGTCGGGACGAGCACCGCCCCGACGACGAGGAGCGCCGCGACGAGGCCGACCGCGCCGGCGAGGAGCGCGGCGACGTCTCCGCCCTCGGGGCCGAAGCGCCGCACGCGCTCGGCGTAGCCGCTCGAGAGCGGAGCGATGGCGACGAGGCCGATCGCGCCGAGCGTGACGAGCGCGACGAGGACGTGACGCAGGCGCGACGACCACGCCGGCGGCCGCGCTCGGGCGAGGACGGGCGAGGCGCTCGCGCGCGCGCCGCGGATCGGGGTGCGCTCCCGCCGGAGGCGCGTGATCGCGGCGAGGTAGCTGCCCGCCGCGACGACGACGAGCGAGGCGTGGAGCCCCCCGATCACGTCGCGCGCGAGCGCCTCGTTCGCGGCGGCGAGCGCGCCGACCAGGGAGAGCGGCGCGAGCACGAAGAGCGAAGCGTCGGCGCCTCCTCGAGCGAGCGCGCTGGCGCCGCCCCGGCGCTCGACGAGCACGCCGAGCGTGACGAGCAGCGGAAAAGAGAGCGCGCGGAGCCCCCCGAGCCAACCACCGACCCCGATCTCGAGCGCCGGGAGCGCGACCGCGAGGGCCCAGAGCCAGAGCGCGGACGCGACGACGAGCGGCGCGGGCGAGCCGTCGCGCCACGGAGGCGCTCGGTCCGAGGCTCGGTCGATCTCCGACACCGCCCCATCCTAGCGCAGGAGGGCTCGGGGAATTGGGTGCACGAACGGGCTCCTCTCTCGTATCATTCGCGCCGTGTTCCTGTGCCCTCACTGCGGCGCGTCGATCAGCGACCGCGATCGCTTCTGCTCGGTCTGCGGGACCGGCCTCGATCGCCAAGACGCGGCCTCGTCCGATCCGCTGATCGGCCGGACCGTCGGGGGCGCCTACGTCATCCAAGAGCTGATCGGCGTCGGCGGGATGGGGCGCGTCTACCGCGGCGTCCAGACCGCGCTCGGGCGGACCGTCGCGGTCAAGGTGATCCACCCGAACCTCCTCGGCGACGAGCAGACCGTCGCGCGCTTCTACAACGAGGCCCGCGCCGCCAGCCGCCTCAACCACCCCGACTCGGTGGGCGTCATCGACTTCGGCCGGAGCGACGACGGCGTCCTCTATCTCGTGATGGAGCACCTCTCGGGCAAGGACCTCGCGACGGTCAGCGCCGAAGAGGGGCCGCTCCCCTTCAAGCGCATCGTGAAGATCATGCGTCGGATCGCGAGCGCGCTCGGCGAGGCGCATGCGCTCGGCGTCGTGCACCGCGATCTCAAGCCCGAGAACGTGATCATCCAGCGCTCGCGGCGCGGCACCGACGCCGTCAAGGTGGTCGACTTCGGTCTCGCGACGATCACCGGGCCCCAGAAGACGTCGATCACCACGCCGGGCCTCGTCTGCGGCACCCCGGACTACATGAGCCCGGAGCAGGGGCGCGGCGATCCCCTCGACGGTCGCACGGATCTCTACTCGATGGGCGTCATGCTCTTCGAGCTGTTGACCGATCGCCTCCCGTTCATCGACGACACGCCCACGAAGGTCGTCCTCCGACACATCAACGATCCCGTCCCCGATCCCCGGCTGATCGCGCCCACGCGGGAGATCCCGGACGTCCTCGCGGAGATCACGCTCAAGGCGCTGCAGAAGGAGGCGAAGGATCGCTTCCAGAGCGCCGACGAGTTCGACGAGGCGCTCCAGCGGGCGGAGCTCGCGCTCGAGCAGGCCAAGCGGGTCGCCGTGCGCTGCCCCCAGTGCGGCGCGGACAACACGGAGCGCTCGCGCTACTGCAACGACTGCGGAGCGCGCCTGGGCTCGAGCCCGTCCCTCCCCCAGAACGGACGCAGCTGGCCGACCGAGCCGCTCGCGCGGCCGAGCCTCCCGCCCGCCCCGACGAGCCGGGCGCTGGTCGGACGCGAGGTGGAGCTCGAGCGGCTGCTCGAGGCGCGCCTCGCGGCTTCCTCGAAGACGATGTGGGTGCGCTTGGTCGGCGAGCCGGGCGTCGGCAAGACGCGCCTGCTCGAGGAGCTCGAGGCCCGCGCGCGCGCCATGGGCGATCTCGTCGTCCGCGCCGGCCCGCACCCGAGCCTCGCGCCCGTCCCCTACCACGCCATCCGCGAGCTCGTCACCCAGCTCCTCGACACCCCGATCGAGCGCCTCTCGGAGCTGATCGAGCTCGGCGTGATCGAGTCGCCGATGGCGCGCGCGGGGGCGAGCGAGCTGCTCCACCCGCAGGGCGTGCCAGGGCTCCCGGGCCGCGCGCGCGACGCGGCGGTCGGCGCGCTCCTCGCGGTCGCCGCGCACGTCGCCTCCGAGCGGAGCGCGAGCGGGACGGTCGTCCTCGCGATCGACGACGCCAACGCCTGCTGCCCGCTGACGCGGCGCGCCCTCAGCGCCGTGGCCCTCGGCGATCACGCCGCGAACGTCCTCATCGTGACGACGGCGCTCCCGAGCACGAGGCCGCCCGAGGGAGCGACGACGCTCTTTCTCCGCGGGCTGAGCGAGGGCGAGGCCTTGGCGATGCTCCGCGGAGGCCCCTCGCCGCCCTCGCCGGAGGTCTCGCGCGACGCGCCGACGCCCACCTCGGTCCGGCTCTTCCTGCCGCTCTACGTGCAGCAGGTCGCCGCGCTCGGCTTCAACAGCTTCGACGACACCTCCTCGATCCCCGAGCGCATCGCGGACGCCGTCGGCGCGAACATCTCGCGCCTCGAGGTCGGCGCGCGGCGCATCCTCCAGAGCCTGACGGTCCTCGGCGTCGAGGCGTCGCTCGACGTCCTCACGGCGCTCGTCCCCAAGGGCGAGCTCGGCCCGCTCGACGAGCTCGAGCGCCTCGGGCTCGTGAAGCGCAAGAGCAACCTCGTCAGCGTGCACCCCTTCCTGCGCGAGCTCGTCGAGGCCTCGATCCCCTCGGAGGCTCGGAAGGAGCTCCACACGCAGGCGCTCGGGATCGAGCCGGCCGTGAAGACGTCCATCGAGGTCCGCGCCGAGCACGCCTACCGAGCCGGCGAGCCCATGAGCGCGATCCTCGTGCTCGAGCGGATGGGCGACGAGGCGCGCGATCGGGGCGATCCCGGCACGGCCTCGCTCGCCTACCGGCGCGGGCTCGAGGTCGCGCGACGCGAGAGCATCTTGAGCGGCGACACCTCGCTCGATCCGGCCGTCGTCACGCTCTCGCGCAAGCTCGGCGACGCGCTCGATCGCCTCGACGACCACGCCGGCGCCGATGGGGTGCTCCGCGAGGCGATGGAGCTGGTCGGGCCCGCGAGCCGGGATCGCGGGCGCATGCTGCTCCAGCTCGGGCGGGTCGCGATGCATCGAGGCCGCGAGCGCGAGGCGGCGCGCCTCTTCGGGCAAGCGATCGAGATCTTGGAGCGGACGAAGGACGCGCGCTTCGAGGCCGAGGCGCAGCTCGAGCTCGGCCGCCTGCGGCGCGCGACGCACGAGCTCGACGACGCCGTCGGACCGCTCGACCGCGCCATGGATCTCTTCGAGGGCGTCGAGGAGGGGGCGGACGCGGCGCTCGCTCGAGCCGCGCTGCTCGCCGCCGAGACGGCGCTCGATCGCGGCGATCTCGAGGTCGCGGCGGACCACCTCCTCGTCGCGCTCGGTCGAGCGCGCTCGATCGGCTCGGGGGCGCTCATGGCGCGCGTCGCGGTCGCGCGCGGGCGGCTCATGCTGCGCCAGGCGGGGGGCGACGACGGCGCGAACAGGCTCTTCCTCGAGGCGCGCGCGCTCGCGGCCGAGGCGGGGGACGTCGATCCGACGTCCGAGTCCCTCCCCTGAGCGTCGAGGCCGACGACGACGGCGCCGCGATCCGCCGCACGCCGCGCCGTCAATCCGCTGACAGCGCCGGCGCGGCGCTCCCCTCCGCCCGATCGCGTCGCCGATCGAAGCTCCCCAGGAGCCCGAGATCACGATACTTTGGCGCGCCTCGCCTGGGCGAGCGCCTCGCACACCGTTTGCACGGCGAGGGGCGCCGAGGCCTGGCCACGAGCCTCACAGGAGCACGCACCCCATGAGCCGTTCCTCGCGTCGTCCCCTCTCGAATCGCTCGAGCCTGCTCCGCGACGGAGCCCTCCTCCTCCTCCTCGCGCTCGGCGCCACGTCCTGCGCCGCGGTCGACCCGACCGGCCGCGCCGAGCAGCCGATCGTGGGCGGCACGCGCGGCGGCAACCCCTCCGTGCTCTGGCTCTACGACACCTCGGCCGGCGGCATGTGCACCGCCTCGCTGATCGCGCCGCGGGTCGTCCTCACGGCGAAGCACTGCGTCCAGCACTCGGGCGCCGCTGGGCCGACGGCCGCGCGCAACCTCATCGTCGGCACGGGCGACGTCGCCGGCCGAGGCGCGAATTACCGGGCGCAGAGCGTCTACACCACGCCGGGGACCTGGACGGAGGGCGGGCGCACGGGGCTCTCGGGCGCGCTCGTCGGCGTGGACGTCGCCGTCATCGTCCTGACGACGGAGGTCACCGGGCTGACGCCCATCCCGCTCATGAGGGAGCACCCGCGCTCGCTGGTCGGTCAGTCCTTCACGGCGGTCGGCTACGGGCAGATCCCGAGCGGGAGCGCCGGCACCAAGTACACCGCGACCGGGCGGATCGACGGCACCGACTCGAGCCTCATCTACGTCGGCGCGATCACCTGCCAGGGCGACTCCGGGGGCCCCATGATCACCCAGGCGGGCGAGATCGCGGGCGTTGTCTCCTTCGGGACGGGCGCGTGCGGCTCGGGGTACGGCGCCTACAACCAGATCTTCCCCTTCCTCGACCTCATCGACATGGGCCTCGACGAGGGGGGCACCTGCGTGCCGAGCGGGAGCGAGGTCTGCGACGGACGCGACAACGACTGCAACGGTCAGGTGGACGAGACGTGCACGCCGCTCGGCGAGCCCTGCGAGACGGACGACGAGTGCATGGGCAACGAGTGCCGCGACACGATCGCCGGTCGGATCTGCTCGGCGACCTGCGACGCCCGCAACCCGACGATCGGCTGCGACGACGGCTTCTACTGCGCCGGGCTCCCCGGCGCGTGCGAGGGATCGTGCGTCCCGCTCCCGAGCGACGCGATCTCGCTCCCGAACGGCGCGGCCTGCTCGGCGAACGAGGACTGCGCGTCGCTCTTCTGCACCGACCCCGGCGACGGACGCACGCGCTGCCTCATGCCCTGCGAGGCGGGCACGGCGGGCTGCCTCGTGGGCGAGGTCTGCGCGAACACGCTCGGCGCGTGCGGCGCCTGCGTCGACGCGGGGATCGTGAGCGGGGATCACAACCTCGGCGAGCCCTGCGCCTCGAACGACGACTGCACGTCGGCGCTCTGCTTCGAGGACGCCTTCCCCGGCCGCCCGAGCCGCTCGTACTGCTCCTACGCGTGCGAGAGCGACGAGGACTGTGGGCCACGCTTCCACTGCCGCGAGGTCGGCGACGGCGGCGTCTGCGTCTCGGGGCGCCGCGGCAACCTGGGCGACCCCTGCGCCTCGAACGACGACTGCATCGACGGCAGCTTCTGCGCGGCGCGCGGCGCCCAGCGCTGGTGCACCGCGACGTGCAGCGACGCCGAGCCCTGCCAGGATGGCTTCGAGTGCACCGAGGCGAGCGGTGGCGTGTTCATCTGCGCGCCCGATCACGGGATCTCGGGCGACGACTGCGCGGCGCCCGAGGACTGCCTCTCGGGCGTCTGCGCGATCGGCGCGGCGGCTCACGCCGCGGGCGCGTGCAGCCGCGTCTGTGACGCGAGCACGCCCTGCCCGACGGGCCTCGAGTGTCGGCGCACGAGCGACGGCGTGACGGCCGTCTGCGTCTGGCCGCCCGCGGCGGCGCCGGCGCCAGCCCCCTCCGGCTGCGCCTGCTCGGCTCCGAGCGCGCGATCCACGCCCCCCTTCGCGATGACGCTCTCCGCGCTCGCCCTCGTCGCGCTCGGCCTGCGCCGACGCCCGGCGAGGAGGGCGGGCCGATGAGCCGGCGCCCCGCGCGCGCCCTCCTCGCGCTCGTCGCCCTCGCCTCCCTCGCGCACTCCGCGTGTGCCGCGGGCGACCCGAGCGCGTGGAGCGAGGAGGCGATCGTCGGCGGCGAGCGCGACGCAGGCTCACCCGCCGTCTTCCTCCTCTACCGCCTCGACGGCGCGGCGTGCACGGCGAGCCTCATCTCGCCCCGCGTCGTCTTGACCGCGCGGCACTGCGTCGCCGCGACGCGCGGGAGCGGGACGGCGGCGCCCAGCCTGTTTCGGCTCTACGTCGGCTCGGACGAGCGCTCGTTCACGGCCGAGTATCGGGTCTCGCGGGTCGAGATCATCCCGGGCTCGACGAGCGACGTGGGCGATGGCCGCGCCGCCGATCTCGGCCTGCTCGTCCTCTCCGCCCCGGCGGCCGAGACGCCGATCGACATCGCGCGCGACGCGCGGCCTGCCTCGATCGTCGGACAGACGAGCACCGCCATCGGCTTCGGCGAGCGCCCGGACTCGAGCTCGGGGACGAAGTATCGGGTGACGACGAGCGTCACCGACGCCTACGAGGGCCTGCTCTTCGTCGCGCCGACCGTCTGCTCCGGCGACTCCGGCGGCCCGCTCGTCGGCCCCGACGGCCGCATCTACGGCGTCGCGTCCTTCATCTACAGCCCCGACGGGCGGAGCGAGCCGCGCTGCGGCACGGCGCCGGGCGCCTACAACGAGATCTTCCGGCACGTCGCCTGGATCAACGACGTCATCGAGTCGGTCGGCGACGCCTGCTTCCCCGACCCCGAGGTCTGCGACGGCGTCGACAACGACTGCGACGGCGAGGTCGACGAGATCTGCAGCGCGACGGGCGAGCCCTGCGAGAGCGCGGCCTCCTGCACGGGCGGCCTCTGCGTCTCGACGCCGAGCGGCTCCGTGTGCTCGCAGAGCTGCGACCCGATGCGCCCCGCGCTCGGCTGCCCGCCGGGCTTCCATTGCGGCGCCGAGCCCGGCTCGTGCGACGGCTTCTGTCTGCCCGGCGCGATCGGCGTGGCGCCGCTCGACGCGGCCTGCTCGGCGGACACGGACTGCGCGAGCGGCGTCTGCCGCGATCCGGGCGATGGTCGCGCGCGCTGCCTCGAGCCCTGTCGTGGCGATCGGGGCGACTGCGTCGATGGCGACGTCTGCGTCGCGTCCGAGGGGAGCTGCTTCGTCTGCGTGGCGGCCTCCTCCTTCGGCAGCCCGCGCGGGCTCGGAGAGTCGTGCGACACGGACGCGGCGTGCCGGAGCGGTCACTGTGTCGTGAGCGAAGGCGTCGGCGAGTGCGGGATCCCCTGTAGCGCGGGCGGCGCGTGCGCGGAGGGCTTCGCGTGCATCGAGGGTGACTGCGTGCTCGAGCGTCGCCAGCCCATCGGCGGCCCCTGCCGGACGAGCGGTGACTGCGCCGGCGGCGCCGTCTGCGCCGTCCAGGGCGAGCGCCGCTGGTGCACGGCCGAGTGCACGGACGCGAGCGGCTGCCCGAGCGGCTTCACCTGCGCCGAGGCGGGGGGCGCTCGGATCTGCGCCCCGGTGGGCCGCCTCGTCGGCGAGCCCTGCGCGAGCGACGCCGAGTGCACGACGGCCATGTGCCGCGGAGGGTTCTGCTCCTCGGGCTGCGACGCCGCGCACCGCTGCGGCCCAGGCTTCCTCTGTGAGCCGGAGAGCGATGGCTCGCGCGCCTGCCACGACGCGGATCCGCCGGCGGCGGCGGCGACGGCGGGCGGCTGCTCCGCGTCGCGCGGGTCGGCCGGCGGTGCGAGCCCCCTCGCCCTCATCGCGCTCGGGCTCGGCCTCGCGCTCGGGCGGCGACGCGCGCGTTCTCGCGCGGGAAGAGCGGCCAAGAGACGCGCGTAGGCTCCTTCGAGCGTTGGCCGCACGGGCGGCGCGACCGGGACACGCGACGAAGAGCGGAACCTCCTCGCGTCGCCGCTGTCCAAGCCCCACGGCCAGGCTGCGCTCGGAGGATCGTCATGGAGCTGAAGCTCAACCTCGGTTTTCTCTTCCTGCTCGGGCTCGCCTGGACGTCCCTGACGTTCACCGAGGAGTCGGCCGCGCTCGACCCGGGCCTCGAGTCGACGCGTGAGCTCACCCGCCTCGAGGATCGCTGGGCGAGGCACCGCGACGACGCCGCGCTCGCGGAGTCGCTCGCCGACGCATACCTCCGCCTCGAGCACCCAGAGCTCGCGATCGCGCTGCTCACGTCCGCCGATCCGGAGCTGCTCACGAGCCCCGAGGTCGGTCACCGGCTCGCCCGGAGCTACGAGCGCGCCGGCCGCCTCGAGGACGCCCTCGCGACCGCCGAGCTGGCGCTCGCCCGCTGTGGCCGCGCGCTCGGCGTCGCCGGCGCCTCCGCCGCGACGCCCGTCCCGCGCCACGCGTGCTCGGAGCGCACCTACGCCGCGCTCGAGGTCCATCGCACGGCGCTCCGCCACCTGCGCGCCTGGGGCGTGACCGATCCACGCCGGGATGAGCGCACCGAGTACGCCTATCGGATGTCGGTCCGCGCCGCGCGGCTCGTGAGCGCCTCCGCGCGCTGAACGCCACGCACGCCGATCTGGGCGCGCTCACGACGCCGAGCGTGCGACGCGCAGGAGCCTCCGCGGCGCGCCGCTCGAGGGCAGCGCGTAGCGGGCCTCGGCGTGGACGTGCGCGCCGACCGGGGGCACCTCCTGCGCGAGGAAGAGCAACGCCGAGGGCGCGAGCGCGAGCCCGATCGAGCACCACGCGCGCGGCTCGAAGGTCGCCCTCGCGGAGCTCACCGTGGGCTCGCCGAGGCACGCCTCGACCGAGGCCGGCACGCGCGGCGCCCGCGGATCGATCCTGCCCTCGTGGACGCTCACGCGCGGGCCGAGCCCGAGCGAGCCGATGACCGTCCGGAGGAACGCGACGCGCTTGCCCTTCGGCTCGAGGAGCGCCACCCGGAGGTCCGCGCGCAGGATCGCGAGCGAGAGCGCGGGGCCGCCGGCGCCGCTGCCCACGTCGAGGAGGGCCTCGCCCTCGCCGACGAGCGCCTCGTCCCCGCGACGCGCGAGGATCAGCGCGTCGGCGGCCAGCACCTCGAGCATCGCGGCCGAGGTGGCCGCGGCGCTCAGATCGAGGTGCCGGTTCCACTCGAGCGCGAGCGCCGCGTAGCGCGCGAGCCCGGCCCGCGCCTCTCGCCAGCCGTCCGACGCGCGGGCGCTCGGGTCGAGGCGAGAGGCGAGCCGGTCGATCGCGCCTTCGAGGCGCTCGGGCGGGTCGATCATGGCGCGACTCTGCGCGCTCGGCGCGCGCGCGCAACGCGGAGGGCCGCGGGCGAACGGTGCTACACCTCGCCACCGTGACCGAGCCGGACGACGATCGCGAGCGGGCCAGCATGCCCAACGGCACCTACGCCGGCGTGGATCTCGCGGAGCTCGCGGCGATGGACGTCGAAGAGCGGGGGCTCGGCGACGAGCGGATCGCGGCGGCCCTGCGCCTCTCCGACGAGGCGTCACGGCCTCGGCCGCTCGCGGAGGTCCTCGCGGCGATCTGCGCCGAGATCGCCGCGATCGTGCGGACGGACGTCGTCAGCCTCTACCTGCGCGAGCGCACCGACGAGGGCGAGGCCCTCCGCATGGCCGCGAACGTCGGCTTCCCCGCCAACGCCATCGATCGCGTCCGGATGCGCGTCGGGGAGGGGATCACGGGCTTCGTCGCCGAGACGCTGCGCCCCGCGTCCGTGGTGCTCGCGCCCGAGCACCGGCGCTACAAGCACTTCCCCGAGCTGCGCGAGGAGCGCTTCCCGATCTTCCTCGCGGTCCCCCTGCTCATCGGGCACCGCGCCGAGGGCGTCGTCGTCCTCCAGCGCGCCGCGGGCCCCTTCGACGACGACGCGATCCTGCTCGCCACCGCGCTCAGCGCGGCGTTCGCCCTGGCGCTCGAGCGCAGCCACCTCCATCGACGCGACGTCGAGGCCCCCGACGCGCCTCATCCGGCGCGCCTCGTCGGATCCCCGCTCGCGAGGGGGCGCGCGATGGGCCGCGTCGAGACCCCGCCCACCTTCGAGGGCCTGCTCTCGCTCGAGCGCCGACGCGAGGCCGAGCTCGGCACCGAGGAGGACGGAGACGAGCCCTCGAGCGCCCTCCGCGCTCGCCGAGCGGCCGAGCTCGAGGGTGCGATCGCCCAGGTGGTCGGCGAGCTCGCCGCGACGCGTAAGCGCCTCGCGCCGCGGCTCGATCCCGAAGCGGGGCGCGCGCTCGACACGCTCGCGCTCCTCGAGACGGACGAGCGGCTGCGCGAGACGATCTTGGAGGAAGGGAGCCGGCGCGGCGTCGCGCTCGGGCTCCGCAAGGTCGCGCGCGAGTACGCCCAGGCCGTCTATCGCGGTGCGCGCGTCGCGGGGGCACCGAAACCGAGCGAGGAGGATCGCGCCTGGCTCGCGGACCGGAGCGCGGAGGTCGAGGATCTCTGTCTGCTCATCGCGGCGCGCGCCGTCCACGAGCGGGCACCCACCCGCGGATCCGTCCTCCTGCTCCCCGACCGGCTCACCGCGATGATGGCGCTCGGGGCGGCGACCGCGCGGGTGAACGCGATCGCGATCTGTCACCCGGTCGGCCTCGAGCCGCTGCCGCTCGGCGTGGTCGTCGCGCGCGCGCAAGGCATCGCGACGATCGGGGACGTCGGCGGCCTCTTCGCGTGGGCGCGCGAAGGGGACCTCGCGCTCGTCGACGGGGACGAGGGCACGGTGCGCCTGCACCCGAGCGCGGCGCAGATCGCGGAGCTCCGCGCGCGCGCCCAGGGCGGCGACGGATCGGCCCGATGACGCTCGCCGTGGGGCTCGTCGGCCTCCTCGTCCTGCTCGCCGTCCTGCACTACGTCTTCTGGACCCGTCGGCTCACCGTGCCGATGGACTACGCGCTCACCGAGTCGATCGCGCTCCCCGACGGCGCCCGGATCGAGCTTCGGCGCCTGCCGGGGGGCGCCTCGCCGCACCCGCGCCCGATCCTCCTCGTGCACGGCGTGGGGATCGATCATCGCAACAACGACCCGCTCCCGAACCGCTCGCTCGCGCGGACGCTGCGCGCGCGCGGGCGCGACGTGTGGCTGCTCCGGCTGCGGAGCGGCGGCACCGCGCGCGGTCCGCTCGCGCGGCGCAAGGTGCGCTTCGCCGCGATGGCGCGCCTCGACGTGCCCGAGGGCGTCCGCGCCGTCCTCGCGCGGACCGGCGCGGCTCGGCTCGACTACGTCGGCTTCTCGATGGGCGGGATGCTCCTCTACGCGGGCCTCACGGTGGGCTCGATCGACCCCGCGCGCCTCGGCAGCGTCGTCATCCTCGGCTCCCCGGCGCGGGTCGGCGAAGGGCTCCCGCTGCTCACGACGCTCGCTCGGCTCCCGCGCTGGCTCGTGCCGTCGCTCCCGCTCCGCTGGCTCGCGCGCATGTTCGCGTTCACGGCCGACTGGCCCGTCACGAGGCTCGCGAGCCTCGTCTTCAACCCGCGCAACGTGGATCGGGGCGTCTCCGGCCCGACGATGATGACCATCGAGAGCATCGCCTCCGGCCTCAACGCCGACTTCCTCGACTTCGTGCGCCGAGGCGAGGTCCACGTCGATGGGCGCGACGTCCTCGAGGGGCTCGCGCCGATGACGAGCCGCGCGCTCTTCGTCGCGGGCGCGCGCGATCGGCTCGCGCCGCCCGAGGCCGTCCGCGCCGCCTTCCTCGCCTGGGGCCGCGCGAGCCCCGGCGCCCCGCCCGAGACGCGCTTCCTCCTCCTCGGGAAGGCCACGGGCGCTCAGGAGGACTACGGGCACGGCGATCTCGCGATCGGCCGCGACGCCGCGCGCGACGTCTTCGAGCCGGTCGCGCGCTTCCTCGACGAGGAGCCGGCGGCCGCGATCCCGCTCGCGGCTCACGGCACGAACCAGCCGCCCTGAGGGGCGGATCACGCCGAGCGAGGCGCGCCGTCAGCCGTAGACGCCGGCGCTCACGCAGTCGAGCTGGCGATCGAGCGCGTCGAAGAGCTCCTGGTTTCCGTCCTGCTCGTAGCCCGCGAGGGCCCGCTCGCAGTCGGGGATCGCCGCGACGAAGTCGTCGACGACGCGCGGGTCGGCGAGCGAAGGTGCGCAGCGACCGTAGCCGAGCTTCGCGAGGTAGCGCCCGTTCAGCACCTGCTCGAATTGACCGCGCACGGGCACGGAGAGCATCGGCTTGTGGAGGTAGACCGCCTCGCCCATCAGCGTGAAGCCGCCGCCCGCGATGACGGCGCGCGCGCTCGCGAGGTCATCGATGAAGGTCGCCTCGCTGAAGGGGCGGTAGCGGAGGTTCCCCTCGATCTGCTCCTCCCGGATCGAGCGACGCATCCCGTAGACGCGGCACTCGAGCCCCGTCCGCGCGAGCGTCGCCGCGAGCTCGTCGTTGCCCTCCGCGGTCTGGTAGACGAGCAGGTGCTCGCCCTCGGCGCGCCGCGCGGCGAGGATCTCCGGGCGGAGGATCGGCTTGATGAGCGTCGTCCGCTCCTTGCGCACCTCGGGGAAGAAGAAGGTCGTGACGAGGTAGTGATCCGCGAACGGGAGCTTGCTCTTCACGAGCGCCTTCGAGATCTCGAAGTCCGCGCGGTGCCCCTCGATCACGTCGTCCGGGATCGCGCAGCGGTTGAGGATCTGCATGTTGTCGATCGAGAGGACGGGCAGCCGATGTGCCTTGCCGTAGAAGTACGTCCAGCTCTCGAAGTCGCTCACGACGCACTCGGGCTCGAAGTCCTGGACGAGCTCGAAGTAGCGCGCGATCTGCGACGGGATCGCGAGGCTGCCGGCGAGGACGTTCTCGAAGAGCGTCCGAGCCCGCTGCACCTCGTTGTCGTCGTACACGATGTGCAGGCCGTGGATCCGCTTCACCTCGCTCTTCTCGCCGAAGCGCTTCGCGAGGAAGTCGGCCGCGCGACCCGACGCGATGATCTCGACCTCGTGGCCGAGCGCGAGGAGCCGCTCGAGCACGACGCGCGAGCGCATCGCGTGCCCCATCCCTTCACCGACGACGCCATAGAGAATCCTCACCGCGCCCTCCTCTCTCCGCGCCCGACGCCGTTCGAGCCTCCCGCTACGGGGCCTCCGGCTGCGGCGCCGCGCCTTGCTCCCCGCGAAGCGACTCGATCGTCCGACGCGTATCGGGCCGCAGGCAAGCCCAGCAGTCGCTCCGACCGAAGAGGCCGCAGCCACGCCGCGGCAAGCGCGCGAGCCGCTCCACCGCCGGCAGCGCGGCCGGATCGCGCAGCTCGCGCAGCGTGCGGAGCGCCGCCTTCTTCGCGTTGCAGCCCTCCGCGACCTCGAGCCGCGCGAGCGCGTCGACGAGCGGCGGGAGCGGCTCCGCGCGCGCGAGCAGCCCGTCCGCGGCCGTTCGACGCGTCTCGCGGCTCTCCGAGGCGAGCAGGATGCCGAGATCGCGCGCGATCTCGGGCGTGATGACGGCGGTCGGGGCGGACGGATCGAGCGCGACGGCGCCTGGGTCGCGCGCGCCGACGATCGGGGGCGTCGTGGGACGCGGGGGCGCGGGCGCGGCGTGAGGCGGAACGCTCGACGGAGCGCTCGGCGGATCGTGGGCGGCGAGGGAGGGTCGCGTCGATCCGGGCGGCGACGCGCCGCTCGGCGCTCCGGGCGCCGGCGTGGGGCTCGATCCACCGAGCATCGAGCCGAGCGCGATGCCGACGACGAGCACGAGCGCGGCGCTCACGCCGAGGGCGCCGAGCGCGACCGAGCGCGGCACCACGATCGAGCCGAGCCGAACCCCGTGCGTGTGCTGGGCGGGCGGCGCCGTCGGACCTCGCCAGGCCGCCTCGTCCGTGACCACGCTCGAGAGGCGCGCCGCGAGCTCGCTCGCACCCACCCCGCTCGCGCTCACCCGCGCGAGCTCGCGCTCGAGCACGAGCTTGCGCAGCGCGTCCCGCACCTCGGAGGCCTTCGAGGGCCGATCGTCGCGGCGCGGCGCGAGCAGGCCCATCACGATCACCTCCAGCTCGAACGGGATCGCGGGCGCGATCGCGCGGAGCGGCGGGACCGCGCCGGTGAGCTGGGAGGTGAGGATCTCCGGGACGTCCGCGCCCGTGAAGAGGTCGCGCCCCGCGACGCACTCCCAGAGCAGGATGCCGAGCGCGTAGAGATCCGCCCGCTCGTCGACGGCCTCCCCGAGCGCCTGCTCGGGGGCCATGTACCCAGGCGTGCCGAGGATCGTGCCGACGCGGGTGAGCTTGCGCTCCATCCCGCCCTCGCTCTCCTCGTCGCCGACCATCCTCGCCACGCCGAAGTCGAGGACGCGGACGTGGACCTGGCCGGGCGCCTCGTCGCGCGCCTCGAGCATCACGTTCTCCGGCTTGAGATCGCGATGCACGATCCGCGCGCCGTGGGCGGCGGCGAGCGCGTCCGCGATCTGCGCGCCGACCTCGGCCGCGAAGGCCCAGTCGCCTGCGCGCTCCGCCATCACCGCGCGCAGGCTCCGGCCGCGCACGTACTGCATGACCAGGTAGGCCCCGCCCTCCGAGAGATCGGAGCCCGCCTCGCGCGGGAGCACGCCGTAGTCGATCGCGCTCGCGATGTGCGGATGATCGAGCTGCGCGGTCGCCATCGCCTCGCGGGCGAAGCGCTGCGCGACCTCGCCCACGCCGGCGAACCGAGGGAGGATCACCTTCAGCGCGACCTTCTTCTGGAGCTTGAGGTGCTCGGCGAGGAAGACGGCGCCCATGCCGCCCTCGCCGAGCATCGCCTCGATGCGATACCGATCGTCGATCGTCCGCCCGATCCAGGCCTGGAACCCGCCCCGCGGGGGAACCGAGGGCGCCTTCGGCAGCGCGCGCGCGCGGGCGGCGGCCAGGGTCTCGCGGTGAGCGTCGACCCGCTCGCCCGAGGACGAGGGCGACGCCTCCGCCTCCCCCGTCGATGCGCCGCTCGCGCTCGGCGCGGCGGGATCGACGGGGCGCGACGGAACCGGATCGCTCGTCTCGTGCTCGCTCACGCCGCCTCTCGCTCCCACGCCCGGGCGCGCCGCCTCACGCCGTCTCCTCGAAGGCGAGCCGCGAGATCAGCGTCCGGAGCGCCGCCTCCGACGAGGCCGCGATCGCGCCGAATTCAGCGCCGAATTCCCCGGCCTTGGCCCAACGCACCTCGGCCGGCAGCTCGAGCGGCTCCCACGCCGAAGGCAAGGAGAGCGCGAGCACGAGCGAGGCGCCCACGGCCGGCGGCCTCGCGCACGCGACGCGGATCCCGCCGATCCCGAGATCGAGCACGCGACCGCTCTTCTCGAGCTCCGAGCCCGTGTCTGCGAGGCGGAAGCCGAGCCGCAGATCGATCGCACCGCGCGCGCTTCGCCGGAAGTGAGGATCGGTCACCCGCGAACGATACCATCGCCGCGCGCTTGCGAGAGGCGCGAGCGCTCGTCACGCTCGCGCTCCATGAGCGAAGTCGCTGGCCACGCGCCCCCGAGGCGCCTCCCCTCGCGTCGCCAGCGCGCCTCGAGCCGGCTCGCTCGGCGAGCGCTCGTGCCCCTGCGACGCGCCGCGCTCGCGGCCCTCCTCGCGCTCCTCGCCCTCGCCTGCGGACGAGGGGATCACGCCCCGCGCGAGGGGGCCGCCGCCTCGAGCCCCGAGAGCCCGCGGCGCGAGGCCTCGCCGGACGACGAGCGCGGAGCGCGCGCCTCGCTCCTCGAGCTCCAGGCGGGGCTCGATCGGTGCGGGGCGCTGCTCGAGCACCTCAGCCCGACGAGCACGCCGACCTTCTCCGCGCTGATGCAGGCGTGCAGCGGCCTCTTCGCGAGGCGCGCGTGCCGGGACGAGCTCGCGCGCGGCGAGTTCTCCCGCCCCCGCGTCCACGAGGTCTGCAGCGCCGCCTACTGCGACACGCTCTCGGGCAGGCGCCCCTCGTTCTGCACGCGGGAGCTGCCGACGGACGCGGACTTCCTCCTCCAATTCGGCGACTTCACCGACGCCGTCTTGCGTCGCGACCTCCGCGAGGCGCTCGGCGAGGAGGGCGCCGAGGAGATCGCTCGGTTGCTCGGGCAGCTGATCCGCGACCAGGCCGGCCGCTGATCGCGGGAGCGATCGTCCAACGCTTGAACGATGGCCCCGCTCGCTCGCGCGCTCAGCGAGGCCAGGCGGGGCAATTCGTGCCAGCTTGCCCCGATCCCCCTTGCCGAGAGTCCGCAGCGCGGGCGCGCACCGAGGGGCACGTCTCGTGCTCGAGCGAGCGCCCATGCTCACCGCCCGCCCCGCCCTCCTCGCCCCGATCGCCTTCGCGCTCTCGCTCGGCGCGCTCGGCGGCGGAGCCTGCCTCGGGCCATCGGACGGCTCGCGGGACTACGACTGGGTCGAGTCGAACCTGACCGCGGCCCAGCGGCGGGCGCGCGCGACGCAGATCCGCGACGCGGCGACGGCCAACGGGATCACGCAGGGGTGGCTCCTCGCGGGCATCGCCGACGCCGAGACCAGCATGAGCCAGTGCTGGTCGGAGCTGACCTGGGCGTGCCAGGGCCCGAGCTCGTCGGACTGCGGCGGTGGCCCGGTGGTCGCGGGCGCGGGGGACGGCCCCTGCTCCTTGCGCCAGGGCGGGCTCGGCATGTTCCAATTCGACGCGGGCACCTACGACGACACGCTGCGTCGCGAGGGGACGCGCATCCTCAGCGTGGCGGGGAACGTCGCCGCCGCCGTCGACTTCACGACCGCGATGGTCGTCCGCTCCGTCTACATCAGCGGCGTCGACAACCGCGCGCAGGCCATCGAGTGGATGAACGGCGTCCGCGTCGGCAACGGGCGCTGGGACGCGTGGGTCAAGACGGTCACGCACTACTACAACGGCTGCACGCCGAGCGCGTCGTGCTGGTCGAGCCGCTACGCGCGCTACCGCGACTTCACCTCCAACGTCTACAGCGAGTTCGGCGAGAGCTTCTGGAACGTGAGCGAGCGCTTCGGCTTCGCCTTCGTCGCGCAGAGCTTCCCGCTCGCGCGCGATCCCTTCCCCCTCGCCGCCGGCGCGACCTCGAGCGGCTACCTCGAGCTGCGCAACACCGGCACCGAGACGTGGCGCCCGGGGCACACCTTCCTCGGCACCACGGGGCCGCGTGATCGCCCGAGCCCGATCGCCGGGCCGGACTGGGTCTCGCCGAGCCGCGCGGCCACGGTCGATCGCGTCGTCGCCCCCGGCGCGAGCGGGCGCTTCGCCTTCACGGTGCGCGCACCCTCCGCGGCGGGCAGCTATCCGCAATTCTTCAACCTCGTCGAGGAGGGCGTCGCCTGGTTCTCGGACGACGGCGGCGTCCCCGACGACCAGCTCCAGGTGCGCGTCGAGTCCACCGGCCCAGCGCCCTGCCCGAGCGGTATCGGGGCGCGCTGGTCGTGCGACGGCGAGGGCCGCGTCCGCTGCGTGGCGGGCGAGGTGACGCGCGAGCCGTGCCCGCGCGGCTGCGTCGCCGACGGCGCGGACGGCGCGGCGCTCTGCGACGGCGACGGCGACGGCTACGCGGCCGACGACTGCGACGACGCCCACGCGGACGTGCACCCCGGCGCCGCCGAGCTCTGCGGCGACGGCGTCGATCAAGACTGCGACGGCGCCGACGTCGCCTGCGATCTCGGCGAGCCTCCCGTGGGCAGCGAGCGCTCCGACGCGGGCGTATCGGCCCAGGCCGACGCAGGCGCCCTCGGGAGCCCCCGCTACGCGCGGCCGGACGGGGCCTCGGGCTGTCGCGCCTCGTCCGACACGAGCTCCTTCGGCCTCGTCCTCGTCGCGCTCGGGCTCCTCCTCGCGCGTCGTCGGCGCGGCGCGCCTGCCTCCTCGCGGCACATGGGCTAGCCTCGCGCGATGGTCCACGCCTGGCACGATCTCCCGAACCCCGAGCAAGGCATCGAGGCGGGCTTCAACGTCGTCATCGAGATCCCGAAGGGATCCAAGGTGAAGTACGAGCTCGACAAGCCCTCGGGCATGCTCCGCGTCGATCGCGTGCTCTACAGCGCCGTCCACTACCCGGCGAATTACGGCTTCTTGCCGCGCACCTACTGCGACGACGGCGATCCGCTCGACGTCCTCGTCCTCGGCAACGAGCCCGTCGTCCCCCTCTCGATCGTGCGCGCTCGCGCGATCGGCGTGATGCGGATGACCGACGGCGGCAAGGGCGACGACAAGATCATCGCGGTCCACGTCCACGATCCCGCCTTCGCCGACTACCAGGATCTCACCGAGATCCCGAAGCACACCTGGCGCGAGATCCAGCGCTTCTTCGAGGACTACAAGACCCTCGAGAGCAAGAGCGTGAAGGTCGACGCGATGCAGAACGCGGTGGACGCGATCGAGGTCGTGCGCGCCGCGATCCGGCTCTACCAGGAGCAGGAGAACAAGCTCCGCGGCTGGGGCTGACGGGGCGCGCGCCGTCACAGCACGAATCAGTTGCCCTGATTCGTGCTGTTCGTTCGTTGTCGGAGGGTCTGCCCCCAGACCCTCCCTCACGCCGAGTGAATCGGCGTGAGCCTCCCTCCCGCCGAGCCAGCGCGCCTCCGCTCGACGGATCACGTCGGGTGAGGCGCGCCGTCAGTCCGAGGCGAGCTCGTCGAGCAGAGGCACGAGGCTCGCGTCCGAGCGCGGATCGAGCATCGGCTCGAGCGCGGCCTCCCAGGCGAGGCGCACCGCCTCGAGCGCGAGCTCGATCGCGAAGAGGAGGCTCTTGCCCGCGACCACGCCGAGCGCGCGGCTCTGGTAGGCCCGAAGCCCGATCCGCCGCGCGAGCGCCGCGCGCACCGCCTCGCCGAAGCCGGGCACCTCCCGGTCCGCGATGGCCCTCACGGCCTCCGGCACCACGTCGAGGGGCCCGAGGCCCACGCCGCCGAGGACGACGACGACGTCGATCGACTCCTCTTGGACCCACGCCTCGAGCTGGGTCTGGACGACCTCGAGCGAGGGCGCGAGCGCGAGCCGGCGGAGCACGCGGTGGCCGAGCGCGACGAGGCGCGCGTCGAGGTAGGAGACGGCCGGCTCTTCGTCGCGAGGCTCGCGCGTGACGACGAGGATCGCGACCGTCACGACCCGCGGCGACGTCGGGTGGGCGAGCGTCATCGCCCGCCCTCGCGCCTTTCGCGCTTTTCGCGCTTGCCCTCGCTCGCCGCGCGAGCCTTCGCGGGCGTCTTCGTCGTGCCCTCCGCGGCCCTCGGCTCCCCCTCGGCCTCCGCTCGCTCCTCCGCGGCGCGGCGCTCCTCGGCGCGACGCAGCACCTCCTCGTTGTGCTCACGCTCCTCCGGCGTGAGCGGCGTGAGGAGCGAGAACCGACGCGTGCCGAGGACCAGGTAGAGGCAACCGAGGACGATCGGCGCGCTGAGGAGGTGCCCCATGTTGAGCGCCCAGCCCTGATCGACGCCCTGCGACTCCTTGAAGAATTCCGCGAAGAAGCGGAACGAGAAGTGGAGCGCGAGCATCCCGAACATCAGGGAGCCCTCGCGCAGCTTGCCGGCGCGATGCTTGACGAGCCAGACCGCGATCGCGATCTCGACGAAGTAGAGCGCCGCCTCGTAGAGCTGGACGGGGTGGCGCGGCGTCGAGTAGTGGCGCTCGAAGATCACGCCCCAGGGCACGTCGGTCACGCGCCCGACGATCTCCGAGTTGAAGAAGTTGCCGAGGCGCACGAAGGGGTAGACCCAGACGCTCGTCAGCATCAGGGCGTCGCCGTAGCGCGCGAGCGAGAGGCCGAGGGGCCTGCCGTAGCGACGCCAGAAGAGGACGAGCGCGATCAGCGTGCCGAGCGCGCCGCCGTGGCTCGCGAGGCCGGAGCCCAGGTTCCAGAAGCGCCCGACGATGAAGTGCCCCTCGGCCGCGTCCCAGCCGAGCCGCAGATCCGTGAGGCCGCTCGGCTCGTAGAAGATGAGGTGGATGTAGTGGGCGCCGATCAGCATGCCGATCGGCACCCAGATCGTCAGCCGCTCCGCGTGCTTCTCCGGGAGCCCGAACGCCTTGAAGTAGCGAGGCCCGTGGTAAGCCGCGAGGAAGAGACCGAGCGCGAAGAGCAGGCCGTAGTAACGGAGCTCGAGCGGGGGCCAGCTCAGGAGAGTGGGATCGATGTTCCAGCGCACGTCGCGCGAGGTCTACTCGCTCGAGCGAGCCCTGTCAGCGTCACCGCGCTCCGGGCGGACGAGCCCTAGCCGCTCGACGGACGCGGTTCCGTCGCGCGCGAGGCTCGCGACGAGGAAGCCCCCCTCGACGCGGGCCACGTCGGCCATGCGGAGATCGTCCTCGAGCGCGACGGTCGGCGCCGTCTCGTGCCCCGCGCCGTCGCGGATCTCGACGGAACCCGGCCGAAGCGGATCGAGGCGCGCGACCCGCCGATCCGCGAACGGGATCGGCACCTCCTCGCCCGCCGGGATCGGGCGAGGGGGCGAGCCGAGCTCGCCGTCGAAGCCGACGCGGAGCCACGACGGCTCTCGAAACTCGAAGGCCGCGATCAGGTCGATCCCGCCCGCGAAGATGGCGATCGACTCGATGACGAGCGCCTCGTCGAGCTCGGGGACGACGTGCTCGTCCATCGGCGTGCTGAGCGTGACGCCCGCCTCGGACGTCTCCTCCGTCCCCTGCCGGGAGAGCACCGCGTAGGAGCTGCTCGAGGCGGCGAGCGCGAGGATCTCGACCGAGCCGCGGCTCGGATCGAGCCCCTCACCGAGCCGCCGCGTCGTGACGATCGCGGACGGCCCGCGCCGATCGAGCCGCAGCGTGTCGAGCGCGAGGACGCCGCGCTCGTGCCCGCGCGCGAGCAGGATCCGATCGTTCGTCACCGCGATCCGCATGGTGTGGGGGAACCCCTCGAGCGCGATCACCTCCGGGTGCGACGAGGGCACGACGGCCGAGGGCTCGAGGGCGAGCGCCCACGCGAAGAGGCAGACGCCGCGCTCGGCCTCGCGCGCGCACGGCCGGGCGCGCAGGAGCACGCCGAGCTCCGGGGCGACGAGGCGCAGCGCGAAGAGCGAGCCGGGCTCGCCCAACGCGAGCCGCGCGTGGAGCGTGGGCGCGCCGCGCGGATCCACCCGAAAGAGCTCGACCTCGCGCGCGTCGCCGCCCGGATCGACGACGACGACGGCGACGTCGCCGTCCGGGCTCGACGCGATCGCGATGCGCGCCTCATCCGTCGGCGCGATCGAGCCCCCGAGCGCGCGGCCGGGCTCGCGCTCGTAGCGCTCGCGCGCCATCCCGCGGCGCGGCGCGGGCGAGGCCGTTGCGTCTCGCGCTCGCTCGCGCGGAGGGCTCGGCGCGGGCTCGGGCCCTGGCCGATCCGCGCGCGCGCCCTCGATCGTCCCCGAGCCCTGCTCACATCCCGCCGAGCTCCCGAGCGCGAGGCCCAGCACGAGGCTCAGCACGAGGCCCAGCGCGAGCGCGGCGCTCGGCCGCCCCACGCGCGGGCGAGATCTCGATAGGACGAGCACGGCGGGTGATAGCACGCGGCTCGCCCTCGGAGCGCCTCGGGCGCCCCTCCCCCCCGCGCTAGCTCCGCCCGCGCCAGAGCGCGAGGAGCACCAGGCCGATGAGCGCCCAAGCGAGCGCCACGACGTGCGCCGTGAGCGCGATCGTCATCGTGCTCGCCGGGCTCGCGTGGAGCGCCTCGGCGGCGAGCGCGAAGACCGCCTCGCTCGAGCCGAGCTGCCCGGGCATGACGATCCCGATCGCGGCGGCGACGAGGTTCACGCCCTGGACGGCGAGCGTCCCGAGCAGCCCGACGGGGATGCCGACGGCGCGCGCCAAGAGGCCATACTCGATCGCCTGCATCGCGCGCCCGAGCACCATCGCGAGGACGGGGCGCCACGCGACGATCGAGGTCTCGCGCGAGCGCTCCGCGAAGCGGCCGAGGTGCGCGCCCAGGCGCGGGAGCCGGCGCGCGAAGAAGGCCTCGACGTGGCGGTTCGTCGCCGCGACGCGCATGCCGATCCCCGCCGCGAGGAGCACGATCGCGTGGATCCCGATCGCGATCGGGAAGACGCGCCCCTCGAGGACGAGGAGGACCGCCACCGCCGAGGCGAGCGAGAAGAGCGCGCTCGAGACGAGGGTGTTGGCCTGGTTGCTCGCGCCCATCGCGACGGCCTCGGCCGCGCCGAGCTCCCGATGCAGGAGCGCCGCCTTGACCGCCTCGGCGGCGCTCCGCCCCGCGGGCAGGACGTTCATCACGCCGTGCCCGACGACGTGCGCCGCGAAGAGGCGCCGCGCCGGGATCGCGCGCCCCGAGGCGCCGAGCAGGAGGCGCGTCGAGAGGGCGTCGCAGGCGATCCGCGCGCCGTCGAGCGCGAACGCGAGCGGGAGGGCCCACGCCGTCCGTGCGAGCGCGGCGAGCACCTCGTCCGGGCCGACGTGTCGGACGAGCCCGGCGATGATCGCGATCCCGAAGGTGGCGAGGGCGACGCGGAGCGCGATCGAAAGGACGCGCCCGCGCGGCGAGGAGGCGGGAGCCGCCTCGATCGCGCGGGGGGGAGCCTCCTCGGGGCGCTCGCCGCTCCCGCTCACTCAGCGCCTCGGCCCCCCCCCGAGGCGCGCCGAGATCGCGAGGTGCCCGGAGAGGAGCGCGCGCTCTTCGCCGAGGAAGGGGTAGGTCGCGCCGAGCTCGATCCCGACGACGTCTCCGAGCGCGAAGCGGAGCGCGACCGAGGCGGCGAGGAAGTCGAGCGCGTCGCGGTAGCCGAGGCCGCTCGCGAGCTCGACGACGATGGCGATCGCGTCGCTCGGCACCCAGTCGAGGCCCGCCGAGAGTCGCACGCCGCCTCGGGGATCGGGGGGAGCGACGCTCGACGCGACGGCCGAGCCGATCAGCGCGAGCACCCCGTGGAAGCGAAAATTCGTCGCGAGCGCCCCCTCGGCGCTCGTCCCGAGCTCGAGCGCCCAGGGCTGGCTCAGGCGATCGAGCCCCGTGGTCGACGGGAGGACCATGCGGCCGTAGGCGACGAGCGACCACCCATCGGCGCCGAAGTAGCGGGCCGCGGTGCCGATGGAGAGGTAGCCGAGGCCGAGATACGTGTTGTCGACGGCCGAGATCAGCGCCTGGTAGCGGAGCGCCTCGAGGCTGCCGAAGAGCGAGACCCCACGCGTGACGATCACGCTGCCCGAGATCCGCGTCCCGAGGCGGATGTTGCCGTAGAAATCGGCCGGCCGCGCGATGACGTAGCCCTCCTCCGCGAGCGCCACCTCGTCCCGCTCGCAGGCGCGACGGCCGTCGCCGAGCTGTCCGTCGAGGAAGCCCGTCCCGAAGGGCCCGAGCGGCCGCGCGGTGGGGGAGCATCCGCCCGAGTCCGTGTGGATCTCGGGGATGTCGGCGCGCGCGCGCGGGCCCGGCCCGAGCACGATCCCGAGCGCGAGGGCGATCCCGAGCGCGATCCCGATCGAACGCGCGGCGCTCACGGCGTACCTCCGAGCCCGGGGGCGTCGAATCCGTCACCGTCCCAGTCGACGATGAGGGGGTTCGTGAACGAGAACGCGTAGCCGCCGGGCGTGACCGCGGCGAAGCCCCAGCGACGAGCCGTCCGCGCGCCGCGGGGCGTCCGCGCGATCGGCCCGGTCGCCGCGCCGCGATCGCAGGCGGGCGGCGCCTCGAGCCCCGCGCTATCGCGGGCGTCGACGACGCCGTCGCCGTTGCGATCCACGTCTCGCTCGTCGACGACCCCGTTCCCGTCGTTGTCGCCGGTGTCGGGCACGCCGTCGCAGTCGAGATCACCGACGAGCGGGAGCGCCTCGCCCGCCTCGATCACGATCCACGCGTCGTGCCGCGGATCGACCCCGAGCTCGGCGAGCGCGAGCTCGCCCTCGAAGCGCACGACGCCCTCCTCCGCCCACGGGTCGCTCGGGTGCGAGAGCTCCGCCGCGATCGTCCGAACGACCTCGCCGTTCACGACGATCCGGATCTCCGTCACGGGCACCCACGGCGCCGCGGAGACGCGCAAGGAGAGGACGGCGCCCGTCGCCGGGATGAAGGGCGCGATCGAGGGCCGCGCCGCCGCGCCGCTCCGCGTCGAGATCGAGGCCTCGATCACCGGGCCGTTCGTGCCCATCATGCGGCCCTCCCGGACCGCGCGATCGAAGCGCTCCTCGTCGAACGAGGGACCGACGCGCTCGCTCGTCGTCACGAGGTTGCGCGGCGTGCCGAGCACGCAGTCGACGAGCGAGTGCGAGTCGCTGTTCGCCGTGCCCGCGCGCAGGATCCCTTGGTTCAGGAGGTAGAACCAGTAGGCGCGGTAGGCGAGCAATTCCTCGTTCTCGGTGCCGTTCATCACCTCTTGGGCTTGGTAGTCGGCGTTGCCGAAGCGCGCCTCCGGGGGCGTCCGCAGGATGAGCCCCTGCGCCGTTCCGTCCCAGCCGTCCCGGTCCGTGCGCGGGAGCGGCTCGGTCAGATCGACCCCGACGGCGCGCGGGAAGCCGAGGTCGCGGCCCACCTGTCCGGGCGCCCAGGGGTGGTTGAGCTGGACGATGCCCGTCGAGGAGGGCCAGCCCGCCTCCTCGAAGCGCGTCATCAGGAGGCCCGGCTCCGCGAGCTCGTCCCAGGGCGCGCCTCGGTACGGCGCGACGGGATCGTAGGGGATGGGCCACGCGATCCAGTGCCCGATCACCTTCGGGAGCGTCGCGCCCGGGACGAAGTCGAAGAGGATGTGCCCCGTCGTCTCGGTGCCGACGAGGACCTGGACCCGCTCGTCGGCGTCCCACATCCTGCGCGCCTCCTCGTAGGTGTGGACGAGGTCGTGATCGGTCGCCGCGATGACGTCGACGCGCGCGGCGAGGAAGGCCTGGACGCGATCGACGTCGGGGACGCTCGAGTCGAAGCTCGCGGCGCCGTGGACGTGGAAGTCGGCGGAGAGCGTCGCGTCCGGCGCGACCGCGAGCGAGCGGAGCGCGAAGGAGACGTCCTCGTGATCCGAGGGGCCGAGCGTCACCTCCGCGCGCGCGATCGTGCTGAAGAGCCCGGCGGTCGCGACGAGATCCCAGTGCCCCGGCGGCACCTCGAGGCGCGCCGCGCCGTGGACGAGCACGCGATCGCAGGCGGGCGAGCCGCCGGGCGGCGCGCCGAGCAAGGGAGCGCACTCCGTGAACCCGCCGAGCAGCCGCGCTCGGGTGCGCTCCTCGGTCTCCGCGTCCGCGGGGAGCACGAAGACGAGCGCGTGCTCGGGCTCGCCGTCGAGCGTGACGTTCAGCGTGATCGACGCCGCCGGACCGACCGTCATCGGCTCGACGTCCACGACGGAGGCCGACGCGGGGACGCGCACCAAGGTCGCGCCCGCCTCTCGCCCGAAGGCGTCCGCGAGGACGACGTAGTCGCGCCCCGAGGGCACCCGCGCCGACCAGGCGCCGCTCGCGTCCGGCGTCACCTGCGTCCACGGCGTGCGCGCGCTCGGCGGATCTCCAGTGTGTCCCTCCTCGATGCGGAGGGTGAGCCGCGTCTCGCCCGTGATCGCGCCCGAGCCCTCGATCGCGACCCGCCCGCGCAGCTCGGTGTACGCGCCGCCGCCGAGCTGCCTGCGCACCTCGAGGAGGTTGTCGATGGGGCGCGCGATCGAGCTGCCCTCGGTCACGGTGATGAAGCGCTCGAACACGATCGCGTCGCGGCTCGGCACGACGCGCGGCTCGGGCCCGACCGCCGTGAGCTGGTCGTTGTGGAAGCCGTGGAGCGAGCCCCCGCACGCGATCGTACCGAAGCCGATCTCGGGCGGCGCGTGCGTCGCGGCGGCGAAGAAGGGCTGCTCCTGCCACGAGTCGCGCAGCGGATCGCGGAAGCCCTCCTGGTGAAAGCCCGCGCCGACGCCCGGCGCGAAGGGGAGCGCCTCGCGCCCGCTCCAGTACCAAGCGTCGACGAGCGCCCACGTCTCCGCGTCCGCGCGGCCGTTCACGATCTCGGTCCGCACGCGGAGCCCTGGCTCGCAAGGCCGCACCTCGTAGCGCGTGACGACGCGCGCCTCGGGCTTACCCGCGAGGCGCCCTCGCACCTCGACCGCCGCGTAGTCGTCCCCTTGATCGAGGAAGATGCGGTCGTAGGCGATCGTGTCGTCGGGCAAGAGCCCGACCGCCTGAAAGACGTGCGGGATCGTGTCTCCGCCCCCGACCGGCGCGAGGTCGAGGAGGTTCCCGCCCGTGGGCGCGACGTAGTGCGGGTGGTCGATCGCGTCGATGACGGCGACGATCCGATCGTTTCGAAGGACGACGTCGGAGGGCGAGGCGAGCGCGTCGGGGCCCCACGTCGGGAGCGGCTCGCCCGGCTCGATCCGCGCGACGCGCGCGAGCCCTCCTTCGCAAGCGAATTCGAGGCCCTCGCACGCCGACGGAGTGCGACAGAGCGGATCCTCCGACGTGGCGCACGACGATCGCGCGCAGCCCGCGAGCGAGAGCGCCGCGAGGCCCACCGCGAGCACGAAGAGCGCTCGCGCGCTCGAAGCCACCGCGGCCCTCGGCCGCGATCCCGATCGATCCATCGGCCGAGCCTACGATGGGGCTCGACGCGCGCCCACCCTTCCCGCGCGGCCACGATCGGCTCGACCTCTCCCTCGGCGCTGGCGATGATGTCCTCGATGACCCGAGAGCCTGCTTCGCGCGGCGACGCGCCGCTCGAGACGAACGACCAGGAGCCGATCGAGGGAGCGCCCCCGGACGAGCGACCCGAAGCGGGGGGCGTCCTCGACGCGCTCGTCGGCCGAGCGCCCGAGGCCCATCGGGAGCAGCCCGCGCTCTCGCTCCCACGCATCGCCGAGCTGACGGGGCGCGACGAGGCGCTCCTCGCGCGCTTCGTCCGCGCGATCGAGCGCCGCGGCCAGGCCATCCTCTATGGCCCACCTGGCGTCGGCAAGAGCTACCTCGCGCGCCTCATCGCGCGTCACCTCGTCGGCGGCAGCGACGGCTTCGTGCGCCAGCTCGTCCTCCACGGAGCGGTCGGCTACGAGGACTTCGTCCAAGGCCACCGCCCCGTCGTGCGCCGCGACGGAACGACCTGGTTCCCGCTCGTTCGAGGACGGTTCGTGGAATTCGCCGAGCAAGCGCTCGGTCGCCGAGGCCCCTGCGTCCTCTTGCTCGAGGAGGTCCATCGCGCGGATCTGGGCCGCGTCCTCGGCGAGCTCGTCCACCTCCTCGAGCACCGCGGCGAGCCGCTGCCGCTCGCGGCCGGCGAGGCGTCGATCACCCTCGCGAAGAACATCCGCATCCTCGGCACGATGAGCTCCTCGGACCCCGACACGAGCGCGGCCGACCTCGTGCTCCGGCGACGCTTCGCCTACCTCCGCGTCACGCCGGAGCCGAGCGTGCTCCGCGCCTTCCACCGCGACAGCGGCTTCGACGTGACGGGCCTCGTCACCGTCCTCGAGCGCGTCCAGGCCGCGATCGACGATCCCAACCGCTCGCTCGGCCTCTCCTACTTCCTCCGGCGCGACCTCCCCGAGACCCTCGAGGACGTCTGGCGCTTCGAGGTCGAGCCGACGCTCGAGGTCCTGCTGCGCCACCGCCCCGACGAGCTCGCGCGCCTGCGCTGGGACGCGGTCCGCCACCGCGTGGCCGGCTGACGAGAGGCGCGGCGGCGCGACGCCTCGAGGCCCGGCCGCGCGCGGGCGCCGAGGCGCAGGTCAGCGTCGGCTGGGCTTGCCCTTCGAGGGATCGCCCCCCTTCAGCAGATCGGCCCCCTTCAGCAGATCGGCCAGCGTGCCCATGCTGTTCTCGGTCGCGCTCGCGCGGAAGCTGTCGAAGTCGGCGCGCTCCGCGTCGGCGATGGCGGCCTTGATCGAGAGGCGCGTGCGGCCCTCCGAGGCCTCGATGACCTTCGCGGTCACCTCCTTGCCGACCGGGAATTCCTTGCGGAGATCGGTGCCCGGTCGCGTCGCCGTCTCGGCGTTGGGGATCGTCGCGCGGCCGCTCCGACCCTTCAGGCCCTCGAGCTGGACCACGACGCCGTAGCTCTCGACCTTCTCCACGCTCGCCCGGACGACGGCGCCGACGACGACGGCGCGCGTCGTGTCGATCGCGCCGACCTCGAGCCCATCGCTCGCGAGCGCGAGCGCGACGCGCTTCCTCGCCGGATCGACCGAGAGCACCTTCACGAGCAGGTGCTGGCCGATCGCGAGCGCCTGCTCGGCGCGCTGGACGCGGGGGCCGAGCTCGCTCACGTGGAGCAGGCCCTCGACCCCAGCGCCGATCCGTACGAACGCGCCGAAGTCGGCGAAGCGCGTGACCTGCCCCGCGACGACCCGCCCGATCGGGGCGATCGCCTCGATGCCCTCCCACGGGTCCTTCGAGAGCGCCTTGAGCGAGAGCGTGATCTCGGTCTTCTCGCGGCCCTTCGCGTCCGTCTTCTTCGCGACGTCCTTGATCTGCACCTCGAGCACGTCCCCGAGCTGGACGACGTCCTCGGCGCGCAGCCGATCGTGCGAGAGCTCGCGCAGGGGGACGAGCCCCTCGATCCCGCCGAGATCCACGAACGCCCCGAAGTCGCGGAGCTGGCTGACGCGCCCCCTCACGATCGAGCCGATCGCGAGCGAGGCGAGCGCGCGCTCCCTCTGATCCTTGGCCTCCTGCTCGAGCAGCGCGCGCCTCGAGACGACGACGTTGCGGCCCTCGAGCTTGGTGATGAGGAAGGGCAGCGTGCGCCCGACGTACGCGTCCGCGCCCTCGATGCGGTGGTCCTCGATCTGCGAGATCGGGCAGAACGCGCGGATCCCCGCGATCTCGACGTCCACGCCGCCCTTGTTGACGCCCGTCACCTTGCCCTCGACGGCCACGCCGCCCTCGAACGCGGCGCGCAGGTGCTCCGTCGAGACCTCGCCTCGACCCAGGCGCCTCGTGAGCTTGATCTGCCCGTCCTCCGTCGAGACGACGAAGCCGCGCAGCCGCTCCCCGACCGCGACAGGGAGCCTCTTCTCGCCCGTGACGGGGTCGACCACCTCGAGATCGATGCGCTCGAAGAACGCCTGCTGCTTGCCGTCGAGCTCGAGGAAGACGGCGCTCGACGAGACGAGGACGACGAGCCCCTCGACCTCGTCGCCGCTCGAGACCGGGCGCGACTTCGTGACGACGACGTCGCCGCGCGAGAACAGATCCGCGAAGCTCTCTTTGGCCATGGGAGGCGCCGATCTAGCGCCGAGCCGATCCAGGGCAAGCCGCCCTCGCGCCGCACGGTCAGCGACGCGCGCAGGCGACCTCCGCTCGGAACGTGCTCGCGGGCGACGCGAGGAAGGTGTTGATCTCGCGCGCCTCGCCCGCCGCGAGCGCGAGCGAGACGGGCTGGGGCGCGACGTCGGTCGAGATCGTGCAGCCCACGGCGTAGGCGCAGGCGTTGTTCACGCGGACCCAGTGGCTGTAGCCCGAGCCGTCGAAGCGGGGCGACGTCGCCGCGCTCACGCAGCTCGGCCGATCGCCGGCTACGCGGTCGTCCGCGCGCGTCCCCGCGATCCCGAGCGCGAACGCGGCGAGCACGACCCCGAGGATGACGACGCTTCGAGCGGTGGAGGACATGCGCGGATCATGGCGCCGCGCGACGCGACGCGCACCTCGAGCGGAGGTCGCGATATGGTTCGCTCACCATGTCGAGCTCGGAGCTCCGAGAGAGCACATCGAAGACGACCTCCCTCCACGATCGCAAGGCGTGGCTCGCGCGCCTCGTCGGCCGGACGCCCACGATCCCGCTCGAGGATCCTCCGTCGGGCTGCACCATCTGGGCGAAGCTCGAGTACCTGCTCCCGAGCGGGAGCACGAAGGATCGCGTCGCCTCCTACGTCCTCGCGCACGGCGTCGAGACGAGCGCCATCACGCCCGAGACGACCGTCGTCGAGGCCTCGAGCGGCTCGACGTCGATCGCGCTCGCGATGGCGTCGGCCGTCCTCGGCGTCCGCTTCTGCGCGGTGATGCCGGAGAACGTGAGCCGCGAGCGGGTGCTCATCATCCGGCGCTACGGAGGCTCGGTCCGCCTCACGCCGCGAGCCGAGGGGGTGCGCGGCGCGATCGCCGAGACGCACCGCATGGCCGAGGCGGATCCGCGCGTCTTCCTCACGCGCCAATTCGAGAACCCGAAGAACGCGCTCGCGCACATGCGCGGGACGGGCCCCGAGCTCGTGAGCCAGGTGGGCACCACGATCCACGGCTTCGTCGCCGGGGTCGGCACGGGCGGCACGCTGATGGGGATCGCGGACGCGCTCCGGGAGGCGGGGCACCCGGTCCGCGTGGGCAAGGCGCTCCCCGAGAAGGGCTCGGCGTGCTTCAGCGGCCAGCCCGAGATCTGCGGCGGGATCCCCGGCGTCATCGAGGGGCTGAGCACCCTCATCGATCCCACGAAGATCGACGTCACGCTCCACGTCACCGAGCACGAGGCGATCGAGGCCGCGCGTGAGCTCGCGGCGCGCGGTCTCCCGGTCGGCCCCTCGAGCGGCTTGAATTTCGCGGCGGCGCGCGCGCTCGCGCGTGAGCTCGGCCCCGGTCACACGGTGGCGACCGTCTTCTCCGATCGGATGGAGCGCTACTTCTCGACGGACCTCTTCGCCGATCTCGCGGGCTCGATCGAGCACGCGTGACGCGAGCGCTCGGCGCCGCGGGCGCTCGCGCGCGTCACGCGTCGCCGGAGGGCGGGCGCTTCGACGCCACCGCCTCGGCCACGAGGCGTCGCGCCCTCGTGCCCCCGACGCGCGACGCGAGGTAGCCGCCGAGGCTCGCGCCGAGGCTCGGCGTGAGGAAGAACGCGAGCGCGAACCAGCCGGGGAAGTCGTGGAGCCCGCCCATCGAGAGCGCGCCGAACATCCCGAGGATGGTGCCCAGGATGATCCCGTGGAGCAGCGGGAACGCGCGCCCGACGCGACCCGCGACGAGCCCCGAGAGCGTGGCGTTCAGGGCGCTCATCACGAGCATCGCGACGAGGCCGAGGGTGCTCGGGACGACGAGCGTCGCCTCGTCGGGCTGCGCGGGGAACGCGCTCGGCAGGAGCGTCGCGAGCGTGGCTGCGCCGACCCTCGAGAGGACCTGCGTGAAGAGCAGGAACGAGAAGGAGATCGCGGCCATGCTCCGCACGGGGGAGAGCTCGGCGAGCGCGTCGCCGGCGCCGCCCGCGCCCTCCGTCGGCCGCGCGCCGTTCGGAGCGTCGCTCACGGCCGCGCTCCGTCGTCCCGCGCTCGCGCCCTCACCCCGTCGAGCACGACCCCGATCAGGCTCGAGATGATGTCGAGCGGCGAGGCGTCGAGCTCACCGCTCGAGACGGCGTGCGCGAGGCGCTCGATCGCGCCCACCACGATCAGCGCCGAGATCCGCGGATCGCTCACCTTGAGGAGCCCTCGCTCGACCGCCACGCGGGTGAGCTCGATCGCGCCATCGTCGATCGTCCGCGCGAGCGCCGAGAGCGGCGCGCGGACGCCGACGGGCGGCGCCGCGCGCTCCTGCAGGTAGAGCCGGAGCACGTCGAGGTGCGCGAGGGCCGCGGGCAAGAGCGCGAGCCCGAGGCCCTGGTACGCGGCCTGGAGCGCGGCCGGATCGCGCGCCTCGCGGAGCCGCGCCTCGCAGCCCGCGAACGCGGCGCGCACGATCTCGTCGACGGGCGAGACGAGCGACTCGACCAGCGCCTCCTTGTCGCGGAAGTAGCGGTAGAACGAGCCCTTGGCGACGCCGGCGGCCTGGCAGATGTCGTCGATGGTGACGACCTCGAGCCCCCGCGCGAGGAAGAGCGCGAGCGCGGTCGTCGCGAGCTGGCTCGTGCGCTCGCGGCGGTTGCGATCGCGCTTGCCGCCGGGCGCGCCCGGGCGCTCGGACGGCTTCGAGACGACCTTCGGGCTCGCGCGGACCACGAGCGGCGCCACGCCCTCGCCGCGCCTCGCGCGGCTCGAGCGCGTGCGCGGGGCCGCCGGCTCCGCTCGCTTCGATGGCTCGCGCGCGGCGCTCACTTCTTCTTGCGCCCCATCCACGCCGCGAGGATCACGTGCCCACCCCCCCACGCGAGCGCCATCACGAAGAAGAGCAGCCCCACCATCGGCCAACCGGCGGCGACGAGGAGCGCGCTCGAGCCGATGAGCGCGCTCACGATGAGGCCGCTGTAGATGCGGCGGCCCACGATGTCGAGCGTCGCCGCCTGCACGTCGTTCTTCACGCGCAGCTCGAGGCGACCCTTGCGGAGATCCTCGAGGATCTCCTGCGCCTGCAGGGGAAAATCCGTCGCGGCCGCCGAGATCCGCGAGAGCGAGCGGAGGATCTCCGGCAGCATGTTCTCGGGCGAGTAGCGGCGCTGGAGGAGCTTCAAGAAGTACGGCTTCATCTCCTCGTAGAGGTCGAAGCGCGGCGCGATCTCCTTGCCCACGCCCTCCATCGTCATGATCGCCTTGCCGACGAGGAGGAAGTCGGGCGGGATCTCGAGCCCGTACTTCTGCGCGCCGCCGACGAGATCGCGGATGAGGGCGCTCACCTCGAGCTCGGCGAGCTGCTTGCCGAGGTACTTCTGCGCGAGCTGCGTGACCTCGGCCTCGAATTGGTGCCGATCGACCTTCTTCGTCGGCGTCCCGATCGCGTAGAGCGCGTCCGCGAGGCCGCGGTAGTCCTCTTGCACGGCGGCGACCATCAGATCGATCGTCTTGTCTCGGAGCTGCGGCGTGAGCCGGCCGACGAGCCCGAGGTCGATCATCCCGATCACCGGCGCGGCCGACTGCCCCATGATCAGGATGTTCCCGGGGTGCGGATCGGCGTGGAAGAAGCCGTCCTCGAAGATGCTCTTGATCGTGATCGCGAGCATCGTCCGCGTGATGTCCTCGCCGTCGAAGCCGCGCGCCACGGCCTCGTAGACCTTGAAACCGTCGAAGAATTCCAGCGTGAGGACGCGCTTGGCGGAGAGGGGTCGGTGCACCTTCGGGAAGCGCACGTAGGGCTGCCCCTCGAAGTTCTTCGCGAAGCGCACGGCGTGATCCGCCTCGAGCCCGAAGTCGAGCTCCGCGCTCATCGCGCGATCGAATTCGCTGACCAGCTTCGTCGGCTGGTAGATGCGCGACTCGGTCACGGCGCGCTCGATCGCGCCCGCGAGCAGGTAGAGCAGCTCGAGATCGCGCTCGATCGTGGCGCGGATGTTCGGCCGCTGGACCTTCACGACCACGTCGCGCGGCGTGCCGTCCTCGAGCACGATGCGCGCGCGGTGCACCTGGCCGACCGACGCGGACGCGAGCGGCGTCTCGTCGAGCGTGTCGAAGAGCTCGCCCACGGAGGCGCCGAGCTCCGCCTCGATCTGCCCACGGATCTCGTCGAAGCTCACGGGCGCGACGCGATCCTGGAGCTTCTTCAGCTCGAGGACGATGTCCGCCGGGACGAGATCCGGCCGCGTCGACATGATCTGCCCGAGCTTGACGAAGGAGGGTCCGAGCTCGGTCACGACGAGGCGCACCCGCTCCGCGACCGTGCCCTGCCCTGCCTCGCTCTTGCCCACGACGAGGCTCCCGAGCGCCGTGCGCGCGAGGATCCCGCCGAACCCGTGGCGGACGAGGACCGCGACGATCTGCCTCAGGCGATCGAGATCGCGGACGGTCGAGAGCAGGGTCGGCAGCGCCATGGGCGCTCACGGTAGCAGCCTCGCGAGCCGCCCGCCTCGACGTCGTGCCGCCCCCACGCTCGCCGCGACGTCCGCTAGGGCGGATCACTCCTCCGGGCGGGCCGGCGCCCCTCGACGCTCGCCGCTCCCGCCGACCCGAGCCGGGAGCGGGAGCGTCGGGTAGCGGCTCGGGTCGGCGCCGCCCGCCACGTCGGCCGCGTAGAGGTAGCGCGCGTAGCTCGAGGTGACGCGCCGGATGTAGTTGCGGGTCTCCTTGAAGGGGATGTCCTCGACGAAGCGGTCGAGCTCCTGGCCGCGCGCGCCGCCCACCCGCCGCGCGCGCTCGAGCCACTCGCGCACGCGATGCTCACCGGCGTTGTACGCCGCGAACGCGAGCGGGACGCCGACCTCGTCGACGAGCGCGCGCAGGTACGCGGCGCCGAGCCGGACGTTGTGCTCCGGGCGGTAGAGCAGCTCGCGCGAGGCTGGCGCCCCGATCCGCCGCCCGACCCGCGCGGCCGTGCTCGGGAGCAGCTGCAAGAGGCCGATCGCGTCGGCGCGGCTGACGACGCGCGGATCGAACGCGCTCTCCTGGCGCATCACCGCGTAGATCAGCGCGGCCGGGACGCCAGCCTCGCGCGCGGCGCGCTCGACGTCCGCGCCGAAGGGCCGCGGGTAGGCGGCGCGCCAGATCCACGCCGCCTCGCCTCGCGGCGCGAAGCCGAGGAGCGCGCTCGAGCCCGTGAGCCGATAGGCCCGCTCCGCGTCTCCGAGCGCGATGAAGCGCTCGACGAGGGCGCGCCGCGAGCCCGGCGCGGATCGACCGCGCTCGTCCGCGCGCAGGAGCGTCGCCGCGTCCGCGTCGAAGCCGAGCGAGGCGAGGAAGGTCACGAGCGGCGGCTCGACGAGCGCCTCGAAGCTCGCCTCGGCGGGCGGATCGAGCGCGACGGGCGGCCCCGGATCGATCCCCGCCTCACGCAGCCGGATCGCCGCCCAGAGCGCGTACCAGCCGAGCGGCTCGGCGCGGATCGAGGCTCGGAGCGCCCGCTCGGCGCGCGCGCCGTCCGCGGCGACGAGCGCCGCGCGCCCCTCCCAGTAGAGCGCCCGCGCGCGGTCCATCGCCGACTCCGCCCTCGCGCCCCACGCGCGGAAGCGCTCTTCGGCCTCTCGCCCTCGCCGCGCGTCGAGCTCGAGCATGCCGAGCGCCCACTCCGACTCGCGGCGGAGCCCGGCCGAGCGCCGCGCGCGCGGCCCCCGCAGGAAGAGCTCGAGCCGACGCCTGCCCTCCCTCGTCCGGCCGCTCCGGAGCAGCGTCGTCGCGACGAGCCACTCCGCCTCGGGCGCGGACGCGTCGGTCGGCGCCTCGCGGACGAAGCGCTCGAGCGCGGCGATGGCCTCGCGCTCGTCACCCGCGCGCAGCGTCGCGCGCGCGGCGAGGAAGCGATGACGCGGCCTCGCGTTCACGCGCGCCGACTCCGCGAGGACGCGCGCCGCCTCCGGGTAACGGCGAGCCTCGTAGAGGGCCTCGCCCCGCGCCGCGAGCCAGGGCCCGAGCGCGGGTGATCCGGCCGCGGGCCGCGGGAGCGGCTCGAGCTCGGCGAGCGCGCGCGCCGCCTCGTGCGCGGCGATGAAGCGTCGCGCGCGCCGCGTCCGCTCCTCGCTCGTGAAGGCGACCGTGGGCGTCGAGAGCCAGCGCGCGAGGGTTGCCTCCGTCCACGGCGCGTCGGGGTGCGTCGGGCGATCGACGAGGAGCGCGCGCAAGAGGGTGATCGCGCGATCCCGCTCGCCCCCGTCGAAGACCAGCTCCGCGAGCATCGAGCGGAGGGCGAAGGTGTCGATGTTCGGTGGATCCCGCTCGACGAGCGGGCCCGCCAGCGCGAACGCGCGCGCGCGATCTCCGCGCATCGCGAGCGCCTCCGCGGCGAGCGCGCGCCCCGCGTCGGTGAGCTCGGGGAGCGCCTCGAGGTCGGCCGACGCCTCCTCCGCGCGGCCGAGGAAGAGGAGCGCCCGCGCCCGCGCCTCGCCTGCCCAGGGCCAGAGCTCCCTCGGCAGCCGCTCGCGCCAGCGCGCAAGCTCGCGGACGACCTCCGCGTCTCGGTCGAGCCGGATCGCGAGCCGCGCGCGCGCCACGGTGACGTCGACGCGGGCGCGATCCGTCTCGGAGAGGGCGTCGAGCCTCGCGAGCGCCACCTCCGTCGGCTCGCCGCGGACCGCGGCGGCGATCTGATCGCGGACCGAATCGGCCTCGACGACGAGGCTCGGCGCGCTCTGCGCCCGCGAGGGCGACGCGACGAGGAGGCCCTGGACGAGCAGGAGCCCGATCAGAACGAGAAGCGACGGATGGAGACGTTCATCAGGAGCCCGACGCAGATCATCGAGGTGAGCACGCTCGAGCCGCCGTAGCTGAAGAGCGGGAGCGTCACGCCGACGACCGGCAAGATCCCGCACACCATCCCGATGTTGATGACGGAGTGCCAGAAGAAGAACGCGCCGACCCCGACGGCCGTCACGGCGCCGAAGCGATCCTTCGCGGTCGAGGCGATCCGCAGGCTCCACAGGATGAGGAAGACGTATAGACCGAGCAGAAGCAACATGCCCGCGAGGCCGTGCTCCTCCGCCCAGACGGCGACGGGGAAGTCCGAGTGGGTGTCGGGCACGAAGCGGTGCTGGTTCTGCGTGCCTTGCATGAACCCCTTGCCCCAGAAGCCGCCCGAGCCGATGGCCACGATCGACTGGTAGACCTGCCAGGCCTCGCCGCGCAGGTCGACCTCGTCGCCCGTGATCATCGCCCACCAGGTGTCGAAGCGCTCGCGCTGGTAGCCCTGGAGCGCGAACGCGTAGATCGGGAAGGCCGCGATCACGAAGGTCGCCACCAAGGTGAAGAGCGAGCGCTTCTTCAGGTTGGTGAGGACCATGATCGAGGCGAAGATGAACGAGCAGAGGAGCGCCGTCCCGAGATCGGGCTGGAGGAGGATGAGCGCCATCGGGCCGAGCAAGATCAGCGCGGGGACGACGAGATCCTGGAGCGTGCGCCCCTCCGTCTTCGGATCGTTGTGCAGGTGCTTGGCGAGCGCGATGATCAGGATCGGCTTGATCAGCTCGGAGGGCTGGAGCGAGAAGCCCCCGATGTAGATCCAGCGCTGGCTGCCGCGCACCTCGGGCGCGAGCAGGAAGACGAGCAAGAGCAGGACGATCCCGGCGCCGTACGCGAACCAAGCGAAGCGCTCGTAGTGGCGGTAGTCGATCGCCGCGACGAGCACGGCGACGACGGAGCCGACCGTCAGCCAGTAGATCTGCTGGATGTAGAGCTGCCCGTACTCCTCGGGGTTCGCGCTCGTCGCGGAGTAGAGGTTCGTGACGCCGATCACCGCGATCGTCGCGACGGTGACGAAGAGCGGCCAGTCGAACTGATCGCGCAGGCCCTTGCCGACGGTGACCATCAGCGTCGTCCCCGGGGGACCTCTCGCGCCGAGGCCGCCGTCGCCTCGCTCGCGGCGCCGCTCGACGCCGCGTGGTAGCGCGGCGCCAGATACTCCTGGAGGATCTGGATCGCGACGGGGCCCGCGTTCCGGCCGCCCGATCCGCCGTGCTCGATCATCACGGCGATGGCGACCTCGGGATCCTCGACCGGCGCGAAGCCGACGAACCAGGCGTGCGCTCGGTTGCGGTACTCCGCGCGGCTCGCCTCGTCGTCCGAGAGCCGCGCACGCCCCACCTGCGCCGTGCCGGTCTTGCCGGCGATCGGCACGCCGCCGGCGATGCGGACGGCGTACGCCGTCCCGAGCGGGTCGTTCACGACGCCCGAGAAGCTGTCCACGAGGAACGCGAGGTGCTCACGCGAGACGTGGACGCGGCGGCGCACGCGGGGCTCGAACGCCTCGATGACGGTTCCGTCCGGCGCGCTGACGCGCTCGACGATCTGCGGGACGTAGAGGGTGCCGCCGTTGGCGAGCGCCGCATAGGCGAGCGCCATCTGGATCACCGTGACCTTCGTGTCGCCCTGCCCGATCGCGGTGTTGAGCGCGAAGCCGCCGCGCCAAGCGACGTCGTGGGCCTCGTACCAGGTGCGGGTCGGGATGAAGCCGGGCGCCTCCGCGTTGATGCCGATGCCCGTGCGCCGGCCGAGCCCGAAGTCCTGCGCGACGCGCGCGATCCGATCGAGGCCGACCCGCTCCGCGAGCGCGTAGAAGTAGACGTTGCACGACTGCATCATCGCCTGACGCATGTCGACCTCGCCGTGGCCGCTGCGCACGTTGCAGGGGAAGTCGCGGCCGCCGAAGCGGTAGCTCCCGGTGCACACGACCCGCTCGTTCGGGTCCACGAGGTGATCCTCGAGCCCGGCGATCGCGCTGAAGGGCTTGAACACGGAGCCCGGGAAGAACGCCTCGTAGATCGACTTGTCGATCAGCGGCCGGAAGGGATCGTCGCGCAGCGCCGCGTACGCCTCGCGCCCCATCCCGGCGGTGAATTCGTCGAGATCGTAGCCCGGCTTCGAGTAGAGCGCGCGGACGGCGCCCGTGCGGACGTCCACGACGGCCACCGCGCCCGTGGGGTGGCCGCGCATCGCGCGCTCGACGATGCGCATGAGCTCCATGTCGAGCGTCAGCGTGAGGTCGCGCCCGGGGACCGGCTCGACGACCTCGGGCTCACCGCCCCGCTCCGAGCGCGCGAGGTCGGCGTCGACGAGGATCCGGCGCGAGCCGCGGCGCCCGCGCAGGAGGTTCTCCCAGGCGCGCTCGATGCCCGAGCGGCCGATGCGATCGCCGAGCCGGTAGCCGGCGGGGCGGAGCGTCGCGAGCTCGTCGCTGCGGAGCTCGTTCAGGTACCCGATGGCGTGCGCGCCGAGGGCGTGGAACGGGTAGGTCCGGACGGGGGTCACGACCACGTCGACCGCGCTGACCTCGCGCCGCCCGTCGCCGTGCGTGAGATCGGTCGAGTGCGTCTGGATCGCGGCGAGCTGCTCGCGCGTGATGTCCGAGAAGAAGCGGATCTGGTGCGTGCGGCGGCTCGGCGGGACGGCCTCGAGGCGCTCTCGGAAGCCTCGCTCCGCCTCCGCGTCGAGCCCCATCAGCGACGAGAGCGTGGCGGCGTCACCGCTCGCGAGCCGCGCGGGCGTGACGAACACGTCGTACGACGGGCGGTTGGTCGCGACGATCGAGCCGTGCGTGTCCCGCACGATGCCGCGCGTCGCCGGCAGCCCGATCGTCCGCGTGATGTTCTCCCGCGCGACGCGATCGTAGTGGTCGTGACCGACGATCTGGAGCTGGATCATCCGGAGCACGAAGATCACGAAGATGATGACGATCGCGAGCGCCATCCACTTGTAGCGCTTGCGGAATTCGCCGACCTCGCGGCGCTGCGAGAGCAGGCTCACGTTCGCGCGCCCTCCCCGACGGCGTGGTGCGCGCGTGCGCGGAGCGCGTCGATGCGCCGCGCCCCGACGTAGACGAGCGGCGAGACGATCCCGGTCGCGAGGCCCGAGGCGACGAGGAGCGTCGCGACGAGCGTGACGTGACCGACGAGCGGCACGTGATCTCCGAAGAGGCGTGAGGCGATCGCGCCGATCCACCCGGAGGGCGTCATCACGAGCGGGAAGACCTCCTGCGGCTCGAAGATCGCGCAGAGCGAGAGCATCACCCCCGAGACGGTGATCGCGATGCCCGTCGTCGCCGCGATCTGGAACGGTACGCCGCGCAGGAAGAGCCGGAGCCCGGCGACCCGCGTGAGCAGGAAGCAGGCGACGAACGTGAACGTCGTGAGGCCGAGCGGCGCGCCGGTGAGCTCGTCCGAGAGCAGGCCCGCCGTGAAGGCGAGCCCCGTCCCGCGCGCGAGGGTCACGTCCGGCGTGACGCCGAAGTAGAGGACGAGCGGCAGGAGCACGCTCGGCGCGATGGGGTGGAGCGGCACGACGACGGAGATGGCGGACTCGAGGACGAGCAGCGCGAACGCGAACACGACGAGGAGCAGATCGCTCATCGCGTCCGCTCCCCCGCGCCCTCGGCGGCGCCCTCGCTCGGCAGATCGGAGAGCGCGCCCTCCGCCAGGATCAGCACCTCGTCCAGCCTCGAGAAGTCCACCGCGGGGCTCACCTCCACCTCCTGATAGAGCCCGAAATCCTCGCGGACGATGCGCGTGACGCGCCCGACCAAGATGGAGGGCGGGAAGCGCTGGCCGAGCCCCGACGTGTGCACGAGGTCGCCGACCTCGAGCGCATCCTCGCGCCCGAGGTACTGGATCCGCGCCATGTAGCGCTCCCGCTCGCCCGTGCCGCGCAGCATGCCGCGCGCGCCCGTCCGCTGGATGATCACGTCCACCGCCGTGCGCCGATCGGCCGTGAGCTGCACCTCCGCCGAGCGCGGGCTCACGCGCTGGACGAGGCCGACGAGGCCCTGCCCCGAGAGCACGGGCATGCCAGCGCGCACGCGATCGCGCGCGCCTCGGTCGATCTCGACGCGCACGACGCGAAAGAAGGGCGGCGCGATGTCGCGCGCGATCACCTCGGCCGCGATGAGCTCGCCGCCGACCCGCTCGCGCAGCTGGAGCAGAGAGCGCAGCCGGCGGTTCTCGAGGCCCTCGGCGAGGAGCTGGTGACGCTCCCCCTCCAGCCGGGCGATCCGCGCCGTGAGGCGCTCGTTCTCCTCGTGGACCTCGACGAGATAGACGTAGTCGTCGACGAGCTCGGAGAAGGCGCGCGCCGCCGCCGCGGCCGCCGACTGCACCCAGCTCAGCCCGTAGAGGATCTGCTGATCGAGCCAGCTCTGCCGGCTCGGCTCGCGCAGGCTCGCGTTCAGCACGAAGAACGGCACCACGAGCAGGATGCTCGCGAGGGCGATCTCTCGGATTCGCTTGAGCTGGCTCACGTCACGCTCGGCATCCTCGGGAGCGGAGCGACCGAGCCCGAGGCCAGCGCGCAGCCATAGCGCACCCCATCGACGGAGGCACCCTCGCGAGCCGCCTCCTCGGCGCGCGAGACGCGCCTGCGCCGCTCGCGGCGCGTCAGCCCATCACCGCCGCCTCGAGCACGAGCGCCCGCGGGTAGAGCAGCTCGTCCTCGACCCACGCGTGGCGCAGGATGAGGCGCGCGTGGCGCTCGAGCTCGCGGTAGAGCGCGCAGAGGCTCGCGCTCGCGCCCGCCGGCGGCCGGTATTCGTCCGAGAGGAGCGCGATCTCGCGCAAGAGCGTGCGCGTCGCGTCGTGATCGCTCCGCATGACCTGGATGGGCCGCGCCGCCGTCTCGAACGCCGGGCGCGAGAGCCGATCGCCCGACTCGCTCGCCTCGACGAGCGCGCGCAGGTACGGGAAGAGGACGCCCTCCTCGCGCTGCCGATGGGCCTCGAGCTCGGCGAGGAGCTCGAGGACGACCTCGGCGAGCTTCTCGAGCGTCGGGTGGCTCGCGCCGTGTCGCTCGAGCACCTGGGCGACGAGATCAGGGAGCGTCGCCGTGGCCTCCGCCGTCGCGCGATCGGTGTCGCGCGCGATCTCGTCGATGAGCACGAGGAGCTCGCCCCGAACCGCGCGCTCGGAGCCGGCGCCCTCCTCGAGCGCGCGCTCGAGCCTCGCCGCGACCTCGGACAGCTCGAGCCCCGCGCGCTCGCAGGCCTCGGCGAGCGACCGTTCGGCCTCGGCGACGCAGTCGAGGCCGCTCTGCTCGAGGACTCCGTACGCGCCGGGATACGCGAGAAGGAAATCTCGTACGCGAACCTCGGGGTCGAGCGCCTGCATCGCGATCCTCCGTCGCTGCTCGGGTATGCACCGCGGTCGACGTCTCCATGACGAATCTCATCACTGTGCGAAGCGGAGACCCTGGTCGTTGATGATCGATGTCATACCAAACGGTTGGGGGGCGCGTATCCGAGACGCCGGAGGTCACATGAAACGCCACGTTCCCTTCCTTCTCGGGCTCCTCGCGCTCTCTGGTTGCGATCGAGAGGCATCGACGACGCCCCAGACTTCCAGCACGGAGACGCCGACGCTCACCTCCGCGGTGAGCGGGCAGAGGCCGCCGGTCGAGGTCATCGCCGATCCGAGCACCCTCCCCGAGGTCCACGCCGAGCTCGGGACGCCCCCCCACGCCGCTCCGCCGACCGGCCGCACGTCCCCCGCGCGGGTCGTCGTCAACCTCGAGGTCCGCGAGGTGACGCGCGAGATCGCCGACGGCGCGACCTACACCTTCTGGACCTTCGGCGGCACCGTCCCGGGGCCCATGATCCGCGTGCGTCGAGGGGACTACGTCGAGTTCCACCTCCAGAACCACCCCGACAACACGATGCCGCACAACATCGACCTCCACGCGGTGACGGGGCCGGGCGGCGGCGCGACGAGCAGCTTCACGGCGCCTGGCCACCAGACGCAGTTCTCCTTCCAGGCGCGCCACGCGGGCGCGTACATCTATCACTGCGCGACGGCGCCCGTCGGCATGCACGTCGCGAACGGCATGTACGGCATGATCGTCGTCGAGCCCGAGGAGGGCTACCCGGCCGTCGATCGCGAGTACTACGTCGTGCAGGGCGACTTCTACACGCCGAGCGAGTACCGCGCGGCGGGCCACCAGGCGTTCGACATGGATCGCGCGATCCACGAGCGGCCCTCGTACGTGCTCTTCAACGGGCGTGACGGCGCGCTCACAGGTGACAACGCCCTCCCCGCCCACGTCGGCGAGACGGTCCGCCTGTGGTTCGGCAACGGCGGCCCGAACCTCACCAGCTCCTTCCACGTCATCGGCGAGATCTTCGACACCGTCTGGCTCGAGGGCGGCTCGACCGTCACCCACGACGTCCAGACGACGAGCGTCCCGCCCGGCGGCGCGGCGATCATCGACTACCGCGTCGACGTCCCCGGCACCTACGTCCTCGTCGATCACGCGCTCCTTCGCGCCTTCAACAAGGGCGCGCTCGGCATGATGACCGTCTCGGGCGACGAGGCCCACACGATCTACTCCGGCCGCGAGATCGACGAGGTCTACCTCGGCGACATGGCGCCCGAGATCCGCACGACGACGCCCTCGCCCGAGGGGGATCGCGTCGCGCGCGGCGAGGCGACGTTCCGCGGCGTCTGCGCCACCTGCCACCAGCGCGAGGGTCAGGGCATGGCGAACGTCTTCCCGCCGCTCGCGAGCTCCGACTTCCTCATGGCGGACCGCACGCGCTCGATCCACATCGTGCTCGAGGGCCTGAGCGGCCCGATCACCGTGAACGGCCAGCCCTACAACGGCGTCATGCCCACGTTCTCGAACCTCACGGATCACGAGATCGCCGACGTCCTCACCTACGTCCGGTCGCACTTCGGCAACAACGGCGACGCGATCACCGACGAGGAGGTCGCCGCCGTCCGCGCCAGCATGGCGCCCCCTCCCTCCGGCCACCCATGAGCTCGAGCCGCGAAGAGCCTGTCGTCCGATCCGCACCGCATCGCCTCGGCGCCTGGCTCTTCGCGTTCGCTCTCTCGCTCTCGGCGCTCGTCGCCGACGCTCAGCCGACGACGCCCTCGAGCGGGGCCGCCGCGCACGCCCCGACGCCCATGCACCTCGTGGGCGCGGGGCGTTATCGCGCTTTCCTCGCGGCCCCGACGGACCCGGAGATCGAGGTGCGCCCCTTCGCCCTCGAGGAGCACGCCGTCACGAACGCGCAATTCCTCGCCTTCGTCGCGGCCAACCCGCGCTGGCGGCGCGGGAGCGTGCGACGCCTCCTGGCCGATGATCAGTACCTCGCGAGCTGGGCTGGGCCGCTCGCGCTCGGCGACGCGCCCCCCGACGTCCCCGTGACGCAGGTCTCGTGGCACGCCGCGCGCGCCTACTGCGCGTGGCGCGATCGGCGCCTGCCAACCGAGGCCGAGTGGGAGTGGGCCGCGCGCGCGAGCGCGACCGCCCCGGACGCGAGCCGAGATCCGGAATTCACCGCGCGGATCCTGCGCTGGTACGCGCAGCCCCGGCAGAGCCTCCGCGTCGCCGGGGAGGGCGAGCCGAACGTGTGGGGCATCCGCGATCTGCACGGCGTGATCTGGGAGTGGGTCGAGGACTTCGGCGCCGCAATGGTCGCCTCGGACGATCGCGAGCGCGAGGGTGGCCGCTACGTCGATCGCGTCTGCGGCGCGGGCTCCATCGGCGCGGGCGATCCCACGGACTACGCGACGTTCATGCGGTTCGCGTTTCGCTCGAGCCTGCGCGCGAGCTACACGACGTCCCGCCTCGGCTTTCGGTGCGCGGCCGACGCGCCCGAGGAGGGCTCACGATGACGCCGCGCTCGATCGCCCTGCTCGGCCTCGCGCTCCCGCTCGCGCTTCAGCTCGGCTGCGGCAGCGCTCCCGACGACGCCACGGATCGAGCGCAGGCCACCGAGGCGCAGGCCCACGCGCCGCCGCTCGGCGCGCCCTCCCCCGCGACACCCGACGCCGACGAGGACGACCTCTCGCTCCAGCTCCTCGATCCGGAGCTCAGCCTCGAGACGCAGGACGGGCACGCCTTCCACTTCGCGGACCTCGCGGGACACCCTGTCCTCCTGAGCTTCTTCTACGCGAGCTGCGACACGATGTGCCCGCTCATCGTGAGCGACCTGCGCGCCGTCGAGTCCTCGCTCGACGACGCGACGCGCGCCGAGGTGCGCATCGTCCTCGTCACGATCGACCCGAGCCACGACAGCCGTGAGCGGCTGCGCGAGGTCATGCGCGAGCGCCACCTCTCCCCCGATCGCTGGACCCTCGTCCGCGGCACCGACGCCGACGTCCGCACGCTCGCCTCCACCGTGGGCATGAACTACCGCGTGACGCCCGATGGCTTCGCGCACAACGCGACCCTCCTCGCCCTCGACGGCCACGGCGTCGTGCGCGCGCAGACCCTCGGCACCGGCCGCCCCATCGAGCCCCTCGTCGAGGCGATCCGCGCGGCGCTCCGCCCGCCGTCCTGAGGGCTAGCGCTGCGGGGCTAGCGCTGCATGCTCGCGATGACCTCGCCCATCGCCATCGCGAGAGAGGACGGGGACCGGAGCAGGGTGTAGCGGTGATCGAGGAACATCCGCGCGAGGCCGAAGCGGGCCTCGCGATCGATGGCGAGCGCGTGGACGTGGACGCCGCGCGCCTGCGCCTCGAGGACGGCGTGGCGCACGTCGGCGATGCCGTGGCGGCCCTCGTAGCGATCGAAGTCGTTGGGCTTGCCGTCGGTGAGCAGGAGGATGAGGCGACGGCTCGCGGCGGTGCGCTCGAGCGCGGCGGTCGCGTGGCGGAGCGCGGGGCCGATCCGCGTGTAGCCGACCGGCTCGAGCGACGCGAGGCGCGCCCGCGCGTTCGACCACGGCTCGTGCATCCCCTTGACGACGTGGAAGCGACAGTTGCGGCGCGTGTGGCTCGAGAAGCCCGCGATGCCGAATTCCGGGATGAAGCCCTCGAGCGCCTCACCGAGGACGAGCGCCGCGTCGCGCTCCACGTCGAGCACCCGCTCGCCCGCCACCCAGCCGTCCGTCGAGAGGCTGAGATCGACGAGGACGAGCACGGCCAGCTCCGGCGCGTGCCTGCGCCGCGCGACGTAGAGCCGATCGGGCGGGGTGCTCCCGGCGAGGAGCGTGGCGTGGCGATCGACGATCGCGTCGAGGTCCACGTCGGGGCCGTCGAGCTGCCGGTTCCGCGCGCGGCGCGCCTCGAAGACGCGTGAGAGCTCACGCCTCACCGCCTCGACGCGCGGCCCTAGCGCCCGCGCCCGCGCATCGAGCGCGCGATCGGCCTCCGCGCGATCGGCGGGGGACGGCACCTCCTCGACGCGCACGCGGCACCACCCGGCGCGGAACCTTCCGTCCGCCTCGTGCCACTCGTCGTAGGGGATGCCGCGCGGATCGGGCTCGTCGAGCACGTCCCCGACGCTCATCTCGAACATCGCGTCCGAGCGCAGGAGCGAGCGCGTGTCCTCGTCCGAGCGCACGACCTCGCGCAGGTCGAGCTCCTCGAGCGCCTCGGCGTGATCGGCGAGCTCGTCCTCGCCGTCCACGCGCTTCATGCCGCCCTCGTGCTCCTCGAGCGTGTGGAGCTTCTCGAAGCTGTGGACGAGCGGGTTCTCGTCGAGCGGGTCCTCGCCGAGCGTCTTCTGCGCGACGTGATCGCGCGGCTTGAGCGCGCGCTCCGTCCCGCCCGGGAGCGGCACGCGCCCCACCTCGCCCGCGTCGGGCTTTCGGCCCACCTCCGCGACGTCGATGAGCCCCAAGAGCGGCACGGGGCGCGCGAGGGCGACGCGGCCGAGCCCCCTCGCGATCCGCCGCGCCGCGTCCCACACGCTCTCGTCGTCGCCGCGGAGCGCCGCCGCCTCGCGGCGGAGCACGGAGCGGGTGAGCGCCTCGAACGCGTCGGGCTCGCCACGCGCGCTCGCCTCGCGGAGGACGGCGAGCTCCGCGTAGAGGCCCCGAAAGAGCTCGCGCGAGGCCTCGAGCTCCTCCTCCACGACGAGCCGCGCGTCCTCGAGCACGATCAGGCTGAGCACGGCCCGCTCGAGCGGGTCGAGCGCGCCGTCCTTCGCGGGCAGGTGCGCGAGCCCAGCGCGGATCGCGGTCGCTGAGAGCACGGTGCGCGCCACGTAGACGAGCGCCGTGCGCTCGGGCGCGGGGAAGAGATCGAGCGAGGTCGGCAGCAGGATCGTCCGTCCGCGGATCCCGCCCTCGGCCTCCGCCTCTCGAACGCGGACGCTCGCGTCGCCGGTCGCGACGGCGAGCAGGCGCAGCTTGTCCTCGAGCGAGGCGAGCGTGACGACGGGGTGCCCCGAGCCGCTCGAGCGAGCCTGGAGGGCTCGGACCTTCTTCCAGGCCCAGCCGAAGAGCGCCTCGTCCCAGCTCATCCGGCGGCCCCCTCAGAACGCGAGGTCGGCGAGATCGCCGAGCGCGCTCAGGGTGGAGGGGTCGTCGGTCAAGGGCTCGACGACGGCGACGCGGCACGCCGTCCGCGGCGGGACACCCGCGCGGATGAGGCGCGCCGCGGCGATGAGCAGGCGCGTCGAGGCCGTCTCGGCGAGCCCCGACTCGGAGAGCTCGCGCACCTTGCGCGCGAAGCCGACGAGGCGCTTGGCGACGCTCGGCTCGATGCCCGCCTCCGTCTGGACGATCTCGGTCTCGATCTTCGCCTCGGGGTAGGTCATCGCGATCGCGACGAAGCGCTGGCGCGTCGAGGGCTTGAGATCCTTCGGCCCACGCCGGTAGCCCGGGTTGAAGCTCGCGACGAGCTGGAAGCCCGGCGCGGCGCGGAGCACCTCGTCGCGGCGATCGAGATAGAGCTCGCGGCGGTGATCGGCGAGCGGGTGGAGGACCACGATCACGTCCTCGCGCGCCTCCGCGACCTCGTCGAGGTAGAGGATGGCCCCCTCGCGCACGGCGCGCGTGACGGGGCCGTCCTGCCAGAGCGTCTCGCCGCCCTTGACGAGCCAGCGCCCGAGGAGGTCCGCCGCGCTCGTCTCGTCGTTGCAGGCGACGCTCACGAGCGGGCGGCCGAGCTCGTGGGCCATCGCCTCGACGAGCCGGGACTTCCCGCAGCCCGTCGGGCCCTTGAGCAAGACGGGGAGGCGCTCCTCGCACGCGCGGCGCAAGACGTCGCGCTCGTGCCCCACGCTGCGGTAGTAGGGCGCCTCCACCGCTCTCGCTCCGTCGGCCATCACGCACCCGCCTCCGCCGCGGCGGCCGCGGGCGCCTCGGCCTCGGACGCCTCAGCCTCGGACCCCTCGCTCTCGGACACCTTCGCCTCGCGCTCCTTCGGCGCGGGCCGCGGCTCGTTCGAGGTGTCGCCCCCTTCCGTCAGCTCACCCTTCGGCATCCCGTGCCGGATGAAGTTCCAGATGTAGGCGGTGATGCCGACGGAGAAGAGGGACGCCGCGAGGATGAGCCCCCAGAAGTGCACCTCCACCTCGCGCTGGACGTCGAGGAACTCCATCCCCGCGCGGCGCTCGAGGACGACCTGCGCGACGCCGGCGACCGCGAGCGCGAGCGTCATCGACATCATCCCGATGTTCGACGTCCAGAAGGCGAGGGTCGCCGACGGAGCGTCGTAGAGGCCACGACGACCGGTGAGCATCGGCAGCGCGTACGTGATGACCGCGAGCACGATCATCGCGTAGGCGCCCCAGAAGGCCATGTGGCCGTGCATCGCGGTCACGAGCGTGCCGTGCGTGTAGAGGTTCACCTGCGGGATCGTGTGCGCGAACCCGAGGAAGCCGGCGCCGACGAACGAGAGCACGCCGCAGCCGACCGTCCACGCGAGCGCGATGCGGTTGGGGTGCCTGCGCTGCCCCCGCTTGGCGATCGTGATCGCGTACATCGCCATGCCGAGGAACGCGAGCGGCTCGAGGGCGCTGAAGATACCGCCGATCATCAGCCAGTAGCGGGGCGTGCCGATGAAGTAGTAGTGGTGGCCCGTCCCGAGGATGCCCGAGAGGAACGTGAGGCCGACGATCACGTAGAGCCACTTCTCGACGATCTCGCGATCCATGCCCGTGAGCTTGATGAGCAGGTAGCTCAGGATGGCGCCCATGATGAGCTCCCAGACGCCCTCGACCCAGAGGTGCACCACCCACCAGCGCCAGTACGAGTCCATCGTCTGGTTGTCGGTGGGGATCATGCCTGGCAGGTAGAGGAGCGCCGCCATCAGGAGCCCGAAGAAGAGCACCGAGCTCGTCGTCGTGATGCGCTTGCCCTTCCAGATCGTCATCCCGATGTTCGCGATGAAGAGCAGGACGTCGACGACGACGAGGTAGTCGAGCGGCCGCGGGATCTCGAGAAATTTCCGGCCCTCGAACCAGCCGAGGTGGAAGCCGATCACGGCCGTCACGCCGACGATGACGAGGGCCGCCCACTGCACGTACGCGAGCTTCGGCCACATCAGCTCGCGATCGGCCTCCTCGGGGACGATGTAGTAGGCCGCGCCCATGAAGCCCGCGAGCAGCCACATCACGAGCAGGTTCGTGTGCGTCGCGCGCGCCGTGTGGAACGGGATGACGGCGTGCAGGCCGTCCATCCCGGCGTGCGCGAACGCCATGATGAAGCCGTACGTGATCTGCAGGCTGAAGAGCAGCATGCAGGTCGCGAAGAAGTACCAGGCGACTCGCTGCGATTCGTATTTCACTGGGCACCTCCGCCCGCGGCGGCGGGCGCGTGAAGGGTTCCGAGCCAGGCGACGACCTCGGTCACCTGCGCGTCGGTGAGCGGGAGCTGGGGCATCGCCGTCCCCGGGCGCACGCTGCTCGGGTCGCGGAGCCAGCGCTCGAGGTAGTCGGGCTCGAAGCGGTCGGCGACGCCGTCGAGGGCCGGACCGACGGAGCCACCGCGGCCTCCGACCGCGTGACAGGCGACGCAGATCTGGTTGAAGACCGCGGGCTGAGTCGCCGCCGCGGCGGCGGTGGGCGCGGCCGCCATGGCGAGCACGGGCGCGGGCGGGAAGCCGTTCAGATCCATCCCGTCGACCCACTCGAGGAAGGCGACGAGATCCTCGATCTGCCGATCGCTGAAGTGGTAGTTCTGCATGCGCCGCTGCCCCGGGTACATCGCCTCGGGATCGCGCAGCATCATGCGGATGAAGTCCGGGCCGCGGCGCGAGTAGACCCGCGTGAGCTCCGGCGCGTAATAGGCGCCCTCACCCATGATGGTGTGGCAACCCATGCAGTTGCTGCTGTCCCAGAGGTGCTTGCCGCGGATCGCCTCTTCCGTGAGGTCCTCCTGGCGGGTCTGGGCAGGGACGCGCCCGATCGTGTCGACGGTCAGACCGACGAAAGCGAGCGAGCAGACGACGGTGCCTCCGAGAAAGAAGGCCTTCGCTGCGGATTTGGAGAGCATGTCCGTGCTCTGGGCACTCGAGCCCGATTGACTATGATCTTCGTCATGACGATGAGCTTTTCCTCGCGGCGCGCCCGATCTGACTGATCATGACTTTTGTCACGTTTCAACGAGCGATCCGGAGGGAGATGTTGGTGCTCGACGAGCCCGCGCGTACCGATCGGGCATGGCCCCTCCGGTCCCCGAAACGAAGCGTGATCGCGAGGCGGTCGCGCGAGCCATCGCGACGAGCAGCCTCTTTCGACCGCTCGAGGCCGACGTCGTCCAGCGGCTCGCGGCGCAGGCGAGCATCGTGCGGCTCGAGCTCGGCGAGCGGCTCTGGGCGCGCGGCGCGCTGTCCGAGCACTTCCACATCGTGCTTCGAGGCGTCCTCGGGCTCCAGCGGACGGTCGCGGGAGGCGAGCGGACCCTCGTGGCGCTCTTCGGGCCGGGCGAGGCCGCCTCGGTCCCCGCGACGCTCGAGCGGGATCTCTTCCGCGCGGACGCCTACGCCGTGACGCACCTCGCCGAGGTGCTCCGCGTCCGCGCCGAGCCGGTGCTCGAGCTGCTCGCCCGCGACGCTCGGCTCGCCGCGTCCGTCAACCGCGCGCTCCTCGATCACTGCCGGCTGATGCACACGAAGATCGACATCCTCGCGGCGGGCTCCGTGCAGAAGCGGCTCGCCGCGTTCTTGCTCGAGCTGATCGAGCGCTTCGGCGACGAGCACGACGACGGCACGACGCACGTCCCCCTGCGCCTCTCGCGAGCCCAGCTCGCCGCGTACGTGGGCGCGCGCGTCGAGACGACGATCCGCATCCTCTCGAGCTGGCAGAAGGCGTCGATCCTCGAGACGACGCGGGCGGGCTTCGAGATCGCCTCGGTCGACGCGCTCCGCGCGATCCTCGAGGAGGGCGCGAGCCCGACGCAGGCGGCGGAGCCGTGATCTAGCTCATCGTCCTCGCGCTCGCGGTGGATAGACCCGAGGCGGCCCGCCGCGCCTCATCGGCGCCCAAGGCGAGCCTCGAGGATCCATGAGAGAAACCCTTGTCCGGGCTTGGATGCGCGAGCGCGCGTCCGACGAGCGGCTCGCCGTGGCGAAGAGCGCACGACGAGCGAGCACCCTCTTCACGAGCGCCGCGAGCGCGTGGCTCCTGCTCACGCCGTCCGCTCACGCGCAGGACGCTCCGCCGAGCGAGCCGACGACGACGGGCGACGACGCGCGCGCCGAGCACGTTGGTGAGCACGCCGGCGAGCCGAGCGTCGAGGCGCGCCTGCGCGCGCTCGAGGCCGAGAACGCGGAGCAGCGTCGCGCGCTCGAGGAGGCGCGAGCGCGGATCGAGGCGGTCGAGGCGCGCCCCGCGGCCGAGGAGCCCGCCCTCGCCGTCGCCCCCACGGCGCCGCCGAGCCCCGCGATCCGGCCGCTCGCCTCGCTCGTGACGCGCTTCGAGCATCGCGAGGGCTACGACGCCCTCGCCTCGCCGCGCGCCGCCGCGACCGCGGGCTGCTACGGCGGGAACGGCCCCACCCCGACCCTCTCGGACAGCGACTGCGTCCGCTATCGCGCGCGCGTCGGCTTCGAGATCACGCCGATCGATCTCGGGCGCGACGTCGTCGCCACGATCCGCTTCATGCCGCAGGTCTCGGGCTTCTGGGCGATGAGCGGCCTCTCGCTCGGCGGCCCCGGAGGCATCGGCGCGTCCACGTCGGGCGGCACGGTCGACGCGCTCCTCGGCTTGCACGAGGGGAGCCTCGCGCTCCAGCTCGGGACGACGTCGCGGCTGGAGGTCGGTCGCTTCGAGATGGGCTACGGCGACAACGTCGTGATCGGGACGCTCGACTGGCACCCGAACGGCCGCGCCTTCGACGGCGCGCGCATGCGCATCACGCCCGAGCGCAATTCGTATTGGATCGACGCGTTCTTCACGCTCGTGAACGAGGGCCACGCCCTCTCGCTCCTCGGCGGCCCGCCGCAGGGCGGATTCGCCGAGGGCGACCAGTCGTTCTACGGCCTCTACGCGGGCCTCGGGCCGCTCCTCGACGACCGTCCGACGACCGCGCTCGACGTGTACGCGCTCTTTCTCCAGACGAACAACCGCCAGGACGCGGCGGCCATGGCCGAGCGCGAGTGGTCGCTCCGCGCGACGCTCGGCGCGCGCTTTCGCTACCGCGTCGGGCTCGTCGACGTGCGCGCCGAGGGCGCGTTCCAGACGGGGCGAGAGGGCGCGCTCCGCGCTCCGGCCGGGAGCTTCGGGCCCGCGCGGACGGTCGTCGCGGGGTTCGCGCTCGGCGAGGTCGGCCTCAACCTCCTCGACAACCAGCTCCGCGTCGCCCTCGAGGGGAACTTCGCGTCGGGCAACCAGACGCGCACCTGCGCGAGCCCTCCCTGCGCCGACGACATCGAGGAGGGCTACGCGCAGCTCTTCCCGACGGCGCACGCGTTCTTCGGCTACACCGACCTGATGGGGGGCCGCTCCAACATCGCGGGCGGCGTGCTGCACGCCTCGTATCGCCCGATCGACGAGTTCACGCTCGCGCTCGACTGGCACGTCTTCGTCATCCCCGAGCGCCCCGCCACGGCGAGCAGCAATTACGCGGGCCAAGAGGGCAACCTCAACGTGATCTGGACGCCGCTCCCGGGCCTTCGGGCGCGCGCGATGTACGGCATCTTCCTCCCGGAGACGGCGTTCTTCCGCGCCGCGGGGGCCCCCAACTACGACACCGACCCGGCGCACTACGTCGAGGTGGAGCTCGCGTACCTGCTCCGCTGACCGCCGACCGCTCGACGTCCGAGGCGCATCGAGCTCGAGGCTCGGTGCGCCTCGCGTCGTCCGCGTCGCGGCCAGCGCGCCTCGCGCTCGGCGGATCACGTCGAGCGAGGCGCGCCGTCAGCGGCCCTGGCGCTCGAGCAGGCGGCGCAGCGCGTCGAGGTAGTCGGCGCGCGTGAGGACGCCTCGCTCGATCAGCGCGAGCAGGAGCGCCTCCACCCGCTGCTCGACCGTCGCGTGCGCCTCCATGCGGATGAGCGGCGCCGTGACCGGCGCCTTGAGCTCGCCCTCGCGCTCTCCGATCCGCGACCCCGCGCCGACGCGCTGGGTGGACTCGGAGGGCAGGCTCTCGCGCGCGCGACGCGCGAGAACCGCGTCGGAGACGGGCGCTCCACCGTACTCGCGATCGAGCGCTCGTCGCACGGACGAGAGGGGCGCGACGAGCGGCCGCACGGCGAGCCCCGTCGCCGCCTCGATCTCGGTGATCGAGCGCTCGTCGAGCGGGTTCGCGAAGGCGACCTGGACGGCGCCACGGCTCGGCTCCGCGAGGACCGCGACCGCGTGCGTCGCGCGCGCGACGGGCTCCGGCACGAGCGCGATGGCGTGCGCGTCGAGCATCCCCTCGTCGAGATCGATGACCACCGTCCCGAGCTCGCGCGCGATCAGATCGGCGAGGACGTCGTCGCCGACGATCGCCGCGTCGACCGCGTCGATCGCGTCGATCGCGCCGTCGTGCGGGAGCGCGATCCCAGCGCGCGACAAGAGCCAGGCGACGTCGCCCGTCAAGGTCCCCGCCTCCTCGTCAGTGGATGGTCACCTCGCGCAGGAGCTCGAGCTGATCGAGCGCCTTGCCGGATCCGAGGACGACCGCGCTCACCGGGTCGTCCGAGAGCATCACCGGGAGGCCCGTCTCCTCGCGCAGGAGCACGTCGAGGTTCTTGAGCTGGCTCCCGCCGCCCGTGAGCACGATGCCCTTGTCGACGATGTCCGCGGACAATTCCGGCGGCGTCCGCTCGAGCGCGCCCATCACGACCTCGACGATCGTGTTGATCGGCTCCGACAGCGCGTCGCGGATCTCGTCGGAGTTGACGACGATCGTCTTCGGGACGCCGGCGACGAGGTCGCGGCCCTTGACCTCCATCGTCTCGACCTCTTCGCCCGGATAGGCGTTGCCGATCTGGCACTTCACGCGCTCGGCCGTCTGCTCGCCGACGAGCAGGTTGTACTTGCGCTTGAGGTACGCGACGATCGCCTCGTCCATCTTGTCGCCGCCGACGCGCACGCTCTGCGAGTAGACGATGCCCGAGAGGGAGATGACCGCGACCTCGGTCGTGCCGCCGCCGATGTCGACGACCATGTTGCCGCTCGGCTCGGTGACCGGCAGGCCCGCGCCGATCGCGGCGCTCATCGGCTCCTCGATGAGGAAGACCTCGCGCGCGCCCGCGCCCTCGGCGGACTCCTTCACGGCGCGCTTCTCGACCTCGGTGATGCCGAAGGGCACGCAGATGATGATGCGCGGCTTCACCAGCGTGCTCCGGTTGTTCGTCGCGCGCTTGATGAAGTAGGAGAGCATCGCCTCCGTGATCTCGAAGTCGGCGATGACGCCGTCGCGCAGGGGCCGGATCGCCTGGATGTTGCCGGGCGTGCGCCCGAGCATCTCCTTCGCCGCCGTCCCCACGCCGAGCACCCGCCGAGCGCCCCGCGCGTCCGTCTGAACGGCCACGACCGACGGCTCGCACGACACGATCCCGCGGCCCTTGACGTAGATGAGCGTCGTCGCGGTGCCGAGGTCGATCGCGAGATCGTTGGAGAACAGGCCGTAGACCCAGTCGAACAGCATCCAGCCTCGTGTGATGGAGCGCGCGGGAAGGTACGAGCGTTGTCACGGACGCGCGCCGCGATCAAGGGAGGGCGTGCGCGATGGCCCACGCACGATCCACACCACCTCGGCGCGGGCGCGCCGCTCCTCGCTCCCGCTGGGACGGCGCGCGCATCCTCACCCCCCCCTGGAAGACGTCGCGCGGGATGTGCCGTCAGCCGAGGATGGCCTCGCAGGGGAAGCTCGCGGTGAGCGTCTCGCCCGAGGAGCGGAGCCGGTCGCACGCCGGGCCGATCAACCGGATGGTCTGACCGTCGTCGAGGATCATCCAGTCGGTGCCGCACTCGAGCACGTCGTCGCCGAGCCGCACGGTGCCGTCGCACGCCATCGACGTGGACACCATGCCGTCGAGGTGGACGTCACACGAGACGACGCCGCGCACGATCGATCGGAGCGCGGCGACGAGGCCCTCGGTGTCGGTGGCGACCCAGAACGGGGCGTCGCTCGTGCCCATGCCCGCGTTCGCGACGTCCTGGAGGTGCGAGGCCGCGACCTCGGCGCCGACGCTGACGACGTAGGTGTCGATCCCGGCCTCGTGCGCGGCCGTGACGGCCGCGACGGTGTTCGCGCGACCGCCCGCGTGGTCCGAGCCGTCCTCGCAGGTGTTCGGCTCCCCGTCGGTGGCGAGGACGAAGAACGTGGGGGCGTCGGGGCCACGCTCGGGCGCGAGGGTGTCGATCATGCCGAGGAGCGCGGCCATCGACTGGCCCGTCGGCGTGTCGCCGCGCGGCGGCGTGAGCCGCGTGAATTCCGTCTCGATGCGCTCGGCGTTGCCGAGGCGGCACGCGATGGTGTTGAGGTCGGGGCACGTGCCGGGGACGCTCGAGTAGAACGCGACGCCGAAGCGAGCCGACGTCTGGAGCTCGGGGACGAGGCCCTCGCTCGGATCGAGCAGCGCGCGGCGGAGCGCGGCCCAGCGGGAGACCCCCGCCGAGAACTCGTTCGTGGCCATCGAGCCCGAGCGGTCGATCACGAGGATCACGTTCGGGATGACGCGGGTCGCGTCGAGCGTGACGCTCGCGCAGGTGTTGTCCGGCGGGGGGACGTCTCCGTAGTAGGCGTCCGCGCGGACGAACGGCGCGTCGTCGCGCTCGCCCGCGTCGATCGCCCCCTCGCAGCGGCCCTCGCTCGAGCAGACGCGCCCGCCCGTGCAGGTGTAGGTCGTCCCGATCGCGCAGTCCGCCGTGCACGATCCCGAGGCGCAATAGAGGCCGCTCGGGCACGGAGCGGCCGTGCTGCAGGTCTGCCCGCAGCCCGCGAGCGGGCTCTCGCCCGTGCAGGGACCGCGGCGCGTGGGGCCCTCGCACTCGCAGCCCACGCTCACGAGCGCGGCGAGCGCGACGAGCGCGAGCGGAGCCCAACGAGAGACACCGAAGAGAGCGATGGAGCCGAAGCGAGCCATGTTGAAGACCTCCGGATCGCGATGCGACGAGCGATGCTCCCAGGGTACACGCGCTCGGCTCGCGACGGGAGGTGCTTCGTCGCGCGCGGCGCGTGCGGCGCCGCGTGGAGGGCCCGCTCAGTCCCCGATCCGCGCCGAGCGGATGTAGTCGAGGAGCGGGAATTCCGCGCGAAGATAGGTGTTCCCCTCGCGCTGGATACGGGCCTGCGCGGGGCCGCGGCCGCTCGGCGCGCCCTCCCCGTAGCCCGTGTAGAGGCGATCGACGACGGCCATCGAGGCGGCGTCGACCTCCGCGAACGGCGCGAACCCCATCGCGTCGAGGCTCGCCGAGTTGTCGACGAGGTTGATGAAGAACTGGGTCGTGCGCGTCCCCGGGCCCGCCATCGCGTAGCTCACCATCGCGCGGCGGTTGTGCTCGACGACCGGGTCGTCGGGGATGCTCGCCGAGCGCCACGCCGTGTTGACCGCGGGGTCGCCGTGGATCCCCGCCTGCACCATGAAGCCCTCGATCGCGCGGAAGAACGCGACGTTCGTGAAGTAGCCCGCGCGAACGAGCGAGTAGAAGCGATCGGCGCCGTTCGGGGCCCAGGCGCGCGTGACGTGCAGGCGGACCTCACCCTTCGTCGTGTCGAAGAGGACGGTGAAGCGCGGCGGCGCGTGCTCGGCGACCGACGCGGGGCTCAGGAGCGCCGGCGGCGTCGGCCGCGCCTCGAGCTCCGGCGCGGACCCGGGCGGCGCGGGTGAGCGGTCGGTCGCGTGGGTGGGCGCGGCCTGCGCGTACGTCGCCTCGTGGCCGGGGCGCTCGCCCTGGGCGCGCTCGCTCGCGGGCTCGCTCACGCGGCCGCCGCGCGCGTGGAACGAGGGCTCGTCCGAGCGCGCGCAGGCGAGGAGCGAGAGGGCCAGGACCGCGAGGAAGGCGATGTTCTTCGAGCTTGCGAGCATGGGATCTCCGAGGCGCGAATTCGACGCGCTTTCCTATCAGATCCCGAATCGGCGTAAAGGAGGCTCAGCGCTCGAAGCGGACGTGACCGAAGCGCGCGGGCACGTGGAAGTCGCCCACGAGCGGCGGCGACCAGCCGACCCCGACCTGCCCGTCGCCGCGCGCGTCGAGGACGTAGAGCGCGACGCGAAACTGCTCCCCCTCGCGCGGCGCGCTCCCGTCGCGGCCCGCCGCGACGAACGCCGACCAGGGGATCGCGAGCTCGACGTCGTAGCCCTCGTCCGGGCGCTCGTCATCGATCGTGCCCCGCGCGCGCACCGCGCTCTCGATCCCGCTCGACCAGCCGACGTGGCCGAACGGCGCGGGCGCGCGGTAGGTGTCGAAGAAGGTGTCGAAGACCACGTTGCGCGGCGAGACCTGGAGCTCGAGGTAGCGCGCCCCGTCGCCGTCCGGATCGAACATCAGCTCGACGCAGTCCTGCTCCCAGAGGTGCTCGTCGCGCTCCGTGAAGGGCGAGCGGAGCAGCCGATCGTCCACCTCGAACGCGACGTAGAGGGCGCGATCGTCCCACATCACGCGAGCGCTCGGCGCACGCGACGCGGGAGCGCCCGTCATCGTGTCGACGAAGGGCTCGGTCCGCGCGGCCCCGTCCCACTCCGCGAGGTCCCCATCGATCGTGGGCGGCGTCGCCGCCCGATGCACCGCGAGCGTGGGGATCGCCGTGCGAGCGGGCGCACCGCAGGTGCAGCCGCTCGACGCGAGCGTCGCGAGCACGATCGCCCCGATCACTCGACGCACGCGGCCCTCACCTCCTCGGGCATCGAGACGACCCGCCCCGCGCGCAGATCGACGCACGCGACAGTGATCGCCGCCTCGACGAGCACCTCGTCCCCGCGCCGGATGCGCGACTCGAACACGATCTTCACGCGCGACGAGAGCCCGATCCACGTCTCGAGGTCGAGGCGATCGTCGAAGCGCGCCGGCGCGCGGTAGCGAAGCTCGGCCGCGACGACGGGCAGCCCGAGCGAGGTCCGCTCCTCGAACGCGCGGTAGTCGAGGCCGTGCGCGCGCAGGTACTCGATCCGCGCGCCCTCGAGGTACTCGAGGTAGCGCGCGTGATGAACGACCTGCGCCTTGTCGGTGTCCCCGTAGAGGACGCGGACGGCGTGATGGTGAGCCCGAGCGCCCGGCTCCTTGCCGAGCACGATGTGGGATCGGATCCGACGAGCGGCCATGAGGGCGCGAGTATGCTCGGATCGGACGGCGGAGGCTCCCACGGCGCGCATCGCTCGACGTGATCCGTCGAGCGAGGTGCGCCCTCACGAGGCGGGCGCCTCGATGGAGGCGGTGGGAGTCGAACCCACAAAGAACCAGGTTTTAAGCCCAGCGCGTTTGCCGTTTCGCCACGCCTCCCTCGCGCGCGAATCTCGCATCGTGCCCTCGGAGGGTCAATGGCACGAACCCGCGGGCGGCTCGGTCCCCACCGCGCTCGGCGGGTCCTCGACGCGGGCACGCGAGGCGCCCTCGCGTTGCGCCCCCGCTCGCGCCCTCGCGCGCTTCACGAGCGCGCTCGCCTTCACGTCGGGACGCGCCCCACGCGGGCGCGCTCGGCGAGGCATGAACCGACCGACCAGGTAGCCGATGGCCAAGACCTCGATCACGACGACGGCGATCCACTGAAGGAGCACGGCGTCAGTATCGCAGCCAGAGCGCCCCTCCGCCCGTCCCGAGCCGTCTCGCAGCCCATCGCACGGTTTCGCTTCTCGTTTACCGTTTTGCCATTGTTTGAACAGCCACAGAGCTTGTTGTCTCGCAAATAATGCTTGTCATCTATCGGTTATGGGCTCATAAGGCGTCCGCGGCGCGTTCCTCCCGCTCGGAGGAGCCCCGCTGGAGGCACCGATGACGACCCGCGAACCCCCGCCCGTGGCCCCGAAGGCCGCGCTCCGCTCCTTCCTCGAGATCCCCTACGACGAGCTCGAGGAGCTGAACCTCCGGGTCAAGGCCGAGCGCCTCGGACACGTGAAGCCGGACGTCGCGCGCGAGACCCGCACGAAGTACCTGCGCGACGAGAAGCGCATCAAGGCGGTGACGGTCTGCTTCACGGACCTCGAGGGGCGCCTGCGGATGCTCGACTACGACAAGAAGCACCTGCTCTCGAGCGCGGACAACCTCACCTTCGACGGCAGCTCGGTGCGCGGCTTCTCGACGACGAAGGAGTCGGATCTGCGCCTCGGGATCGACTGGACCGCGTTCTACTGGCTGCCCTCGGACGTCTTCGGTCCGGGCAAGGTGCTCGTCTTCGGCGTCGTCCTCGATCGCGACGGCACCCCGCACCCGGGCGATCTCCGAGGCCGCCTCAAGGCCTTCACGGACGCGCTCTTTCACGAGCGCCACACGGTCTGCCACGTCGCGCACGAGATCGAGGGCTTCCTCTTCCAGGGCGTCGACGTCGAGCGACACTTCCACGAGCGTGGGCACTTCGAATTCGTCTCGACGGGCGGCTACTACCACTCGCTCCCGGGCGACGTGCTCCGGCAGTTCATCGATCACGCAGCCGAGGCGCAGCGCGCGATGGGGTTCGAGAACGAGAAGGACCACCCCGAGGTCGCGCCCTCGCAGTTCGAGATGAACTTCCGCTACACTGAGGCGCTCGTCGGGGCCGACCAGGTGCAGCTCTACAAGCTGCTCGCGCGGCAGGTCGCGAGCCAGCTCGGCGTGACGGCCTCCTTCCTCCCGAAGCCGGTGACCGGCGTCAACGGGAACGGGATGCACACGAACCTCTCGCTCTCGAAGAAGGGCGTGAACCTCTTCCACGACGCGAAGGGGGAGGACGGCCTCTCGAGGGCGGGCTGGGACTTCGTCGCCCGCATCCTCGCGTCCGCGCCCGACATCTGCCTCACGCTGAACCCGTCGGTGAACGCGTACCGCAGGCTCGATCCGGCCTACGAGGCGCCGACGCAGATCAAGGCGTCCGCGGCCGATCGCGAGGCGATGGTGCGCATCCCCTACGGCGACGCGCGCTCGACGCGGGTCGAGGTGCGCTCCGTCGCGCCGGACGTGAACCCGTATCTGAGCGTCTACACGCTGCTCCGCACCGGCCTCGAGGGGCCGCTCGAGGAGAGCGACGAGAGCCGCAGGTCGCGCACGCGGAACCTCCCCGACAACATCTACGACGCGCTGCGCGTCTTCAAGGCGAGCGCGTTCGCCAAGCAGCTCCTCGGCGAGGGCATCCACGCGCGCTACGCCGAGCTCAAGGCGGCCGCGGCCGATCGCTGCCCGCGCGCGCTCGGTGCGCGCGTGAAGACGGGCGAGGTGCAGTTCCACCACGAGGTGACGAACCAGTACCTCTGGTCGCTCTTCTGACCGCGCGCCTCGAGTCGACGGATCACGTCGAGTGAGGCGCGCTGTCAGTCGTTCCGGCGGCCGCCCAGGAGCCCGCTCCGGATGAGGAAGTAGAGGAGCGTGAGCGCGGCGCTCACGGCCGCGGCGACGTAGGTCCACGCCGCCGCGCGCAACACGCTGCGCGCGCCGGCGAGCTCTTCGCCCCCGAGCAGGCGCCCCTGCTCGATCGCGACGAGCGCCCTCCGGCTCGCGTCGAACTCGACGGGCAGGGTCACGATCTGGAAGAAGACGACCATCGCGAAGAGCGCGATGCCGAGGATCATCACGAGCTGCCCGAGCCCGCCGCCCGTGTACCCGCTCATGAGGAAGCCGACGAAGATGATGGGCATCGCGAAGGGCGAGGCGATCTGCACGACGGGCACGAGCGCCGAGCGCAGCCCGAGGAACGCGTAGGCCTCGGCGTGCTGGATCGCGTGCCCGACCTCGTGGGCCGCGACGCCGACCGCCGCGATCGAGCGGCCGCCGTAGACGTCGGGTGAGAGGCGCAGCGCGCGCTCGCCCGGCGAGTAGTGATCCGAGAGGAAGCCGCGGCTCGGCTCGATCCGCACGCCGCGCACGCCCTTCGTCTCGAGGATCCACGCGGCGACCTCGGCGCCCGTCATCCCGCGCCGCGTCGCGACCTGCGCGTAGTGCGCGAAGGTGCTCTTCACGCGCCACTGTGCCCAGAGCCCGAGCAGGAACCCGGGCGCGGCGAGGACGAGATAGAGCCAGTCGAAGTGGTACGTTGGGAAATACATCGCGGTCCTCGATGCGGTAGAGGGCCGAGCTTAGTCAGCCGCGCCCGACGCGCGAGCTGCCCCTGGGAGCAGGCCCGCGAGGCGTGAGCGTGCGGCGGCTCGGGATCGGGCACCCCGCCGCCGCGGCTCGCCTTCGAGCGAGCCACGCCCCCGAGCGAGCCTCGGCCGACCGGGCGCAGACGCCATCGCTCGATGGGCGCGAGCCACGGGCCTGACCGCCTCGGCGCCACGGCCCCTTCCACCCCGACCGTGGAAGCACCGGTGGAACACGCGACGCGGGCCGACCCCTCGCCCGGCGGACGCGTCTTACAAAGAGTCGTGTTTCTTGGAGATTCCTGAGAGCGGGCTATGGGATTTGAACCCACGACATCCAGCTTGGGAAGCTAGCGCTCTACCCCTGAGCTAAGCCCGCGTGAGGGCACCTTGATAGCGAACCGCGCCGAGGAGGTCAAGGCGGCTCGTGCTCGTCGGGTCGAACGCGGCCCAGGGCTCGGGGGATCGCGGCGGCGTGGGGAGGCAGGCGTCTCGAGGCGCTCCGCTCAGGGCGAGGCGGGGACGCGGACGAGCGTGAGAGAGTGCCACGCGAGCGTGCCGTCCGCGGAGCGAACCTCGGCGGCGATGGCGTTACGGCGGACCACCGTCGCCGGAGCGAACTCGGGGCCGGCCTCGACGGTGAGGCTCGGAGCGATGGTGTCGGGGCGCAGCTCGCCGAGGGCGCGCACCTCGCGCGTGCCGTCGGTATAGATGACCGTGCGGCGCGAGTCGGGCTCCACGCCGACGACGACCGCCGAGTAGTAGCAGCCATCGGGAGGCCAGAGCGCGAGGACGCGCGAGCCGATCTCACCCACGGGCGCGTCGGGGGTGTCGGCCGGCACCGGCGCTGCGTTCGCGAGATCCGCGCCGGTCGCGCGCACGTGGAGCATCGAGAGCCAGAGGTGGACACCGTCGCCGAGGGTGACGAGCACCGCGTGACCCACGCGTCGGTCGATGACGCCCGAGACCGACTCCCCCGTCTCGGGGCGCGGGACCTCGACCCTCACGCCCTCGCTGAAGCGATCCGAGAGGAGCTGAGGCGGCGCGAGATGCTCGCGGCTTTCGTCGAGGTAGACGACATCCACGCCGGAGTCGTCCGCGCCGGTCACGGCGCCGAGGTAGTAGTCGCCGCCCTGCTGCCAGTTCGCGAGGACCAGATCCCCGACCGAGTAGTAGGAGGTCGGCCCCGCGGCGACCCCGCCAGACGACTGAGGCTGCGCCGGCTGCCCTTCGGGGCTCGCGGCGGCGGGCCCTCCAGACAGCAGGCCTCCCGGGTGGCAACACCCCGAGGCGAAGGCGAGCGAGCCTGCGGTCACGAGCGCTAGCGTGAGCCGGATCGTCGACATCCCGCGATCGTTGCTCGCGCGCCAGAAGCGATCAAGGGACGGCTCGGGGCGCGGCTCACAGCACGAATCGGTTGACGTGATTCGCGCTGTTCCTTCCTTGTCGGAAGATCTGTCCCCAGCCCCTCCCTCACGCCGAGTGAATCGGCGTGAGCCTCCCGCCCGCAGGCTGAAGGATCCCCTTGGAATTTTGGCTGATTCCCGGGCGTTAGAGGGGCATGTCGCGCCACCGCCGCCGTCTCCATC
>JBDHVC010000022.1:0-65734 GCA_039809495.1 Sandaracinaceae bacterium
GAACCGCCGGATGCGGACCCGCTTGTCCGGTGGTGTGGCAGGGGTCCCGAGGGATTGCCTCGGGCCCCTATGCCGATTTGCGCCCGCTCCGAGGCGGCGCCGTCGCGTAGGATGGGGGCGCCGTGCCCCCCGCTCGTCCACCCTCCCTCCGCGCGCGCCCCCTCGGCGCGCTCGTCCTCGGCGTCTCGCTCGCTCTGTGCGCGCTCTCGAGCGTGGCGCGCGCCGACGATCCGACGCGCGGGCAGAGTCCACGGGGCGCGCCGCTCGCCCCCGCCACGCCGCGCTCCTCGCGCCTCGACGCGAGCTGGATCCTCGAGCAGACGATCGCCGCCCACGGGTTTCGGATCGCGCGCTACCGCCAAGAGCACGACGGCCTGCGCGTCGAGGGCGCTCACGCGATCGTGAGAGCGCGCTCGTCCGGGCTCGTGGACCTCGTCACGATCGAGACCCCTCTGCCGGAGCACCTGGCGCAGCGCTTCGCGCGTCGCGAGCTCGAGGCGGCCTCGCGCGAGCGGCTCCGAGCGAGGCTCGACGTCGGCTTCGAGGTGACCTCGATGGGCCCGAGCGAGAGCGTCCTCGCGGACGTCGCGAGCCCGCTCGAGCCGCCTCGGCTCGCGCTCGCGTATCGCCTCGAGGTGGCCGGGGCGGCCCTCCACGAGCGCGCGAGCGTGCTCGTCGACGCGGCGAGCCTGCGCGTGCTCCGCGTCGATCCTCGCTTCCACGACGCGCGCGGCCTCGTCTACGAGCGGAACGCGGTCTCGGACGCTGGGGCGACGAGCGAGGTCGAGCTCCCCGCGCTTCGCGATCCGGGCGATCTCGCCAACGACGCGTTCATCTCGCGCTCGTGCGAGGTGGCGAGCGGCGGGGCGTGCAACCCCGTCTCGCACGCGACGCCGGACGACGACGGCGACTTCCTCTACGCGCCCGACCCGAGCTCGTTCGAGGACGGCTTCGCGGAGGTGATGGCCTACTACCACGCGAACCTCGCGGCCGATCGGCTCGAGGCCGCGCACGGGTTCCGCTGGCGGTGCCCCGTGGCCGGGGCGTCGACCGCCGACGCGATGCGGATCTTCGTCAACTACACCGACACGCCCTTCACGGCGTTCCCGAACGCGGGCTTCGTCGGGAGCACGCGGGGCGCGTGTGGCTACCTCGTGTTCGGTCAGGCCGGCGCGTACGACTTCGCGTCGGACGCGGACGTCATCTATCACGAGCTCGCGCACGCGATGACGGACCAGCTCGCGGGCATGGTCGGCTTCGCGACGGACGCGCTCGCGCTCCACTACGAGCCGCTCGCGATCAACGAGGGGACGAGCGACTACTGGGCGGCGACGCTCCAGGGCGATCCGCACATCGGCGAGTCGCTCGCGGGGCTCGATGGCCTGCTCCCCGGCTCGTCGCTCCGCGACCTCGACGGGGCGCTCGCGTGCCCGAACGATCTCGTGGGCGAGGGGCACCTCGACGGTCGCGTCTGGGCCGGCGCGCTCTGGGAGCTTCGAGAGCGGCTCGGCGCGGAGAAGGTCGACGCCCTCGTCTTCGCGACGATCGCGAGCAGCACGGACAACCCGACGCTGCGCGTCGAGAGCGAGCTCTTGCTCTCGACGGCGAGCGGTCTCGAGGCGATGGGGACGCTCGACGCCGAGGACGTCGCGGCCGTGCGCGAGCGGCTCACGGCGCGAGGGCTCCTCGACTGTCGCCGGATCGTCGCGCTCGACGACGGCGCGGAGCACCTGGGGTTCTCGGGGATAGGTCCGCTCACGCGGGGGCCGGGCGCCGGGATCGCTCCGATCCACTACACGCTCACGCTCCCCGCGGACGCGACCGACGCGACGGTGACGATCGCGTCGATGACGAGCACGGGGCGCTACGTCCTGCACGCGCGACGCGATCAGCCGGTCGCTCGGCGCGGCGGGATCCGCGACGACCAGGCCGAGGAGATCGGGCGGAGCCGCACGGTGGTCCTCGGCGCGTCCGACGCCGCGTTCGCGCCCTGCACGACGCTCTACCTCGCGATCGAGACGACCGACCTCGCGGTGGGCGAGAGCCTCTACGCGATCCACGGCTCGGTGACCCGCTCGGGCGATCCGTCGGCGCGCTGCCCCGAGCCCACCCCGGACGCGGGCCTTCATCCCGAGGACCCGGGCGCGCGCGAGGGGAGCTGCGGCTGCCGCGTCGTCGGTGGCGACCGCACGCCCGCGCCCGCGCCTTCGCTCCTCACCCTCACGCTCTTGGCCTTCTACGGCGCGCGGCGACGGCGAGCGCGCCTCGCTCACGCGAGCAGGCGTCGGAGCGCCGCCTCGTAGCTCTGCCGCGCCGCGTCGTAGTCGACGTGGCGCCCATCGCGCACGATCTCGCGCCCCTCGACGCGGACGCGTCGCACGGCGCCGCCGTGCGCCTGCCAGGCGATCGCGTCCATCATCGCGGCGAGGTCGCGCCGCTCGACGAGGGCGTCGATGGCGGGGTCTTTGAGATCGAGCTCGATCTCGTCGTCGAGCGCCTCGGGATCGAAGCCCAGCGAGGCGTGGGCCGCGCCCGTCAGCGCCTCGACGATCGCGGCCGCGTCGAAGGTCACCTCGCGCGCCCGCGCGCGCGTGCGCTCGTCGAGCTCCATCGCGCGCGCCTCCTCGAACGGGTCCGAGGCCGCGTGGCTGTCGACCCCGGTCGAGAAGCGCGCGCCGTGGGCGCGGAGCGTCGCGAGATCGGGGAGGCCATCGCCGAGATCCCGCTCGGTCGTCCGACAGACCGAGACGTGGGCGCGGGCCTCGCCGATGAGCCGCGCCTCGTGCGGGGCGAGGTGCGTCGCGTGGACGGCCGTGAAGCGCGAGGAGAGCGCGCCCAGCTCGTGGAGCAGCTCCACCGGACGTCGCCCGTGCTCGTGGAGGCACGCGTCGACCTCGCGCTCCTGCTCCGCGACGTGGGCGTGGAGGACGAGCTTGAGCGCGTCGGCGCGCCTCGCGACGAGCCGGAGCTCGTCCGCGTCGAGCGCGCGGACGCTGTGCGCGGCGAGCCCGATCCGAACGCGCGGCTCGCTCGCGTAGCGCGCGCGGAGCTCGTCGACGTCCTCGAACGCGGCCTCGAGGCTCCGATCGACGAAGCGGCGCTGCGCGGGCTCGAGCGCGCGATCCGCGCCCGCGCGCCGGTAGACGACGCGGAGCAGCGCGATCCGGACGCCGGCGTCGAGCGCGGCGCGGATCACCACGTCGCTGAGCAGGGTGCGCTCCGCGTAGGGCACGCCGCCGCGATCGTGGTGGAGGTAGTGGAATTCGCCGACCGTGGTCACGCCGCGCGTCGCCAGCTCGACGAACGCGTAGCGCGCGACGGCGTAGAGGTCCTCCGGCGTCATCCGCTCGGCGAGCGCGTACATGAGGCCGCGCCAGCTCCAGAAGGACGCGCCCGAGCCCTCGATCCCCCTCGAGCGCTGGGCGCGGCCGCGGAGGGCGCGCTGGAACGCGTGCGAGTGCGTCGTCGCCACCGCGGGGAGGACGAGGCGGTCATCGCGGAGGGAGGGCGTGCGAGGCATGGCTCGGAGGATATCGCTCCGCGCGCCGCGAGGAGTCCGTCAGCGCTCGCTCGGCGAGGGCGCGCCCGGAGGCTCGAGATCCCAGCGCAGATCGACCGTGCCGGCGGCTCCCGCGAAGCGCAGGATCACGTGATCGGAGCTCGGATCGATCGCGGGCGTGCCGTCCTCCGAGGCGGTGGGGAAGGCGATCCGAAAGACGTGCCGCTGCCGGTCGATCGACGGGAAATAGACCCGCAGATCGTGCGAGGGGCGGGCGATGCGGAGCAGCTCCACGGGCTCGGTCTGGTGGCCGCTCGCGTCGACGAGCAGGACCCGCCAGTCGGACTGCTCCGCTGTGAGATCGCCCTCGCGGTAGATGGGCGCGCCGAGCGTCACGAGGAAGCGGTGGCGCCGATCGACGTCGGCGAGCGAGCGCTCGAGCAGCCGAGTGCGCTCCTCGGTCGTCATGCTGTGATCGGCGGCGTAGCGCACGACGTAGGCCCAGCGCATCTCGTGGGACTCGAACGTCGCGGTGACGTGCAGCACCTCGCCGAGCCGGAGGAAGTCGAAGTCGTCGGCGCTCCGCGTCCAGCGATCGAAGACGCCGCGGTAGTCCGAGGCCGTGAAGGTGTGCTCGGTCGGCCGGAGCGAGACGCGGGGCGCGCCGCAGGCGACGAGGGCGAGCGTCACGGCGAGGCCCGCGAGGGCTCGCGCGAGCCTCGCTCGGCGCCTCGCGCGCTCGTGCGTTCGCCCAGCCATCCCCATCACCCCGGGATGAAGTCGGTGCGCGTGAAGATCGCGTGGACCGGGACCCCGGCCGCCTCCTCGATCGCGGCGCGTCCCCCCTCGAGGCGATCGACGAGCGCGACGACCCCGACGACGTCGAGCTCGGCCGCGCGGAGCCGCTCGATCGCCTGGAGGGTGCTCCCGCCCGTCGTGATGACGTCCTCGAGGACGACGACGCGGCTGCCCCGCGGGAGGTGCGAGTTGCCCTCGGTGAGCCGCTCGGAGCCGTGATCCTTCGCCTTCTTCCTCACGTAGATCGCGTCGAGCGGGGTCCCGCGCTGAAAGGAGAGCAGCGCGACGGCGGAGGCGAGCGGGCAGCCACCGAGCTCCACGCCCGAGACGGCGACCGGCGCGAACGCGCGCGCGCGCTCCAGCATGGCCTCTCCGGCGAGCGCGTGGCCCTCCGCGAGCAGCGCCGTCTGCTTGCAGTCGATGAAGAAGTCGCTCTCGCGGCCGGACGCGAGGATCACCTTGCGTCGCGCGAAGCTGCGCTCGCGGAGCAGGGCGAGCAGGCGCTCGTGGGCGGGCCTCGCCGCGCTCACGGCGTGGGCTCCGCGTCGCGCCGACGCGCGCGTCGCTTCCCGATCGCGGGCATGAAGGGCGGCGGGGGCCCCTCGGGCGTCGAGGCCCGGGCCGCTCGGGCGGGGCGGCTCATCGGGGACGTGTCGCGCTCGGCCGCCTCCACGTCGATCGTCCGCGCGGGGCTCGCCGCGAGCTCGCTCGTCGCTCGCCGCGGGGCGGCGCGCGGGGTCGGTCGCTCCTCGCGAGGCAGCGCTGCGCGTGTCGGCTCGTCGCGTGTCGGCTCGTCGCGTGTCGGCTCGCCGCGTGTGGGCTCGTCGCTCGAGGCCGAGCCGGGCGCCCGCAGCGCGCCGCTCGACGAGAAGGGCGCGAGGAGCGTGCCCCCCGTCGTTCGTCGCATGCGCTCGAGCTGAGCTCGCTCCTGCGAGGTGCGGATGCGACCGCGCAGGCGAGCGCCCTCGGCGGCGCTCACGCGATCGGCGCGCGCGTCGCCCGTCATGCGCGCGCCCGCCTCGAGCCGCACGAGCTCGACGGCGTTCGCGTCTCCCTCGAGCGTGCCGGCGATCGTGATCGTGCGCGCGCGCACCTCGCCGCGCACGAGGCCCGTCGCCTCGATCACGAGGTGGCCCTCGATCTCGATCGGCCCGAGGACCTCGCCGGCGACCCGCAGATCGCCCGAGCCTCGGAGCGCGCCCTCGATGACCGCGCCGCGTGGCAGGCGCGAGCCCGCGCTCGCCTTCATCGGCTCCCTCCGCTCGTCGGGCGGCCCGGCGCGAGGTCCATCTCGACGAGGCCCTCGAGCGTCGCGCCGTCGTCGATCGAGATCGACTCGGCGTGCACGTCTCCCGTCACCCAGGCGCCGGCGCGGAGGATCACGTGCGCGGCCCGCAGGTTGCCGTGGATCTCGCCGCTCACCTCGAGGCGTCGCGCCCGCGCGGGGCCGAGGAGCTGCGCGTCGGGGCCGAGGGTCAGGGCGCCGTCGAGCGCGACCTCGCCGCGCAGCGTGCCCTCGAGGCGGAGGTCCGCGTCGCCGCGCAGGAGCCCCTCGATCGAGAGGCCGGCTCCGAGGACGCCAGCGTCGCGAGCGCCCGAGGTCTGGGGCGCGCGTTCGTTCGTGGAGTCGGGGTCCATCGCGCGCGACTATATCGCGACCTCCCCGTTCGCGTCGGGCCTAGACGTCGCTTTTTCGCGCGCTCCCCTGGCGGTCCTGGTCGATCCGCTGCACGAATCCCGATCCGATGACCACCTCGACGCCGCTCACCTCCCTCGATCAGCTCCTCGAGCCGTTCCACGCGGCGGAAAAGCCGCGCTCGCGCTGGCGCATCGGCACCGAGGCGGAGAAGTGCGGCGTCCACCTCGACGGGTCGGCGCTCGCCTACGCGGGGGAGCGCGGCATCGCGGCCGTCCTCGCCGGGCTCGTGCGGCAGCACGGCTGGTTCGAGGAGCGCGAGTACGATGACGGGGACGTGATCGCGCTCCGGCGGGGCGACGCCTCGATCACGCTCGAGCCCGGCGGTCAGCTCGAGCTCTCGGGCGCGCCGCTCAACACGCTCCACGAGACGTGCGCGGAGTTCCGCTCGCACCTCCGCGAGCTCGCGCCGATCTCGGCGGAGCTCGGCATCGCGTGGCTCGGGCTCGGCTTCCACCCCTTCGCGCGGAGAGAGGACCTCGCCTTCGTCCCGAAGCTCCGCTACGGCGTGATGCGCGAGTACCTGCCGACGCGCGGCGGGCACGGCCTCGACATGATGCTCCGCACGGCGACCGTGCAGGCGAACCTCGACTACGCCTCGGAGCGGGACGCGATCCGCAAGCTGCGCATCGCGCTGCGCCTGCAGCCGATCGTGACGGCGATGTTCGCGAACAGCCCCTTCGTCGAGGGGCGGATCACGGGCGAGCGCTCCCACCGAGCGGCCGTCTGGCTCGACGTCGATCCCGACCGCTCGGGGCTGCTCGACTTCGCCTGGGACGAGTCGGACATGGGCTACCAGCGCTACGTCGAGTGGGCGCTCGACGTCCCGATGTTCCTCGTGAAGCGAGACGGCAGGGTCCTGCGCAACACGGGCCAGACGTTCCGGCGCTTCCTCGCCGATGGCTTCGAGGGCGAGCGGGCGACGCTCGAGGACTGGACGACCCACATCAACACGCTCTTCCCCGAGGTGAGGCTGAAGAAGACGCTCGAGATGCGCGGCGCGGACAGCCTCCCGACCGATCTCGTCTGCGCGCTCCCCTCGATCTGGAAGGGCCTGCTCTACGAGGACCACGCGATCACGGCGGCGGAGTCGCTCGCGTCCGAGATCACGCTCGAGGAGGCGAAGGCGGCGCGCGCCGACATCGCGTCGCGCGCCCTCCGAGCGCGGCTCGGCGCGCGCGAGGTCGGGGCGTGGGCGAGCGACGTCGTGCGCATCGCGCTCGGCGGCCTCGAGCGCCTCTCGAACCTCAACAAGAGCGGCGAGGACGAGCGGATCCACCTCGCGCGGCTCGCGGCGCTCGTGAAGAAGGGCATGAGCCCCGCCGACGCGCTCCTCGAGCGGATCGATCCCGAGGCTCCGCTCGTCTCCGAGGTGCTCGCGCACGCGCACCTCTGACGGACCTTCCTCGGTAGCAGAGAGCCATTCTGGGTCTCCTGACCGATCCGTGGGCCACGAATGCCCCGGAAGTGGTGGGCAGAGACCACTGACAGCGCGCGTCACTCGACGTGATCCGTCGAGTCGAGGCGCGCTGGCTCGGCGGGAGGGAGGCTCACGCCGATTCACTCGGCGTGAGGGAGGGTCTGGGCAGACCCTCCGGCGAGGAAGGAACAGCGCGAATCAGGTCAACTGATTCGCGCTGTGAGCCGCAGCGCTCCACGCAGCACTCCAAGTGCTGATCAGCGCGTGAGCCGAGTGAAAGCCAACTGCGCCCCGCTCGCGCAGACGGAGCTTCGTCGTCGTCGACTCATGCTCCTGCTTCGTCGCGGGCCACCCCCATGCGTCGTCGCGCTACCCAGGGTGTCCGCTAGAAGAGGCGAAGCTCAGTCGTGCCGCTCGCGGCGTAGTGATGATGGGTGTCCAGGGAGCTGGATGGGGCACACGCGGCGCTTGGTCAGAGGCCCGCGACCGCGATGCCCTTGCTGATGGCCCACTGCTTCGCCTGTTCGCGGAACTCGCCCGCGAACCCAGGGTTCCACACAACGAGCTTCTTGCCACCGTCGTAGACGATCTTCGAGCCCGCGCAGAATGTGCGCGAGAACTGCTCGAGCTTCTCCGGCGCGATGGCTAGGCTGTGCTCCGCCGTGGGGATGAGCGCGGCGATCTCGTCCTCGGTGATGGTCGGCGGCGCCCCCGTCTGCTTGTAGGCCTCGAGGGCCGCGCCCACGGCGCCGAAGCGGCTGAAGTCGTAGCCACCCGTGACCCCGAGGCTCGCGCACAGGAAGTAGAGCGCTCGATCGCCGAAGAAGATCGCGCCGTTCATGCGAGCCGGCCCCTGGAGGCCCTTGCCGAGTGTGACGAGATAGACCCTCATCGCGCTATTCTTACTAGCGTGCTGGTGGCGCGCAAGCAGCGGCAACCCGCACCCAGCAGTTTCCATCGCTCGTGCAACGTGGGCGGTTCGCAACGGGCCGGCTCACCCCCGACGGGGAAGGTCCGTCTGAGTGCGCTCGGGCTCGACGGATGGCTTCGGGGCGAGGGAGTAGGGACCCTCGACGGCTGGGTGACCGCGTCGCTTCAGCTCGCTTCGGCGAGGTGGCGCGGCATCATCGGGCCGGGGCGCTCCTCCTCGAGGCCGATCATCCGGTTCTCGGAGTCGACGCGGACGACCTTCGGCTGGTGAGCGCGGGCCTCTTCTTCATCCATGTCGCCGAAGGTGGCGAGGATGACGAGGTCCTGCGGCTTCATCAGGTGGGCCGCCGCGCCGTTCACGCAGATGACGCCGGAGCCGCGCGGGCCGGCGAGCGTGTAGGTGACGAGCCGCGTCCCGCGGGTGACGTTCCAGATGTGGACCTCCTCGTGCTCGAGCATCCCTGCGGCGTCGAGGAGGTCGGCGTCGATCGTCACGCTGCCTTCGTAGTCGAGGTCCGCGTGCGTGACCGTGGCGCGGTGAATCTTCCCGAGAAACATCCTTCTTCGCATCGTCACCTCCGTAGCGGCCCTCGCGGGTCCACTCAGATGGGCGGGAGCCTATCACCGGGAGAACCCTCACGCCGCACGGTCTCGCTCGAATTCCCGATCGTTTCCGCGACCCCGGGTGCCCCGGCCGCGCCCCTTGGCTAGGCTGTGGACCCTCGTGGACGATCTCCGGGTGAATGCGACGGTGACCCTCCCCGCGCGCGAGCTCTCGTTCCGCGCCGTGCGGAGCGGCGGGCCGGGCGGGCAGAACGTGAACAAGGTGGCCTCGAAGGTCGATCTCCGCTTCGATCTCGCGGGGAGCGCCGCGCTCACGGGGACCCAGAAGACGCGCCTGCGCGCCCTCGCGAAGAGCCGCCTCGATCCGGATGGGGCGATCCAGATCGTCGCCGAGGACACGCGCGATCAGCAGCAGAACCTCGAGCTCGCGCGCGAGCGCCTCGCCGCGCTCGTCCGCGCCGCGCTCGTCGTGCCCAAGCGCCGCAAGCCCACCAAGCCCACGCGCGGCTCGCGCGAGCGCCGCCTGGCCGAGAAGAAGCGCACCTCCGACAAGAAGCGCGATCGGCAGTTCACTGGCGACTGATGTCGCGCGGGCCGAAGATCGCCGAGCCGACGCGCACGTGGGTCGCGCCCTCCTCGACGGCGACCTCGAGGTCGGCGCTCATCCCCATCGAGAGCCACGCGCCCGTGCCGAGGTGCGCGTCGCGGAGCGCCCGGAGCTTCGCGAAATGCGGGCGGCTCTCCTCGGGCGTAGCGTCGAGGGGCGGGATCGTCATCAGGCCGCGCAGCTCGAGGGCATCGAGCGAGGCGACCGCCTGGAGGAGCGCGGGCAGCTCGTCCGCCGCGCAGCCTGATTTCTGCGCCTCGCCGCCGACGTTCACCTGCACGAGGATTGGGATCCTCCTCCCGAGCGCCTCCGCGCGGCGCGCGAGCTCGAGCGCGAGCCGCGCGGAGTCCACGGTCTCGACGAGCGCCCGCGCGCGCAGGACGTCCTTCACCTTGTTGCGCTGGAGGTGGCCGATGAAGTGGAGCTCGAGCTCGACGAGGTCCGCGAGCTCGGCCGCCTTCTCCGAGAGCTCCTGCACGTAGTTCTCGCCGAAGACGCGCTGGCCCTCCGCGTAGGCCTCGCGGATCGCGCGCGCCGGATGCGTCTTCGAGACCGCGACGAGCGTCACCGAGCCCTCGGGGCGGCCCGCGCGCGCCTCCGCGCGTCGGATCCGCCCGCGCACCTCCTCGAGCCGCGCCGCGATCGTGCTCGTCATCGCGCGCCCCGCGCGGGCGTCCGCGGCCATCGCTCGAGCGCGCCCGCCGCGCCGAGGAGCTCGAGGGTCTCGGCGGCGGGCAGCCCGACGACGTTCGTGTAGCTGCCGACGAGGTGCGTGACGAAGCCCATCGCGAGCCCCTGGATGCCGTAGGCGCCCGCCTTGTCGCGGTGCTCGCCGTGCTCGAGGTAGGCGTCGATCGTCGCCCGATCGAGCGCTCGAAAGGTGACCGAGGTGGTGACGACGCGCTCGACGGCGCGCGAGGGAGCGAGCGCGACGACCGCGGTCGAGACCTCGTGCGTGCGCCCCGAGAGGAGCTCGAGCATCCGCCGAGCGTCCTCGTCGTCCGCGGGCTTGGCGAGCAGCACGCCGTCGACGACCACGGTGGTGTCGGCGGCGAGCACCACCTCACCTCGGCGCGCCGAGCCGCGACGCTCGGCGACGGTGTGGGCCTTCTCCGCCGCCGTCCGCGCGACGTAGCGCCGCGCGTCCTCTCCCGGCCGCCTCGACTCGTCGACGTCCGCCGCGTCGACCTCGAAGTCGACGCCGAGCGTCCCGAGGATCTCGCGCCGTCGCGGCGACGCCGAGGCGAGGACGACGGGCGCGCTCATCCCCGCGCTCCGCTGCGCTCCTCGAGGTAGCGCCGGTAGCGTCGGACGTACGTACGCGCCACCTGCGTCGCGTCGAGCCCGAGGGCCTTCGCGAGCTCCGTGACGAAGCCGCGCACGTAGACGGCTGCCGGCAAGACGCCGAAGTCGTCCTTCTCGATCGCCACGAGGTGGCTCACGCCGATCTTCGTGCGCGCCGAGACGTCCTCGAGCCGGACGCCCTGGCTGTGCCGGACCGCGCGCAGGAGCGCGCCGGTGAAGTCCGTGTCCGGCGTGATCTCCGGCGCGGGGGGGAGCGGGTCGTGCTCGGACTCGCGCTCGCCGGCCCGCTCCTCGTGCTCGGGCGAGGGGGGGAAGACGGAGAGCTCGTAGGGCCTGCGGCGCGAGGGGTCGAGCAGGACGTCGAAGGCCTCGTCGAGGCGGGCGCGGACGTGCTCGAGCGCCTCGGGCGTGAAGAGCGAGTAGCTGACGAGCGCGCCCGGCGCGTAGATCTCCTTCGCGCGCTTGTAGGCGCGGCGGATGTCCTCGTCCGTCGCTCCGCGCTCGACCTCGAGCAGATCGTGGTGGCTCTCGGGCGGGACGGTGTGGTCGGCGCGCTTGATCTTGCCGGACTCGAGCCCGAGCACGCGGCGCGCGATCTTCTCGACGTTCTTCGCGGCCTTGGTCCCCGGGCTCTCGACCAGGAGGAGCTTCTGCTCTCGCACCATGCTCCAGACCGTGTCGTCGTGCTCGATGTGGCCGAGGTACTCGATCGTGAGCCCGAGGCGGCGGCGGATCACGGTTCGGAGCGCGTCGCCGACCTCGAGGTCGGCCCGCAGGCGCGTCTTGTTGAGGACGATCGAGGGGCGAAAGCGAGCGATGTGCTCGCGGAGCCGATCGGCGAGCGGGTGACCGTCGTCGTCGAGCGCGCGCCAGAGATCGAGCGGCGCCGGCGCGCCGCCGAGCCGCCGGACGAAGAGCCAGAGCGTGCGGCGATCGTCGCCGGGGCCGAGGCTCCGCGCGAAGCTGCGCACGAACGCGCGTGAGAGGAAGCGGTAGGTGTTCGAGAGCGAGGTCGGCTCGGGCACCGTGAGGAACACGGTGATGTCCGCGTCGAGGAACGCGTCGAGCGCGCCGCGCGTGTCGAGGCTCCCGAGATCGACGACGGCGTAGTTCGCGTCCTCCGCGCGGAGCGCTCGGTAGAGCGCGCGGAGCGTCGTCGGCGCGCGGCGGCCGGTGAGGGCCTCGTCGAGCCCGCTCGTGAGGAGCTCGAGCTGGGGGATGTCGGTGGGGAACTGCCCCACGCGCGCGATCTGCGGCCCACCGACGAGCGTGTGGAGGTTCGCCCCGTGGCGATCAGCGTCGACGGCGATCACCTTGCGCCCGATCGACGCGAGGTAGATCGCGAGGTTCGCGGCGAACACGCTCTTGCCGACGCCTCCCTTCGCGCCGCCGATCGCGAGGATCCGGCAGGCGCTCGGCGCGGGCGGGAGGCTGGGCGAGGGCTCGCTCGCTCGCTCGTCGCGCGGGGCGCCTTCCTCGATGCGCGGCGCGCCTGAAGGGAGGATGGGAGCGCGCTCGACGCTCGTGGCGTCGGCGCTCGGACCCGCAGCCTCGACGCGGATCACCTCGGTCGGCCCGCTCTCGAGCGGCTCGACGTCGTCGAGCGAGAGCTCCTCGAGGGCGGGCTCGAGCCCGGGATCGGTGCCGCGCTCGGCCTCGCGAGGTGGGGGAGCGACGCTCTTGCCGCGCTTCTTCTTCGCCATGGTTCGAGCGCGTGAGCCGTGAGGAGCAGGGCCGTCCCGGCCAGTCGGCTCGCGCGGGGGCGCAAAATGGACCGGCGCTCGCGTCCCCGCAAACCACCCGGGGCGCGGCTCGTACTATCCTTCGAGGCGTGACGCTCGAGGTGACCGCGCCCTCGCTCGAGGAGGAGGACACCCGCGGCGCGCCCCGACGCGCGCGCGAGCGGGCGACGAAGACGGGCCTCGAGGCGCCCGTGCTCGTCCTCAACCGCTCCTTCCAGCCGGTGCGGATCACGACGGCGTTCCATGCCTTCGCGCTGCTCTACGTCGGGCGCGCGCGCGCCCTCGACGACGCCTACGAGCCGCGCGACTTCGCCGAGTGGTCGAGGCTCGCGCCGCGCTCCCCGGAGGAGGCGATCGGCACGCCGCGCGGGCTGCTCCGCGTCCCCCGCGTCGTCGCGCTCTCGGGCTACAACCGCGTTCCGTCGGCGCCGCTCCGGCTCTCGCGCCGGAACGTCCTCTTGCGCGACGGCTACACGTGTCAGTACTGCGGCGCGCGCCCCGCGATGCGAGAGCTGAACCTCGATCACGTCCTCCCGCGCTCGCGCGGGGGGCGCTCGAGCTGGGACAACCTCGTGACGTCCTGTCGAACGTGCAACGTCAAGAAGGGGCACGCCCTGCTCGAGGAGTGCGGCATGACCCTCTCGCGCCCGCCGCGTCGCCCGAGCTGGAGCATGGCGTTGCACATCGCGGCGCCGAGCTCGCGCTTCGCGGAGTGGGAGCCCTTCCTCGACGCGCTCGTCGACGCCGGCTGACGGCGCGCCTCGCTCGACGCGATCCGCTCCGCGCGGGCGAGCGGGCTCGGCGGGCGGCCCGCGGTCGCTCCTCGCAACGGCTCGAGCGACCCGTCGATGAGCGACCCATGATCTCGAGGCCGATCGTCTTCGCGACGCTGCCCGCGCTCCTCGTCGTCGGATGCTTCGAGCCACCGACCTTGACCCCGCGCGACGCGGCGCCGCGCGACGCGCCCGCTCGCGCCCGCTCGGGTCCGCTCGAGCTCGTCGAAGCTCGCGTCCTCGACGCACGCGGTATGCCCTGGCCGCTCGAGGCGACGCCGCGCCGCCCCACCTTCGAGCTCGAGCTGAGCGAGCCGATCTTGGCGCCGGAGGAGGCGGTGTTCCTCCTCGAGGGCGCTCCCTCGGACGCGCTCGTCCTCGACGCCGCGCGGCGTCCGCTCTCGCGAGCGACGCTCGCTCGCGTCGTCCGGACGCGCCTCGAGGTGTTCGAGGAGCGTGTCCGGATCACGCCGAGCGAGGCGCTCCTCCCGCGCGCCGCCTACACGATCCTCCTCGCGGCGTTCGCGGAGGGGACGCGTGGCGGCTCGCGCGGCGCCGCCATCACGCTCGAGGCCACGGTCTCCGCGGCGCTCGACGCGGGGGCGCGCCTCCGCGCGAGCTTCCCCGCCGACGGGAGCCTCGACGTGCCGACCAACGTGGCGTCGATCGCGCTCGGCTTCGACGGGCTCGTCGAGATCGTGGATCCGCCCACCCTCTCCGACGCGGACGGAACCCCGATCGCGAGCTCCGCGACGCTCGCGCCTTGCGAGTCGATCGGGCTCGAGGGGAGCGCGTGCCTGCTCATCGCGCCGCACGGTGAGCTCCCCCCCGGCCGCGCGTGCGTGGTCCGCGCCAGCGGGCTCCGCGACGCGACGACGGCGCCCATCGACGTGGACGACGTCCGCTTCATCACGGCGCTCGAGCGCGACGCCGCGCCGCCCACGCTGCTCGCGCCGCGCTCGTGCGCGATCGACGAGCGCGCCGCGCCGTGGGGCTGCGTCCTCGCCGATGATCGGAGCGTCCGCGTGGCGATCGAGGCGAGCGAGCCGGTGCGGTTCGAGCTCCGCTCGTCGAGGGCGATCGCGCGCGCCGTGGCGCCCCGCGGCCTCTTCGAGCTCAGGCTCGGGCCGACCGAGCCCGCGACCGAGGTCCGAGGGACGCTCTCCCTCACCGACCTCGCAGGGCTCGTCGCGAGCTTCGACGTGGCGCTCTCGACGCTCGCGCCGCTCGCGCCGATCACGATCACCGAGGTGTGCGCCAACCCCCGCGGCCCGGAGCCTCGACAGGAGTGGATCGAGCTCGGCAACTTCGGTGACGCGCCCGTGAGCCTCGAGGGGCTCGCGATCGCGGACCGCGCCGACGCGCTCGGCACGACGATCACCTCGGCCCGCGTCCTCGTCCCGGGCGCGCGGGTGCTGCTCGTCGGCGAGGGGTTCGACCCCTCGCTCGAGGGCGTCCCACCGGGCGCGCCGCTCGTCGTCGTCGGTCGCTCGATCGTCCCCTCGGGGATCGCGAACGCGGGCGAGCCGCTCTACCTGCGCGACGCGGCGGGCCACCGGCTCGCGCACGTCCCCGCCTTGCCGGGGATCGAGGGGCTATGCCTCGCGCGTCGCGCCTCGCGCGATCCGCGTGGGGACGCGAGCGAGGACTTTGACTACGATGCGTGCACGCCAGGGCGCTGAGCTCGGCGGACGAAGACCGTGAATCGAGACGAGCGCCCCCTCCTCCTCGCGTTCGACGAGGCGACGATCGCGCCGGACGAGCGCGCCCGATCGGCGTCGGACGCGCGGCGGGACGAGCGCCTGATCGTTCGGATCGAGGAGGTGCGCTTCGTCTCGCGCGACGGCTCGTTCGCGGTCGTCCTGGCGGCGCGCGAGCCCGCGCTCGACGAGGTGATCCTGATCGGGGACCTCGCGAGCGCCCGGGTCGGGGAGCGCGCGCGCGTCGTCGGGCGCTTCGAGCGACACCCGACCCACGGCGAGCGCTTCCGCGTCGAGTCGCTCGTCCCGATCTTGCCCTCGAGCCGTGACGGCCTCGCGAAATTCCTCGGCGGTGGCCTCGCCCCGGGGGTCGGGATGAAGCTCGCGAGCGATCTGGTCGCCCGCTTCGGGGAGCGCACGCTCGACGTGATCAGCCGCGAGAGCGGGCGCCTGCGCGAGGTGCGAGGGCTCGGGGGCAAGCGCGGGCAGGCGCTCGCCGAGGCCGTGCGCGCGCGGCTCGCCGAGGCCGAGAGCCTCGCCCTGCTCCAGGGGCTCGGGCTCGGGAGGGCGCTCTCGCGCAAGCTCTACGCGCGCTTCGGCCCGCGGACGGCCGCGCAGATCCGCGAGGACCCCTATCGGCTCGCCGAGGAGATCGTCGGCGTCGGCTTCCTCACGGCGGATCGGATCGGGCGCGAGGTCGGGATCGCCGCGGACGATCCCCGCCGAGCGCGCGCCGCGATCCTCTTCGCGCTCGCGCGCGGCGCCGACGACGGTCACAGCTTCCTCCCCCGCGCGGAGCTCGCGCGCGCGGTCGAGCGGCTCGAGGTGCCGAGCGCGCTCGTGCCCGCCGCGCTCATCGGGCTCTCGCTCGACGCTCGGATCGTGATCGAGGACGAGGCGGTCTTCCTCGCGTCGCTCCACGCGGCCGAGGTGAGCCTCGCCGGAGGGCTCGCGGCGCGCGCCTCGGCTCCGATCGCCACCGCGGAGGACGAGCCGCGCGGGATCGCCGCGATCGCCGAGGGGCTCGCGGCGCGGCAGCGCGAGGCGCTCCTCTGCTCGATGCGTGAGCGGGTGCTCGTCCTGACGGGCGGACCAGGCACGGGCAAGACGACGACGCTGCGCGCGATCGTGGCGGCGCACGAGCGGCTCGATCATCGCGTCGTGCTCGCGGCGCCGACCGGGCGAGCGGCCAAGCGGATGAGCGAGGCGACCTCGAGGGAGGCGCGCACCCTCCATCGGCTCCTCGAGTGGAGCCCCGGGACGGGCACGTTCGGGCGCGACGCGGCGAACCCGCTCGAGGCCGACCTCGTGATCGTCGACGAGGCCTCGATGCTCGATCTGCGGCTCGGCGCGGCGCTCGAGGCGGCGCTCCCCGAGGGCGCGAGCCTCGTCCTCGTCGGCGACGTCGATCAGCTCCCCCCGATCGGCGCGGGCCACGTGCTGCGCGAGGTCATCGCCTCCGAGCGCGTCGCGGTCGTCCGGCTCGATCGCGTCTTTCGTCAGGCGGAGGAGTCGGCGATCGTGCGCGGCGCGCACGCGATCGCGCACGGTCACGCCCCCGCGCCCTCGACGCGCGGCGCCGAGCGCGCGGGCGAGCTCTTCGTGGTCGAGGCGCACGAGCCCGAGCGCGTGCTCGCGCGCCTGCGTGACGTCCTCGCGCGGATCCCTCGGTCCTACGGGCTCGACCCGCTCCGCGACGTCCAGGTGCTCACACCGATGCGCCGGGGTCCGCTCGGGACCGACGCGCTCAACGCGACGCTCCAGGCCGCGCTCGTGCCCGCGCCGCCCTCGCATCGCGGCCACCTCCGCCCCGGCGACAAGGTGATGCAGATCGTGAACGACTACGAGCGCGAGGTCTGGAACGGCGACGTCGGCTGGGTTCGACGCGTCGTCGATGGGGTGACGTACGTCGACTTCGACGTGGGTGAGCGGAGCTACCGCGAGGACGAGCTCGAGGGGCTCTCCCTCGCGTACGCCGTGACCGTCCACAAGAGCCAGGGCTCCGAGCTCCCAGCGATCGTCCTCGTCCTGCACACGAGCCATCGCGTCATGCTGAGCCGCCCGCTGCTCTACACCGCGATCACCCGCGCGCGTCGGCTCGTCGTGATCGTCGGCGAGCCCGCGGCCATCGAGCTCGCGGCGCGCACGAGCGGCCGCGCCGAGGTGCATGGGCGGCTCGCGGCGCGGCTCCGCGCGAGCGAGTGACGAGGTGCGCGCCCTCGACCCGGATCAGTTCGCCTCGGCCGGGGGCGCCGCGGGATCCTGCGCGCCGCCGCGCGGCGCGAGCTCGAGCCCGCGCGGCGCTCGGGGCTCGTCCTCGCCGCTCTCTTCGCTCGAGGGGTCGGCGCTGAGCCGCTCGTCCGGCGCCTCGAAGCGCACGCCCGCCATGCGATCGTAGTGGACCTCGGTCGGGATCCGCTGCCTGAGCGTCTCCGCGAAGTCCTCGAGCGCCTGCTGGCGCTGCTCGCGCCAGAGCCGGAGGCGGATCCCCTGCGCCGCCTCCTCGACGCTCCGATGCTCCGCGGGGCGTCGCCCGGTGAGCTTCACGATCGACCAGCGGTCTCCGAGCTGGATCGGATCGGACACGTCGCCGACGTCCCGGAGGGCGAACGTCGCGCGCACGATCGCCTCGTCGACGGCCGGATCCGCGCTGTTCGGCGCGACGCCATGGTCGTCGAAGTAGCGCAGATCGCCGCCCCGCTGTCGCGTCTCCGGATCGACGCTCCGCTCGCGGGCGAGCTGCCGAAACCCGCGCGCGTCGGCGGCCCGCGCGGCGGCGACGAGCTCGCGCGCCTCGGCCTCGTGCTCGAGCACGATCTGGCTCGCCCGACGCACCTCGGGGCGCGAGAACTCCTCGGGGTGCGCGTCGTAGTAGGCCTGCACGTCCGCCTGCGCGACGGAGTCGACGGTGATGCGCTCGTCGAAGTCGCGGCGGATGAGCTGCTGGACGGCGCTCTGATCGGCCGCCTCGCGCACCTCGGGGTCGTTCCCGTAGCCGCGCCGCTCCGCCTCGCGGGCGAGGAGCTCGAAGCGCAGGAGCGTCTCGACGAGCTCCTCGAGCTGCGCGCGATCGCGGTAGCGGACGCGCATGAACGGCGTCTGGCGAGCGATCTCGTCCTCGAGCTGCCCGACGGTGATCGTCACGTCGCCGACGCGAGCGACCACGCCAGCGCGGCGCGCGTCGTCGGCGGGGGTGCGCGCGGGCGGCGTGGGCGCCTCGGGCCGTCGCTCGGGCGGTGGCATCCCCGTCTCCTGCGCGTGGGCCGATCGCGACGCCGCGACCGCGGCGAGCGAGCCCGCGCCGAGGAGCACGAGGGCGAGGGCGATCCAGCTACGAGCGCGCATGGTCCGGAGCCTTCTCACCGAAGCGAGGTCCGGTCAACCGCGACGAGGCGAGCGCGGCCTCAGAAGCCGTAGGCGACGCTGCCGCCGAAGTTGAAGCCGTAGAGGTTGTAGCCGCCGTCGATGCGGAGCTGGACCTGGTGGATGGGCTTGAAGCGCAGGCCGATGCGCGGGAGGTCCATCCAGAAGAAGAGCGGAGGGACGCCGCCGTCGCCGAAGTAGAACGGGTTCGGCCCGTTGCGGCTGTCCATCGTCGGATCGCCCGTGCGGAGGTGCTGGTAGGTGCCGCCGCGCTGGCGGTTCGCGTCGAGCCGACCCTGCGAGCTGCGCAGCTCGAGGCTGCCTTCGCAGTAGTCGCCCGACACCGGCGCCGCCGGCCCGTTGCACGCCGCGAGCGTGCCCGTCCCGGACTCTCGGTACGCCTCGGTGCGGTAGAGGTCGCCGACCACGCCTCCGAAGCCGAGCCCGAGGCCGATCTCGAAGGCGAACCAGTCGGTCACCTCGACGCCCCAGCCGAAGAGGAAGCTCCCGAAGACCATGCCGAGCGAGGAGTCGATGAACTCGAACTCGGTGTCGGCGGCGTCCATGCCTCGGTAGAAGCCCTGGGCCCCGAAGCCCAGGTAGCCGGCCTCGATCGTCACGTTGAAGCCGTTGCGGCGCCAGGTGAACTGCGCGCCGACGCCTCCGTTGACCGGATCGCCGCTCGAGCCGCGGCCGGCCGAGTACTGGACGAAGAGGCCCTGCATGAAGGTCGGGACGATGACGCCGCGCGCGAAGGCTCCGAGGAAGAAGTAGTCGGTGTCGGCCAGCTCGCGCGGATCGGTCGAGCTCGGCCCGAGCGCCGCCTGACCGCCCGTGCGCTCCTCGTAGTTCGCCTGCTCGTCCGAGAGCTCCACGCTGCTCGTGCTCGAGGTGCCAGCCGTCGCGCTCGCCTCGTCGCCGTCGCTCGAGCCGTCGTGGGCGGCGACGTCGGCCGCGCCTTGCTCCTCCTCGAGCGACTGCGCGCGCGCGAGCCCGCTCAGGCCGAGCGCGAGCGAGGGCGCGACGAGAACCACGAGGAAGCGTGAGCGAAGAGATGTCATGTGCGGATCCTCCCGAAGCGGTCGGACGTTAGCATCGCCGATCGTCCGGTGTCGATCCGGTGCTCATCCGTCGCCGTCCTCGAAGAACGCGGCGAGGTGCGAGGCGACGAGCGAGGGCGCCTCCCAGTGGAGCATGTGCCCCACTCCGGCGAGCTCGACGCGCTCGCACGCGGCGATCGCGCTCGCCCGCGCCTCGAGGTCCTTCGGGCGAAAGCCTCGCTCCGCCGTGACGACGAGCGTCTTCGCCGTGATCTGCGTGAGCTGCTCGATGAAGGCGCTCGCGCGAAACGGCGTCGGCGATCGCGTCCGGTGCAGCGGATCGAACGCGAAGTAGAGCCCGTCCTCGCGCAGGATCGTCTGCTTCTCGGCGATGTAGCGGGCCCGCTCGGCGTCGAGCGCGGGGTGGGTCGCGCGCAGGCGCGCGATCGCGTCGTCGAGGTCGCGGAGCGGTCGCGGCGGCCGAGCGCGCTGTCGCGTGACGCTCGAGAGCCAGCCCGCGACGCGCGCCGAGGGCGCCTCGCCGCTCGCGTCCTCGGGGCCGAGCCCCTCGAGCAGGGCGAGGCGTGTCAGGCCCGGTGGTCGACTCGCCGCGAACATCGCGCAGGCGGTCCCTCCCATCGAGTGACCGACGAGATCGAACGTGCGGCGATCGAGCTCGAGCGCGCGCGTCAGCTCGACGAGATCGAGGACGTAGTCGACGAAGTGGTAGTAGCCGCCTCGCCCGATCCACGCGCTCTCGCCGTGGCCGCGCCAGTCGAAGGCGAGGACGTGGCGCCCGCGCTCGACGAGCGCTTTCGCCAGCGCGTCGAAGGTCCAGGCGACGTCGAGGTAGCCGTGCGAGAGGAGGATGGGGCGATCGCTCCGCGCGGCGGGCGCGCGCCATGTGAGGACGTGGTGGCGCAGGCCGTTCGCCTCGACGAAGCGCGAGGAGGGCGCGGTCATCGGCGCTCGAGGGCGTCGAAGGCGCGCGTCGGCGAAAGGAGCGAGAGGCGCGGATCCGTCGCCTCGTCGATCGAGCGCGTGACCAGGCCGGCGATGAGCCTCGCCGTGATGGGCGCGAGGAGGATGCCGTTGCGGAAGTGGCCCGTCGCGAGGAAGAGGCCGTCCGCCGCGCCGCGCCCGACGAGCGGGCGACCATCGGGGGAGGCCGGCCGCAGGTTCGCCCGCGCCTCGACGAAGCTCGCGCGCTCGAGCGCGGGGAGCAGGGTGAGGCCACGATCGAGCACGTGGCGCACGCCGTGCGCGGTGATCCGCGGATCGAAGCCGACGGGCTCGCTCGTCGCGCCCACGACGTAGCGGCCATCGCCGCGCGGGACGACGTAGCCACCCTCGCCGAAGACGACGCGCCCGAGAAGGCTCGAGGGCGCCTCGAGGTGGACGAGCTGCCCACGCACGGGCTCGACGCGTCGGAGCGGCGCGAGCGCCTCGACCTGCTCGGGCGCGAGGAGCGAGGACCAGCTCCCGGTCGCGACGACGACGGCGCCGCCGTCGAGCCTCCGCGGCTCGCCCTCGAGCTCGATCCCACGGGCGCGACCGCGCTCGATCCGCACGCCGCGCGCGATCGCGCGGAGCAGGCGCACCCCGCGCTTCTCCGCCGAGGCGACGAGCGCCGAGAGCAGGCGAGGGGGCTCGAGGGAGGCCTCGTCCGGCAGGAAGAGCCCGCGCTGGAGCTCGCTCGAGAGCTGGGGCTCGAGCGCGCGGAGCCCCTCCGGATCGAGCCGCTCGTAGGCGATCCGGTGCGCCTCGTAGCCGCGCGCGAGCGCCTCGAGCCTCGCCGGGTCGATCGCGACGAGGAGCGCCCCGTGCCGGCGGAAGCCGACGTCGAGCCCCTCCTCTCGAAGCCGCGCGGCCTGCTCGGCGTGCAGCTCGCGGCTCTCGACGCTGAGCGCGCCCATGGCTGGATCGCTCGCGTACTCGATCCGCGCGGCGAGGATGCCCGCCGCGACGCTCGATGCCTCGCCGCCCGGCGCCCCCCGCTCGACGAGCGTCACCTCGAGCCCGCGCTCGGCGAGCTCGAGCGCGATCGAGCAGCCGATGACCCCCGCGCCGATCACGATCACGTCGGACTTCTGCACCCGGAGCTCCTTTCGAGCCGCCCGAGCGCGCGTCCTGCGTCGCGGTCGGCTCGCCGGTGGTCCTAGTCTCCCTCGCCGCGAGCGTCGAGCGGGGCGCTCCGTCAGCGCGCGGGCTCGGCGACATCGCTCGAGACGACGAGCGGATAGCGGATGGCGACGCGCGCCCCGGGCGCGGGGAAGCGCCAACCCCTCACGCTCTCGACGACGCAGCGGTCGAAGGCGGCGTTGCTCGTGGTCGAGCTCACGAGGGAGACGAGCTCGACCCGTCCGTCGCCGGCGAGCGTGACGTCGAGCTCGACCCGCCCCGCGAGGATCCTCGCGCCATCGACGCTCTCGCGCACGCAGCGCCCGACGTCGTCGGCGTGGGCCTCGGCGACCTGGCGGACCTGCTCCGGCGGGAGCCCGGCGCTCGGCGCGGGCGGCGCCTCGTGGACGCGGGGGCCGCGAGCGACGCCCGCGCCGCCTGGCCCGAGCGCCTCGGGGACGGCGCGGGCGTAGTCGAGCCGGACCTCGATCGAGGCGGGCTGCGCCTCGGGGCGCTCGTAGCGCCGCAGAGCGAGCGCGCGCTCGAGGCAGCGGCCGAACGCCTCCTCGGTCCGCGAGGGGCTCACGTCGTCGCTCCGCACCTCGACGCCGAGCGCGGCGCCGTCGGCGCCGATCCGAACGATCACGACGCGCTGGCCGATGGCGAGCCGCCGCGCCGAGCCCGCGCGCGCGCAGCCCCGCGCCACCTCGGGCAGGGCCGCCTCGAGCCCGCTCGTCGCGCTCGGCGCGACGCCCTCCCACGCGACGCCCGTGACGTAGAACGACTGCGCGGCGGCGACGCTCGGGAGCGCCGCGCCGACGAGGGGCGCGAGCAGGAGCAGGAGCGCGCGACGGAGGGGGCGGAGCGGGCGGGCGAGCATCGTGACCTCGGGGGAAGAGGGTACCCCGACGCAGCCGAGCGATGGGCGATTCACCGGCGCGCGCGGGGATCGTCGACGAGGCCGTTGCGCGAAGGCGGTGTCCCGACGAAGCTCCCCGCATGCTGCGTGACTTCCACCGGGAGACCGAGCCGCACGAGAGCGGGATGCTCGACGTGGGGAGCGGCCATCGCGTGTACTTCGAGGTGTCGGGCAACCCCGACGGCAAGCCCGTCGTCTTTCTCCACGGCGGTCCGGGCGGCGGCACCGACCCGAAGCAGCGCCGCTTCTTCGATCCCGACCGCTACCGCATCGTGCTCTTCGATCAGCGCGGCTGCGGCCGGTCGACGCCGCACGCCTCGCTCGTCGACAACACGACGTGGCACCTCGTCTCGGACATCGAGGCCCTGCGCGTCCGCCTCGGGATCGAGCGCTGGATGGTCTTCGGCGGGAGCTGGGGCTCGACCCTCGCGCTCGCCTACGCGGAGAAGCACCCCGATCGCGTCACCGAGCTCGTCCTGCGCGGCATCTTCCTCCTGCGCCAGAAGGAGCTGCGCTGGTTCTATCAGCACGGCGCGAGCGAGCTCTTCCCCGAGGCGTTCGCCGAGTACGTCTCGATCATCCCGGAGGCCGAGCGCACAGACCTCATCCACGCCTACCACCGCCGCCTCACGAGCGAGGACGACGCGGTGCGGCGCGAGGCGGCGCGCGCGTGGAGCGTGTGGGAGGCGCGCACGAGCTTCCTGCTCCCCAAGCCCGCGCACGTCGCGCGCTCTTCGGGCGACAGCTTCAGCCTCGCGTTCGCGCGGATCGAGAGCCACTACTTCGTCCACCGTGGCTTCCTCACGCACGAGGACCAGCTCCTCGACGAGGTGGAGCGGATCCGCCACATCCCCGCCGTGATCGTGCAAGGACGCTACGACGTCGTCTGCCCGGCCGTGAGCGCGTACGAGCTCTCGCGCCGCTGGCCCGAGGCGCGCCTCGAGATCGTCGACGACGCGGGGCACTCGTCGTACGAGCCCGGGATCCTCTCCGCGCTCATCGAGGCGACCGACCGCTTCGCGCGCTGACGGCGCGCCGAGCGGGCGGGCGCGCGATCAGCTCGAGGGCCCGATCGGGAGGCGGATCTCGAAGCGCGCTCCGGCGCCTCGCTGCGTCGCCGCGCGGATGGTGCCGCCTTGGTTCTCGAGGAGCAGGCGCGCGGTCGAGAGCCCGAGCCCCATCCCGAGCGGCTTGTGGGTGACGAGCGGCTCGAAGAGATCCTCGATCACGTCGCGCGTGAGCCCGGGGCCGTCGTCCTCGATCGCGATGACGACGGTGTCACGCTCGCGGCTCGCGCTGACGAACAGGTGTCCGCCGTGCGGCATCGCCTCGCAGGCGTTCCGCACGACGCTCGCGATCGCGTCGCGCGCCTGCGAGGGGTCGACGTGCGCGACGAGCGAGGGCTCGACCTCGAGCTCGATGTGGACGGACTCCGGGGGGCGGGTCGCCTCGATGGCGCGCTCGAGCAGCTCCTCGACGTTCGTCCGCGCGAGGGTGGGGGCCTTGAGGCGCGCGTAGTCGACGAGGTCGGTGATGATCCGGTTGGCGACCCAGACCTCCTCCAGGATCGCGCCGATGGCCTGGGCGACGTCGGGGTCGGCGCCGCCGCCGAGCTTGCGGCGCAGGATCGCGCTCGCGGTGGCGATCGCGGCGAGGGGGTTGCGGATCTGGTGCGCGAGGCTCGCGGTGAGCTGACCGAGCACGTCGAGGCGCTCCTTGCGGAGCAGCTCCGCCTGCGCGCTCTCGAGGGCCGCCGTGCGCTCGCGGACGCGCCGCTCGAGCTCCTCGTTGGCGTCTCGGAGCTTGCGCTCCTCGTCCTTCGTCGTCGTCACGTCGGTGATGACGCCGACGACGTAGGCGACCTCGGTCGTCCCCGCGATCCGCATCGGCCGCTTGAGCGTGCGCAAGAGGCGCACCGAGCCGTCGGCGTCCGTGAGGGGCTCCGTCTCGATCGTGAGCGGCTCGCCGCGCGTGAAGACGGCGAGGTCGTCGCGCTGGAAGGCCTCGGCCTGCTCCCTCGGGAAGAAGTCGTGGTCGTCGCGGCCGATGAGCTCCTCGGGCCTGCGCGCGGCGAGCGCGGCGAAGGCCTCGTTCACGAGCACGAAGCGGAACGCGCGATCCTTCACGAAGATGGGCTGGCCGACGTGATCGATCACGGCGCGCAGCGCCTCGACCGTCGCGGGCAACGTGAGGGGGACGGCGGGCGGCTCCGTGCTCACGGTGCGAGTCTAACCCGGAGCGCCTCGGCTCGCGGCGATCGATCGCGCCGAGCGCACGCGCGGGGCTCGTGGCGCGGATCAGAGCGACTGGTTCGCGTACCACTGCGCGAGCACGGCGCCGTGCCCGCGCGTCATCCGGACCTCGACGCGATGGATCCCCGGCTCGACCGGGCAGATCGGCCGCTCCGAGCCGAGGGTGGGCGTCGCGCCCTCCCGCGCGTCGAGCTGGGCGAGCGAGCCGTTCGGGTCGTAGAGGAGGAGATCGAGGTCGCGCACGCCGTCGTCGCCCTGCCCGAGGAGCTTGTAGCAGAAGCCCTCCGCCAACACCGAGGTGAAGCTCGCGCGCTCGCCCTCCTCGAGGCTCGCCCGAAAGGGCGCTTCGTAGGGCGTGAGCGCGTAGGCGTCCGTCTCCTCGCGCGCGCGGAGCGCCGCCTCGAGCGCGTCGGCCGGGGCGGGGCGGGGCGTCGAGATCGACGTCGGCGGCGCGGGCGCCACGTCGGAGCCGCAGCCCGCGAGCGGGGCGAGGGCGATGAGCGAGAGGAGCGCGACGCGGCGTTGCATGGCGGATGGACACTCGACGACGAGCGAGGTTTCGGCGCGCGCCTCGCGCGGACGCCAGGCGACGCTATCCGAGCCTTCGAGGCTGGGCAAACGTCGCGCGCTGGCGTAGACCGGCGCTCATGAACCGCGCCCAGAAGGCCGCGCGGATCCGCTCGATCCTCGACGAGATCCACCCGAGCCCGCCGATCCCGCTCGATCACACGGATCCGTTCACGCTGCTCGTCTCCGTCGTGCTCGCGGCGCAGACGACGGACAAGAAGGTGAACGAGGTGACGCCGGCGCTCTTCGCGCGCGCGCGCACGCCCGAGGCCATGAGCCGGCTCTCGGTCGACGAGGTCCGCGCGCTGATCCGAGAGGTCGGCCTCGCCCCGCAGAAGGCCAAGGCGCTCGTCGGGCTCTCGCGCCTCCTCGTCGAGCGCCACGGGGGCGAGGTGCCGCGGAGCTTCGAGGCGCTCGAGGCGCTCCCGGGCGTCGGCCACAAGACGGCGTCGGTCGTCATGTCGCAGGCGTTCGGTGTCCCCGCGTTTCCGGTCGACACGCACATCCATCGGCTCGCGCGGCGCTGGGGGCTCTCGAGCGGCAAGAGCGTCGAAGAGACCGAGCGTGATCTGAAGGCCACGTTCGACCAGGCGCTCTGGAACCGGATCCATCTCCAGATCATCTACTTCGGTCGCTCGCACTGCCCGGCGAAGCGCCACGACTTCGACGCCTGCCCGATCTGCAGCTGGGCCGCGAGCCGCGAGGTCCGCGCGGAGGAGGAGCGCGCGTCGGCGCTCGGCCGCGCGAAGGCGCGGGGGCTCGCGAGCCTCGGCGGGGGCTCGAGCGAGCGCGCCCACGCGGCGCGGGGGCCCGAGCGAGCGGCGACCAAGGACGGCGCGGCGTCCGAGCGGGCGAGGCCGCGGGGCGTCGCCTCGAAGCTGAAAAAGCCGCCGAAGGCACGATCGTCCGGGCGATGAGCGGAGATGGCGGCTACGCTCCTAGGCGATGGTCGGGCTCGAGACCCCATCGCCCTGGTTGGCGCCCACGCTCGTCGTGCTCGCGACGCTGCTCGTCCTGCTCGTCGTCGCGCGGGGCCTCCTGCCGCTCGTGGGGCTCTCCGGGCCGGCTCGGGCGGCGCGCTCGCGGATCGGCGAGGCGCTCGGGCGAGGTGAGGACGCGAGCCGCGCCGCGAGCGAGCGAGCCCTCGCGTACGTCGAGGCCGGGCGCGAGGCGCTCGCTCTCCAGGATCGTCGGAGCGCCGCGCGCTTCGCGCGCCGCGCGCACGGCCTCGATCCCGCCGAGCCCGACGTCATCGCCCTCGTGATCGAGGCGATGTGGGCGGCGAGGCGGTACGGCGCGCTCGAGCGAGCGCTCTGGGCGTCCCTGGATCGCGCGCGCTCCGAGGCGGGGTTCGAGCGGGCGCGACGGGGGCTCGTCCGGCTCTACGAGGGGCCGCTCCGACGCCCCGAGCGCGGGCGCGTGCTCGCCGGCCTCAGGCGCGTGATCGAGGAGCCGGCGAATGTCGCGTGAGGCCCGCACGTCGATGCGCCCCGTGCTCCGCTCGTGCACGCTCGCGCTCGGCTCGCTCGCGCTCCTCTTCGCCGCAGGGGCCGCTCGCGGCGAGGTGGCCTCCGGCTTCACGAGGGAGGAGCGCGCGCGGCTCGTGCGCGGTGAGCTCGTCCAGCGGCCCCGCGGCGAGGACGCCGTGGGGAGCTGGATCGGCGGCATCGCGTTCCAGGCGATCGATCGCCCGATCGAGGAGGTCTGGCGCGCGGTGCAAGACTTCGACGCCTACCACGCGATGCTGCCCGGGACCGACGAGACGCGCGACGACGGCGTCGACGGCGACGCGCGGATCCTCTACGTCCACCAGTCGCAGCTCGGCGTGTCGGCCGAGTACTCGCTGCGCATGCGCTTCGACGCGGCCGAGTATCGCGTCGTGTTCGAGCTCGACGAGACGCGACCGCACGACGTCGAGGATGCGCGGGGCTTCGTGGAGCTGCGCCGCTACCACCACCGCCGCACCCTCGTCACGTGGGCCGCGCGGGCCTCGCTCGGCGCGGGCCTCCTCGAGCCGATGCTCCGCGGGCTCGTGGAGCCCTGGCTCCTGCGGGTGCCGACGACCATGAAGCAGTACCTCGAGGGGCGAGGCCGCGAGCGCTACCGCGAGTGACGGCCTGCCTCGGCTCGATCGATCACGTCGAGCGAGGCGCGCCGTCAGTCGGCGAGGATGGAGCGGAGATACGCGGGCTCGTCGTCGCAGAAGCGCGAGCGCGCGGCGCCGGGCTCCGCGGCGCGCTCGGCGAGCGGTCGATCCCGGCCCGCATCCATGACGCAGCCGTCGCCGTCGTCCTCGCGATGGAAGGCGGTGATCGGGCCGTACGGGCGCGCGAGCCCGAGGGAGTGCCCGAGCTCGTGCGCGGTCGTCTCGCCGACGATCGAGGCGAAGGCCCCGATCGCTCGCTCGATCGCGTCGAGCCGCGCTGGCTCGCCCTCGCCCTGGAGCTCCGCGCGTCGCGCCGGCCTCGCGCGGACGGGATCGAAGATCGCGTCGAAGAGCGGGTCGCCGTCGGGAGAGCTGGGCGGGACGGCGCCGGGGAGCTCGGGGTGGGACGAGAAGTAGAGCAGCGACTCGACGAAGATGCCGCCGAAGCCCGGGAAGCCGTCCGCCTGCGTCTCTGCGTTCGCGCCGCCGATCGCGTCGAACATGCGCAGGTTGGAGACGTCCTTGCCGGGCGAGTTGTCGTAGCCGAAGAGCCCGTTGCCGTTCGGATCGGGCCCGCCGATCTCGATCACCGTCGTCACGCTCGCGTCGAAGTCGGAGGGCTCCTCGAGGCGTACGTCGACGTTGACGCCCTCGTAGATCTCCTCCATGCGGCGCACGATGCGGAGCGCGATCTCGTCCTCGGCCGCGCCGAGCCCGAAGCGCGCGAGGCTCTCGTAGTAGCCCGGGAGGAAGCGGAGCGAGACCACCTGGACCGGGGCGCCGAGGGCGAGCCGGATCGGCACCGTCGCGCCCACGACCTCGTCGCGCCCGGCGATCGCGACCGGCGTGGCGCTGCCCTCGAAGACGCCCCGCTGCGCGCCGAAGAGGCGCGCCACGACGCGCTCGTCGCGCACCTCCGGCTCGATGACCACGCGGACCTCGGCGCCGGAGACGAAGCGCGGGACGAGCTCCGCGTCGAGGTCGCGCGCCTCGCCATCGCGCGGCGTGAAGCGGCCACGCAGCCGGATCGTGGTCGCCTCGCTCGGGCGCTCCGAGCCGCCGAGGAAGCCCGCCCCGCGCACGGTGACGAGGCGCCCGACCGAGGCGTCCCCGCCGTCGAACGAGAAGAGCTCGGGCGCCCCGAAGCTGAGCGCCACCTCGCGAGCCGCGGTGCGCGAGGGCTCGGCCCCGAGGAGCGTGCGCTCGAGCGTCGCCGTCCCGATCAGCTCGCCAGGGTGAGGGCCGCCGAGCTCGGTCGTCAGCGTGACGACGCCGCGCGTCCGATCGGAGAGCTCCGCCAGCGCGACGGGGAGCCGCGCGTGGACGGGGGCGCCCGCCAGGCCCGGGCGCGTGAACGTGCCGTCGATCGCGAGGACGATCTCTCCCTCGCTCGCGCCGATGAAGCCCTCGCCATCGAGCACGATCACGTCGTTGCGATGCACGGCTCCGCTGAGCCCCTCGTCGAGCTCGAGCGGGAGATCGCTCGCGACGACGAGGCCCAGGGTGAAGCGATCCGTCGTGAGGCCGCGCCCCTCGAGCACGACGTCGAGCGTGTTCGAGCCCACGGAGAGCGCGTCGAGCGCCGCGCGCGACAGCCGAAAGAGCCGCTCGCTCGGGCCGCTCCCTGGCGCGAGCGCGAGCGTGAAGAGCGCCGAGCCGCCCTCGAGCGCCGCGAGCACGGGCTCGGGACCGAGGCGATCGAGATCGACGCCTCGGACGCGGAGCAGGCTCCCGAGCAGCACCGGCGAGGGGGCCTCGATCGAGAGGATGCGGGGCGCGAACACGGGCTCCTCGCTCGGCGCGGGGCCGGGGCACGCGGCGAGGAGCGCGGTGGCGAGCGCGAGCGTGATCCGCAGGAGGCGCTGGATCATGGCGCGCACACGCTGCGGTTGACGCCGCCCAGATCGCGGAGCGTTCGACACGTGTAGCCGGTTCGACAGCGATCCGGGCTCCCCGCGCAGTCGAGCGCGCACGCGCGGATCCCGCCCGCCTCGACGCAGGAGGTGCCGCTCTCGCAGTCCGCGTTCGTCGCGCAGCCCGCGCGGGTGCAGAAGCCGCCCGGCCACTCCACGCACACGCGCTGAGCCGCGCAGTCGCGGAAGCTCGAGCAGCTCGCCCCGAGCGCCGCCGTCCCGCGGGTCGCGCAGCCGCGCCCCTCCGAGAACCACTTGCAGGCCTCGCTCGCGCGGCAGTCGGCGTTCACGAGGCAGCTCGCGGCGCAGTCGCTCGGCATCGTCGAGGGCCCCGGATCGGGGCAGAAGTGGCCGGCCGGGCAGGCGCCGCTCGAGCCCGGCGCGCAGTCGTCCGACGCGCACGACCCGCTCGAGCAGACCTGCCCGCTCGGGCACTCGCTGCTCCGGGTGCAGCTCGCCCCGGCGGGCGCGATCGAGAGCTCGCCGAGGTACGCGTCCCCCTGGCTCATGTATCCGTAGATGCGGATCGCGTAGCGGCCGGGCGCGAGCGTGCGGTCGATCGTCGTCGTGCCGTCGACCTCCGTCGAGCGCGCGACGAGGGTCCCCGTGAGGTCGTAGAGCTCGATGTCGACGACCGCCAGCGCGTCCGCGACGATCGTGATGACCACGCGGCTCGAGCGCGTGAGCTCGAAGGTGCGGTAGTCGTTGTCGCGCTCGCAGAGCGTGCCCTCGAAGTCGGCTCCGACGATCGCCCGCGCGGCGCCGATCGAGTCGTCCGGCTCGAACGCGTCGTTCACGCAGCAGCTCCCCGCCGTGATCGTCACGGCGACGTCGTAGGGGTTCTCGGCGCCGAGGAAGCCGAAGACCTCCGCGTAGAGCGGGCTCGCGTCGGCGGCGCAGTACGCGATCGACTCCGAGTCCCCGACGCCCGCGCTCGAGGCGAGGATGCGCCCCGTCCCGTCGAGCAGGCGCAGGTCGAGGTCGCCGTCGCGCGAGCGGAAGCCGTCGAGGACGACCGCGACCTGGGCGCCCGAGGTCGCGCCGGCGATCCGGAAGACGTCGCGATCACCCGCGCAGATCTGCCCGGCGCTCGAGCGCGTGAGCGGGGTGGCCGTGCCGATCGTGTCGTTCGGCTCGTTCCGATCGTTCGTGCAGGCCGCCGCGCACGCGAGGGCGACGCTCGCGCCGGGGCCCGTGCAGGCCGAGGCGCGTCCCCCCTCGGTCGTCGTCACGCTCGCGCACTCGCGCGCGCCGGAGCAGCCGCCGTCGCAGCGCTCGAGGCAGCGCGCGCCTCCGGCCGAGGGCGCGCAGATCCCCGAGGCGCACTCGAGCGAGCTCGTGCATCGCGCGCACGCCTCGCGGCCTGCCCCCTCGCCCCCGACCGCGAAGAACGAGTCGAGCACGCTCTCGGCGCGGTGATCGCAGAAGGTGCCGCTCGCGTCGTCGTTGTCGGTCGCCGAGACGATGAAGAAGACCTCGCGCGCCTCGCCGATGCCGAGGCCGAGCGGCGGGACCCGCGCGCGGAAGCGATCGTCGCCCTCGCTCTCGAAGAGGACCTGCTGAAAGAGCGTGACGTCGGGGCGGGAGGGATCGCTGGGCGTCTCCGTCGTGTAGTAGAGGATCGGCGGCTCGCGGAGCCCCACGTCGTCCGTCACCGTCGCGACGACGTCGTAGCCGACGCCGCTCGTCACGCGGCTGCCGCCCGCGGGCTCGAGGACGTCGATCGCCGGCGGCTCGCCGTCGCAGCCCGAACCCCCGCCGCTCCTAAGGACGACGACGTAGTCGTGGGGGACGGGCGCGTGATCCCCGTCGTCCGCCGAGAGGCCGATTGTCCAGCGCTCGGCCGCCGCGATCTGATCGGGGCTCGGGCACCACACGAAGTCCGCGCTCTTGTTGCCGTCCTGCTCGAGCGTCGCGCCGTTCGGGAGCTCTCCGCGCGGGCGGATCTCGACGCCCGGGCTGTCGTCGTCGCGGATCTCGACGCGGAAGCGCACGCAGGGGTCGCGGCCGAGGTCGTACGTGCCGCCGGCGCCCGGCTCGAGGAAGACGGGCGCGGAGTCGCTCGAGGGGAGGATCTCCACGATCGCGGTCGCCTGGTCGTACACCTCGCCCGCCGGCGACGCGATCGTGATCGTGAGCTCGTGCGTGCCGACGTGGCTCGCGAGCGGTGTCCAGCGCAGCTCGCCCCCGGAGGGGCCGCCGCTGATCGACGCGACGCTCTCGAGCGCGGGGATCGGGCGTGAGGGCTCGAAGCGATAGCGGATCGCGGCGCCGCTCGGGTTCGTGACGGGGATCGCGATGCGGAGCGTCGAGGAGACCGTGCCCGTCGCGCGGTCGATGGCGCCGAGGGTCGGTCGCTCCGTGGTGGGGCAGCCGCCGAGGGCGAACGACGAGAGGACGAGGGCGAAGAGGAAGGCCGTCGGGACGAGCGCTCGTTTCGGAAGCCACGCGGGCGACATGCGCGCATCATCGCACGTTCGCCGAGCCCGCGCGCCTCCGCGGGGGCGGCTCACGTCGAGCGAGGCGCGCCGTCAGAGCGGCCTTCGGACGGCGACGCGGCGGACGTCCGAGAGCTCCTCGAGGGTGCTCATGAGCCCGCTCACCGTCACCGCCCGCGGCAGCGCGACGTCGAGCGTGATGATCGAGCGCTTGGTCCGGCGCTCGATCTCGACGTTCGACACGATCGCCCCGAGCGTCTTCAAGCGATCGGTGATCGTGGTGAGCTCGAGCTCGCGCGAGGCGACGAGCGAGATGCGGTGCTGGACGATCGCGATGTCCTTGTCCTCGAAGCGCCGCAGGACGGTCAGCGCGAGCACGCTCGAGCCGGTCACCGCGCCGGCGACGACGTACATCCCCGATCCCGCCGCGAGCCCGATCGACGTCACGACCCAGAGCCCGGCCGCCGTCGTGAGCCCTTGGATCGTGCTGCCCGTCCGCAGGATCGAGCCGCCGGCGAGGAAGCCGATCCCGGAGACCACCGACGCCGCGATGCGCGAGGTGTCGACCTCGACGTAGTGGCCGTCCTCGTAGCCCTGGAGGAAGGCGAAGTGCGCCGAGACGACCATGAACGTCGCCGAGCCCATCGCCACGAGGACGTGCGTGCGCAAGCCGACGGGGCGCCCGTGGAGGTCGCGCTCGTAGCCGATGACCCCTCCGAGGAAGGCGGCGACGAAGATGCGGAGCAGGAGCTCGAGGGACGAGATGGGGGGCTCCAACGGGTCTCCTGGGGGCGATGGGAGCGGGCGGGTCGATCACGAGCCGTCCGACGGCGCGCGCCGGACGCGAGACACACGCGGCCCAAGCGCGCCGCGCTCGCCCGTGGAGGTGTGGCCGCGAACCGCGTTCAGCGCCAGCGCAACGTGATCGCGCTCTCGAGGTCGCCGCGCGATCGGCACTCCGTGCTCCCGACGCGCACGTCGCGCGCGCCCGCCATCTCCATCACGCGCTGCCAGAAGCCCGAGTGCCACGCGACGAGCGGGCTCGACTCGGGCGCTCGCCCCTCGAGCACGAGCCGGACCCCGCCGGTCATCGGCGTCACCCGCGCGCTCATCGCCGAGAAGTAGAGCCGCATCAGGTAGGGGATGCGCTCGAGCATCGTGCTCGCCTCGACGTTATGGACGAGGAGCTGGTGCGTCGTCGAGAGCTCCTTCGAGGCGATCACCCGTCCCGCCATGACGACCTGCTCGGGCGCGTCGGCGCCGAACGTCGCGAGCAGCGCGTCGAAGAGCGCGAGCGGGAGCCACTCCATCGGGAGGATCACGGGGCCGATCCGCTCGCGCAGGGCCACCGGGAGCGCGTTCGTGGCGCGCGTGGCGCGCGCGGTCCCGAGGTGCGCGAGGAGCCCGCTCACGAGCGCGCCGCGGACGAGATCGTCCTCGTTCGAGCGCTCGGGCGAGGGCTCCGCGACGCGGTGGATCCCATGACCAGGCGACGCGGCCCGCGCCGGCGGGCGCCTCGCGCCGTCCGACGTCGTCGACGCCTCCCCGGAGGAGGAGCCTCCTCGCCGGGCCCGGGTCGGCACCTCGCCGCTCCAGTCCTCCGAGGCGGCGAAGAAGTAGCTCGGGCTGCTCTCCATCGGGACCGGCGTCGATCGAAAGCCCCGCGCCGGGGTCCCGGTCGACCGAGCGGCGGCGTCGAAGCGCTCCGACGTGTCGGACGGCGAAGGGCGCATCGATCCGAGCGCGGCGGGCTCGACGCGCGGGCTCGAGCTCCCGAGCGGGCGCGCGCCGCCCGAGCCGGTGTCGCGCGTCCAGCGCGGCAGCCCCACGCCGCTCGCGCCGCTCGCTCGCGTCCCGCCCGGTGAGGAGCCCTCCTCCGGCGGGACGGCCTCCGTCGGCGCGCGGGCGTCGACCCTCTCGGCCGAGTCGTCCTCGATCGCCGCGGCTCCGGGGCGGGTCACCGCGAGATGTCGCTCCGTGCCCTCGCCTCCGAACGGGGCGAGCACGGCCAGCATCTCGGCCGCGCTCGCGAAGCGCCTCTGAGGATCCTTCGCGAGCCCCTTCATCACGGCGGCGTCCACCTCGGCGGGCAGGCCCGGCAGGTACGACGCGGGCGGGATCGGATCGACGCCCAGGATCTGCTGGAGCAGCGCGTGGTAGTTGTCCCCCATGAGCGGCAGCCGCCCCGTCAAGCACTCGTAGGTGATCACCGCGACGGCGTAGAGGTCGACGCGGTGATCGAGCTTGCGCACGCCGCGCGCCTGCTCCGGGCTCATGTAGAAGGGTGTCCCCATCGTCACGCCGGTGCGCGTGAGCGTGTTCGGCTCGCCCTCCTCCTGCTTCACCTTGGAGATCCCGAAGTCGAGCACCTTCACGTAGTCCGGGACGTTGCCCCGGCGCGTGAGGAAGACGTTGTCCGGCTTGAGATCGCGGTGGACGATGCCCCGCTCGTGCACCGAGGCGAGCGCGGCGAGCACCTGCGTGACGATGCGGATCGTCCGCGCGAGCGGGAGCCGCGTCTCGCGCTTGAGCGTCTGCGCGAGCGAGACCCCGCGGAGGTACTCCATCACGAGGTAGGGCGCGCCGTCCTCGGCGTACCCGAGATCCATCACGTCGACGATGTGCTCGTGGCCCGTCGCCGCGGCGGCCCGCGCCTCGCGCTGAAAGCGCGCGATCGCCTTCTCGTCGCCCGCGAGCTCCGGGTGCAGGCGCTTGATCGCGACCTTCCTGCCGAGCAGGAGGTGCTCGGCGATGTAGACCGCGCCCATCCCGCCCTCGCCGAGGATCCCGGTGACGCGGTAGCGGCCGGCGATCACCCGCCCGACGAGCGCCGGCCCGGCCTGGAGCGGCTTGCCCGAGCGCGGGCAGTGCGAGTAGGACGACGGGTGGTGCTCTCCGCAGTGGGGGCAGCGCGGCGCGAGGTGCTCGCCCGAGCTCGTCGCGCGACCGTCCGTGTCGGCGTCGGCGTCGGCGTCCGAGCGGTCGAGTCCGTCGTCTGTGCGTGGCACGGCCGCGGCGCGTGGGACCTCGGCGTCTTTGGGCGTCGTCGCCATGAAGAGCGAGACCATCGTCTCTCCCGATGGCCGATCGACGCAAGCACGATGCGCTCGGGTCGAGACCCGCTCGGCGAGCTCGGCCGCTCGCCCTCGCCGATTTCGGGTGATCCGTGAGCGCCGCGCCGTGCTTTACTCCCGACCCCTCGTCATGTCGCATCGCTGCTCTCGCCACCTCTCCCTCTTCGACCACCTCGATCGCGAGACGCTCCGGCACGGCTCGGATCCCGCGCCCGCGAGCGACGGCAGCCGCGGCTTCCGGCTGCCGAGCGACGAGCCGAGGTGGTCGCGCCCGCGGCCCTTCGCCATCGAGCACCTGCGCGCCGAGCTCACGCTCGATCTCGGGGCACGCGCGATCGAGGCGGAGGCCATCGTGCGCGCGCGTCGCGTCGATCCGGCGGCGCGCGAATTGCGGCTCGACGCGATCGACTTCGAGCTCCGCGAGGTGTCGATCGACGGGCGCGAGGCCCGCCACCACTACGACGCTCGCGTCCTCGCCATCGACGTCGGCGACGCCGCGCGCGAGGTGGGCGCCGAGCTCGTCGTCCGGATCCGCTACCGCGCGAGGCCCGAGCGCGGGCTCTACTTCGTGACGGCGGCGGCGCCGCGCACGGCGCCCCCGCCGGGCGCGCCGCCGACGGAGGTCTGGTCGCAGGGGCAGGACGAGGACAACCGCGCCTGGCTCCCGCTCGTCGATCACCCGAGCGAGCGGCTCTCGAGCGAGCTCGTGGCGCGCGTCCCCGCGGGCTGGTTCGCCCTCTCGAACGGCGTCCTCGTCGAGCGCCGCGAGGACGCGGCGGGCGCGGTCTTCCACTGGCTCCAGCGCGAGCCCCACGCGCCCTACCTCATCACGCTCGCGTGCGGCCGCTTCGAGGAGGCCCACGCGACGCACGGCGAGCTCCCCGTCGACTACTACGTCCCCGTCGGCAGGGGCGGCGACGTCGCGCGCTCGCTCGGCAAGACGCCCGAGATGATCGCCCTCTTCGAGCGGCGGCTCGGCACGAGGTACCCCTGGGCGAAGTACGCGCAGGTCGTCGTCCACGACTTCATCTTCGGCGGGATGGAGAACACGAGCGCGACGACGCTCTACGATCGGGCGCTCGTCGACGAGCGCGCCGCGATCGACGTCGACGTCGAGTCGCTCGTCGCGCACGAGCTCGCCCACCAGTGGTTCGGCGATCTCGTCACCTGCCGCGGGTGGAGCCACGCCTGGCTCAACGAGGGCTTCGCGACGTACCTCGAGCACGTCTGGCGCGAGCACGCGTCGGGCGAGGACGAGTACCTCCTCGGCCTCGAGCACGACCAGGACGTCTACCTCGACGAGGACCGCGATCACTACCGGCGCCCGATCGTCACGAACGTCTGGACGAAGCCGATCGATCTCTTCGACCGCCACCTCTACCAGAAGGGCGGGCTCGTCCTGCACATGCTCCGGCGGCACCTCGGGGACGACGCGTTCTTCCGCGGCCTCGCGCACTACCTCTCGGTCATGGGCGGAAAGAGCGCCGAGACGCGCGATCTCCTGCGCGCGCTCGAGGACGCGACCGGGCGCTCCCTCGAGGCCTTCTTCGATCAGTGGATCGCGCGCGCCGGCCACCCCTCGCTCGAGGTGACGAGCGAGCACCGCGAGGGGGTGCTCGAGGTGACGGTGACCCAGGCCGAGGCCGAGCCGCTCTTCGAGCTGACGCTCCCGATCGAGGTGGTCTGCGGCGAGACCGAGCGCTCGATCGCGCTCCACGTGACGCGCCGGCGCGAGACGTTCGCGATCGCCTGCGAGGCTCCGCCCGCGATGGTCCTCGTCGATCCGAAGATGCACGTGGTCGGCGTCGTCGAGAACCGCCTCTCGAGCGCGCTCCTCGTCGAGCAGCTCGCGCGCGCGAAGGCGGCGCAGCCTCGCTGGCGCGCCGCGCGAGCGCTCGGCAAGCGCAACGAGCCCAAGGCGCGCGCGGCGCTCGTCCGCGCGCTCCGCGAGGATCCGTTCTGGGGCGTGCGGCTCGAGGCGGCGCTCGCGCTCGGCGAGCAGCGGACCGAGGACGCGCTGCTCGCGCTGATCGAGCGCGCGGAGCCGGGCGGAGAGGCGGACGCGCGCGCCCGCCGGGCGATCGCCCAGGCGCTCGGGCGCTTCGAGCTCGAGCCGCGCGCGGCGAGCGCGCTCCTCGCGTGGATCGAGCGAGGGGATCGCTCCTACCTCGTCGAGGGAGAGCTCCGCCGCAGCCTCGGGCGAACGCGCGATCCGCGCGCGTTCGACGCCCTCGTCCGCTGCTTCGAGGCCGACGCGATCTCCTGGGGAGAGAGCGTGCGCCAGGGCACCGTCGATGGCCTCGCGAACCTCCGCGACGTGCGGGCGCTCGCCCTCCTCGAGCGGGCGCTCGCGCCGGGCGAGGCGGCGACCGTGCGGCGCGCGGCGATCGGCGGGCTCGGCAAGGTCCGCGCGATCACCGCCGAGGAGCCGCGGCTCGTCGCGGCGCGGGAGGCGATCGTCCGGGGCCTCGAGACCTTCGATCCGGGGGTGCGCTCGGTCGGGGCGCGCGCCCTCTCGGCGCTGCGCGACCCGGCGGGGATGGCGCCGCTCGAGCGGCTGATCGAGCGCGATCTGGACGGACGCGTGCGCCGCGTCGCCCGCGAGGCGAGCCGCGATCTGCGCGAGCGCCTCGCCAAGGGCGTCGAGACGACCGCGCTCCGCGAGGACCTCGACAAGCTGCGCGCCGAGCTCGTCGAGCTGCGGGCCAAGCTCGCGCGGCTCGAGCCGAGCGCCTGAGCCCGAGCGCGCCCGCCCCGCCGAGGGGACGTCCGTAGCGGGCATCGTTGACACCCGAGAACCACCCGACTAGAACCGCTCCGCCCCATCTTCGGCCCACGACGGGCCCGGAAGAGGCTCGCCGGAGAGCCCCCTCCGGCGCCCACCCCGCCTCGGCCGTGCTCGCCAAGGAGCACGGCATCGCCCCCAGCGCGCGAGCTCGATCGAGCCCCACGCGGCCGGCCCTCAGCCCCACGGATCACCATGTTCGAGGCCTATTTTCCAGCCTTTCTGATGGTCTTCGTCGCCGTGACGCTCGCCGTCGTGATGTTCACGCTGGCGAGCCTCGGCCCGAAGAACCCGACGCCCGAGAAGATGCTCCCGTACGAGGCGGGCTCGCCGACGACGGGCGCGATCGGGGCGCGGCTCTCGGTCAAATTCTACCTCACCGCGATCCTCTTCGTCGTCTTCGACATCGAGGCGGTGTTCCTCTACCCGTGGGCGGCGGAGTTCCGCTCCTTCGGGTGGTTCGGCTTCGTCGAGATGCTCCTCTTCCTCTCGATCTTGGGCGCGACGCTCGCCTACGCCTGGAAGAAGGGCGCCCTCGAGTGGGTGCGCTGAAGGCGCTCGAATGGGCGAGCGCTCCTGGCTCGCCGCCTCGCTTCACCAGAGACCAAACGCATGTCCGACACACCCACTTCCGGTAGGGCGATTCCGTCCAAGGCGACGATGCACGGCGGCGACGCCGGCTTCATCACGACGCGCCTCGACGAGCTCCTCGGCTGGGCTCGGAAATTCTCCCTCTTCCAGTACCCCTTCGTCACGGCGTGCTGCGGCATGGAGTTCATGGCGGTCGCCGGGCCCCGCTACGACGTCGCCCGCTTCGGCGCCGAGGCGCCTCGCTTCTCGCCGCGCCAGTCGGACCTCCTCTGGATCGTCGGCACGATCAGCCAGCGCCAGGCGCCCGTCCTGCGCCGCATCTACGAGCAGATGGGCGATCCGAAGTACGTCCTCGCGTTCGGGACCTGCGCGTCGGTCGGCGGCTTCTACGACAACTACGCGACCCTCCCGGGGGCCGACAAGGTCATCCCGGTCGACGTCTACGTGCCCGGCTGTCCGCCGCGCCCCGAGGCCGTCCTCGACGGCCTGATGCTCCTCATGGACAAGGTCGGGAAGGGCCCGAACGCGCCGCCCGAGGTGCTGCTCGCGCCGCCCAAGAGCCTCCCCCAGATGGCGCAGATCCGAAAGAAGGGGACGGCCGTCGACTTCGCCCACGCGAAGCAGGAGGAGGAGCGTCGCCTGACGCGGGGTGAGGCGCCGAGCCTCGGCGAGCTCGCCAAGAAGGCCCTCGCCGAGCGCCCCGCCGAGAGCGTCAGCGTCTATTCGCGCGGCGGCGGGCACGGGCCCGACGACGAGCACTGAGCCGCGGAGCCCGCCAGCATGAGCAAGAAAATCATCGATCGGCTCGAGGCCCAGTTCGGCGATCGCGTCCTCGCGAAGAGCGGCTTCCGGGGTGACGACGAGGCGATCGTCGCGCCGAAGGACTGGCGCGAGGTGGCGCTCTTTCTGCGCGACGACCCCGCGCTCGAGCTGAACCACTTCATCGACATGACGGCGACGGATTATCCGATGCGCGAGGGGCTCCCGCGCTTCGACGTCCTCCTGTTCGTCCGCTCGCAGACGAAGAACCACCGCGTGCGGATCAAGGCGCGCGTCGCCGAGGGCGAGAGCCTCCCGACGCTCTACGAGGTGTGGGCCGGCGCGCTCTGGAGCGAGCGCGAGATCTTCGACATGTTCGGCGTCCCCTTCGAGGGCCACCCCGACCTGCGGCGCATCCTGCTCTACCCGGAGTTCGAGGGGCACCCGCTCCGCAAGGACTACCCGATCGCGCGCACGCAGCCGCTGGTCGAGTACCGCGACGTCGAGGGCATCGACAAGCTCCCGCCCTTCGGCCCCGACATGGGCATGCCGTGGACCCGCGTCGACTGGGCGGAGCGGATGGAGGGCGGCGATCTCCAGGTCTCGCCCGACATCGGCACCCAGCAGCACCAGCGCCTCGCCTTGAGCCGAGGCCTCGAGTACCTGCCGACCGGCGAGCCGGGCGAGGCCGAGGAGAAGCCGAGCGGCGAGTGACCTTTTCGACGAGCGACGGCGCGCGCCGACCGCTCCTTCCCGCGTCCCGGAGACGACATCGATGGAGACCAACTACGAAGAGTTCGAAGAGGACGGCGAGATCGAGCTCCCGTCCGAGCCGATGCGGCTCAACATGGGGCCGTCGCACCCGGCGATGCACGGCACGATCCGCATGGTCCTCGACCTCGACGGCGAGTCCATCCTCGACGTCGACATCCAGCCCGGCTACCTGCACCGCGGCTTCGAGAAGAGCTGCGAGCGCGGGACGTGGAACCAGGTCTTCCCGTACGTCGATCGGCTCAACTACGTCTCGCCGATGCTCAACAACGTCGGCTTCTCGCTCGCGGTCGAGAAGCTCGCGGGGCTCGAGGTGCCCGCGCGCGGCACCTGGTACCGCATGATCCTCGGCGAGCTCGCGCGCATCAGCGACCACCTCACCTGCAACGGCGCGAGCGCGATGGAGCTCGGGGCGTTCACGCCCTTCCTCTGGTGCATCAAGACGCGCGACTACGTCTGGGACATCCTCGAGCAGGAGACGGGCGCCCGGCTCACGCACAGCTTCGGCCGCATCGGCGGGATGGCCAAGCCGCCGACGGACACCTTCAAGGAGCACACGCTCGCCGTGCTCCCGCAGGTCGAGGAGACGATCGCGGAGACGGAGAAGATCCTCATCCGCAACCGCATCTTCATGGACCGCATGCAGGGGGTGGGGCGCCTGCGGCCCGAGCGCGCGCTCGCGCTCGGCGTGACGGGGCCGGTCCTGCGCTCCACCGGCGTCGACTACGACGTCCGCAAGGCGAACCCCTACATGTTCTACAAGGACGTCGACTTCGACATCCCGGTCGGCCACGACGGCGACAACTACGACCGCTTCATCGTCCGCTTCGAGGAGATCCGGCAGTCGATCCGCATCATCCGGCAGTGCGTCGAGAAGATGCCGGACGCGGGCCCGACCTCGATCGACGACTACCGCTACATGTTCCCGCCGAAGGACGAGGTCTACGCGACCATCGAGGCCACCATCGCGCACTTCAAGATCGTGATGGAGGGCGTGAAGGTGCCCCCGGGCGAGGTCTACTCGTTCACCGAGGCCGGCAACGGCGAGCTCGGTTTCTACATCGTCTCGGACGGTAGCGGCACGCCCTACCGTGTGCGCGCGCGGCCTCCGAGCTTCCTCAACCTGCAGGCGTGTCGAGAGATGCTCGTCGGCGACATGATCCCCGACATCATCCCCACCTTCGGCTCGATCAACATGATCGGCGGCGAATGCGATAGGTGAGAGTCGATGCCGACGTTCAAGCTGGATGGCGTAGAGATTCCGTACGAGCCCGGCGACACGATCATCCGTGCCGCGTGGAAGCACAACGTCGAGATCCCGCACTATTGCTGGCATCCGGGCCTCTCGGTCGCCGGCAATTGTCGGATGTGCCTCGTCGAGGTGAAGAGCGCGCGCCCGATCGCGCTGCCGGTCGTGGCCTGGGACGAGAAGAAGAAGGAATTCGTCCCCGCGACGAAGACCAAGCTCACCCCCGCCTGCGCCACGGAGATCACCGAGGGCATGGAGGTGATGCAGAAGAGCGAGGCCGTCGTCACGGCCCAGCGGGCGGTGCAGGAGTACCTCCTGCTCAACCACCCTGTCGACTGCCCCATCTGTGATCAAGCGGGCGAGTGCAAGCTCCAGGACTACTGGCTCGCCCACCAGAAGCGCCTCAAGCGCAAGCACACGGAGATCGTGCACCGCTCGAAGACCGTGCGCTTCGGGCCGACCATCGTCTACGACGCCGAGCGCTGCATCTCGTGCACGCGCTGTATCCGCTTCTGCGACGAGGTCGTGGGCGATCACGTCCTCGACATGCGCGAGCGCGGCAACAAGAACGAGATCTTCGTCTCGCCCGGCCGCGAGCTCGATCACGACTACACGATGATGACCGAGCACGTCTGCCCGGTCGGCGCGCTCACGACGAAGGACTTCCGCTTCAAGGCGCGCGTCTGGTTCTTGCGCTCCGCGCCGAGCGTCTGCACGGGCTGCGCGACCGGCTGCAACAGCTGGATCGACTACGATCCTCGCTACCAGCGCGTCTATCGCCTCAGGCCGCGCGACAACGAGCAGGTCAACAAGTTCTGGATGTGCGACGACGGCATGATGTCGTACAAGCGCTTCCACGAGGATCGCATCCTCATCGGCCGCGCCCGGCAGGAGGGGCGCGTCGTCGAGGTGCCCCGCAAGGACGCGCTCGAGGGCACGGCCCGCCTGCTCAAGGCGACGCGCAAGCTCGCGCTCGTCCTCAGCGCGCAGGCCTCGAACGAGGACAACTTCGTCGCCCTGCGCCTCGTCCGCAAGCTCGCGGAGCAGACGGGCGCCTCGACCCAGCTCTACCTCGCCGCGCTCGGCGGGTGGAAGGGCGACAACATCCTGCGCAACGCCGACAACAACCCGAACCGGGCGGGCGCGCTCGCGGTCGCGGGCCACACGGCGCTCGCGCCGCTCACCGACCTCGTGCGCGCCGTGGACGCGAAGGAGATCGACGCGATCCTCTCGCTCGGCTGGGCCGCCGCGGAGGGGGTCGACGAGCTCGCCTCGCTCGCCTCGATCCCGCACGCGAACCTCTCGAGCAACATCGGCCCGCTCACGCAGGTCGCCACGCTCGTCGTGCCCGTCGCGACGGTCGCCGAGTCGAACGGCTCGTTCACCAACGCGAAGGGCATGACGCAGCCCTTCAAGAAGGCGATCGCGGCGCCGATGGGGATCACGAGCGCGTGGGAGACGCTCATCGCGCTCGCCGGCTCGCTCGGCCTCGATCTCTCGATGAAGCAGCTCTCGGAGGTGCGCGGCGCGCTCGCGACGCACGCCGCGCCCACCACGGCGGGCGGGACCCTCGCGCCCGCCGAGTGAGCGCGGCCAGCCGGCCCTCCGGGCTGGCCTCTTCGGACTGACCCCTTCGGACTGACCTCTTCGGACTGACCCCCCTCGGATTGGGCAACACGCATGGACTTGTGGTTCATTCTCGGTGCCGTCTTGAAGATGGCCTTCATCCTCGGGGTCGCGCTGCTCTTCTACGCCCCCGTCTTCGTGCTCTTCGAGCGCCGGCAGAGCGCGTTCATGCAGGACCGCCTCGGCCCTTACATGGGCGGCATCAAGATGCCCGCGGCGCTGATGGAGAGGCTCCCGACGCTCCAGTACGGGGGCTTCGCGTCGGCGATCGGCGCGGCGCTCACGGCGCTGCTCGCGGCCGTGATGATCGCCCTCGGCGACGCGAGCGAGCCGGCGCTCTTCTTCCTCCCCTTCTCGTGGGGGACGCTCTTTCTGCTCGCGGCCATCGGGGCGCCCGTCCAGTACGTGGGCGCGAAGGTGCTCCCGCACCTCTTCTACCGGGACCGCCTCAACATCTTCGGGGGTCTCCACGCGCTCTTCGACGCGCTCAAGGCGTTCACGAAGGAGGACATCATTCCGCCCCACGCGGACAAGTTCCTCTACGCGATCGCGCCGATCCTCGCGATGATCCCCGCGTTCTCGCTCGGCGCGGTCGTGCCGTTCGGGCCGGACGTCCACTTCGACTGGCTCTTCGACCAGCTCCCCGAGGGCGGCGCGATCAGCGGGCCCGTCGCCCACCTCCAGGTCGCGAGCCTCAACATCGGGATCCTGTACATCTTCGCGCTCGGCGGCGCGGGCGTCATCTCGGCGGCCATCGCCGGGTACTCGAGCGACAACAAGTTCGCGCTCCTCGGCGGCATCCGCGCGGCGAGCCAGATGGTCAGCTACGAGGTCACGCTCGGCCTCTCGCTCGTCGGCTGCTTCATGCTCTTCGGGACCCTCCGCCTCGAGGAGATGGTCGCGTGGCAGATGGACCACGCCTTCCTCGGGATCCTGCCCGGCTGGGGCATCTTCTATCAGCCGCTCGCGTTCGTCCTCTTCTTCACGGCGTCGATGGCGGAGTACAAGCGCATCCCGTTCGACGTCCCCGAGGGTGAGTCGGAGATCGTGGCTGGCTACTTCCTCGAGTACAGCTCGGGCAAGTGGCTCATGTGGATGATCAGCGAGTTCCTCGAGATCGCGGTGAGCTCGATGGTGATCGCGACCATCTTCCTCGGCGGCTGGGACGTCCCCGGGCTCACCCAGAGCGGCTGGCGGGCGTTCGGCTACCGCTTCGACCTCTCGGGCACGAACTGGGCGTTCTTGAGCGAGATCGCCAACTCGCACCTCTTCGTCACGCTCGTGTCGATCGTCGCCTTCCTCGCGAAGGCGTTCGTCCTCGGGGTCCTCAGCCTGCAGGTCCGCTGGACGCTGCCGCGCTTCCGCTACGACCAGATCATGCAGCTCTGCTGGAAGATCCTCCTCCCGCTCTCGCTCTTGAACGTGCTCGTCACCGGGGTCGCGATCCTCCTCTTCTCTTGAGCGTCTCTCGGGCCTCGTCGACAGGGAGCAAGCAAACGATGGCGACCTACAAGATCCAGAAGCCTGGCCGCACCTTCGGCGAGCAGGCCTATCTCCCGGAGACGGTGAAGGGCCTCGCGCAGACGTTCGCGCGCATCTACACGAACCTCCTCGGCCCCGAGGAGAAGCAGAAGACGGCCACCGTCCGCTACCCCGACGAGGTGCGCGAGTACCCCGAGCGCTTCCGCGGCGTCCACCGCCTCACCCACCGCGAGGACGGCAGCTCGCGCTGCGTCGCGTGCCTCTGCTGCTCGACGGCGTGTCCGGCCCAGTGCATCTACATCGAGCCAGCCGAGTACGAGGAGGGGGATCCGCAGTTCGGCTACGAGCGCTACCCCAAGGTCTTCATGATCGACGAGCTGCGCTGCATCTTCTGCGGCTACTGCGTCGAGGCCTGCCCCGTCGACGCGATCCGCATGGACACGGGCGTCCACGTGCCCGCGTCGCATCGGCGCGAGGACTTCCTCTTCGACAAGGAGACGCTGCTCTCCATCCCCGCGCGCGACGGCAGCTACGTCACGGCCAACCCGCGCCTCGAGCCGGGCGATCCTGGCCACCCGGGGCTCGATCGCGAGCACCACAAGGAGCACTGACGGCGCGCCTCGCTCGAGGGAACACGTCGAGCGAGGTGGGCCCAACGAGGCGGGCCCAGCGAGGGGGGGCCAGCGAGGGGGGGCCAGCGAGGCGCCGTCAGTCGGTGTGGCAGCGCGGGCCGGCGCCGGGGACGGGCGCGCAGCGGATCTCGAAGGCGTCGCGCTCCATCCCCATGTCGTCGGCGCAGACGCCGCGGATGACGTCGGCCCCGTCCGCGTCGTCGTGCGTGATCTCGAGCTGCATCGCCTGGATGAAGTTGTGCGACGCGACGCGCAGCGCGGCGTCCTCGGGGTGATCGGCGACGTGCTCGTCGAGCGCGTCCGGCGTGATCCGGAAGCCGCCTCCGCCCGTGGTGACGTAGGTCGTCTCGAAGGGTGAGCCGTCGTCGTAGGGGACGACGAAGCGCTCGTAGGCGTGCATGTGCCCCGCGAGGACGAGCGGGACGCGGTGGGCCTGGACGATCGGCTCGAGCGCCGCGCGCTGCTCCGGGCGAGGCGCGTAGTCGCCGACCGTGTAGATCGGCCGGTGCATGTAGAGCACGGTGAAGCGATAGTCGGGGGAGGCCTCGGCGGCCGCGATCGTGCTCTCGATCCAGTCGTGCTGCTCCGAGCCGGGCGAGACGTCGTGCTCGGTCGAGATCGAGAGGAAGAGCACGCCGCCGCTCTCGTAGTGGTAGAAGTACGTCTGATCGTCCTCGTCGCCCGGCGTCGCGAAGAGCCGATCGTAGATGTCCTCGAGCTCGTGCTCGACCTCGTCCTCGTGGTTGCCGAGCGCGGGCAGGAAGGCGTTGGCGCGCAGGAGCGGCGTCATGGCGCTGAACCAGAACTGCTGCGTCTCGAAGAGCGTCGAGTAGTACTGGATGTCGCCGACGTGGATCGAGAATTCCGTCTCGTCCGCGGGCCGCGCGGCGAGCACGCGGAGCGTCCCCATGAAGAAGGGGCTCGTGTCCCCGATCGCGTAGAAGGTGATCGGGGTCGCGCGATCGCTCGGCTCGTGCATCGTGCAGAAGCGGCCCCCGACGTCCGCGTGATCGCGGATCGTGTAGAGGTAGCAGGTCGCCGGGCTGAGCCCCGTGACCTCCACCTCGTTCACGTAGTAGGTGCCGGGCACGTCGGGCTGATCGATGCGGGGGCGGCCGATCCCGTAGCTGAGCTGCACCTCGGTCTCACGGCTCGTCCCCGTCGCGCTCTCCGGCGCGCCGCTCCCGTCCTCGCGCCGGACGTCGATCGTCGGGGGCTCGAGCGCGAGCCGCGTCTCCCACCGGACGACGACGCTCGTGGTCGTCGGGCGCATCACCCACGGGCCCTTGTAGGGCTCGTCGGTCGGCGGGCCGAGCGTGGCGTCGGGTGGGCCCGCGTCGAGGCGCGGCGGCGTCCAGGCGTCGTCGGCGACGCTCGCGTCCATCGCCGCGTCGCTCAGGGTTGTCGAGGCGTCGATCGGGGCGCTCTCCTCGGGCGGGCAGCCGGCGACGAGCGGCGCGAGCGCGAGCGCTCCGAGCCATGCTCCGAGGCCGACGCGAGGAGCGCTGTGGAGGGAGAGAGCGGCTCGTCGCTTCATGGCGTGACGCGGCTCGCGGCGACGGCCTCGAGGCGGAAGCCCGCGGAGATCGACTCACAGACCGTATCGTCCGCGGCGCTCGGGTCGAGGTCGGCCAGGCTCGGCAGCACGGCCCGCGCGATCGTCTCGAAGCCGTTCGACGCCGCGAAGGCGATGAGCGCGTCGACGGAGAGGCCGCCACCCCCTTCGCCGTCGAAGAGCGCGCTCTCGCTGATCCGCGCGGTGAGCTCGGCGCTCGTCAGATCCGTGGTCTCGGTGCTCCCGAGCACGAGCGGGATCGGGATGCGATCGACGTGCATGCTCAGGCGGTTGCCGTGGATCGCGCCCGCGCTCTCGCCGAGGAGCATGAGCTCGCGGAAGCTCTGGCCGGCCGAGATCGTTCCGTCGGGATCGGTGAGCGGCATGGGCCCGCTCTCCGTCTGGGCGAGCGCGAGCCGCACGGTGACGCTCGCGTCCTCGACGAAGTCGTCGATGCCTTCGACCGTGACGAGGAGCAGGAAGGTGCCGCGCGCCATCGCGTCCGCGATGTTCGCGTTGATGTCGACGCCGTTCGAGACGAGCGTCGCGAGCAGCGCGCCGGAGAGCTGGTTGTCGACGCCGGGGCGGAACGTGACGCTCGAGACGTAGTCGGGCTTACGCTCCTCGCAGGAGCCGCGTCGCCCCCCGCTGCCCGAGTCGATGCCGTCGACGTTCACGCCCGCCGTGTGTCCGTCGACGACGCGCTCGGCCTCGATCAGCGAGACGACCCACGAGTAGCTCGACCGGGTCGGGGCCGTCGCGTCGATGGCCACGAACGCGTCGGGATCGGAGCGCGGTGCGTCCACGCTGGCGGCGTCGATCGAGGGGCCCGCGTCGCTCGCCGGGTCGGCGTCGCCCGCGACGAACGCGTCGGCGAGCGAGGGCGGGGCGTCGGCCCTCGCGCCGGCGTCGGCGGCGACGGCGGCGTCGTCGTCGCTCGTCGTCCCGCCGCCGCAGCCGGCGGCGAGGGCGGCCGCGCCAGCGAGGCAGGAGCCGAGCCAGAGCGCGCGCGGCGTGAACGGGGTGAAGGCCGAAAGGAAGCTCGGGTGGTGTCGCATGGTCGCGAGCGTACCGCTTCCTCCCATCGAGCGGAAATCCCTCGCCGCGGGTCGGAGGGCGGTGCGCTCGTCCCCGCGCGAACAGGACCGCTACGCGCGGGGCTTGACGCCGGCGCGAAGGCGCGCGAGAGCGCCCGCATGGCCTGGACCCCTCGCATCCTCCGAGGTCAGAAGGTGCTCGCTCGCTGCGAGCCCGACGGATCGCTCCGCGTCGAGGGCGGGCGCGTCGAGATCCGCTACCGGCCGAGCGACGCGCGCGCCTACCGCGCGAGCGTCGCGAACCTCCACCCGAGCGGCGACGCCTCGATCCTCCCCGACGCGCACTGCGTCGCGCTCGACGACGCGAAGGCCGACGCCCCCGCGCCGCGCGCCGCGCCGAGCGCGCGGCGGGCGCGTAAGCCGGCCCGAGCGGAGGCGGCGGCGGCCTCGCCAGCGCCGCCATCGACGGCGGGGGAGCAGGTGCTCGTCTACGCGGACGGCGCGTGCAGCGGCAACCCCGGCCCCGCGGGCCTCGGCGTCGTGATCTACGCCGACGGAACCGCCCGTGAGCTCTCCGAGTACCTCGGGCCCGCGACGAACAACGTCGCCGAGCTGACCGCGATCCTGCGCGCCGCCGAGGCCCTCGTCGACGAGCCGCGCCCGGTCGTCCTCAAGACGGACAGCCAGTACGCGATCGGGGTGCTCACGAAGGGGTGGAAGGCGAAGGCGAACCCCGAGCTCATCCGGACGACGAAGGCCGCGCTCGCGAAGCTTCCCGCGCTCTCGATCCGCTACGTCGAGGGCCACGCGGGGCACGCCGGGAACGAGCGAGCCGACGCGCTCGCTCGCGCCGCGGTGAGCGCGCGGGCCTCGAGCGGCTGGCGCGCGATCGGCCCCGCGCGAGGCGCCCGCTCGGAGCGCTCCGAGCCCGCGTCGTGATAGAACGCGCCGATGCGCTCCCCTCGTCCGCTCCTCGTCACGCTCGCCGTCTCGGCTCTCGTCGTCGTCGGCTGTGGAGGCGCGAGCGCGAGCGGCGCCGCCGGGGGTTCGTCCGCGGGCGGCGAGGTCGCGGGCGAGTCGGAGGGCTTCGACATGGAGGGCTTCGGCGAGGGCGCGGAGCCCGAGGTGCACCACGGCACGGCGAGCGCGCGCGAGCTGCTCGGCGTCACGTCGCCGCCCGTGCCCTTCGACGAGCTGGGCTACCGAGAGCAGGCCGACTGGATGATCGGGCACGTCCTCCCCATCGCCGCCGAGGACTTCGGCCACTACGATCCCGATCGCTTCACGGACGTGACCTGCGCGCTCTGCCACGGGGACGACGCCGAGGCGCGCGGCTACGCGATGCCCTCGCCGTCGCTGCGGCGCCTGCCCTCGCCAGGGAGCGCGGACTGGGATCGGCTCGCGACGACGGACGCCTATGCGTTCATGCACGACGTCGTGACGCCGACGATGGCGACCCTCCTCGGCCGCGACGTCGCGAGCGCGGAGCACCCCGACGGCTTCGGCTGCTTCGGCTGTCACACCGCGCGCGACTGACAGCGCGCCTCACTCGACGTGATCTGTCGAGTCGAGGCGCGCTGGCTCGGCGGGAGGGAGGCTCACGCCGATTCACTCGGCGTGAGGGAGGGTCTGGGGGCAGACCCTCCGACAAGGAAGATACAGCACGAATCAGGGCAACTGATTCGTGCTGTGAGCGACACGGCCCAGCGGACACGTCTCAGCGGACACGTCTCAGCGGACACGCCTCAGCGGACGCAGAGGCCCTCGCTCGACCGCTGGACTCGCCCCTCGCGCTCGAGCTTCCCGAGCACGCGGCAGACGGACTCGTGGCGGACGGCGGCGAGCATCGCGAGGTCGCGCTGCTGGAAGCTCGCCGGCAGGCGGGTGCGGCGCTCGGGGGGCGAGAGCGTGTCGGTGAGCACCGAGAGCGTGGCGAGGACGCGCGCCTCCGCGCTCCTCTGGCCGCGCGCCTCGGCGTAGCGCTCCACCCGCGTGAGCGCGGCCCCCATCCCCTCGATGATCTCGTGCGCGCCCGCCGGATCGTGCGTGAGCGCCTCGGCGAAGCCCTCTCGAGGGAAGAGGCAGACGAGCACGTCCGTCGCCGCGAAGCCGAGCTGCGCGGCGTCCTCCGTCCAGGGCACGAGCGTCCCCGGCCCGGCGCAGTCGATCGCGACGTCGACGCCGCACGCTTCGGCTCGCGTGCGGATGATCACGCCTCGCCGGACCAGCGCGAACGCGTAGTCCGAGGCCCACGAGCGCGGGAGCGAGCGACGCGCGGCGATCGCCGACTTCACGAAGCGACACGCGCGCGTGCCGTCGTTCACCCAATTGCGAAAGCTCCCGATGCGTGCGGCTGGACACGCGACGCAGGCGGCAGGGAAGTGGGGCTGAACCCCCCCGAGCTCCGCGAATCCTTCGTCGAGCGCGCCACCGTCCATCCGGACCTCCAGGCGCGAACCATCCCCGATCTTCGAGGCGTTGCCTGTTGACGAAGCTCACGGATTGCTTCGCTTCATGCGTTCGCTCACGCGTGGCGAAGCGCGGCTGGCGACGAAGCGAGCGCGAGCCCGGCGCGTCGGCGAAGGCGCGGGCTCGCTCGGCTCGGTCGACGGGCGCGCCGTCAGAGCGGCGCGAAGCGCGCCTGGAAGAAGCGCAGGTGCTTGGGCTCGTGGACCATCTTCAGGCCGCGGATGGACTTGGCGCGCGCGTAGACGCGCTTCACGGTGTCGATGACGACGTCGCAGTGCGCCTGCGTGTAGACGCGGCGCGGGAAGGTGAGGCGCACGAGCTCGAGCTTCGGGTGCCGGTTCGCGCCCGTCTCGGGATCGCGGCCCGCGGAGACGATGCCGCGCTCCATCGAGCGCACGCTCCCCTCGAGGTAGATCTCGCCCGCGAGCGTCTGCGCCGGGAACTGCTCCTGATCGAGGTGCGGGAGGAAGGCCCTCGCGTCGACGAAGACCGCGTGCCCGCCGGTCGGGCGCACGATGGGCACCTCGGCGCGCGCGAGCCCCTCGGCGACGTAGCGGACCTGGCCGACGCGCGCCGCCATGTGCGCGGGATCGAGCGCCTCCTCGACGCCCGCCGCCATCGCCTCCATGTCGCGCCCCGAGATGCCGCCGTAGGTGTGCAGGCCCTCGAAGAGGACGCCGAGGTTCGCCGCGTCCTCGGCGAGCCCCCGATCGTTGACGGCGAGGAAGCCGCCGATGTTGACGAGGAGATCCTTCTTCGCGCTCATCGTGCAGCCGTCGGTGTACGAGCAGATCTCGAGGAGCACGTCCGCGAGGGAGCGGTGGCTCTGGCCGGGCTCACGCTCGACGATGAAGTGCGCGTTCTCCATCGCGCGCGTGGCGTCGAGGAAGATCGGGATGCCGTGCGCTTGGGTCAGCGCGCGCACCGCGCGGAGGTTCTCGAGCGAGATCGGCTGCCCGCCCGCCATGTTCACCGTCGCCGCGACGCAGACGTAGGGGATGCGCTTCGCGCCGACGCGCTCGATCAGGCGCTCGAGCTTGGCGAGATCGACGTTGCCCTTGAACGGATGCTCGGAGCGCGGGTCGTGCGCCTCGTCGATGATGATGTCCTCGAACTTCGCGCCCGCGAGCTCCTGGTGGGCGCGCGTGGTCGTGAAGTACATGTTGCCGGGGACGACGTCGCCCGGGTGCACGAGCAGGCGCGAGAGCAGGTGCTCGGCGCCGCGACCCTGGTGCGTGGGGACGAGGTGCGCGTAGCCGTAGCGCCGCTTCACCGCCGCCTCGAGCTTGTAGAAGCTCGCGCTCCCCGCGTAGGCCTCGTCGCCGAGCATCATCGCCGACCACTGGCGGTCGCTCATCGCGTTCGTGCCGCTGTCCGTCAGGAGATCGATCGCGACCATGTCCGAGCGGAGGAGGAACGTGTTCCAGCCCGCCTCGCGGAGCGCCGCCTCGCGCTCCTCTCGCGTCGTCACGCGCAAGAGCTCGACCATCTTGATGCGGTAGGGCTCGGCCCAGGGGCGATGTGCTGTCTCGGTCATGGATCCTCCAAGGTGAGCGCTCTCGCGCGAGCGCCACGTCGACGCCGTCCGACGGTTCGCCCCGCTCACGCGAGCGAGGGGCCGGCCTGCTCGAGGACTAGTCGCCTCCTCGACCCCGAGGCATGAGCCGGATCAATCGGCGACGCGCCGGTAGCCTCGGGATCTGTGAGAAAACGCCGATTGCGCGCGGTCAACGCGGCTTCATCACACTTCGACAACCCTCGGCCGGATGCAGTCCACGCTCGCTCTCCTTCGTGGTGCGCCCGCACGGCGCCGCGCGCCGAGCACGCTCGTCGAGGCGCTCGAGCACGGCGCGGCGGCGGACGCTCCGCTGCTCACGCTCCACGGCGGCGCCGAGCCTCGCCGGTACGCGGCCCGCGACGCGCTCGCGGACGCCCGCGCCTGGGCCGCGCGCTTCTCCTCGCACGTCGCGCCCGGCGAGCCCATCGCGATCCTCCTCCCGACGTCGACCGACTTCGTCGGCGCGCTGCTCGGCGCGATGCTCATCGGCTCGCCGCCGATGCCGCTCGCGTCCCCGATGACGTTCGGCCCGGTCGATCGCTACGTCGCGCACCTCGCGCGCGTCGTCGAGCACGCGGGCGCGCCCGTCGTCGTGACGAGCGCGCGCGTCGCCGAGGCGCTCCGAGCGCTCCCGATCGCGTCGCGGATCCGCGCGATCTTCGTGCCCGGCCAGCTCGAGGCGCCGAGCGGGGCCCCGCGCAGCGTCAGCCTCGACGGCGCGACGACGGCGCTCCTCCAGTACACCTCCGGCACGACCGGCCGCCCCAAGGGTGCGCTCGTCTCGCACCGGGCCCTCCTCGCGAACACCGTCGCCATCGCGGACGGCCTCGACCTCGGGCCGAGCGACGTCGGCGTGAGCTGGCTGCCCATGCACCACGACATGGGCCTCGTCGGCGCGCTGCTCACGACGATCGTCTTCCCCTACGAGCTCCACCTCCTGCCGCCCGAGGCGTTCGTGATCCGCCCCCGGCGCTGGCTCGATCTCATCCACACCTACCGCGGCACCGTCTCGACCGCGCCCAACTTCGCCTACGATCTCGCGGCGAAGAAGGCGTCCCCCGACGGCCTCGACCTCTCGTCGTGGCGCGCCGCGCTCGACGGCGCGGAGCCCGTGCATCAGGCGACCCTCGAGCGCTTCGCCGCGAAATTCGCGACGGCGGGCTTCTCGGCCGCGGCGTTCAAGCCGGTCTACGGGCTCGCGGAGGCGACGCTCGCCGTCTCCTTCCACCCGACGGGCAGCGCGATCGACGCGCTCGACGTCGATCGCGAGGCGCTCGAGCGCGAGGGCAAGGCGGTGCCGGCGGCGGGCGAGCGCGCGCGGACCCTCGTCGGCGTCGGGGTCCCCGTCGCCGACACGGAGATCCGCGTCGTCCGCGACGACGGGAGCACCTGCGTCGAGGGCGAGGTCGGCGAGATCAGCGTGAAGGGGCCCTGCCTCATGGACGGCTACCTCCGCGATCCCGAGGCCACGGCGCGCACGATCGTCGACGGCTTCCTGCGCACGGGCGACATGGGGATCGTCTCGTCGGGTCGCCTCTTCATCACGGGGCGTCGGCGCGAGCTCATCATCCAGGCCGGGCGCAACGTGCACCCCGAGGACGTCGAGGACGTCACGCGCGAGGCCGATCCGCGCATCGCCGCCGCCGCGGCCTTCTCCGTGACGGCGGCCGAGCGCGGCACGGACGAGCTGGTCATCGTCGCCGAGGCGCGCGGGCTCGACGCGGAGGAGAAGGACGCGCTCGCCAAGCACGTCCGCGGCGAGGTGCTCGCGACGATCGGCATCCGCGCGGACGACGTCGTCTTCTGGCCGATCGGCGGGATCCCGCGGACGACGAGCGGCAAGGTCCAGCGGGGCGCCTGCGCCGACGCCTACCAGCGCGCTCGCGGCTCGAGCGAGGCGCTCCGAAGCGTGGAGGCGCCATGAAGCGCGCGCTCGTCATCGGAGGCACCGGCTTCATCGGGCTGAACCTCGTCGACGCGCTCTTGGCGGAGGGGATCGCGGTGCGCGTCACGCGCAGGCCGCGATCGATCACGGCCTACGTCCGGCGGCGGCCGGTGGAGCTCGTCCCCGCGAGCCTCGAGGACGCGGGCCAGCTCGCCCAGGCGATGGCGGACGTGGACGTCGTGTTCCTCACTGGCGGCTACTACCCGCGCTACTCGACGGACCGGGACGGCGCGATCGCGCGCGGGATCGCCCAGGTCCGCAACGCCTGCGTCGCGGCGTCGGAGGCCGGGGTGCGGCTCGTCTACACGTCCTCGACGGGCTCCTTGGCGCGCGTCTCGAAGGGGGTCGCGGACGAGCGCGCGATCCCCGAGACGATCCCGACCCACAGCGTCTACTGCGCGACGAAGTGGGCGATGGAGCGCGAGCTCGAGCGGCACCTCGAGCGCGGGCTCGACGCGATCACGATGATCCCCGGCGCCTGCCTTGGCCCGCAGGACGCGCGCCTCGGGACGGGCGGCATCCTCGTCGCGGCGATCCACGGCTCCTTGCCCTGGTGGGTCGAGGGGCTCGTGAACGTCGTCGACGTCGGCGACGTGGCGACGGCGCACATCGCGGCGGCGCGGCTCGGCAAGGCGGGCGATCGCTTCTGCCTGACCGGCCACGACATGATGCTCGGCGAGCTCTTGCGGCGCCTGGTCGCGCGCTACGGGGGCCGCGTGCCCTCGCGCCCGCTCTCCGCCGAGGAGGCGTGCGCGCGCGCCGACCGCGAGGAGGCGGAGGCCGAGCCCCTGCGGCGCCGCGTGGCGTTCCCGCGCGAGCTCGTCGATCTCGTCGTCTCGGGGCAGCCCGTGAGCTCCGAGCGCGCCGTGCGTGAGCTCGGCGCTCGTTTTCGCCCGGTCACCGAGACCCTGGATCGCGCGTGGGCTTGGTACGCGCGCCACCACTATCTGCCCGCGATGCGGGCCATGGAGGAGAGCACATGAGTGACGTAGAGACCCGCCGCCGCCGAACCCGCGAGATCCTCGCCGAGATCTCCGAGCGCGACGTCGAATCGATCAAGGAGAGCGACCGGCTGCGTGAGGACCTCGGGCTCGACTCGCTCCAGAGCCTCGAGCTGCTCTCGGTCGTGTCCGAGGAGCTGCGCATCAACCTCCCGATGGAGGACGCGATGGAGCTGCGCACGGTCGGCGACGCCTGCGACTTCGTCGAGCACTCGTGGGAGGTCGCGCAGAAGGACGGCGCCCCCCCTCGACGCGAGGAGTCGGGCGAGCGTGCTTGAGAGCCTCCCGAGCACGAGCGGTCCGCGCGCGAAGCACCGCAACCGCGCGACGCCGGAGCTGATCGGGGCGATCCGCGACTTCGCGGACTCGCTGCCGAGCGCGCTCGAGACCGATCGGCGGGGCTCGCTCTCGGAGCGCGCGATCGCCGACGCGCGCGCGATCGGCCTCTACGGGCTCGCGCTGCCCGAGGCCTACGGCGGCGCCGGCCTCGCGCTCGGGGACGTCGCGCTGCTCGTCGCGGAGCTCGCGCGCGTGGATCGCTCGTTCGCGACGAACGTCGGCCTGCACAACGGCCTCGGGACGCACGCGCTCGCCACGGCCGCGTCGCCCACGCTCGCCGGGCGCTACCTGCCCGAGCTCGCGAGCGGCGCGCGCATCGCGTCCTTCGGCGCGACCGAGCCGGGCGCGGGATCCGATCTCTCGGCCATCCGCACGACGGCGACGAGCGACGACGGCTCCCTCTACGTCACGGGCGAGAAGGCGTACGTCACGAACGCCGGCATGGCGGGGCTCTTCACGATCCTCGCCCGCGTGCCGGAGCCCGGCGGGGGCCTCGGGAGCGCGCTCCTCGTCGTGCCGCGCGAGACGGAGGGGCTCTCGCTCGGGCCCGAGGAGCACAAGCTCGGCCTGCGCGCGTCCTCGACGCGCTCGGTCTTCTTCGATCGCGCGAAGGTCCGCCTCGATCACGTGATCGGCGGGCCGGGGCGCGGGCACGGCGACGCCTACCACGCGCTCGAGTGGGGGAGGACGCTGATGTCGGCGGGGTGCCTCGGCACGGCGCGCGGCGCGCTCGAGAAGGCGCTCGAGCACACGAGCCACCGCAAGCAGTTCCGAAAGACGCTCAAGAGCTTCCGCGCGGTGCGCGCCCACCTCGCCGCGATGAGCGTGGCGGTGGTCGCGATCGAGAGCCTGCTCGCCGACGTGGGCGCCGAGGAGCTCCGCGGCGAGAACATCGAGGCCAGCTCGTCCGCGCTCAAGGTGCTCGCGAGCGAGCTCGCGTGCGACGCGTGCGATCGCGCGATCCAGCTCCACGGCGCGCTCGGCTTCGTCGAGGACGCGGGCGTCGCGCTCATGCTCCGCGACGCGCGCGTGACGCGGATCTTCGAGGGCGCGAACGACGTCCTGCTCGTGCGCCTCGGGACCTCGCTCCTCTCGGGCCGCGCGCTCACGGCGGAGGCGAAGCGCGTGCGCGCGAGCGAGCTCGCGAGCTACGTCGAGCGGCTCGAGGCGGCCGTCGAGAAGACGCGGAGCGTCTACGGCGTGGCCGCGGTCGCGCACCAGCGCCTGCTCCTCGGCCTCGCGCGCGCCGACGCGTGGCTCCGCGCCGCCGACGCCTGCCTCGCGCGCGGTGACGCCCTCGGCAAGGAAGCCGCTCGCGCGCTGGCGATCACCGCCGGCCGCGCCCTCGACGACGCCGCTCGCGCCGAGGCGAGCGAGCGGAGCGACGACGCCCTCCTCGAGCTGATCGGGGAGCGCGGTGAGGTGCTCGTTCGTCCGAGCCGCCCGATCGACCTCGTGGAAACGAATGGAGGAGAGTGATGAGCCAGAAGCCGAAGGGCCGACGACTGCGGTTCGTGTATCCGCGCTTCAAGCGCCACGCCGACGTCCACCCGCAGCTGCGTGAGTACGTCCCGTGCAACGAGTACTTCGGGGGGCCCTCGCTGGGCATCTCGTACATGGCCGCCATGACGCCGCCCGAGTGGAACATCGAGTTCCGCGACGATCGCGTCGACGACGTGGGGCTCGACGATCCGCCGGACGTCATCGCGATCTCCTCGTTCACGCCCGCCGGGATGCGGGCGATGGAGCTCGCCTCCGCGTTCCGCGCGCGCGGCTCGATCGTCGTCATGGGCGGGATCTTCCCGACGATGCGGACGGACGAGTGCAGCCAGCACGCCGACGCCGTCGTCGTGGGCGAGGGCGAGGGCGTCTGGCCCAAGGTCCTCGAGGACATCGTCAACGGCGAGCTGAAGCCCCGCTACAAGGCGACGGACAACTTCGATCTCGAGAAGCTCCCGCTCCCGCGCATCGACCTCTACGTCTCGCGCGAGAACGGCACGTACTGCCCGGACGACTACCCCGTCCAGCTCTCGCGCGGCTGCATGCTGAAGTGCTCGTCGTGCGCGATCCCGGGCGTCCTCGGGCGCACGCTCCGCATCGTGCCCGTCGAGAACGCGCTCAAGCAGATCGAGCAGCTCGAGGGCTTCGGCAAGCTCGCGTGCCTCACGGAGGACACGAGCTTCTTCCCCGGCTCGGCCCAGCAGCGCGCGTTCATCGAGCTGCTCGACGTGATCGCGGAGCGCGGCTCGCGCATGAGCATCAGCTACATCGGGCTCTCGATGCCGATGGTCCTCGCGCAGACGCCCCGCTTCTTCGAGCGGATGCGGCGCGCGGGCATCACCATGTTCTACCTCGTCGGCGGCTTCGACCAGGTCACGCGTCGTGCGTACACGGGCCAGGATCCGCGCAACCGGCAGCGCGCGGTGGACGCGATCAAGCGCTGCCACGACGAGGGGATCGAGCCGTACACGTCGTTCCTCGTCGGCAACGAGGAGGACGACGAGGGGACGTTCGATCGCATGATCGAGTTCGCCAACGAGGTGAACCTCCGCAAGGCGGAATTCGCGATCCGCACGCCGTACCCGGGCACGCCCGACTACTTCGAGCTGAAGGACGCGGGGCGCCTCATCCACGAGGACTGGTCGAAGTACAACGACGCGAACGCGGTCTTCGTGCCGAAGAACATGACGCCCGAGCGCCTCGAGCGCGGCTACCTCGAGCTCTGGCGCGACTTCTACAGCTCGCGGCAGCAGCTCCTCGGCGCGGCCGATCGCGAGCGCACCATCCAGTTCTGACGGCGCGCCTCGCGCCCGCCTCGCGCCCTCGCCGAGCCTCGGAGCCTCGGCGAGGGCGCGCGCCGTTCCGTCAGCGGGCGAGCCGCGAGCGACGCCGACGGCGAGGGCGCTCGGATCCATCGGCCTCGCCGCCATTTCGCGATCGGCTTGCGGGCGAGAGTCATTCTCATTATGAACCTGCTCCGACGTCGCGAGCGCGGCGTCACGTCGAGCGCGCCCGCGGGCGTCGCTCGGGATCACGAGAGAGGAGAGGTTCATGGCTCGCTACACAGGTCCTCGGCTCCGCAAGGTGCGCGCGCTCGGCGCCGCGCTCCCCGGCCTCGCCGCGAAGCTCGTCGCCCGGCCGACCCACGAGAGCGTCCTCGTCGAGGTCGCGGCGCCCCTCGTCGTCGAGCACTACGCGACGCGCATCTGAAGACCGCGACATCGCACGGCCTCCGTTGAGCTTCGCCGATTCCGAGGTACGACCCGACGTGCTCCCCGCGGTGCCCGATGTAGCCCACGAGAGCGGAGGCCGCCCGGGCGTGGCGCGCGCGCCGCTCCCGCGCTCGCTCGCGCTCGTGCTCGCGCTGCTCGCGATCGCGCCCTCCGCGCGGGCAGAGCGCGGCTCGCCCCCCGCGTCGTCGGCGTCGGAGGAGCCTCCCACGCACCCGCCCGCGGGCGCTGGCGATGGGACCGCCGAGGACGAGGGCGCGCCCTCGGATCGAGCCGCGGGCGCACCCTCCGCGAGCGAGCCGAGCGGGCCCAGCGAGGCCGAGGCCGACCCCACGCCGCGCGATGCCGCGGACGATGACGCCGAGGAAGGGGACGACGACTTCGCGGTGTCGGACGTCGTCGTCACCGGCACGCGCACCGAGACGCCGCTCGAGGACAGCGCCGCTCGCCTCGAGGTGGTGACGCGCGCCGACATCGATCGCTCGGGCGCGCGGGACGTCGGCGAGCTGCTCGAGGAGCACATGGGCGTGGTCATCACGCGCTCGTTCCGCGGTGACGCGATCCAGCTCGGCGGTCTCGATCCGGAGTACACGCTCATCCTCGTCGACGGCGATCGCGTGCCCGGGCGCATCGGCGGCGGGATCGATCTCGGGCGCTTCACCCTCGGCAACGTGGAGCGCGTCGAGCTCCTGCGCGGCCCCTCGAGCGCGCTCTATGGGGCGGACGCGATCGGCGGCGTCGTCAACATCATCACGCGCCGCGGCACGCGGCCGCTCGAGCTCGAGGGCAGCGTCCAGCTTGGCGCGATGGAGTCGTACGGCGGACCAGCCACGGTCTTCGACGCGAGCGTGATGGGCGCGACGCGCCAAGGGCCGCTCTCGGTCCGCGTGACGGCGGACTACGGCATGTCCGATCCGTTTCGACGCAGCGACACCCAAGCGACGAGCGGCAGCTCTCGCCAGCAGGGCTCGCTCGGCGCGCGCGTCGATCTCGACGTCGACGACGTGCGCCTCGACGCGCGGCTCGACTACGTCGCGCGCTACCTCGGCGGCGTCGACGCGAACGGGACGGGCGCCGTCTTCGATCGCGTCCAGGCCGGCGAGCAGCTCCAGGCGGCGCTCGGCGCGCGCTACGACGCCCACCGCGGCACGCGGCTCACCGCGCGCCTCGCGTACTCGCTCTTTCGCGAGCAGTACCTGAACGATCAGCGCTACGCGTCCGCGCTCGACGACGTGCAGGACAACCGCGAGCACCTCGGCCAGCTCACGTTCCAGCTCGATCAGCGCGTGGGCGATCACGCGTTCACCGTCGGCTACGAGCAGCTCGCGCAGCTGCTCGAGTCCACGCGCCTCGTCGACTACGGCCGGCGCGTCCGGCTCGCGCCCTTCGTCCAGGACGACTGGACCATCCTCGACGAGGACGAGCTGCGCCTGAGCGCGATCGTCGGGGCGCGCTTCGACGCGGACTCGCAGTTCGGCACCGCGCTCAGCCCGCGCGTCGGCCTGCGCTTCGACCCCGTGCGTCAGCTCGCGATCCGCGCGACCTACGGCATGGGCTTTCGCGCTCCCTCGTTCCAGGAGCTCCTGCTCCGCTTCGAGAACCCGAGCGTCGGCTACGTCGTCAACGGCAACCCCGCCCTCGGCCCCGAGCGATCGCACGGCGTGGACGTGTCGATGGAGTGGACGCCGATCCGCGAGCTCGTGCTCACCGCCGCGTACTATCGGAACGAGCTCGAGGGGATGATCGCGACCGTCACGCTCGCGAACGATCCCATCCAGGGCACCGTGTTCGGCTACGAGAACCTCGCGCACGCCCACACCCAGGGCGTCGAGCTGCGCGCCGCCGTCACGCCGATCCGCGCGCTGCGCCTGCTCGCGGGCTACGCCTTCCTCGACGCGCGCGACGACAGCCTCGATCGTCCCCTCGAGAACCGCCCGGCGCACCGCGTCACCGCGAGCGCGCAGCTCGACGAGCCGACCACGGGGCTCGGCGCGAACGCGCGCTTCGCGTACTCGCTCGATCGCGTCGTGTTCCTCGACACGGACAACGACGGCGCCGAGGAGACCATCCCGCTCGGCCCGGTCGCGCAGCTCGATCTGCGGGTCGCCTGGCGTATGCTCGGCCTCTTCACCGCCCTGCGCGAGGAGTATCAAGAGCTCGAGCTCTCGATCGGGGTGGACAACGTCCTCGACGCGGGAGATGCGTACCTCGTCCTGCGCCCCCGCACCTACTGGCTCGCGCTCCGAGGTCGATACTGATGCACGCCGTTCGTCGACAGGCGAGCGTGGGCGCGCCACGCCCCTCGAGCTCGGAACCCTCTGCTTGGGCTCCGCGATGGCTCGCCCTCGCCCTCGCGCTCGGCGTGCTCCCGCTCGTCGGCTGCCTCCCGAAGCTCGCGCCCCAGCCCTACGACGCGGGGCCCCGCCCCGACGCGTTCTTCATCCCGATGGACGGCGCGATCCCGCCCGTGTCGGGCAACTTCACGCACCGTCGCCTCGACGACGGCTCGATCGAGACGCTCGTCGACGCGACGAGCACGACCGCCTGGCACTACCTCGATCTCGAGACGGGCGAGGCCGTGATGCCCGCGGATCCGAAGACCGATCACCAGTGGGATCTCGCGTTCTGGCGCTACGTCGTGCTCTCGAACGGAGGCGTGAGCGGCACGGGCGGCGCGCACGTCGCGAGGCTCGAGGGCACGAGCTTCGAGGCGGTGACGCGCGCGCCGGAGGAGGGCTGGATCGACGACGCGCCCGACGGCCCCGACGACCTCGACGACGCGCCCGACAGCGCCTTCGCGAACGGCGTGGACGACTGGTTCCACTACGACCTCACGACCCACATCCTCACGCCGCGGACGGACGTCGTCTTCGTCGTCGTCACGCCCTCGCGCAACTACTTCAAGCTGGTCTTCTTCGCGTACTACGACGCGGTCGGGACGCCCGCCTACGTGCGCTTCCGGTGGGCGCCCGTCGATCCGCCCGAGAGCATGGTGGTGCCCGACGCGGGCGTGGACGCCGCCGTCCCCGACGCTGGCCCGCCGGACGCGGGCTTCTACGCGCCGCCCGACGCGGTCCGCATCGAGGCCGGGAGCGGGGCGAGCCCCGTCTACTTCGATCTCGACACGCTCTCGGTGATCCGCGTCGCCCACCCCGAGGCGGATCTCGAGTGGGATCTCGCCTTCTCGGGCACGACGATCCGCACGAATTCGGGGACGAGCGGCCCTGGCCTGGGCGGGAGCCTCGCGAGGGAGGGCGTGCCCTATGACGCCGTCACGTCGACGGGCACGCTCGGCTTCGTCCCCGACGGCGCGCCGGATCGCCCGAGCCCGCTCGCCTCGTGGTTCGAGCGGGACGGCGCGAGCGCGATCCGCCCGAGGGACGTCACCTACGTCGTCCAGGGCGCGCGAGGCGGCTACTCGCGCATGCGCATCTGGCACTACGAGGAGGGAGTCTACTGGGCCTCGTTCGAGGGCGTGGACGCGGCGCCCGAGACGGTGGAGCTGGTGCTCGACGCCTCGGACCCCGCGAGCTTTCGCTACGTCGATCTCCACCGCGGCGTCGTCGTCTCCGTGCCCTCGCCGAGCACGTCACGCGACTGGGATCTGGGCCTCTCGGGCGCGCGGATCCGCACGAATTCGGGCGTGAGCGGCCCAGGTGGCGGGGGCGCGCTCGACGCGCTCGAGCCGAGCTTCATAGACCTCCGCGCCGCCCCGCGTACGGGCTACGTCGAGGACGTGACGCTCCCCGATCCGCTCGCGCCGAGCGAGTCGTTCGATGGGAACCCCGCGCTCTCGAGCTGGTACGACGTGGATCCGATGACCCACGCGCTCTCGCCTCGCGCGACGAGCTTCGTCGTGCGGCTCGCGGACGGGAGCTTCGGCAAGCTCGAGGTGCGCGCGTGGAGCGCGGGACGCTTCACCCTCGGCTACGCCTACGCGGGCCCGTTCCGCACGCGATTCTGACGGACGGACGCCCGCGCCGCGGAGGCGACGATCGCTCGACCTCGGCGCCCTCGCGTCGGGGGCTACGACGTGGACCCTAGCCGAACGGCCGCACGCAGCCCACCGAGCTGGACGTCGAGATGGGCGAGAGGCGCAATTGACAGGGCCTTCGCCCGTGGTCTCCAATGCGTCCGTCGTCGGAGCCGATTCGCCGATGTCTCATACCGAACGGAGCGTGGGTCCTGGTGGCTCGCGTCACGCGCGGGGTGCGAGGGGTCTCGCGACGGACTGCGAAGGAGGTCTGCCATGTGGGAGGTCGACAAGGCTCGGATCGCTCGAGTGGGGCTGGCGCTGCTCGTGGCGATGCTCGGTGGGTGCGCGGCGACGCACGTCTACACGCTCCCGACGGTCGCGGCGATTCAGACGGGCCCCGACCAGACGGAGGACGTGGCGTGGGTCATCGAGGACGGCATCCACATCGTGCGCTGCGTGCGAGGCCAGGAGCGCCCGCTGTGTCGGCGTGCCAGCGTCGAATGAGCCCGGCGCGCTCGTCGATCCCTCCGTGCGCGCTCACCGCATGACTTCGTCGAGCGGGCCCCTGCTGTGAAGCCGCGTGAGCCTCACACCCGCCGAGCCAGCGTGATGCGGCGGGGCGGATCTCGTCGAGCGGGGCGCGCCGTCAGCCCGAATAGACCTCGTCCTGCTCGATGCGCGAGAGGACCCAGTCGAAGTCGCCGGTCGTCACCTTCGCGTGGCAGTAGTCGCAGACGCCCGCCATGTTGACCTGGAGGGGAGCGCCGCAGTTGGCGCAGCTCAGCTCCGTCCGGGCGGGGCCTGTGCGGTGGGTGCCGCGGATGAGGGTCCAGTACTCGGAGTAGGGGCGCTCGACGGTCTTGCTCCCCGAGACGAGCTCTCCGCTCTCACGCTCCGTGTAGTCGAGCCCGGTCGCGAAGAGGCGGACGGTCACGGCGTCGTAGAAGGGATCGGACGTGATCTTCACCAGCTCGAGGCGCGTGATGCGCGCGTTCTCCGTGACGTTGCGGAGCTGCTGGGTGAGGTAGGCGGCGACGTAGTACTGCTGGGTCGTGAAGAGGGCGTCGCTCAAGAAGGGCCGCATCCCCGTGAGCTCACGCGCCGTCCAGGATCGCTGGAATTCGCGGAAGATCAGCCCGACCCGCTGCTCGAACTGCGCTCTCTGGAAGGCTGGATCCTTGGCGATCAGTCGCTCTTGCGCTTGCTGCAAGGCGGGGTCGAAGCGGGTGGGCAGGTCGGTGCCGCGCTCGATCGTGGTGCTCGTGAGGAGCGGGCCTCGCTCGCTTCGGCTCTCGAGCTGAACCTCGGAGACGACCCAGTCGAACGATCCGTCGTTGACCACGTGCCGACAGTAGCGGCACGAGCCGCCAAAGAGGTGCTCCTGCGGCGCGCCACAATTCGGGCATCCCAGGACCCGGACGCGATCGGGTGTCCTCGACGCGACGCCCGCGCGTCGCGTCAGCGTCCAACGCTCGACCACGTAGTACGCCTGGCGCGCCTCGACGTAGTTGGACTCGAACCGGACCGAGACGCTCGCACCCATGGGTCCGACCTGCGCGCTCAGGACGCGGAGCGATCCGACGATGACGTTCTCGACGGGGCCTCGCGTGGCCCGCAGCAGGGCCTGGGCGGCCGAGGCGCTCACGTAGGCGGAGAGCCGATCGAGGGGCGAGGTGGCCGGAGGGGTGGGCGGCGTGCCGCGCGCGACGTGGACCTCGGCGTAGAGCGAGTAGAGGAAGTCCTCGAAGACCACGCGCGAGAAGTGGGTGTCCGCGCGCTCGAGCGCCGCGAAGACCTTGCGTGCGCGAGGCGGACGCCAGGCGGTGCTCTCCCAAGGCCCGCTGGAGGCCGCGTTCTGCCTTCTCAACGCCGAGGACGAGCTCCACTCCTCTTGCTTCGCCTCCCAGGCGAGCTTGGCGGCGCCGAACACGAGGAAGAGGAGCACGAGCGGGATCCCGACCGCGGGGTGCTCGATGCAGAGCCAGATCATGTCGAAGATGAGACCGGCGTCGCCGCCGCCACCGCCCCCGTAGTCTCCTCCTCCGCCGTAGCCTCCTTCTCCGCCGTAGCCTCCTCCTCCGCCGTAGCCTCCTCCACCACCCGAGAACGACTCGCCTCCACCCGGCCGCGCGAGCGCGGTGGAGGCGAGGAGACACGCGCCGAGGAGCGCGAGGCCGGCGAGGGCGACGCGCCGAGCCGTGGGCGATCCGAGGAGGCGCCGCAGGCGCGGGGGCATCAGTCGGCCTCCAGCTCGTCGGGGAGCTCGTTCACGTCATCGGCGCGGCGCGGCATCGCGTCCGCCAGCGCGGGGCCGAGCGCCTCGACCGCGAGCGCGAGGTCCTCGAGCCGGGGAAAGAGGCCTCGCACCGAGCGCTCGATGCGCTCGACGCTCTCTCGGAAGGGCTGCCCGAGCTGCTCGGGGTCGACGCCGATGTCGTGGATCACCGCCGCGCGCCGCTCGAAGACGCCGACGACGATCAGGATCGCGTTTCGCCCGCTCGTTCGAGAGAGCTTGTCTTGATGGAAGAATTCGAGCGCCGCTCGCCGGACGTTCTCTTCGCGGCGGCGCGACGAGCAGAGGAGGCGGCGCAGCGTCGGCGTCTGCCATGAGAAGAGCGCAGCGAGCACGAACACGAGGGCGACGTCGGGCGGGATCCACGCGGGCGCGAAGGGCTGAGGCGCGTAGATGATGAACGCGAGCGCGGCGAACGCGACGATCGCGCCCCAGCCGAGATCGGCGGCGAGATAGCTGCCCGCGCGCTTTCGGATCGCGACGACGATCTCGGCGGATGTCACGCGCTCGACGTGCTCGACCGCCCGCCGCACGCGCGCTCTCGCCTCGGGTCGGAAGAACTCGCTCACCGCCACGGCGTGATCCTACCCGAAGCCGGTGGCCGAGGCCGCGCTCGCGCTCGGAGCCCGCGTGCGGGAGGCACCTCGGGCGTGGGGCGCTCGCCCGCGTCCCCCCGACGCGCTCGCGCGGAGCCCCTCGCCACGCCGCGCTCGGTGCGGTATGAAGCGGCCACCATGTCCGGTGGCCACGACGCTCCCTCCAACGACCTCGGCGAGGTGCACCCGCACCGGCCGCTCCCGACGATCGTGGACGAGGCGGTCGACACGCCGCTGTGGGTGCCCGCGGCGGGCCTCGCGCTCTTCGTGTTGCTCGCGCTCTTCGTCGTCTTTCGCTCGGTGAGCGCCGCGCCCGCGCCCGGCGCGAGCGATCCCCACGAGAGCGCGGATGCGCCGGCGGATCCGTCGCTCGCGGAGTGAGCGCGCGGGGCGCCGTTGACGACGCAGCTCGTCTTCGGACGGGATCGGAGCGCCGACGTCGTCATCGACGCGCCCTCCGTCTCGAGCCGCCACGCGCGACTCTCGTGGCGAGGCGAGGAGCTCGTCCTCGAGGATCTCGGGAGCGCGAACGGCACCTGGGTCGCGGGGCGCCGCGTCGAGCGCGCGATCGTCAAGCGGGGCGAGGACGTCCGCTTCGCCGACGTCGCGCTCCCCTGGGGCGCGCCCGAGGTCGTCGCGCTGCTCAAGCTCCAATCCGGCAAGAGCACGATCGCGGCCCTCCCGCGCTTCGGTCGCTACGTCTGCCCGACCTGCCGGAGCGTCCAGATCCTCCCGCCCGGCTTCGTCCGCGGCGAGATCGCCTGTCCGAAGTGCGCCGCCGCGCTCGAGATCGGCGGGAAGGCGCCCTCGCTCGCGTGGCGCGCCGCGCGGGGCGCCGTGGCCCTCACGCTCTCCGCCGCCGCCGCGCTCGTCGTCGGCGTCGCGCTCGTCGCCGTCATCGCGCCCGAGCGCCTCGCGAACGCCCCCGATCCGATCGGCGCGTTCGCGCGCGATCACCTCGGCGCGCCGCTCG
>JBDHVC010000023.1:0-65590 GCA_039809495.1 Sandaracinaceae bacterium
TTGGAGAGGACGTTGTCGGCGAGGTCGAGCTCGTAGATGAGCTCTTGGCCTTCGGGCGTCTTCTCGCCGATGAGGCGATGCGCCGCGTCGGTGCGATAGACGCTCGTGCCGCGCAGGCTGTCGACGACGCGGACGAGGTCGCCCTCGGCGCTCCACTCGTAGCGGACGCTCCAGCTCTGAGCCGCGCCGTCCTGGGCGCGCTTCCACACGAGCCGCCCCTCGAGGCGGCCCTCGTCGTCGTACTGGGAGAGCTCCCACGTGCCGTTCGCGCACTGACGCGCGACGAGCCCGTGCTCGTCGAAGCGGAGCGTGCTCCGCGCGCCGCTCGGGCCGACCAGCACCTCCACGCCCGCGCTCCCGCCGTCCTGCGAGAGCTGGTAGCGGCCGAGCACCCGCGTGCGCCGACCGCCGTCGCCGTAGAGCCGGTGCTCGATGCCCACCCCGTCGCGCACATCCAAGAGGCGACGCCCCGAGCCGTCGTGACGAAGCTGCACGTCGTAGCGCTCCGTCGAGGCCTCCACGACGCGCCCCCGAGCGTCGTAGCGATAGCGGTGCTCGCCTCCGCTCGCGAGCTTGCGAGTCGATACGAAGTGGCTCTCAGGGTCGATCTCGTTCTCGAACAACAGCGAGCCCGACGAGTCCTTCTTCGCGACGAGGTGATCGCCCCCGTCGAACACGTACTCTTCGCGCACCTTCCCCAGGCGCGAGACGCGGACCAGGCGCTCCTTCAGGTCGTAGTCGTAGCGCGAGACGTTCTGGTTTGGGTCGACGATCGCGGTGATCTGCTCGAGGTTCGAGTAGCGGTACGAGAGGCGCGCGCCGATGGCGCTCCGCTTCTCGCCGAGGAGGTTCCACGAGGCGGTGCGCTGCTCGCGGAGCTGGCCGTCGCGGTCGCGCTCGGCGATGAGGTTTCCGGCGAGGTCGTAGCGCTTCTCGCGGCGCCGACCGGCGGGGTCGATCTCGGCGATGACGCGGCCGAGGGCGTCGCGCTCCGTGCGAGGCTCGGGCAAGAGCGGCACACCCGCCGAAGGCGTGCGGAAGGTGGATTGCGCCTCCTTTGCGAGCTTTGGCGGGACCATGTCGAGGAGCGAGCCCATCGCGCCGAGCGCGGCGCGCGGGGACGCATCGACGACGCCCTCGAAGAGGCGGGCGAGCGGCGTGTTCGGCAGCTCGCGCGCGAAGGGGTTCGCGAGGTTCGGGGCCTCGAGCTCCGTGGGATAGACGTAGCCGAAGCGGTCCATCCGGCCGACGTTCGCGCCGTTCTCGTCGTAGAGCAGGCGGATGACGCGGCCGCCCGAGTCGATGACCTCGACGACCTTGCCCTCCTCGTCGCGCTTGCGGAGCGTCTTTCCGCCGTAGGGGTCGACGAGGGTGTGGAGGAAGCCGTCGTCGTCGTAGTGGAACTCCCACCTCGCGTTCTCACCCTCGGTGTAGATGGTCTTCTTGTCCTCTGGGAAGTACTGCACCTCCGCCCACCAGAGGCCGTCTTCGCCCGAGGCCCAGACGCAGCGGCTCGCCGCGTCGTACTTGAACGTGTAGTTGTAGCCGTTCGGGTCCGTCTGCTTGGTGAGGCGGTGGAACCAGTCGAGCTCGTAGCGCCACTTGCCGCCGACGGCGTCCTGCGCCTCGGTCAGGTCGCCTCCTCGCGAGTAGGCGTAGGCCGCGCGGAGGATCGGCTCGGCGGAGGAGGCGGAGCCGAAGGGCGCCGAGGGGAGCTCGTAGAGGTCCGTGATGCGGCCGTCGCGGTCGTAGCGGAGCTCGTAGCGCGTCTCCTTGCGCGGCTCCCACTGCCACTCCGTCAACGTGGTCAGTCGGCCCTTCTCGTCGTAGCCGAGCTCGAGCTCGCCGCTCTTCGCGATCAGCTTCTTGAGCGGATAGAGGCTGTCGTACTCGCCGCCCGAGAACTCCATGACGGGTTCGTCGCGATACGAGATCTGGTAGCGACCGGGCCTCAGGCGGCGAAGGACGTAGCCGTTGCTCCGCGTGACGTCGCTGCCGATCTCGAAGCGGGGGAAGACGAACTCTTGACCGTCCCAGTCCCTGAAGACGGCCTTGTGCAGCCGCACGCGGAGGCTGCGCTGGTAGAAGTGGCGGTTTCCGTGGCCGAGGGGGCCGTCCTCGCGGTGCCGGGCGGTGGTGTAGTGGCGCTCCCAGCGGAACAGGCCCTCCGACACGAAGTCGACGTACGAGTCGAAGTTCTCGCCGGTGATCAGGTAGATCGGGTGCGTGCCGTTGCAGGTGTGCCCGTTGCCGCGGCGAGAGCTGCAGAGGCTCCTCGCCGCACGCGCGACGGCCTTCAGGGCGCTCATGAGGCCCTGGACGGCCATGTCGCCCACGGGCGGGCAGGGGAAGCCGCCGATCAAGACGTTCGGGACGGGCGGGCCCATGAGCACGCCCATGCCGGGCGGGAGGCCCGGGTCCTTGCCCGCGAGCAGCTTGAGCGCGAGCACGGCCGCGTCCGCCGCCGCCTGCGCGCCCGCCCACGCGTTGCCCGTCGCCACCGCGCCCGCGGCGCCCGCGGCCACGCCCGCGGCGGCCATCACGGCGGCGGCCGCCCCCATCGAGGTGGGGTTGCAGTGCTTGGTCAGGTCGAGGACGCGCGCCGCGCGCGCACCACCGATGAAGACGTTGCTCGAGCCGGTGAACACCTCGAAGGGCGGCGCGAGCGAGCCGCACGTGACGGCGAGCCCGACGTCGCCAGCGCGCGCTGCGGGCAGGCCGCCCACCAGCACCGTGACCGATCCCGCGCCGACGAGCATGCCGAGGCTCGGCAGCGGGACGGGCGGGGCCGGAGGGATCAGCGAGGGCGGGTGCGTGTGGGTGTGCGGCGGCGCGAGGTGCATCCCGAGCAGCGTCACCGCGGGCATCCCGACGAGTGTCCGCGGGCTGATCGCCGCGAAGGCGGTGTCGATGATCTGCTGCGGGGCGCCGATGACGCCGAGCACGCCGCCGAGGCCCGCCGCGACGACGCCGGCCGCGCCCTGCTCGGGCGGGGGCGCGCTCTGAAAGGGTGCGACCGTCTGGTTGATGACGTCGACGACGCAGTTGACGCCGGGGCTCCCCGTGGGCGCGATCAGCGGAGGCGGTGGGCTGTGCGGCGCGCTCGCGGGCCGCGAGGCGGGCGTGCTCGAGGGAGGGACCGCGCCGGGGCCGACCGAGGCCCCTCCCGAGCTGCTCCCGCCCGAGCCGGAGCCTCCCGCGCCGCCGCTGCGATCGCCGGTCACGCGCCGCCTCCGTGGGCGTGGGCGGCGGTGGCGCCGCGTCGCTCGAGCTCGCGCACGCCGCGCAGCTCGTCCTCGACCTCGCGCAGCTCCTTGCTCATGCGCGCCTCGCGGAAGAGGCCCGCCATGCGCTCGAGCACCGAGGCCCAGCGGTGGAAGTACTCGTACGTCTTACAAAGCTCGCGCGCCTTCCGGTAGGTCGCGATCCCCTCGGCGAGCTTCTTCTGCGCGACGAGCGCCATGCCCCACTTCTCGTGGAGATCACAGTACGCGTAGGGGTTCATGAGCGCGGCGGCGACCTTGGTGCCGCTCTCGGCGTAGCTCTCGGCGTCGGTGAAGTGCTGGAGCTCGAGCGAGCAGTCGACGACCGAGAGCAGCAGGTTGAGGAGCGGCGGCAGCGCCTTGGCCTCCATCGCGAGCGCGATGCCGCGCTGGTACTGCTCCTTGGCGGTGCGGAGGTTGCCGACGGCGCGCATCACGTCCCCGACGCCCAGCAGGCAGAGCGCCTGCATCGCGGGGAGCTTCTCGCTCTCGTAGTAGGTGTAGAGGACGCCGTACTTCTCGACGGCGTCCTCGTAGCGCTTGTAGGCGTAGTCCAGCGCCGCGAGCTGGAGCAGGCAGGCCATGCGCTCCATCGTGGGGAGCGAGGGGTCCGCGGCGTCGCGCGTGAGGGAGTCGGTGAGCGCGGGCGTGGAGAAGTCAACCTCGAAGGTGAGGACCTTCTCGACGCGGTTTGCGCGCATCGCGTCGAAGAGGGCGTGGTGGCGCCGATCGTCGTACGCGACGATCCGGAGCGCGCCCATCCAGGGCGGGATCTCCGCCACCGGCATGATCGAGCCGAGGAGCCGGATGTAGCCCTCGCGGTCGGCGCACTCGAGGGGGAGCAGGCCGACCACGACGCGGTGGTCCTCCTCGTTCGGCAGGAGCGAGCGGAGGTACATGAGCGTCGCGAAGAGGCGCTTCTCGGCGCTCGCTCGGTGCTCGAAGAGCTCGGGCGGGACCGGGGGGAAGGGCGGCTCGCCGCGCTCAGCGCGGAGCGGCCCCGCGGCCTCGACCTGGAGCCGGATGCTCTCGACGACGCCGTCGAGGTAGCCATGCGGGGAGTCGAAGGGCTGCGGGAAGAAGAGGAAGAAGTGCTCGGGGTGAGGCTCGGCGAGGCCCTTGAAGAACGTGAGGACGTACGCGAGCTCGTCCGGCGTGCAGCCGACGACGAGCATCGGGTACGCGTCCTGCTGGACGAATTCCTCGAGGTTCTCGCGGAGGTCTTCGAACTTGCGCCGCATCTGCGAAGGCCCGGTTGCCCACCCTCAGCCTGAACTTCGCGCCGGTGAGCGGCTCTTGCGAGCCGCTCCTCGACGCAACCTCCTCGATCCCCTGAAGGACTCGAGGCCCGTCGCGATGATCGTTGCGCTTACGACGACACCCACGACCGCCGTGACGAGCACCCCGAAGGTGCGCCGCGACGTGCGCGGAGGCAAGCGCGATCGAGGAGCGAGCGCTCGTGCCCGAGCACCTGACCTCTGCGACGGATCGCGCTCATCGTCGACCGCTTGGAGGAGGCCCTCGAGAATGAGCGGTCGCTCGAGGGGTCGCCGCCGCGGTATGAACGAGGGTCCGCCCGTTCGGCGCGTGGTCGACGATGAGAGAGCCTCCATGACGAAGAGCCGAAGCCACCGCCCTCCGAAGCTCCCGCCCGGCCCCGCTCGCATCGAGCACCTCCGTGTCGAGAACTACCGAGCGCTCCGGCGCGTCGAGCTCGACGCGATCACCCCGCTCACGGTGCTGCTCGGCCCGAACGGCAGCGGGAAGTCGACCCTCTTCGACGTCTTCGACTTCCTCTCGGAGTGCTTCACCGTCGGCCTCCGCAAGCCGTGGGATCGCCGCGGGCGGTTTCGCGAGCTCCGCACCCGAGGCAGCGAGGGGCCGATCCGGTTCGAGCTCCGGTACCGTGAGGTGCCCGAGGACGAGCCCGCCACGTACCGCCTCGCGATCGACGAGATCGACGATCGGCCGGTCGTGATCGAGGAGAGCCTGAGCTGGCGGCGCGTCGCGAAGAACCGCCCTGGCGCGCCGTACAAGATCCTCAGCTTCAAGCACGGCCGAGGGTGGGTCATCGCTGGTCCGCAGCCCGAGAGGGATGATCCGAAGGTGAGGGAGACGCTCGACGACCCGGAGATGCTCGCCGTGAGCACGCTCGGGCAGCTCGCCAAGCACCCCCGCGTCGCGGCGCTGCGGCGCTTCATCGCGGACTGGTACGTCTCCTACCTCTCGGTCGACGACATGCGCGGGACCCCCGAGGCGGGTGCCCAGGAGCGGCTCGACAAGACGGGGCGGAACCTCGCCAACGTCGTCCAGTTCCTCGACGAGCGGCACCCCGAGCGGCTGCGGGAAATCTTCGACATCCTCAGCCAGCGGATCCCTCAGCTCGAGCGCGTCGTCTCCGAGCCGCTCCGCGATGGGAGGCTGCTCCTCCGCATCAAGGACCGCCCCTTCGAGGAACCCGTCCTCGCGCGGTTCGCGTCGGACGGAACCCTGAAGATGCTCGCGTACCTCGTCGTGCTCCACGCGCCGAACGCGGCACCGTTCATCGGGATCGAGGAGCCGGAGAACTTCCTGCACCCTCGCCTGCTCCTCGAGCTCGCCGAGGAGTGCCGCCGAGCGGCGGAGCGCTCGCAGCTCCTCGTGACCACGCACTCACCCTTCTTCGTCGACGGCCTGCGCCCCGAGGAGCTGCGCGTCCTCTACCGAGACAGCGCCGGCCACACCCAGATCGTGCGCGCGTCGGACGTCGAGGCCGTGCGCCACTTCGCGGAGGTCGGCGCGTCGCTCGGGGAGCTGTGGATGGAGGGCCACTTCGGCGCGGGCGACCCGCTCGTACGCGGAGGCAGGCCGCCCTCGAGGAGCGAGCCCTCGTGAGCCTCGAGCATGTCGAGGTGCTCGTCGAGGAGCCGTCGATGGCCGAGGTGCTCAAGGCGCTCTTGCCTCGCCTGCTCGGGTCGGTGACGTTCGAGATCCACGCACATCGGAGCAAGCCGGATCTGCTCAAGAAGCTCCCCAGTCGGCTCCAGGGCTACCGCGCCTGGCTCCCGGAAAGCACAGCGATCCTCGTCATCGTCGATCGCGACGCCGACGACTGCCTCGAGCTCAAGGCGAGGATGGAGCGGATGGCCGCCGAGGCGGGCTTCACGACGCGCGCGTCGGCCGGCAGATCGCGGATCGAGGTGGTGAACCGCATCGCGATCGAGGAGCTCGAGGCGTGGTACTTCGGCGACTGGGAGGCGGTCCGGACGGCGTATCCGCGAGCCCCGATGAGCGTGCCGAGGCGGAAGCCTTACCGCGAGCCCGACGCGATCGTCGGAGGGACGTGGGAAGCGTTCGAGCGCGTGCTCCAGGCGGTGGGTTACTTCACGAACGGTCTCCGAAAGACCGAGGCCGCTCGAGCGATCGCCGAGCACATGGACCCAGCGCGCAACACGTCGCCGAGCTTCCGAGCGCTGCGCGAGACGCTGGAGGCGATGGCGACGCCCTGACAGCGCATCTCCGCTCGACGGATCACGTCGAGCGAGGCACGCTGTCACTCCGCGTAGAGCGTGACGTTCGCGGCCGCGTCGAAGCACATCTCCTTCGCGGTGTCCCAGTCGGGGTGGCGACACATGAGGTGTCCGTCGGAGAGCAGGGTCTGGTGCCAGTCGCGGCGCGGCGTGCCCGGGCGCGAGAGCTCGTCCTCGACGACCCACGCGCCCCAGCGCTGCTTCCACGCGGCGAGGCCGGTGATCTGCGTGATCCTCCCCTGCCCCTTCGCGCGCTTGAAGATGATGCCCGCGTTGTACTTGCGGGTCGCGTCCGCCTCGAAGGCGTGGAAGCAGACGACGCGCGCCCACTCGCGGAAGAGGTCGATGTCGCTCGTGTAGTTCATCTGGTCGACGAGGTGCGCGCCGCCGGGCCGCGCGCCGACCTCGCCGAACACGGCCTCGCCCTTCTTCGTGAGGAACCACTCCATGTGGGTGAAGCCGTCGCCCATCCCGAGCGCGCGCAGGACGCCGCGCCCGAGCTCGACGCCCTTGCGGACGAAGGGCTGCTCCATGTCCTTGATGGTGATGACGACCGGGCTCACCCACTCGTGCGTGCGCGCCTCGAGCGGCTTCGGCAGGTACTGCGTGCAGTTCTCGTAGATGGGGCGACCGCCGATCGAGATCGTGTCGTAGGTGAACTCGTCGCCGTCGATGTACTCCTCGCAGCTCACCTCGACGACGTGCGCCGTCATCGCGAGGACCTTCTCGAGCTCCTGATCCGACTCGACGCGGTAGGTGTCCGCCGAGCCCGCGCCGGAGATGGGCTTCACGATCATCGGGTAGCCGATCGCCTCGCGCGCCGCCCAGACCTCCGCCTTCGTGCTCGCCCTGCGCGACTCGGGTGTGCGCAGCCCCGCCGCGCGCACGCGCTCCTTCATGAGCTGCTTGTCGCGAAAGCCCCGCGCCGTGTCGACGCTCATCCCGGCGACGCCCCAGCGCTCGCGCAGCCGCGCCGCGAGCAGGACGAGCGGCTCCCAGTTCGCGAGCACGCGATCGATCGATCTCCCGCGGAGCCACTCGGTCGCGCGCGCGAGGACGTCGTCCTCGTCCATGATGCGTGGCACGTGGAGGTAGCCCGAGAGCGCGCGCTTCACGATCGGCGCGAGGCCGTCCGGGTGCGAGTCGCCGATGCCGTAGATCTCCACGCCGACCTCCGCGAGGCCGCGCGTGTACTGCTGCATCTCGGGCGGATAATTCGGCTGGAGGAAGACGACGCGCATCGGTGCCTCGGGGGGTGGAGGCTCGAGGGGGCTCGAGCGAGGGCGAGCGCCGAGCATAGACGAGCCGATCGCCCCCTCAACCCGATCCGAGCGTCGAGCCGGCCACCCGGAGAAGAGCCCGCTCCAAGCGAGCCTGGACGAGCGGGCGGTGATCGCTTGCGCGAACCGGCGCCCTCGGTAGGGTTGCCAGGCTTCCACGCGAAGCTACGTGCGAACTCCTCGGAGCGGTGCGCAGCGGCGACCGGCCATCGGTGCCGCGCGCGAAAAGGGCGTCCATCCCTCACGTTCCCCTCTCTCCGTGTGCCTCGGACGTCACCATGTCGCGCTCGCTCCAGCTCCGCCGCTCGCTCGTTCCCCCTCTGCTCTGCGCAGCTCAAGGGCGGAGGAGCGGCCTCCCCCTCCTCGCCGGAGCCCTCGTCGCGCTCGCCCTGGGCTGCGGCGAGAGCCCGGCCGTCTCGCAGCCCACGGCGCCGGCCGGGCCGCCGCCCGACGTGTCGGTCGTCACGGTCGAGCCGACGGCGGTCGCCATCGAGGACGTGCTCCCCGGCCGCGTCGTCCCGCGGCGCCTCGCGGAGGTCCGCCCCCAGGTCGGCGGCATCCTGCGCGAGCGGCTCTTCGAGGAGGGGCAGAGCGTCCGCGCGGGCCAGCCCCTCTACCGCATCGACGCCTCGCTCTTTCGCGCGGATCTCGCGGGCGCGAGCGCGAGCGTCACGCGCCAGGAGGCGACGGTGGCGCAGCGCGAGCGTGACGCCGAGCGGATCCAGCGCCTCGCCGCGAGCGGCACCGCGACGCCTCAGAACGTCGACGACGCCGAGAGCGCGCGCGCGCTCGCGCTCGCCGATCTGGAGCTCTCGCGCGCGAGCCGCGCGCGCAGCCGCCTCCAGCTCGGCTACACCGTCGTCACGGCGCCGATCGGTGGGCGGATCGGGCCCTCGCACGTGAGCGAGGGCGCGCTCGTCAGTCCGTCGAGCGCCGAGAGCCTCGCCACGATCCAGCAGATCGACGAGGTCTACGTCGACATCCGCCAGCCCGCCTCGCGCTTCGAGGAGCTGCGGACCGCCTTCGAGAGCGGCGCGCTCGTCGAGAACGCGTCGGTGCCGATCCAGATCCTCTCGATGCGCGGCGAGCCCTACGCGCTCGAGGGGCGCCTGCTCTTCACCGACATCAGCGTCGACCCGACGACGAGCGAGCTCACGCTGCGCGTGCTCGTCCCGAACCCCGACCTCCGCCTCCTGCCCGGCATGTTCGTGCGCGCGCGGGTCGCGTTCGCGCGCGATCCCGCCGCGATCCTCGTGCCGCAGCAGGCGATCCGCCACGACTCGACGCTCGGCGCGAACGTGCTCGTCGTCGACGCGAACGAGCAGGTCGCGATCCGGCGCATCCAGACGGGGCGCGTCGTCCAAGGGCGACAGATCGTGCGCGAGGGGCTCGCGAGGGGCGATCGCGTCATCGTCGAGGGGGTCGACGCGCTCCGCCCCGGGACGAGCGTGCATCCGGTCGAGTGGACGATGCCCGCCGCGAGCGACCAGACCACCACGGCACAGCCTCGCACCGCACAGCCCAGCGCCGCACAGCCCAGCGCCACGCAACCCAGCGCCACGCAACCCAGCACAGCCCAGCCCTCGAGCGAGGGCGACGGCGAGCGGCGCTGAGGGCCGACGATGCCGCACTTCTTCATCGAACGGCCGGTCTTCGCGTGGGTCGTCGCGATCTTCATCGTCCTCTTCGGCGTGATCGCGATCCCGCGCCTCGCCGTCGAGCGCTACCCGGACGTCGCGCCGCCGAGCGTGTCGATCTACGCGACCTACCCCGGCGCGACGCCGAGCACGATGAGCGACAGCGTCATCGCGCCGATCGAGCGCGAGCTCTCGGGCATCCCGGGCCTGCTCTACTACGAGTCCTCGGCGGACACCTCGGGCAGCGCGCAGATCACGGTGACCTTCGAGCCGGGCACCGACCCGGACATGGCGCAGGTCGACGTCCAGAACCGCATGAGCACGGTCGAGCCGCGCCTGCCGCAGATGGTGCGACAGATCGGGCTCCAGACGCGCACCTCGACGTCCGGCTTCTTGATGATCCTGTCGATCCGATCGCCGGACGGTCGCTTCAACCAGACCGAGCTCGGCGACTTCCTCTCGCGCACCGTGATGGAGGAGATCAAGCGCGTGCCGGGCGTCGGGCGCGTCCAGATCTTCGGCTCGCCGGCGGCGATGCGGGTCTGGATCGACCCGGCGATGCTGACGGCCTACGACCTCTCCGTCGACGACATCGCGAACGCGATCCGCGCGCAGAACACGGTGGTCTCGCCCGGCCGCATCGGCGCGCCGCCCACCACCGAGGGCCAGCGCGTGACGGTGCCCCTCTTCGTGCAGGGGCAGCTCGAGACGCCCGAGGAGTTCGAGGACATCACGCTCCGCGCGAACCCGGACGGCTCGCGCGTGCGGCTCGCGGACGTCGCGCGCGTCGAGCTCGGCGCGCAGAACTACATCTCGGCGATGCGGGTGAACGGCGTCGAGGGCGCGGCGTGCGGCGTCCAGCTCTCGCCCGGCGCGAACGCGGTGCGCACGGCCGACCTCATCCGCGCGCGGATGGAGGAGATCTCCCGCGACTTCCCCGAGGGCATCACCTACGAGATCCCGACGGACACGGCGCCCTTCGTGCGCACCTCGATCGAGAAGGTGCTCCACACCTTCCTCGAGGCGATGGTCCTCGTCTTCCTCGTGATGTTCCTCTTCCTCCAGGACGTCCGCTACACGATCATCCCCGCGATCGTCGCGCCCATCGCGCTCCTCGGCTCGTTCACCGTGATGCTGCTCGCGGGCTTCTCGATCAACGTGCTCTCGATGTTCGGGATGGTCCTCGCGATCGGCATCATCGTCGACGACGCGATCGTCGTCGTCGAGAACGTCGAGCGCATCATGGCCGAGGAGCACCTCCCGCCGAAGGAGGCGACGATCAAGGCGATGCACGAGATCACGGGCGCCGTCATCGGCATCACCCTCGTGCTCAGCGCCGTCTTTTTGCCCATGGCCTTCTCGACGGGCTCCGTCGGCACGATCTACCGCCAATTCAGCCTCTCGATGGCGTCGGCCATCCTCTTCTCGGCCTTCCTCGCGCTCTCGCTCACGCCCGCGCTCTGCGCCACGATCCTGAAGCCCGTCACGAAGGAGCACGCGAAGAAGCGCGGCCCCTTCGGCCTCTTCAACCGCGGCTTCGAGTGGCTGACGACGCGCTACACGGGCCTCGTCGGTGGCGTCGTCCGCCAGCGCTTCCTGTCGATGATCGTCTTCCTCGCGGTCACCGCGGGCGCGGGCTGGCTCTACTACCGGCTCCCCGGCTCGTTCCTCCCGGTCGAGGATCAGGGCCGCCTCTTCGCGAGCATCCAGCTCCCCTCGGACGCCACGCTCGAGCGCACCGACGCCGTCGTGCGCGAGTACGAGCGCTTCGTCGCCACGCGCCCCGCGTTCCACGCGAACGTCGCGGTGCAGGGCTTCAGCTTCTCGGGCTCGGGCCCGAACGCCGCGATGATGTTCGGCACGCTCGTCGACTGGGAGGAGCGCAACGGCGCCACCGCGCAGGGGGAGATGGCGGCGATCAACGATCACTTCCGCGGCCTGCGCGACGGGCGCGTCTTCGCCGTGATGCCGCCGGCGATCACGGGCCTCGGCAACAGCTCCGGCTTCGCGCTCCGGCTCGTCGATCGGCTGAACCAGGGCCAAGCGCGCCTGCTCGAGATGCAGAACCGCGTGCTCGCCGCGACGCGCGAGAGCGCGATCGTGACGGGCGTCTACCCGGAGGGTCTCCCGCCCGGCGAGTCGATCCGCGTCGACGTCGATCGGGAGAGCGCGCAGGCGCTCGGCGTCCCCTTCGCGTCGATCAACGCGACGCTCTCGACCGCGCTCGGCTCGATGTACGTCAACGACTTCCCGAACGCGGGCTGGCTCCAGCAGGTGATCCTCCAGGCCGAGCCGGAGGCGCGCATGCAGATCGACGACATCATGGCGCTCCCCGTGCGCAACAACGCGGGCCGCATGGTGCCGCTCTCGGCCGTCGCGAGCGCCGCGTGGGAGCAGATGCCGCTCCAGCTCGTGCGCTACAACGGCTACCCCGCGATCCGCCTCACGGGCTCGGCCGCGCCCGGCTACAGCAGCGGCGAGGCGATGGCCGAGATGGAGCGCATCATCGCCGAGCTGCCCGAGGGCTACGCGGCCGAGTGGACGGGCATGTCCTACCAGGAGCGCCTCTCGGGCAACGAGGCGCCGGCGCTCCTCCTGCTCTCGATGCTCGTCGTCTTCCTCGTGCTCGCCGCGCTCTACGAGAGCTGGTCCATCCCGATCTCCGTCATGCTCGTCGTGCCGCTCGGCCTCGTCGGGGCGCTCGCGGCGGTCACGCTCCGCGGCATGCCGAACGACGTCTTCTTCAAGGTCGGCCTGATCACGCTGATCGGCCTCTCCGCGAAGAACGCCATCCTCATCGTCGAGTTCGCGAAGCAGCTCCAGGAGGAGGGCAAGACGCGCCGCGAGGCGGCGATCGAGGCGGCGCGCCTGCGCCTTCGCCCGATCATCATGACCTCCCTCGCCTTCGCGCTCGGCGTCCTCCCGCTCTACCTCGCGAGCGGCGCGAGCGCCGAGACGCAGCGCGCCGTCGGCACGGGCGTCCTCGGCGGCATGATCTCGGCGACCTTCCTCGCGATCGTGCTCGTCCCGGTCTTCTACGTCGTCATCCGGAGAGAGACGAAGAAGGCGAGCCCGCCCGCACCGAGCGGCCCGAGCGACGGGCCCCAAGAGAGCGAGCTCGCCGCGCCCGCGCCGAGCCCCGAGGCGGCGGAGTAGGGGCGCGCGTCGGCCGATGCACCGATCGGCCCGACCGATTAGCATCGGGGCGATGCGACATCTCGGGAGCGATGCATGCGCGTGACCCGCTTGAAGCTGGTGAACTGGCGCAATTTTCGTGAAGTCGACCTCGAGCTCGACGCGCGCGCGTATGTGATCGGAGCCAACGCCTCCGGGAAATCGAATCTATTGGACGCGTTCCGCTTCTTGCGAACGCTCGCCAAGCCCGACGGGGGCGGGCTCCAGCGCGCCGTGAAGGAGCGCGGCGGGATGAGCAAAGTGCGGAGCCTCCACGCCACGAAGGATCCCGAAATCAGCGTCGGGATCGAGCTCTTGGAGGCGCGCGATGGCGTCGAAATCCGCTGGGAGTACGACCTCGCCTTCAAGGCCGCGGCGAAGGGCTCCCACCGCGTCCTCGTGACGCGCGAGGTGGTTCGAAAGAACGGAGAGGAGCTCCTCGGCCGCCCCAACGACGAGGATCGACGGGACGCGGAGCGCTCGACCCAGACATATCTCGAGCAGATCAACAACAACGCGGGCTTCCGCGAGGTCGCCGAATTTTTCTCCCAGACGATCTACCTCCACCTCGTCCCTCAGCTGCTCAAGTTCGGCGACGAGATCAGCGGACGGATCCTCGAGGACGATCCCTTCGGGCAGGGGCTCCTCCAGCGCATCGCGACAGCGCCGCAGAAGACACGAGACGCGCGGCTCCGGCGGATCGCGAAGGCGCTGACGCACGCCGTCCCCCACTTCACCGAGCTGCGCTTCGAGAAGGATCCGGCCTCGGGGGCGCCTCACATCGAGGCCAAATTCGAACACTGGCGCGCGAAGGGAGCGTGGCAGCGCGAGGAGCAGTTCTCCGACGGGACGCTGCGCCTGATCGGGCTGCTCTGGGCGCTCCAGGAGGGTGATGACCTCTTGTTGCTCGAAGAGCCCGAGCTGTCCCTCAACGACGAGATCGTGCAGCACATCCCGCTGATGATCGACCGGGTCCTCACCTCCGGAAAGAAGAAGGCGGATCGCCAGGTCATCCTCTCGACGCACAGCGAGAAGCTGATCGCCGGCGTGGATGGGACATCCGTCATCCTCCTCGAGCCCGGCCCGCAGGGGACGACGGCGCGGCGAGCCACGCCGGAAGAGCGCTCTGAGATGGAGCAGGGCCTCAATCCGGCCGAGGTCCTCCTCCCGAAGACGCGCCCCCCCGCGGCCCACCAGCTGGGTCTGTTCGGGTGATCCCGGTCTACGTCATCGGCGAGGACGCGCTCTCGTGCGCCCTCGGCTCGCGCCTCGTTCGCGTATTGGGGGCTCCGTTCGAGCTGCAGCGTGCCATCGACGCGGGCGGCATCACGAAGCTCCTCGAGGCGCTCCCTCGTTACGCGCAGCTCGCGCGGCGGTCCCCCGTCCTCTGTCTCGGAGACACCGAGGGGAAGTGCCCTGCGGACCTCGTCGAGCGACATCGCCCGCGTACGGCTCCCAAGAGCTTCTTGCTTCGCTTCGCGGTGAGAATGAGCGAGAGCTGGGTGCTCGCCGATCGGAGAGGATTGTCGGACTTCATGGCCGTGCCCCTGGGCCGGATCCCCGAGCAGCCCGACTCGATCCAACACGCGAAAAGAGCGGTCGTCCAGCTGGCCCGCCAATCGAAGAAGCCGCTACTACGCCGGGAGATGGTCTCTCAAGAGAAGCCCGACCGAGCGGGCACAGGATACAACCTACACCTCTGTGACTTCGTCAACCGACGCTGGAACGTGGAAGCTGCTCGAAGCGTCTCGCCAAGCCTCGATCGCACCCTACGCCGTGTGATGGAGCTCGAAGCTCCGAGGCGCTGAAGCGAGTTCCCCCGAGCGACGCTCGCGAGGTGGACCCTCCGCTCCAGCTCGTGCGCAACAACGGCTACCCCGCGATCCGCCTCACCGGCTCGGCCGCGCCCGGCGACAGCAGCGGCGAGGCGATGGCCAAGATGGAGCGCTTCATCGCCGAGCGGCCCGAGCGACGGGCCCCAAGAGAGCGAGCTCGCCGCGCCCGCGCCGAGCCCCGAGGCGGCGGAGTAGGGGGAGGCGAGATCACGAGGCCGGTGGGATATCGTCTCGCGCGCCCATCCCGACCCGCACACGGAGCCTCGTCATGAAGCCTTCCGCCTCCCTGCTCGCGCCTCTCCTCACGATCCTCCTCGTCGCCTGCGGCGGCGCTCCGAGGCCCGAGCCGGTCGAGGCCTCGAGCGCGAGCGAGCCCAGCGCGAGCGAGCCCAGCGCGAGCGAGCCCAGCGCCAGCGAGCCCAGCACCAGCGAGCCCAGCGCCAGCGAGCCCAGCACCAGCGAGCCGAGCGCGAGCGAGCCGAGCGTGTACGCGCCGCTCCTCCTCGGCGCTCGCGATTTCGGCGTCTTCGCCGCGCTCGACGCAGACGGCTCGATCATGGCAGCGAACGTAGCCTTCGGGAGGCTCGTAGGTGGCACGCGGATCGTGCTGCCCGACGGAACCGAGGCCGCACACCTCACCGACGACGGCCAGATCGTCGTCCTCGACGGCGGCGGGGAGACCGCGCACATCGAGGGTCAGAGCGTCATCGCCACCCGGGCGGACGGGAGCAGCGTTCGCTTCGCCTTCGAGGGAGACAGGTTCGTGATCAGGCCCCTGGGGGAGCCGGAGGAGGTCGAGCTCATCGTCGAGGGCTCCGTACCGGAGAGCGCTCGACACCTGCTGTTCATCGTCGGGGCGTACCTCCTCTATCGAGACGCCCACACCTCGGGCACCTCCGACGCCGACCCGTCTGCCCATTGACCCCGCGCGCCTCGGTGTGAACCGGGCTCTGAGTCTCGTCCTCGACGGACGGCTCGTCGAGAACCCGGCCCGCTTCGACGTCGTCGAAAGCGCCATCCAGGCCGCGCTCGAAGACGCTCGGCGTAGGGTGGCCCTCGGCCGACGTCCTGGCGAACGAACCGGCTCGACGCCGACCTCGTCACCTCGATACCCTGTCAGTAGGCGGACCACGCGATCGAGGCGTCCTCGATCCCGACCCCGCGCGAGGGAGTGACGATGGAAGACGACGTGAAGCCCCTCGCGGGCGTCAAGAAGGTCGCGATCGCGGCGGTCATCTGCGCGCTCGGCGGCAACGTGTGCTCGATGCGCTCCAGCTCATCGTCGACTGAGACGATCAACGGCGTGGGGCGGGAGACCATCACCCTCGGCACGGATTACGGCCACATCCTGATGGCCGTCGTGGCGATCCTCCTCGTGCTCGTCGGTCTCGTTCAGCTCTCGTCCGCGGGGCGCTTCGCCACGGAGGACCCCTCGCTGCTCGCCTCGGTGCAGAAGCAGAAGCGGATCTATGTGGCGGTCTTCCTAGGCGTCGTCGCCTTGGCCGTGTGGCTGTTCTACGCGGCGCTGCCATCCACCACGGTCATCCCGATCGGGTGAAGTCGGCGGCTCGACCAAGCTCCCGTCGTCGCTCGAACGCGCTCTCGTCGTCCGATCCTCTGATCCGAGCCTACGTGCGCCGACGCTCAACGAGCGCGGATCCCCGCGCGCTCCTCGAGCTTCGATCACCGTAGCGATCAGCGCTCGCGCAGGAGCCGCCGGAGCACGCGGAAGACCTCGCTCTCGTCGCTCGCCGTGAGCGTCCCCGAGGCGCGGTGGCGCAGGCGCCCCTCACGATCGAAGAGCGCGACGGTGGGCGCCTCGCCCGCGAAGTCGAAGGGCGCGCGCTGCATCGCGCCCTCCCAGTCGAGCAGGAGCTGGAGCCCGTGGTGCGAGGCGATCGCGCGGATCGCGACGCGGGCGAGGTCACGCGAGATCCCATCGACGCCCGCGACGTTCGCGATCGCGTAGGTGCGCGTCTCGTCCGAGAGCGCGTTGTCGATCACGAAGCGCTGCAGGCGCAGCTTGAGGTTCATGTTGTCGCGCGCGTGCTCGCGGTCCTCGTAGAAGACGAGCACCACGCGCCCACGCACCTCGCGCATCGTCCGCGTCACGCCCGAGGTCTCCTCGAGCGCGAAGTCGGTGGGCTCGCTCAGGACGGGGACGGCGGCCGACGCGGGAGGATCGGCGCTCGCGATCGAGCCAGGCCTCCCGACGAGCGCGAGCGCGAGGACGATCCCCGCGGAGAGGATCGCCGCGAGCCGCGGCGGAGCGGCTGGACCTCGAGCGCGCGCGAGCACGGCACCTCGACGATGCGACGAGCCGCCACCTTCACGCAAGCCACGGTCGTGGGTGCACGCACGGGCGAGCCCGAAGACACGCCGAGCGCGCGAGCCGCGCGAGGTGCGCGCGCCCCGCCCCGTACGCGTGCGGGAGGATCACGACGCGCGGGGACGTCGGCAGCGGCTCGACACACCCGCGCTCGTGCAGCGCCTTGATGGGCCCCACGATCGTCGGTAGCGTCGGGGCGATGCTGACCGCCAAGAGCTACTCGGTGCCTGCGACGCGCGCGCTTCAGGCGCTCGACGCGAGGCGGATCGTCTTGCTGCTCGACGATGGGCTCGCGATCTTCGACGCGTCGAGCGGCGCGATCTCGGCTCGCCGGGCGATCTTGGGGATCCGGTCCTTCCGCGTCATCCCCGGGGTCGACGCGTGGATCGCGCTCGAGCGAGACGCGGGCCCCGCGCTGATCGCCGCCGACCTCTCGGGGGATCTCGTCACGTGGCCCGACGCCGATCGGCTCGCGTGCGTCGGGGTCGTCGGCGAGGTCGCCATCCTCTCCGATCGGCGCGAGCTCGTGTGCTTCGATCTCCAGGCGCGCGCCGTGATCGCGCGCCAGCGGAGCGACGTCGAGTGGGACGGCGTCCACGCGGAGGCGCGGGTCGTGTTCGGCCGCCGCGCGCGGACCCGCGAGGCTCGTCGCGCTCGAGCCTCGCGATGGATCCATCCGCTGGCGCGTCGCGCCGTTCACGCCGAAGCCCGACGACCTCGCGATCCCGCTCCCCTTCCACGACGAGATCCACGTCCGAGCGACGGATCCAACGGGCGCCCGCGCCGCCCGCCTCGACGCGCGTGACGGCAGCGTGCGCGGCGTGCGCGTGGCGTCGGCCGACGTCGAGCCGTGGCTCCCCGATCTCGGCCTCGGCGTCGACCTCGCGGCCGAGCCCTTCGCGCGCTCCCGCGCGCTCGGCGCCGACGACGGCTTCGTCCTCCTCCAAGAGGGGCAGCTGGTCGTCGTGCGCGATCACGGGATCACCCGCGTGGCGCGCCCGAGCGGCCTCGAGGCGGTGATCGTCGGCGCGAGCGTCGCCCTCCTCGGCTCCGAGAGCGCGGGCGCGGAGCTCGTCGTCCTCCCGCTCCCTCCGAGCGGCGAGCACGACCTCACGCTCCAGCCCGTCGGCGAGGCCGTCGAGGCCTCCGAGCCCGAGCCCGCCGTCGTGGCGTTCGCGGGCACGGCGACCCCGACGCTCATCGTCCAGCACCCGAAGTACGGCCGCCTCACGTTCATGCGCGAGGCGGGGAGCGCGCCGCCGCCCGTCGGCGCTCGGATCCTCCTCGACGGCGTCGAGGTCGACCCGGACCGCGCCACGGTCCGCGTCTCGCGGTGGTGGCTCGAGGGCGCGCGGAGCGCGCGACGCGAGCGCGTCCTCTCGCTCGGACCCGCCCAGCGCAGCGCCTTCCCCCCGAAGCTCGGCTCGCCCCCGATCCTCGCGTCGCTCACCGCCCGCGCGCACGACGCCCAGCTCCCCGTACCCGAGGAGCTCCGACCCCTCCTCGAGCGCGTCGAGCGCGACGCTCACCTCCGCGCCTGCTTCGCGAACGTAGGCTTCGTCTTCGACGAGCGCGAGCTCGGGCTCGACGTCCTCCGCGCCCACGGCGTCGACGGGTTCGTCCCCGTCTGGGGGAACGGCTACGACGACGGCTTCGGTGGGATCACCCGCGCGGGCCTCGCGATCGTGCGGCCCATGGACGATCCAGCGCCGAGCCCGATCGCGTCGCTCGAGGCGCACATCCGAGCCACGATCGACGATCTCCGCGACGACGACGGCCCGGACGCGAGCGTCGACGCGATCGCGAAATTCCTCGACGAGGGAGGCCTCTGAGCCCTCGAGGTCCGCGCTCAGCCCGCGCGGGGCGCCCGCTCGCCGATCGCCACCCGGACGAGCGCGAGCGGCACATCGACGCCCTTCACGCGGGCCTCGAAGGTCTCGCTCACGGAGAAGCCCTCGAGCTGCGCCTCCGTGAGCGCCTCGAAGATCTCTCGTGAGACGACGACCTCGCCGCTCTCGGCGAGGTGCTGGACGCGGGCGGCGCAGTTCACGGTCTGGCCGAAGTAGTCGATCGCGGCGTTCGCCGTCACGAGGTAGCAGGGGCCGGCGAACACGCCGAGCTTGAGGCCCGTGTCCGCGCCGTGCTCGTGCGTCGCGCGAAACGTCTCGAACGCGCGCAGGCTCCCGAGCGCGGCGAGGGCGGCGCTCTTCGGCGTGAGGAACGCGGCCATCACGGCGTCGCCCATCGTCTTCACGATCGTGCCGCCCGCCCTCGCGATCTCTTGGCGCAGGACGTCGAAGTGGTCGTCGACGAGCCGAAAGGCGGCGGCGTCACCCGCGCTCGAGTAGAGCGCCGTCGAGCCCGTGAGGTCGCTGAAGAGGATCGCGGCCGACGCGACGCGGAGCGGCGTCGAGGGCTTGAGCAGATCCTTCGAGAACATGCGGCGAAAATCGGGGAGCGTCGTGACCTCGTGCGCCGTCGCCGCGAGCGAGGCCCACTCGAGGCGCTCGAGCTTGACGTGGAGCGGCGCGCCGCTCTCGTTGCGGAGGAGGAGGCTCGCGCCCGGTGAGAGCGTCCACGCGGCGGACGAGAGCCCCTCGGCGCCGACGACGACGTCCGCGTCGGAGGGCGCGCCCTCGACGAGCTCGAGCGAGGCGACGCGGCCGCCCCGCGCGAAGAGGCGATAGCGGCCGGGCATCCTGGGCGCGACGAGACGCTGCTCCGCGCCGTCCTCGAGGTTCACCTGCGCGAAGACGTGCGGCGTGCGCCAGGGCCCGCCGATGCAGAACGTCGCGTCCGAGACGACGCGCACGCTCGGGTGCGGGCGGAACGTCGCCTCGACGAGGCGATCGAGCTCGATCCCGTACGCGAGATCGCAGTGCTGGCAGTGCCCCTCGGGCGGCAGCTCCCCGAGCGTGCGCACCTCCTCCGAGGCCGTGCGACAGCTCGGGCAGACGACGCCCCAGCGCAGCTCGAGCGCGCCCGCGAGCGCGGCGTGCAGACACACGCGGAGGGTCTCGCGGCGATCGAGGCCGTGGCGGTCGGCGAGCTCGAAGGGGCGCAGGCGGATGAGCGCCTCGTCGGGCGCGGCGCGGAGGTGCTCGCCGAGGCAGAGGACGATCGCTCGATCCAGCTCGCTCGCGCGGAGCGCTCCGAGCGCGCGCGCGAGCTGCGCGTGATCGACCCGCGCGGGCGCTCGATCGAAGGGGCTCGGCCCACGCGCGGCGAGGTGCGCGTCGATCCGCTCGGCGAGCGCGACGAACGAGCGCACGACCTTTCGCCCCTGGAGCACGAGGAGCGGCGCGAGGAGCCGGTAGCGCGGCGTGAGCTCGAGCCGGAACGTCGCCTCCGTCCCGCCGCCCGCGCGCGGCTCGAGCGTCGCCTGGAAGCGGTACGCGACGAGCGGCCCGCCCCGCATCCGGCGCGTGACCGCGAAGGAGCGGCCCTCGATCCACTCGAACGGCTCCTCGTCGTACTCGAGCGCGAAGCCGCCGACGCGCACGCGCCCCACGAAGCGCGCGAGCGAGCGTCGCCCCCCCTCGATCGGGCGCACCTCCACGGCCTCACCGACGATCAGCCGGTTCGTCCGGTCCGTGTCCGAGACGAGCGGCCAGAGCTCCGCGGCCGAGGACGTGAGCGACGCGCGCTCCTCGACCACCACGCTCGACCCGCTCGAGGCGGGATCCGGCCGACGCGACATGAGGCGCGAACGCTACCACGCGTCGAGGTCGGCTCGACGCGGATCGCCGTCGGCCCGCGGCGCCCGAGGCGACCGAGGTGCGCGTCCTAGAGCGCACCTCGCCTGGGCCGTCGATCGGCTCGGCGCTCACCGTGAGCACTCCTGCGCGAGTCGTCAGGAGAGTCGCCCGATGGCCGCCCCTTCAGCGCTTCTTCCGCGGGAAGAGCCCCGGCGCGATCGGATCCTCGCCGTGGAAGCTCTTGCCCTCCTTCGCCATCGCCGCGAGCACGGGCGCCGGGCTGAAGCGCACGCCGTGGCGGTCGCGCAGGCGCTCGAGCCTTCGCACGATCTCCTTCGCGCCGATCGCGTCCACGTAGCGGAAGGGGCCGCCGCGGAAGGGCGGGAAGCCGAGGCCGAAGATGGCGCCGATGTCGCCGTCGCGCGCGCTCCTGAGGATCCCCTCGCCGAAGCAGTGCGCCGCCTCGTTCACCATGAGGAGCGCGCAGCGCTGGGCGATCTCGTCCGGGGGGAGCGTCTTCTTCGGGTCGATGCCGAGGAGCGCGTAGACGCTCGCGTCGACCTGCTTCTTGCCCTTCTTCTTCTTCTCCCCGTAGAGGTAGAAGCCGCGCCCGTTCTTGCGGCCGTAGCGCTTGTCGTCGAGGAGCTTCTCGAAGCCCGCCGGCGCCGTCATGCGGTCGCCGAACTCCTCGAGCATGATGGGACCGACCTTCGCGGCCACGTCGATGCCGACCTCGTCGAGCAGCGTGATGGGCCCGACGGGGAAGCCCCAGTCGACGAGCGCCTGATCGATGTCCTCGATCTTCACGCCCTCGCCGAGGATGAAGGCCGCCTCGTTCATCAGCGGGCCGAGGATGCGGCTCGTGTAGAAGCCGGTGCCGTCGTTCACGACGATGACCGTCTTGCCCTGCTTCTTGCCGAGCTCGACGCACGTCGCCGTGACCTCCGGCGCCGTCCCCGCGTGCACGATGATCTCGAGGAGCGGCATCTTCTCGACGGGCGAGAAGTAGTGCATGCCGATCACGTTCTCCGGGCGCTTGGCGCCCTCGGCGATCTTCGTGATCGGGATCGAGCTCGTGTTGGTCGCGAAGATCGTGCTCGGGCCGCAGCTCGCCTCGATCTCGTCGCGCACGCGGTGCTTGAGCGCGAGGTCCTCGAAGACGGCCTCGATCACGACGTCGACGCCCGCGAGCGTCCTCGTGTCGGTCGTGCCGGTGACGCGCGCGAGCTCCTCGTTCGCCTGCTGGCGCGTGAGGCGCTTCTTCGCGACCCGCCCCTCGACGATCGAGCGGACGTGCGCGAGGCCGCGCGCGACGCCCGCCGCGTCCTTGTCCTTGAGGCGCACGGGCAGCTTCGCCGTCGCGGCGGTGACGTAGGCGATGCCGCCTCCCATGAGGCCCGCGCCCAGCATGCCGACGTGGCTCACCGCCCGCGCCGTGACGCTCGCGTCGCTCACGCCGTTGTCCTTCTTGAGCGCGTTCTGCGCGAAGAAGATCGACATGAGCTGCGCGGCCTGCGGCGAGACGACGAGCTCGCCGAAGGCGCGCGCCTCGGCCTCGAGGCCCGCCGCGAAGCCCTCCTCGAGCCCCGCCTCGACGACCTCGAGGATGCGCTCGAGCGCTGGGTAGTTGCCGCGCGTCTTGTCGAGGACGGTCTTCCGCGCCTTGTCGAAGAGGATCTTGCGGCCGAGCGAGGTCTTCGTGAGCGCCGACTCCTGCACCTGCGCGAAGCCTTCGAGCTTCTTGTGCGCGGGCTCGCGGCGCTTCTCGGCGAGCTCCTTCGCGACCTTCACGGCCACGTCGAGGAGGATCGCCTGCGGGACCACCTCGTCGACGAGGCCGATCTTCTTCGCGCGCTTACCGTCGAGCTGCTTGCCCATGAGGAGCATGTCGAGCGCGCTCTGGATCGGGACGAGGCGCGGCAGGCGCTGCGTGCCGCCGGCGCCCGGGAGCAGGCCCAGCATCACCTCGGGCACGCCGAGCTTCGTCTTCGGGTCGTCGGAGGCGACGCGCGCGTGGCAGGCGAGCGCGACCTCGAGGCCGCCGCCGAGCGCCGCGCCGTGGATCGCGGCGACGACGGGCACGCGGAAGCCCTCGATGCGGTTCATCGCCTCCTGGCCCTTGCGCGAGAGCTCCGTCGCCTCGCGCTCGCTCCTCACCGCCTCGAGCATCGTGATGTCGGCGCCCGCGATGAAGCCGTCCTTCTTGCCGGACGTGAAGACGATGGCCTTGCACGCCTGGTCCTTCTCGAGGCTCTCGAAGAGCTCGCGGAAGTCGTCGGCGAAGCTCGCGCGGAGCGTGTTCACCGCCTCGCCGGGGACGTCCATCCGGATGATGAAGACGCCGTCGTCGCGCCGCTCGACGCTGAGGGCGTCTCTCTCGTTCGATGCGTTCTTCGTCGTCATCGCTTCACTCCCTCTCCAGCACCATCGCCGCGCCGAGGCCGCCCGCGGCGCACGCCGTCACGAGGCCGAGCTGCCCGCCGCGACGCTCGAGCTCGCGCAGCGTCTGCGTGATCTGCCGCGCGCCCGTCGCGCCGAAGGGGTGGCCGATCGCGATCGAGCCGCCGTTCGGGTTGAACTTGGCCGGATCGATCTCGCCGATCGCCTCCTTCCGCCCGAGCTTCTCCTCCGCGAAGCGCTGGCTCGCGAACGCCTGCGTGTTCGAGAGGATCTGCGCCGCGAAGGCCTCGTGCATGTCGATGACGTCGAGGTCATGGAGCGTGATCCCCGCGCGATCGAGCGCCTTCGGCGTCGCGTAGCTCGGTCCCATGAGGAGCTGCCCGCGCGGATCGAGCGCCGCGAAGGCGTAGCTGCGGAGGTAGCCGAGCGGCGTGAGGCCGAGCGCCTTCGCCTTGTCCTCGCGCATGAGGAGGAGCGCGCTCGCGCCGTCGGTGAGCGGCGAGCTGTTGCCCGCGGTGACCGTGCCGTACTTCTTGTCGAAGGCGGGCTTGAGCTTCGCGTAGCTCGAGAGGTCCGAATTCTTGCGGACGAGGTTGTCCTCGGAGAAGGGCGTCACGCCGCCCTTCCCGTCGGGGACGTACATCGTCATCACCTCGTCGGCGAAGAAGCCGTCCGCCCACGCCTTCGCGGCCTTCGTGTGGCTCTCGTGCGCGATCCGATCCTGCTCGGCGCGCGCGATGCCGTTCTCCTTCGCCATCTTCTCCGCGCTCTCGCCCATCGAGAGGCCCGTCGAGAACTCGACGATGGCGGGCGGCACGGGGACGAGATCCTTCGGCGAGAGGCGCGCGAAGATCTTGAGGCGCTCCATCGGCGTCTTCGCCTTGCTCGCGTCGAGCAGCGCCATCGAGAGCTTCTTCGAGACGGTGATCGGCACGTCGCTCGAGCTGTCGGCGCCGCCCGCGAGGCCGCAGTCGATGGTGCCGACGGCGATCGCCTCGGCGACGGAGACCGCGGACTGGTAGCTCGTCGCGCAGGCGCGGCTCACGCTGAACGCCTCGATGCTGCGCGGCATCCCCGTGGCGAGCACGATCTCGCGCGCGATGTTCGGCGCGGCGATCGAGGGCAGCACCTGGCCGTAGACGACCTGCTCGATCTCGCTCGCCGAGATCCCGCTCTGCGCGAGCAGCTCCGCGACGACCGCGATCCCCAGGTCGAGCGCCGAGAGCCGCTTGAACGCGGTCGACTGCTTCGCGAAGGGCGTGCGCAGCCCCTTCACGATCGCGACGCGCTGATTTCCAGGTCCGAGGAGCCCCTTCTGAGCCATGTACGCCTCCGCCACGAGAGCGCCGAGCGGCCTGTTGAACACCGTTCAGCGGGCCTCTTGGTGCCTCGCTTGACGCGACGTGTCAAGGGCGCGGGACCCCTCTTAGGCTTGGAACGGTCGAGCGTTCCCAGCTATCTTCCGCGCGCCACGCGAGGCTCCGAGCGTTACGCATCGGCGCGCTTGGCGGCGAGGTCGATGATGCGAAGCGCGATGGGAGTGATGGTCGGGATCGGGCTCGCGATGAGCGCGTCCTCGGCGGCGGCGGAGGAGTTCCACGTCTCGCCCGAGGGGAGCGCGAGCGGCGATGGGAGCGCCTCGCGGCCCTGGGATCTGGAGACGGCGCTCGGCCAGCCCGAGGCGATCTCGCCAGGGGACACGATCTGGCTCCACGGCGGGACGTACGTCGTGCGCGCCGCGACGTCTCGGCTCACCGGTACGGAGGCGGCGCCGATCGTCGTCCGCTCGTTCCCGGGCGAGTGGGCCCAGATCGACGGCGCGCCGGGGAACGGATCCGAGGTCACCCTGACGATCAACGGCGCCTGGACCATCTATCGTGACTTCGAGCTGACCAACTCCAACGTCAGCCGATGGGCGACGACGGACGAGGAGGAGCGGCCCGATGGCCTCTCCGTCTTCGGGCCGAACCTCAAGTTCATCAACCTCATCGCCCACGACACGGGCGAGCTCGGCTTCTGGTCGAGCGCCGGAGGCCTCGAGGTCTACGGCTGCCTCCTCTACAACCAGGGCTTCGATCGAGCGGGGCGCCGGGGCGCCGGGCACGGGGTCTACACGCAGAACCGCGAGGGCGTGCAGACCTACGAGGACAACATCATCTTCGGCGGCTACAGCTTCGGCGGCCACGCCTACACGGAGGGCGGGAGCATCCGCGGCTACGCGTTCATCGGGAACGTCTACTTCAACGCGGGCGTGCTCTCGACGATCAGCGGCCACAAGGACGACATGCTGATCGGCGGCATGACGCCGGCGGCGCGCATCCTCCTGCGCGAGAACATGAGCTGGGCGCCGCGGAACACCACGCGGAGCACGCAGCTCGGCTACGGCGCCGTGACGAACGAGGACGTCACGCTCGAGGGCAACTACTTCGTGCTCGGCTCGCTCAACTTCTCCCACCCGTGGACGAGCGTCACGATGCACGGCAACACGTTCTACGAGAACGTGGTGGGGACGGTGCGCGCGGAGGATCACCCCGACAACACCTACCTCCACGCGCTCCCGACGGAGACGCGGATCTTCGTGCGGCCGAACCGCTACGAGGAGGGACGCGCGCTCGTCGTCGTCTACGACTGGAGCGGCACGGACACCGCGCCGGTGGATCTCTCCACCGTCCTCGCGCCGGGCGACTCGTTCGAGATCCGCAACGGCCAGAACTACTTCGCGGATCCCGTCGTGACGGGCCGCTACGACGGGGGCAGCGTCGCGGTGCCGCTCACGGGGCTCGAGCCGGCGCAGCCGATCGGGAGCCCAGGCGCGTTCGAGCCGGAAGAGTTCACCGGGCGACAGTTCAACGTGTTCGTCGTGCGCAGGACCGCGAGCGGCGGCGGCGAGCGCCCGGACGCGGGCGCGGGCCCCGGCGTGGACGCGAGCGTGCCTCCGGGCGTGGACGCGAGCGTGCCTCCGGGCGTGGACGCGGGCCTCGTCGTCGGCGACGACGGCGCGGTGGCGCGGCGTGACGCGGGCCCCGGTTTGCGCGGCGAGGATCCGAGCTGCGGCTGTCGCGTCGGAGGACGCGAGCGGAGCCCAGGGCGCTCGCTCGCGGCGCTCGCACTCGGGCTCGCGCTCCTGCTTCGGCGACGCGCGAAGCGCTGAGCCTCGATCGTCGAGGAGCGCCTGCGAGGTAACGAAGGAGGAGCGGCGCTACCCGATCTTCCTCGCGCTCGGGCCGAGCGTCTCCGAGTACGCCTCCACCGCCGGTGCGTGAGCGGCCTGTCGAACGCCGTTGAGCGGCGGTCTTCCCGCCTCGCTTGACGCGGCGTGTCAAGGGCGGGCGAGGGGGCTCGCGGCGTCACCTTCAGCGCGGCCGACGCGAGCCTCCGACGCCGAATCGTGGCGCAAGCGGGTCGCGATCCTCGGCCGGCTCGACCCGGACGTCGTAGCGCACACGGACACCGATCCCCTCCGGCGCGAGGGGGTGATCGAGAGAAAAGCGCTGCATGTTGTAGATGCACTCCTCGACGAAGGGAGCGGGCGCTCCCTCCACCTGGAGGCGATCCATGTGGCCCTCCGCGTCGAGATGAAGATCGACGCGGACCCGGAAGGCGCCGCTCAGCTCGGGCGGGAGGAAGTCGTCGAAGCAGGCCCGAATCGTGTTGATCCTGCGGTGCATCATCGACTGCCCCCGGTCGCGATCGAGCCCGGTCACTCGCTCGAGGTTCATCCGGACCTCCGAGGGCCCGCGGCGCACCACCCACGTACCGGGCTCGTCGACGAGCGCGATCCGCACGAGGAACGCGCGGCGCAGCGCCGAGGGGGCCGGATCGATCCGCATCGGGAGGATCCGCTCGACGTCGGCCGCGTCGAGCCAGTAGTAGAGGGCGTCGGCCGTCGGGCGCACGCGCGGCTCGAGCAGCACGCGGCGAAGGAGCGTGAACGGATCCTCGTCGCCGCTCGCGCCGAAGATCGCCTCCTCCCAGACCCGCCGGAAGGTCTGCTGCTCGGGCTCCGTGAGGCCGGCCGTGCCCGTGCCCGCGAAGAGCTCGTCCGCGACCTCGCCCGCCGCGTCCTCGCGCGGCTCGGGGAGAGGTCCGCGCGAGCCGGGCGCCGGAGCGTCGAAGGCGACCGCGCGAACCTCGCGCCGGCCGCGATCGACCGAGACGCGGAAGAGCCGGCGCGGGCGCCCCTCGGGGCGGACGACGAGCGCGTCCGCGTCCGCCTCTCGAGCGACGTCCATGGGGAGCACGCCGCGCGACACCTCCGCGCGGTAGAGGAGGTGGTCGTGCTCGGCGCCATCGACGACGAGGCACGCGCCGTCGCTCGCCTCGTAGTGGGCCGCGTTCATCGCCTCGCAGTAGGCGTCCGAGGTGTGGCAGGCGCTCGGGGCCGCGGGATAGCCGAAGGGACCGCACGACGCGGAGCCGCGCGCGACGACGTCGCGCCACCCGACCCCCTCGGGCCGCTCGCTCGGGGGCCAGCTCTCGAGGACGCGGCTCGCGCCCACCTCGATGGAGAAGCGTGCCTCACGCCCCGCCTCGACGTGCGCGTAGATGACGGGCTTGTACCCGACGCCCGCCGATCTCCCACCCCCGCGGCCGAGCTGCTCGACGTAAGGACCGCTCCCGGCGAGACCCTCCGACCCCTCGCCGTCGGGCGCGGCTCGCGGGTACGACAGAAGCCCCCACTCGTGGATCTCGAAGGACGCGGGCGGGAGCGGCGATGGGGGGGCCTCGCTGGCGGACGGCTCGGGCGGAACGGTGGACGGCGGCTCGGTGCTCGCTCCCCCACACCCCGAGGTGAGAGCCGCGAGCAGGAGGACCGCGAGCGCGCGAGGTCCGAGCGCCAGGAGCCTCTCCCCGATCGCGACGCGCCCGTTGCCAGATCCGACGAGCTCCGCCCGAGCCATCGACACCTCCACCGCGAGCTCCCTGGATGGTTCGCGAGACGTCGTTCAGCGATCCCGTTCGCCAGCCTCTCGACGCAACCGCGCGCCCTCCGCGAGCCTCTGCGCGGCCGCGGGGGAGAGCTTCTCGAGCTCGACGAGGAGCTGCCACGCGCCCTCGTCGAAGCGATCGGCGAACTCCTCGATGAAGGTCTCCGAGATCGACTGATAGCGAGCGACGGTGCTCCAGTCGACCCGCTCGGCGTGCTCGCGCAGGAAGCTCTCCGAGAGCACCTGTCGCGAGCAGATCCCCTGCCACCCCTTCCAAACGAGCTGATCGGCGAACTCATGGATGAAGGCCTCGGAGAGCTTCTGGTAGAAGCCGATGTTCTGCCAGCCGAGCTGTGTGTGGTGCTCACGGAGGAACGCCTCGGAGAGCGGCGAGTAGGTGCAGACCATGACCCAGTTGTGGTGGGTAAACTGCGGCGCATAACGCACGGCGAAGGCCTCCGTCACGTAAAGGTCCGGCCAGGTGAGGAGCTGATCCCACGCCCTCTTGGTCTTCGGGATCGCCTCTTCGGTCCTGAACCCGGCGATGCGGCGGATCGCTCGCACGCCGCGCGAATCCTCGAACTCGCCCGGCTCGAAGAGATAGGGCGCGTCCGGGTCGGGGAGCCGCTCGGCCTCGCCGAGCGCGAGGACGAGTTCGCCGAGCGCGCCCTCGTCAGCCACGTCGGCTCGAACTCCGAAGCTGCCCTGGACCAGCTCGACGCCTGCGCTCTTCGCTTCACCGGGGAGAAAGAGGTCGCCGCTGTCACCGCCGAGCTCCCAGAGATCGTAGAGGACCACCGTGGGCGCTCGGGCGTCGACGACCTCGTAGCGCTGTGCGAACACAGGCTCGTCCCTCGGGAACGCCTTGGCGAACGGCGTCTTCTTACCGAGGTAGGCAGCGAGCGCGACCAGGAGCTGCGCCTGCTGATGCTTGGGGAGCCTCTTCGCGGCCGCGGCAGACGAGATCTGCGGGCCTCGAGCAATGAGTTGGAGAGACATCTGGGGTGACTTAGTTCCGTTCGGCGGACGTGACCGGGGGGTGCGGCTTCAGGCGGGCGGCGTCGTGGGGCGAGCGTCGCAGGTCGAGGCCGAAGCGTCTAGCGGGAGGAGGGAGGCTTCCACCTCGCGGCTCGGTCGATGGGCGACCTCACGGCCTCGGCGCCCAGGCAGGAAACGAGGCGCCACGGCCGGCGCACGGGCCGCTCGATGGGGGGCACCGTCGTCGTCCCGCCGATCGACCTCGTGCGGCAGACGCCGGCGACGACGGTCTCGGAGGCGGTGCTCGAGGTGATCCGCGAGTGCGGCGTGCGCTCGCTCTTCGGCTCGCCGATCCTCCTCGAGCACCTCGCGTGCTGAGCACCGCGCGCCGACGATCGCGCGCCGACGCCCCGCGCCGTCAGTGGTAGCCGAGCACGCCCAGGCTCGCGCGCTCCTTCGTCGCGCCGAGACGCTCGATCCGGAAGTGCACCTCGTGGCCGCGCGTCGTCTCGTGCGAGAGCCCGACCTCGAGGGTGTCACCGGGGAGGATCGTCGCCTGGAACTTCACGCGAAAGAGCCTCTTCGCGCCGAGCGCGGCGAGCTCCGGGAAGCGCCTGCGGGCCTCGACGTCGATGAGCGAGAGCACCTGCGCGACGCCGGGGAGCATGGGGTTGCCGTGGAAGTGCCCCTCGAAGTACACGAGCTCCGTCGGCACCTCGACCTCGAGCACGAGCTCGCCCGAGGGCGACGTCTCGGTGGAGCGCACGAGGAAGGAGCGCGACGAGGAGGCGGCCGTCATCGGCGCGAGCGTCGCAGGCTTCCCGCGCGACGTCGAGCCGGGGCGCCGCGGATCAGGGCTCCGGCGTAGCGTCGGCCGCCGCTGGCGCAGCGTCGGGCGCCGCGGCCGCCTCGGGCGCGGGCGCGAGGACGTCCGGGCTCCCGATCGCGATCCAGTGCCAGAGCGTCGCCGCGGTGCCGACGCCGACGACGAGCGCGAGCGCGCCGACGATCGCGAGCCACGGCCACGACGGGCCCGTCGGGATCGGGCCGACGATGCCGGTCTCGGTCGCGTACATGGAGTCGCGCGGGAGCTCGCTCTCGCGCCCGCTCATCGTCGCGGCGCGGGTGATGCGCGGCGAGGAGTCGAACGACGCCGTCGCGGCGCGCTCGATGCTCTCGCGACTCTCGCGACTCTCGCGACTCTCGCGGCTCTCACGTGTCGCGCGGCTCTCGCGCGTCGCGGGGCTCTCGCGCGTCGCGGGGCTCGCGTGGCCGTCGCGGCCTTCGTCCTTCGCGCGCGCCGACGCCTTCGAGCCACGCGGCGACGGAGGCGGGACCGACGAGCGCCCCGTCGTCGAGGCGTCGTGCTCGAGCGCCCCGAACGCGCTCAGCGCCGAGCCGCGCGGGGCGCCCGCGTCGAGCTGCTCCACGATGCGCTTGATCGAGGCGCGTACGCTCGCCGCGTCCTTCGGTCGATCCGCTGGATCCTTCTCGAGCAGCCGGTCCGTGAGCTCGACGAGCGCGGGCGGGATGTCGGTGCGCTTCGTGACGGAAGCGATGGGCGGGACGGCGCTCTGGATGTGCGCCGTGAGGATGCCCATGAGGTTCTCGCCGTCGAAGGGCGGCTGTCCGGTCAAGAGCTCGTAGAGGATGCAGCCGAGCGAGTAGAGATCCGCGCGCGCGTCGACCGCCTTCCCCATGCACTGCTCGGGGCTCATGTAGGCGGGCGTGCCGAAGATCTCGCCTGCCGTCGTGAGCTTGCGCTTCGAGTCGAGCGCCTTCGCGATGCCGAAGTCGAGCACCTTCACGAAGACGCCGCCGTCCGGCATCGACAGGAGGTAGACGTTGCCGGGCTTGAGGTCGCGGTGGACGATGCGCTGGCCGTGCGCGGCGGTGAGGGCGGCGGCGATCTGCGAGACGACCTCGAGCAGCTCGCGGAGCGGGAGCGGCCCCTCGGCGATGCGAGACTCGAGCGACTGGCCCTCGAGCAATTCCATCGCGAGGTAGAGCAGGCCCTCTTCCGTCTGGCCGAAGTCGTAGATCGTGACGCAGTGGGGGTGCGAGATGGTCGAGGCGATCTTCGCCTCGTGGAGGAAGCGCTCGACGAGCTCGGAGCTCGGCGCGTCGGTCGACTTGAGGGTCTTGATCGCGACCTTGCGCTCGATGCTGAGCTGCGAGGCCGCGTAGACGGTCCCCATGGCGCCGCCGTCGATGCGACGCTCGATGACCCAGCGGCCATCGAGGATCTGGCCGACGAGCGGATCCTTCTCGTCCTCCATCACGAAGGAGAGCTCGGTCCCATCGGTCGGGCAGAACTGGACGTCGCTGCCGTACGTCTTGCCGCAGGCGGTGCAGAGCCGCGCCGCGCCCACGCGCGTCGGCTGGATGGCGGTCTTCGGGATGGCGGCCTTCGGGGTGGCGGCCTTCGGTCGGTCGGTCATCGCGGCTCACCCTTCGCGTGGCGCGGCTCCTCGCGCGATGCGCCGCCGGACGAGCCGCTCGAGGAGCCGTGGCGGCCCTCGTCGTTGCGCGACCGGCTCGAGGAGGGCCTGCGCCCGACCCCGAAGTCGTAGACGAGCTTGCCCCCGAGCGAGCCCGCCGCCACGATGGCGATGAGGCCGACCGTCTCGAGGATCCGCGCGATCAGGCTCGCGGCCTCCTCGGGCGCGCCGAGGCGGAGCGCGAACGCGAGCGCGAACGCGCCGAACGCGGACGCCGCGCCCGCGATGTGGGCGTAGAGGGTGCGCCGGGCGGGGTGCCTCTCCGAGAGCCGTGATCCCTCCACGAAGCCCGTGAGGATCGCCGCGATGCCACCGAGGAGCCCGAGCCCGACCAGGGTGAAGGTGACGACGGGCGTGAGGAAGGACTGGAAGGGCAGCACCCAGTCGAGCGCGGCCGCGAGGATCCAGAAGGCGATCGGGAAGTGCACGAGCGGCGGGTGCAGGACGACGTGCGGCGAGGTCATAGCCGGAGCACCAAGCTGATGAGCACGAGGAACGCGCTCACCGCCATCGTCGCGTGGAGGATGACCGCGCCGCGCGGCGGCAGGCGCCTGCGCATGTGGTAGCTGGCGAGGGTGAAGCCCCCCATCGCGGCGATGACGAAGAGCGAGAGGCTCACCATCACCGTGTTGTCCATCCGAACGCGCGCGAGGACGTAGCCGAGGATCGAGATCCCCGTCGCGCCGAGGAGCGCGTGGCCCATCGAGAGCATCCACGGCGCGAGCTCGTTGCGGAGCACGTGCGCGGCGAGGACGACGCCGCCCGAGGCCACGGTCGCGAAGACGACGATCGCGACGATGATCACGCGAGGCCCCTCGCGGGCGTCGCGGCTCGAGCGTGGGCAGGCCCCGGCCTGCGATCCATCGAGGGCTCCTTTCGGTCGAGAAAGTGTGACGATTGTCACTGATCTCACGCTGCCGCGCCAGGGACGCCCGCTCGGGATCTCGCCGCTCCTCCACGAACGGGCGGGCGCGAGCGCAGGCCGCCCGGCGGGGCTCGCTGGGCGATGGGATCGGGTGAGCGCCCGCGGTAAGCTCGGCGGATGGCATCGCGTGGCTTGCTTCGGGGCGCGCTCGCGCTCTCGACCTCGCTCGGGCTCCTCGCGGGCGGTTGCGCCGAGGGGCGCTCGACGCACGAGCGCACGAACGACGCGGGGCCCTCGATCGCGATCGATGCGCGGGCGAGCGAGTGGCCCGACGCGCGCGCGAGCGGGCTCGACGCCGCGGGCGGAGACGCGGCGGGGGGCCTCGCCGACGCGGCGCGCCTCGACGCAGCCCTGCCCGACGCCGCGGGCGCGTGCACCGACGGCACCCAGACGGGCTGCACGACGAGCTGCGGCTCGCTCGGCTCGGCGCGCTGCTCCGGCGGCACGTTCGGGGCCTGCGAGGCGCCGCGCGAGATCTGCAACGGCGTCGACGACGACTGCGACGGGAGGCCCGACCAGACCTTCGCCTGCGTGCTCGGCGCGAGCGAGGCCTGCGCGACGAGCTGCGGCTCGACGGGGGCGCGCGCGTGCGGCGCGGGCTGCGCCTGGAGCGACTGCGCGCCGCCCGAGGAGACGTGCAACGGCCGCGACGACGACTGCGACGGGAGGCCCGATCAGACGTTCGCCTGCGCCCTCGGCGCGAGCGGCTCGTGCACGACGAGCTGCGGCTCGACGGGGGCGCGCGCGTGCGGCGCGGGCTGCGCCTGGAGCGACTGCGCGCCGCCCGAGGAGACGTGCAACGGCGTCGACGACGACTGCGACGGGGTGAGCGACGAGGGCTTCCGCGCGCGGGTCGAGGTGACGAGCTACGGAGCGCTCGCCGCGCGCCACGCGCCCTGCAACGGCTCGTCACAGCGCTTCGGCGCCGACTGCAACGCCGCCATCCATCGCTACTGCGGTGACGGCTGCACGACGAGCGGCTTCGGCCCCGTCGAGAACGAGGGCCCGAGCGCCTACGTGAGCTGCGTGATCGGCGAGGTGCGCACGACGACCTACGCGGCGCTCGCGACCTACCTCTCCGCCTGCGACGGGGGCGCGGGCCGCCGCAACAACCAGAACTGCAACGCCGCCATCCACCGCTACTGCGCGGCGCAGGGCTTCACGAGCGGCTTCGGCCCCGTCGAGAACGAGGGCGGGAACGCCACCGTGACCTGCGTGCGGAGCGCCGAGGTGCGGCGCACGAGCTACACGGTCCTGCGCGGCTTCCTCGGCTCCTGCGACGGCTCGAGCGAGCGCTGGGGCATGAACTGCAACGCCGCGATCCATCGCTACTGCATGGCCGAGGGCTTCGCGAGCGGCTTCGGCCCCGTCGAGAACGACGGCGACACCGCCTACGTCACCTGCGTGAGGCCCTGAGCGCCGCGCGCGGCCTCAGCCACCTCGGATCACGACGCGTCGCGGCGCGCCGTCAGGCCCTCGGCACGCTGAGGCGCGCCATGTCGAGATCGATCGTCGCGCGGATGTAATTCACCGTCTTCTCGCGCTGGATCGTCTTCGTGAGCGCGTAGGCCTCCTTCGGGAGCGAAGCGAGGCGCCGCGCCTCGGCGAGCGCGCGCTCGGCGAGCTCGTCCTCGGGCACGACGGCGTCGACCCAGCCCGCCTCGAGCGCCTCGCTCGGCTCGAAGACCTGCGCGAAGAGGGTCGAGCGCGTGAAGAAGCGCCGCTCGACGCGGTCGCGGACGAGCTCCATGCCGAGCACGGGGAGCGGCATCCCGATCGCGACCTCGTTGAGCCCGACGCGGAACTTCCCCTCGGTGGCGAGCCGGACGTCGCCGGTCAAGAGGACGAGCGCGCCGCCTGCGAGCGCGTGCCCGGACGCCGCGACGACGAGGGGCTGTGGGTGGAGATAGAGCCGCAGGATCAGCTCACCGCCGCGCCGAACGAGGGCGCGCGCCGCGTCGAGCCCGGACATCATCGTCTTCAGATCGAAGCCGGCCGAGAGCACGCCAGGGCGCCCCGTGAGGACGAGCGCCTTCGCCTCCTTCGTCGCGCGATCGAGCGCCGCGTCCAGCTCCTCGATCAGCGCGTACGAGATCGCGTTGACCTTGCCATCGTCCATGCGGACGACGGCGACGTCGTCCTCGAGCGTGTAGTGCACCAGCGTCATCTCGAGCGTCCTTTCGGGTGGGGAGCTCGACCTTAGCGGAGCTCGAGCGCCCAGCCCACGAAGAGCCGAGCGCGAGGCGCGCCGTCAGAAGCGCGCGCCGAGATCGAAGAGGTGCTCGACGTGGTAGCGGTCGTGGCTCGTGTCGATGTCGAGCTCGACGCTGTAGCCGATCGCGATCGGGCCGAGCTCGACGTTCAGGACGAGTATCGGCCGGACGGCCCAGCGCTCGTACGCGCGCTGCTCGAGCCGGAGCGCCGCGATCCCGCCCTCGTCCACGACGCGGCCGAGGCGCTGGTGCTGCTGGAGGTAGGTGACCGACGCGCCCGCGCCGAGCTCGAAGGTGAAGCCCATCCCGCGACCGAAGGACACGAGCTGCCGCCACGCGACGAAGGCGTCGCCGCGGTAGCGCTGATCGTAGAGGTGCAGAATGTCCGAGCCGACGGGATCGGTGCCGGCCTCGAGGTAGTGAAAGCGCGCGGCGAGGACGAACGCGTCGTACGCGTTCAGCCCGACGAGCCCATAGACGCCCATCGGCAAGCCCGGATCCTCGAAGGCCATCGCCACGCCGAGGCCGAACGTGAGGCGGACACGCCCGGCGTAGGGCTGCTCGTCCGCGGCGCGCGAGACGAGGTCCCGGATGGCGACGCTCGAGGCCGCCACGTAGATGCGCTCACCCTGGCCGAGCGTCGCCACCGAGACGGCGCCGACGACGTCGCCGCGGCAGTCGAGGAGCGGGCCGCCGACGCTCCCCGACGCGAGCTGCGCGTCCGTGGAGAGCGAGCGCGGGCCGAGCGCGCTCACGACGCCCGACGAGAGCGACTGGGAGAAGAGCCCCTCGCCGCGGATCCCGAGGTCGACGCGGTCGCGCACGCTCACCCACGGGTGGCCGAGGGCGACGATCGGCATCCCGACCGCGAGCCGCTCGGGCGGCGCGAGCGCGAGGGGCGAGACGTCGAGCGGGCTCTGGAGCGCGAGGAGCGCGAGGTCGTCGTCGGGCGCGGTGCCGACGACCCGCGCGCTCCGCGCGTTGCCCTCGACGTCGACCACCCGCACCTCGTGGCCGTCGCGCACGATCCGGAACGCCGTGACGACGTGGCTCGCGTCGAGCACGACGAAGCCCGAGCCGACGCGCGTGCCCGACTCGACGCGCACGACGGACGCGTTCGCGCGCTCGAAGGCGATCCTGCCGCACCCGCCCGGACCCACCGGGGCGAAGCGCCCCATCGCCGCGCGCGGATCCATCGGCCCGCCCCGGCGCATACCGGGCCCTCGGCCGAGGCCGAAGCGCGGACGCGACCCGGGCTCGCGCAGGCGGTAGCCCTCGCCCTCGTCCTCGCGCGCTCCCACGTCGTCGTCGCCCTCGTCGCTCGGCTCGCTCGCCTCGTCGCGCGCTCGCTCGTCGCGCGCCTGGGGCGTGGGCTCTTCGGCGCTCGCCGCGCCCGCGCTCGGTGGAGAGGCCGCGCCGCGGGGCTCGGGCGCTTGCGCCTGGGCGCTCAGCGTGAGCGCCGAGACCACGAGCGCGATGGACCAGGGGCTGGGATCGAGGGCGCGCATCGCTCTGCTCCTTGGGTGTCGAGGAGCGCTCGCTATACGCCATCGGGGCGCGCCTGGCCGCCCGCCGGCTCGACCTTCGGAGAGGCGAGGAGCCCGCGCGATCGAGGGGGTCGGCCTCGCGCTCGCGCCGAGCGCGCCGTGGCGCGCGCTTCGCCGACGATGGGCGGTCGCTCTAAGCTCGAGCGCGATGTCGCTCTTCTCCCCGCTCGCGCTGCGCCCCGGCGTCGTCGCGAAGAACCGCGTCTGGCTCGCCCCGCTCACGAACCAGCAGAGCCACGCGGACGGCACGCTCTCGGACGACGAGCTCCGCTTCCTCGCGATGCGCGCCGACGGCGGCTTCGGCCTCGTCGAGACCTGCGCGGCCTTCGTCTCCGAGGACGGAAAGGCCTGGCCCGGCGAGCTCGGCGTCCACGACGACCGGATGATCCCTGGCCTCGCGCGCCTCGCGCGGCGCCTGCACGAGGGGGGCGCGCTCGCGAGCGCGCAGCTCTTCCACGGGGGCCTCCGCGCCGACCCGGCGGTGAGCGGCCTCCCGACGATCTCGGCGAGCGCCTACGCGGAGGCGGGTCGGCCGACCCCGCGCGCCGCGAGCGAGGAGGAGCTCGCCCGCGTCATCGAGGACTTCGCCCGCGCCGCCGAGCGCTCTGCCGAGGCCGGCCTCGACGCGATCGAGCTCCACGGCGCGCACGGCTACCTCCTCTCGCAATTTCAGAGCGACGTCGTGAACCAGCGCGCCGATCGCTGGGGCGGCCCCCTCGAGCACCGCGCCCGCCTCATCCGCGAGGTCACCCGCGCCGTGCGCCGCCGCGCTCCCTCGCTCGTCCTCGCGGTGCGCCTCTCGCCCGAGTCCTACGGCCACACGCTCGGGCTCGAGCTCGACGAGACGATCCAGCTCGCGAGGTGGCTCGTCGAGGACGGCGCGGAGGTCATCCACCTCTCGCTCTGGCAGAGCGCGCGCAACACCACCAAGTACCCCGACACGCACGCGACCCCGCTCTTTCGCGCGGCGCTCGGTGATCGCGCGCGCATCGTCGTCGCGGGTCGCATCTGGACGCGCGAGGAGGCCGAGGCGCAGCTCGCCCTCGGCGCCGACGCCGTGGCGCTCGGCCTTTCGGCGATCGCCCACCACGACTGGCCGCGGAGGATCGAGCGGGGCGAGCTCGTCGAGCGGCCGCCCTTCTCGCCCGCGCACCTCGCGGCGCACGGCGCGTCGCCGGGGTTCGTGACCTACCTGAGAGGGTGGAAGAATTTCGTCGCGTGACCGACGCAGAGGACGCGCGGCGACGATGATATCGTGCGTCGGATGAAGCGTCCGCGCGTGGGGAGCGTCCGCTACGACCCCGTCCAGCTCTTCGGCATCGCCGCGCTGAACGCGCGCGTGCTCGCCGACGGACGGCCCTACTACGGATGACCACCGGCGCGCGGTCATCCGCGCGTGGAATCGCTCGCGCTCCCTGCCCGCGCTCGGGTAGGATCGCGGCGCCTCCGTGAGCAGCTCGGACACGCCCATCCCCGCGACCCTCGGCCGCTATCGTGTCGTGCGCCGCCTCGGCGCTGGCGGCATGGCCGAGGTGTTCCTGGCCAAGCACACCGGGGCGGAGTCGATCGAGAAGCTCCTCGTCGTCAAGCGCGTGCTCCCGACCTTCGCGCGGAGCGCGAAGTTCGTGTCGATGTTCGTCGACGAGGCGAAGCTCGCGATGCGCCTCAACCACCCGAACATCGTCCAGGTCTACGCCTTCGAGCAGGTCCGAGGGGAATTCCTGCTCGCGATGGAATTCGTCGACGGGCTCGACCTCGGGCGCCTGCTCTCGGCCGCGCGACGCAAGAACCGGCGGATCCCCTACGCGATCGCCGCGCTGATCGTCCTCGAGGTCGCGAAGGGGCTCGACTACGCGCACAACCGCAAGGACGAGTCCGGCGCGCCGATGGAGATCGTCCACCGCGACGTCTCGCCGCAGAACGTGCTCGTCTCGTACGACGGCGCGGTGAAGATCGCCGACTTCGGCATCGCTCGCGCGCGGATGATCTCCGAGGAGACCGGGGTCATCAAAGGCAAGTTCAGCTACATGTCCCCCGAGCAGGCGCGCGGGCAGCGCGTCGATCGGCGCAGCGACGTCTACGCGCTCGGCGTGCTCCTCGCCGAGCTCCTGATGAACCGCTCGATGTACCCGGGCCTCGTCGGGATGGAGATCCTCGAGCAGGTGCGCGACGGCAAGACGACGAGCCCCCGCGCCGTGGACCCGGAGGTCCCCGAGGAGCTCGACGCGATCGCCGCGCGCGCGATGGCGCCCGATCGCGAGGAGCGCTACCAGACCTGTCGCTCCCTCGCCGGGGCGCTCTCGCGCTGGCTCCACTCCCAGGAGGAGCTCCACGACGCGGCGCAGCTCGAGGCCTTCCTCGGGGAGATCGCGCCTCGCGAGATCACCCAGGCGGAGGTCGTCCCCGGGCGCGTGGGCGGGCCCGAGCTCGGCGCGCAGGTGACGCTCCTCTCGCACGCGAGCGGGCTCCCGGCCGCGAGCGGGCGCGAGCAGCGCGAGCGGCGCAACGTGGTCGTGGTCGCGGGCACCCTCCGGGGCGAGGGCAGCTCGGGCTCGGACGTCGAGACGAACGCGGACGGCGCGCCGCAAGCGATGCGCGTGCTCGAGGACATCGCGTTCAAGTACGACGCGGCGCTCGAGTGGCCCGACGCAGAGAAGAAGCGCGCGTTCCGGTTCGTGCTCGGCCTGACGCGCGCCTCGGCCGACGATCCGCTGCACGCCGCGCGCCTCGCGCTCGACGTCATCGACGCGCTCGAGGGGCTCAACGCGGACGCGATCACCCCGCTCGTCGCGGCCATCGGCCTCTCGCGCGGGCTCGTCGTCACGCTCCGGCGAGGCCAGGCGCGCGCGCGCTTCGAGCCGATCGGCAACGTCTTCGAGGTCGCCGCCGAGCTCGCCAACGCGGCGCAGCCCTCGGAGGTGCTGGTGAGCGGCGAGATCTTCCGCCTCGCGCGGCGCGTCTTCGCCTTCGAGGACGACGGCGTGCGCGCCGTGAAGGTCGCGAGCGACGAGGGCCCCCGCGCCCTGCGCGCCTATCGGCTCCGCGGCGCGCGGACGCGCGAGGAGCGCGCGAAGGAGGCCGCCGAGCTCGTCCGGCAGGTGGGCCTCGTCGGGCGCGCGAACGAGATCCAGGCGCTCGTCGAGAGCTACGGCGAGGTCGTCGCGCAGGGCAAGAGCCTCTTCCTCTCGGTGGTCGGCGAGATCGGCGTCGGGAAGACCGCCCTCGTCGCGGCCGCGATCAGCCGCTTCTCACCCGACCCCTCGCTGGTCCAGGTCGACTGCCCCTTCGGCGCGCAGGAGGTGCCCTACGCGGCGCTGAACGAGCTCCTGCGGGGCGCCTGGGGGATCGACGAGAGCGCGGGCCGCGACGAGATCAAGGCGCGCGTCCGCGAGCAGGTCCGACGCTTCGTGAAGAGCCCCGAGCGACGCGAGGCGGCGATCGAGGCGTTCGAGGCGGTGATGGCGCCCGAGGCCAACGGCGCCGACGTGGGCGACCGGAGCCAGCGCCTGCTCCAGGCCGTCCGCGAGACGCTGATCGGCATCGCGCGGCGCAAGCCGACCGTGCTCTGGATCGACTCGGCGCAATTCGCCGACGGACCGACGTCCGAGCTGCTCTCGCGGCTCTTCCTCCAGCCGATCGACGCGCCGCTCCTCGTGATCGTCTGCGCCCGCCCCGACGCGCGGGTCGACCCCATCCTGCGAGGGCTGCTCCGGATCGATCTCGAGGAGCTCGACGACGAGAACCGCCGCGCCCTCGTGACGGCGCACCTCGGCGGCGCGCACGTGCCGAGCGACGTGCTCACGACGATCGTGCAGCGCGCGGGCGGGAACCCCTTCTTCCTCAAGGAGCTGCTCGACGCGCTCCTCGAGCGCGGGGTGCTCCGCTTCGAGGAGAGCGAGGGGCGCAAGGTCGTCCGGCGCACGGGCGCGGCCTTCGCGCTGCCCTCGACGCTCGAGGACGTGATCGCGGCGCGCGTCGGCGAGCTCACCGACCGGGACCGCGCGACGCTCCGCTGGCTCGCGGTGATCGGCGGCGGCGTCACGCCGCTCGAGGTCTCCGACCTCATGGGCCTCGACGCGAGCGACTCGCTCCAGGCGCTCGAGGATCGCGGCCTGCTCGTGCGGCGGCCGGGCGGCGGCATCGCGTTCCCCTCCGTCATCGTGCGGCAGGTCGCCTACGAGACCATCGACGCGGACGATCGCGTGCGCCTGCACGACCGCGTCGCGCGCTACCTCTCGGGCCTCGACCCGAGGCCCGCGCCCGCGCGCGTCGCGCGCCACCTCGAGCTCGCCGGCGAGAGCGTGCTCGCCGCGCGCGCCTACCGCGAGGCGGGGCTCCTCGCGCGCTCGTCGTACTCGAACCGCGACGCGCTCCGCTTCTTCGCGCGAGCGCTCGCGCTCTTCCCCGACGCCTCCGCCGAGCGCTTCGAGCTCCACGAGCTGCGCGAGCAGATCCTCCGGGTGCTCTCGCTCCGGAGCGAGCAGCGGATCGAGCTCGAGGAGATGCGCGCCATCGCCGAGAAGAGCCGCGACCCGAGGCTCGTCGCCGTGGCCTACGCGCGCCTCGCGCGGCACGAGCTCGACGCGGGTCGCGGCGCCGGCGTCGACGCGATGCTCCGCAAGGCGCTCGACGCGTCCATCTCCTCGGGCGATCGCGCGGCCGAGATCGAGGCGCTCCGCCTCCTCGGCCAGCTCCGCCGCGACCAGGGCGACACGACGGGCGCCGTCGAGGCCCTCGATCGCGCGCTGATCCGCGCCGGCAGCGATCCCGAGCACCTCGCCGCGCGCGGCCAGGCGCTCACCGAGCTCTCGAACCTGAAGTGGCGCGCGGGCAAGGTGGACGCGGCGATGGAGGCCGCGGCCGAAGGCATCGCGATCTTCCGGAGGCTCGGCCACAAGGGCTACCAGGCCCACGCGCTGAACGCGCTCGGCGTCGCGCTCCTCTCCCACGGCGCGTTCGAGGACGCGATCGCGTGCATCCGCGCGTCCGTCGTCTTCGATCGCCAGACGGGCGATCGCATCCACATCGGGCGCAAGGTCTCGAACATCGGGCAGATCTACGCGGAGCTCGGCGACGCGGCGCGCGCGAGGGAGCACATGGAGCGGGCGCTCCACGTCTTCGATCGCGCCGACGATCCCGGCAGCCGCACCGACACGCTCTCGGCGCTCGCCGAGCTCGCGATCGAGCAGACGAACGATCTCGCGCACGCCGCCGAGCTGCTCGATCGCGCCCGACGGATCGCCGAGCACCTCGACGATCCCTACGATCTCGCGCACGAGCGCATCGTCCGCACGGAGCTGCTCCACGCGCGGGGCGAGATCGAGCGCGCCGAGCGCGTCGCGGCGGAGGGCGTCGAGCACGCGCGCGCCGCGGCCACCCTCGCGTACGAGCTGCTCGCGGCGGCGCTCCGGGCGCGCTGCCTCGCGGCGGGAGGGCGGCGAGAGGAGGCCGTCCAGCTCGCGACGCGCGTGCTCGCCGAGGTCGGCGTCCACGGCTCGATCGAGCGCGTCGAGCGCGTCCTCGCCCACGCGGCGCAGGCCCTCTTCGACGCGGGGGAGCCGTCGATGGCGCGCGACGCGGCCCAGAAGGCGCGCGAGGTGCTCGATCAGAGGCTCGTCCGCGTCCGTGACGAGGCGCTCCGCGTGCGGTACCTGGAGACGCCGGTCGCGCGGATCGTCCGCGCGCTCGAGGGCCCGCCCGCCTGAGCCGAGCCGCTCGAGGACCCAGCACCGAGGAGACATGTTCGCGTCGATCCCGCCCCCCTCCGTACACCGTGGCCCCGCGGCGATGGTCTTCTCCGGTGGCGGCGCCCGCGGCGCCTACGAGGCGGGCGTCTTGCGCTATCTCTTCGGGGAATTCGCCAGGCGGCACGGCGTCCCGCGCATCGACGTCATCTCCGGCACGAGCGTCGGCGCGATCAACGGCACCTTCCTCGGCTCGGCGGTCCACGATCCGGTCGCGGGCATCGCGCGCCTCGTCTCGCTCTGGAGCGACCTCGAGCTCGATCGGGTGATCAGCTTCGGCGTCGCGCAGGCGGCGAAGCTCCCGCGGGTGCTCTTCGGCGGCAAACGCGGCGCCGGCGTCCTCGACGTCGCGCCCCTCATCGATCTCATCGCGGCGAACATGCGCTGGGCGGATCTCGTCCGGAACCTCCGCCGCGGCCGCCTCGCGGCGCTCACGATCAGCGCCACGCACGTCGCGACCGGGCGCCCATGGCTCTTCGTCGATCGCGCGCCGGGCGTCGCGCCGCCGACGCGGCTGCCCCCCGCGATCGTCGTCCAGGAGGGTCGGATCGGCCCCCAGCACGTCCTCGCGTCCGCCGCGATCCCGATCCTCTTTCCGCCCGTCGCGGTGCAGGGCGATCTCTTCGTCGACGGCGGGCTGCGGCTCAACACCCCGATGTCGCCCGCGATCCACATGGGCGCGCGGAGGCTGCTCGTCGTCGCGCTGACGACGACCGAGTCGACCAAGCCCGCCTTCGCTCCCGGCGTCTTCCCCGGCGTCGCGTTCCTCGTCGGCAAGATGATGAACGCCTTCCTCCTCGATCACGTCAACGCCGACTTCTACGAGATCGAGCGGGTGAACCGCATGATCGACGACGGCGTCGCGATCTTCGGCGACGACTACGCCGAGAAGATGAACGAGCGCGCCGTCGCGCACGGACGCGCGCCCCGCGATCGCCTGCACGCCCTCTCGATCGCCCCGAGCGAGGACATCGGCGTCATCGCCGCGCACCAGATGCGCTCGAACAAGGCGCGCTTCGGGCGCGCGCTCGGCAAGCACCTCCTGCGCCTGCTCGACATCGGCGAGAGCGTCGACGCCGACCTCGTCAGCTACCTCTTCTTTGACGGCTGCTTCGCGCGCCAGCTCCTCGACCTCGGCGAGCACGACGCCCGCAAGCGCGAGGCCGACCTCGTGCGCTTCTTCTTCGAGGACGGGGAGCCCGCCCGCGGGTGACGGCGCGCGGGTGACGGCGCGCGGGTGACGGCGCGCGGGTGACAGCGCGCGTCGGCTCTGCGAGGCTCGCCGCGTGAGCCCGAGCCCCCACGTCTACCCCGTCCGCATCTTCTACGAGGACACCGACCACTCCGGCGTCGTCTACCACGCGAATTACCTCAAGTACTTCGAGCGCGCGCGCGAGCACGTGCTCGGGCCCGACGAGCTCGTGCGCCTCCTGCGCGAGGACGGGATCGGCTTCGTCGTCTACAAGTGCGAGCTCACGTTCAAGCAGGGCGCCGTCTTCGGCGACGTCGTGGAGATCCGCTCGAGCGCCACGCTCGAGAGCGACTACCGCGTCGTCTTTCGCCAGGACGTTCACCGGGTCGACCCCGCGAGCGGCAAGGACGAGCTGCTCGTCCAGGGGCTCGTCCACATGGTCTGCGTCGATCGCGAGAGGAAGCTGGTCCGGCTCCCCGAGCGCGTGACCCGCGGGCTCTGACCTCCCCTCGCCCGAGCCCGCGCGAGACTCCCACTCGCGCCCCGCTCCATGCGACGATGGCGCCCGATGTTCGCGAAATCGGAGTGGTACTCGGATCGGATGAAGCGGCGCGCGACCCTCGCGCGCTGGGGGCACTTCGGGCAGCCCGTGCTCCTCTTCCCGACGGCGGGCGGTGACGCCGAGGAGATCGAGCGCTGGAAGGTCATCGACGCGCTCGCGCCGCTGCTCGAGCAGGGGCGCATCAAGATCTACTCGTGCGACTCCGTCGGGGGGCAGGTGTGGTTCCACAAGGAGGGCTCGCCCGAGTACCGCATGTGGATGCAGAACCAGTTCCACCAGTACGTGCGGCACGAGGTGCTCCCCGCGATCCGGATGGACACGAAGAGCGACGACGTCACGGTCTGGACGGGCGGCGCCTCCATCGGCGCCTTCCATTCCGTCGCCGTCACCTGCCGCTTCCCCGACGTGTTCACGCGCTCGCTCGCGATGAGCGGGACCTACGATCTGATGCGCTTCATCGAGACCGATCGGCCGACGCGCGACTACCTCGTGAGCTCGCCGCGCGACCTCGTGCCGACCCTCGAGGGGCCTCACCTCGAGGCCCTCCGCAGGAACTTCATCCTCCTCGCGTCCGGCGACGGCCGCGCGGAGAACATGGGCGAGACGTGGGCGATGGCCAACATCCTCGGCAGAAAGGGCGTCCCCAACCGCGTCGATCCGTGGGGCCCCGAGTGGCACCACGACTGGCCGACGTGGCGGCGCATGCTCCCCACGTACCTCGGCGAGTGGACGGAGAAGCGCTGATGGAAGACACGCGCGAGCACAAGAAGGTGCAGGGCGAGCTCGAGGGCGAGGGGCGGCGCCGCTTCACGCGGGCGCTGCTCACGGACCTGCGCGCGCTCGAGCGGATGCTCGACGAGGGGATGTTCGAGGAGGGCCCGCCGCGCATCGGCGCCGAGCAGGAGATGTTCCTCATCGACGCGAGCACCTACGAGCCCACGAAGGGGTCGCTCCAGATGCTCGAGGCGCTCGCCGACCCCCACTTCACGACCGAGCTCGGCCTCTTCCAGCTCGAGATGAACGCCGAGCCCGAGCCCTTCTCCGGCAAGGGCCTACGCGGCCTCGAGGCGCAGCTCGAGCGCCACATGGAGCGCGCGTACGAGGTGGGCGAGCGGCTCGGGATCCTCCCGATCCTCGCCGGGATCCTCCCGACGATCCGCAAGTCCGATCTCGGCCTCGACAGCATGGTGCCCTCACCGCGCTACCTCGCCTTGAACGCGGCCACGACGGCGGCGCGCGGCGAGCCCTACGAATTCTCGATCAAGGGCGTCGACGAGCTGCTCGTGAAGCACGACTCCGTGATGGTCGAGGCCTGCAATTCGAGCTTCCAGGCGCACCTCCAGATCGCGCCCGCCGACTTCGCGCGCATGTACAACCTCGCGCAGGCGCTCGCCGCGCCCGTGCTCGCGGCCGCGTGCAACTCGCCGCTCCTCTTCGGCAAGCGCCTCTGGTCCGAGACGCGGATCGCGCTCTTCGAGCAGGCCGTCGACACGCGCAAGACCGGCACCTACCTCCGCGACGCGACCGCGCGGGTCTCGTTCGGCAAGCGCTGGTGCGAGCGCGACATCCTCGAGATCTACAAGGAGGACGTCGCGCGCTTCCGCTCGCTCGTCGGGACGGACCTCGATGAGGACGCCCTCGCGCTCCTCGATCGCGGGGAGATCCCGGAGCTCAAGGCGCTGCGCCTGCACAACGGCACGGTCTACCGCTGGAACCGCGCCTGCTACGGCTACGATCCCGTGAGGCCGCACCTGCGGATCGAGATGCGCGTCATGCCGTCGGGCCCGAGCATCCAGGACGAGATCGCGAACACGGCGCTCTGGCTCGGGCTCATGAGCGAGCTCGGGGCGACGATCGAGGACGTCCGACACCGCATGGACTTCGAGCAGGCGCGCGCGAACCTCTACGCCGCCGCGCGCGACGGCATCGTCGCCTACGTCTCGTGGCTCGACGGCGTCGAGAAGTCCGCGCAGCGGCTCCTGCTCGACGATCTGCTCCCGAAGGCGGAGGCGGGCCTGCGCCGCGCGCAGCTCGACGAGGAGGACATCCGCCGCTACCTCGGGATCGTGGAGCAGCGCGTGCGCACGATGCGGACGGGCTCGCGCTGGGCGCTCACCTCGCTCGCCGGCATGAAGGATCGCGGCTCGCCCGGCGAGAAGCTGACGGCGCTCGTCGCGGCCACGGCGAAGCGCCAGCGCACGGGTCGCCCCGTCGCGGAGTGGGAGCGCGCGCGCCTCGACGAGGTGCCGAACGCGCGCTCGAGCTACCTCAAGGTCAGCCAGTACATGACGACCGACCTCTTCACGGTGCAGCCGGACGACGCCGTCCAGCTCATCGCGGATCTCATGGGCTGGGAGCGCGTGCGGCACGTCCCCGTCGAGGATCGCGAGGGGCGGCTCGTCGGCCTCGTCAGCTACCGCTCGATCCTGCGCTTCCTCAACGCGCGACGAGCCGGCGGCGAGGGCCCGGACCTCTCGCTCACGCCCGTCTCCGACGTGATGCGGAGGGACGTCATCACCGTCACGCCGGAGACGGAGACGCTCGACGCGATCCGGATCATGCGCCGCTACCGGATCGGCTGCCTGCCGGTCGTCCAGGACGGCCACCTCGTCGCCGTGCTCACCGAGGAGAACTTCATGGGGATCGCCAGCGATCTCCTCGAGCTCCAGCTCGCGCGCGCGGAGGCCGCGCGGGCCGAGGACGAGGACGAGGACGAGGCCGAGGGTGCGAGCGAGGCGGCGAGCGACGAGACCCCTCGAGCGCGCTGACGAGGGCGCGACGCCTCCCGCGCGGGGCCCCTGAGCGCTCCTCGGCCCGATCCCCCCTCCGGTCGCGCGTGCTACGTTGCGCGCCCCCCGGCGCCATCACGGCCGCGGGGCATCTCACGCGAGGTTTCGGTCGTGGCGCGCTTCATCGACGAGCTCAAGAGGACCCACTACGCAGGCCTGCTCCGCGAGGGCGACATCGACCGCGAGGTCGTGCTCTTCGGGTGGGTGCACGCGCGCCGCGATCACGGCGGCTGCATCTTCATCGATCTCCGCGACCGCGAGGGCGTCGCGCAGGTCGTCTTCGATCCGGACGTCGCGAAGGCGGCGTTCGTCGTCGCCGACGCCGCGCGCGGCGAGTGGGTGCTCGGCGTGCGCGGCAAGGTGCGCGATCGCGGCGCGATGCGAAACCCCAAGATGGACACGGGCGCCGTCGAGATCGTCGCGCTCGAGGCGACGGTCTTCAACAAGGCCGAGACCCCCGTCTTCCCGATCGAGGACGACATCGACACGAACGAGGACAAGCGCCTCGAGCACCGCTTCCTCGATCTGCGCAGGCCCCGCCTCCAGCGGAACCTGATGACGCGCTCGCGCCTCTACCACCACACGCGCAACCACTTCGCCGAGCACGGCTTCGTCGAGGTCGAGACGCCGATCTTCGTGAAGTACACGCCCGGCGGCGCGCGCAACTTCCTCGTCCCCGCGCGCCTCAACCCGGGCATGTTCTACGCGCTAGCGGAGAGCCCGCAGCTCTTCAAGCAGCTCCTCATGGTCGCGGGCTTCGACCGCTACATCCAGATCGTGAAGTGCTTCCGCGACGAGGACCTGCGCGGCGATCGACAGCCCGAATTCACGCAGATCGACGTCGAGATGTCCTTCGTGAACCAGGAGGACGTCTTCGCGATCGTCGAGGGCCTGATCCTCCGGCTCTGGAGGGAGATCCTCGGCGTCGATCTCACCGCGCGCTACCCCGGCGTCGAGGGCGCGGACGGCCTCGTGCGCCACTTCCCGCGCATGAAGTTCGAGGACGCGATGCGGCGCTACGGCAACGACAAGCCGGACATGCGCTTCGGCCTCGAGCACGAGGATCTCACCGCGCTCGTCGTCGAGCACGGGGGCGGCGGGATCGCCATGCTCACGCCGATCGCCGAGAAGTTCGCGAGCGGCGCGTACCGGCGCGATCTGCCCGAGGAGATCGTGAAGGCGCTCCGCGTGCCCGCGGCGTTCGCGGCGAAGATGTCGCGCACGGAGATCGACAAGCTCGAGGACTTCGTCAAGCACATGGGCGCGAAGGGGCTCGCGCGCGCCTCGGTGGGGCCGGGCGGGGCGTGGCTCAAGAGCCCGATGGCGAAGAGCGCGGCGCCCGCATTCGTCGCCGCCGTGAACGCCGCGATGAAGGCCGAGGAGGGCGACCTGCTCCTCTTCCAATTCGGCCCCGAGGCCGCGGTCCACACGGTGATGGCGAACCTCCGCCTCCACCTCGGGAAGAAGCTCGGCCTCATCCCCGAGGTCGGCGCGAAGAGCGAGAGCCACCCGGACGGCGACTGGAATTTCGCGTGGGTGGTCGAGCCGCCGCTCTTCGAGCGCGGGGAAGACGGAAAGTCCTGGGCGGCCGCGCATCACCCCTTCACGCGCCCGCACGACGACTCGCTCGGCTTCCTCGAGTCCGACCCCGGCAAGGTGCTCTGCTACCGCTACGACCTCGTCCTGAACGGCGTCGAGCTCGGCGGCGGCTCGGTGCGCTTGCACGATCCCGAGGTGCAGAAGCGCGTCTTCGCGGTGCTCGGGATCCGCGACGAGGTCGCGAAGGAGAAATTCGGCTTCCTCCTGCGCGGCCTCCAGCACGGCGCGCCGCCCCACGGCGGCATTGCGCTCGGGCTCGATCGCCTCTGCATGCTCCTCACCGAGAGCGAGAGCCTGCGCGACGTCATCGCCTTCCCGAAGACGGGCAAGGGCGCCGACCTCATGACGGGCGCGCCCGGCAGCGTGCTGCCGGAGCAGCTCGCGGAGCTCAAGGTGCGCTCCCTGGTCGAGAGCGGCTCGTGAGCCCGACGCGCTCTCTGCTCGCGCTCACGGCGCTCGCCGTCGCTTGGCTCCTCGCGCCGAGGCTCGCGTGGGCCGAGGACGACGGCGGAGGCCAGGCCGCGACCCTGGACGGCGCGAGCGCGGCGGCGAGCGACTTCACGACGCGCGGGGACGACGCGCGCCTCGAGCTCGTCCTCGATCGCGAGGCCGTGCGGCCGACCGATCTCGAGGTGATCACGGGGGCGGGGAGCCTGCGCTGCCACCTCCCCTGCGCGCTCGACGTGCCGCGCGGCGCGATCCAGCTCCGCGGCGACTACTTCGATCAGTCGTTCGCGCTCGAGCTCCCCACCGCGCGCTTTCGGATCCGCGCGGGCGATCCGATCCCGTGGGCCGAGTCGTTCGGCGGGCTCTTCGCGGGAGGGGTGCTCACGGCCGTCGGGGTCGGCGTCGCGCTCACGACGACGAAGGAGAGCGAGGTCAAGGGCGGGATCGCGCTCGCCGTGCTCGGCGGCGGGATCGTCACCGTGCTCCTCGTCGTGATCGGGATCGCCGCGGCCAACGAGCACGGCTCGCTCGAGCTGGACGAGGCGATCGAGGCGGCGCGGCAGGGCGTCCTCGCACGCTTCTGAACGCGCGGCGCGAGGCCGCCCGGCGCGCTTCGGCGCGAGCGGGGTGCGCGAGCCCGTGCGCCTCGGTTAGCCTCACGCCCATGCGGATCACACGCCTCGCCTCGCTCGTCGCCGTCTCGACCCTCGCGCTCGGGTGCCCGGAGGCCCCCTCCACCGAGAGCGACGCCGCCACGCCCACGCCGGACGCCGTGGCGGCGGACGACGCGCACGCCCCGGACGACGCCGCGACGCGCCCGGATCCGGAGATCGCGATCGCGGGGCTCGGCCGCGTCCGAGGGATCCGAGAGGGCGGCGCGCTCTCCTTCTACGCGATCCCCTACGCCGAGCCGCCGGAGGGCTCGCTCCGCTGGCAGTCGCCCGTCCCTCACGCCCCCTGGAGCGAGACGATCGATGGCCGATCGAAGCCGCCCGCGTGCCCCCAGACCGCGCTCGGGCTCTCGGGGCTCGGCCAAGAGGACTGCCTCTACCTGAACGTGCACACGCCCGATCCCTTGCCCGAGCACGCGCCCGTGATCGTGTGGATCCACGGGGGCGCGTTCGTCTTCGGCGAGGGCGTACAGACCGATCGGGGCACGCGCGGCGATCTCATCGCCGCGCGCCACGGCGCCGTCGTCGTCAGCATGAACTATCGGCTCGGCGCGCTCGGCTTCTTCGCGAGCGACGCCGTCTCCGCCAAGGGGAACCAGGGCTTCGAGGATCAGACGCTCGCGCTCGAGTGGGTCCACGATCACATCGCCGACTTCGGCGGCGATCCCGCCCAGGTCACCCTCGTCGGAGAGTCCGCGGGCGGGCTCTCGGTGTGCCTCCACATGATCGCGCCCGCCTCGCGCGGCCTCTTCCGAGCCGTGATCAGCGAGAGCGGCCTCTGCGACGCGGCGCTCCTCGACGAGGCGAGCAACCGCGCGATCTCCGAGCGGCTGATCGACGACCTCGGCTGCCGCGGCGCGCCCGACGTGGCCGCGTGCCTCATGGGCGCGAGCGTCGAGAGCCTCCGCGCGGCAGGGAGCCTCGACGCGCTCTTCGGGACGGACGGCGCGGCCGGCCAACGCTTCTGGCCCTTCGTCGACGGCGCGATCCTGCCGGTCCAGTTCCGCGACGCCGTCGAGCGCCACGAGGCCGCCGACGTCCCCGTCATCGTCGGCTGGAACCGCGACGAGGGCACGCTCTTCATCGACATCGCGGAGCGCGGCGGGACCGTCACCGACGAGGCGGCCTACCACGCGCTCGCGGCCTCGCTCGGCGCGACGATCGGCGCCTCGGGCAGCGAGGTGGAGGCGCGCTATCCGCTCGCCGACTACGCCGATCCCGGCGCCGCCGGCGCGGCGATGCTCGGGCACTCGGCGCTCGCGTGCCCCTCGCGACGCGCGGCGCTCCTGCTCGCCGACGCCGGCTACCGGACCTTCGTCTACCACTTCGAGTACCCCGACGCGGCCTTCCAGCTCGTCGCGCGGCCCGAGCGCCCGCTCGGCGCCTTCCACTCGGCCGAGATCCAATTCGTGTTCGGCCGCTCGGCGCGCCTCGGGCGACCGCGCTTCGGCGAGGCGGAGCAGGCCATCTCCGACGCGATGCAGGGCGCGTGGCTCCGCTTCGCGGCGACGGGCGATCCCGGGGACGCGAGCCTCGCGTGGCCCGCGTTCGAGCGCTCGAGCGACGAGCACGTCGTCTTCGATCGCGCGATCCGCGTCGAGACCGGCGCGGATCGCGACGCGTGCGCGTTCTGGGACCGCTGACGGCGCGCCGCGCGCGATCGTCGCCTCGCCCCGGATGCGACGTCAGAGATCGGCGGCCGTGCAGACCTGGTTGCGCCCGCGATGCTTCGCGACGTAGAGCGCCTTGTCGGTCGTCTCGAAGAGGCCGCTCGCGCTCGACGCGTCGCCAGGGAAGGTGGCGACGCCGAGCGACGCGGCGACGCGGAGCTTGCCGAGCTCGGTCTGAAAGACGGTCTTGGCGAGCTCCTCGCGCACGCGCTCGGCGAGCAGCACGGCGCCGTCGGTGTCGGTCTCCTCGCAGAGCACGCAGAATTCCTCGCCGCCGAAGCGCGCGACGAGGTCGGTCTCGCGCTTGACCCGGATGAGGATCGCGCCGAGCTCCTTGATGACCACGTCACCCGTCGCGTGCCCGTACGTGTCGTTCACGTTCTTGAAGTGGTCGATGTCCGTGACGATCAGCGAGAGCTTCTTCTGGAAGCGCTGTGCGGAGCGGATCTTCGCGTCGAGCGCCTCGAGGAAGGTGCGCTTGTTGAGGCAGCCCGTCAGGCCGTCGGTCGTCGCGAGCTCCTCGAGCCGCTTGACCGCGCGCGCGTTGGAGACCGCGATCGCGAGCTGGTTCGCGAGCGTCTCGAGGCTCGCGCGCGCGGTCTCCCCGAACGCGTGGGCGCGCTCGGCGCCGACGACGAGCGTCCCGATCACGTCCTCGCGGACGACGAGCGGGACGACGAGCGCGGAGCGCATGGGAGGCAGCGCGGCGCGGGAGGTGAAGAGCACCTGCTTCGGGTCGAGCTCGCCGCGATAGGGGAGATAGTGCTTGTTCTTCACCACCATCGCCGTGAGCGAGTGGTTGTCCTTGAAGGTGAGCCCCGAGAGCACCTCGGCGCCGCGCCCACGCGCGATCCGCACCGCGTGCTGGCGCGCCTCGGCGTCGAAGGAGGTGATCACCGCGAGATCGAAGCGCGCCAGCGCCGCCGCCGCCTCGAGCCCGGCGTCGAGGACCTCGTCCTCCGTGAGCGCGGCGCCGAGCGCCCGCGAGGCCTTGAAGAGCTGCGCCTGCTCGCGCTTGCTGCGCTCGAGCTGCACGAAGACGCGCTCGTTCTGGATGCCGCGCAGCACCTGGCCGACCGCGCTCTTCAGGATCTCCTCTTCGCGCGCGGTGAAGGGCCGGGCGTCGAGCCGATCGGCGCAGAGCGCGCCGCGCAGCTGCCCCTCCTCGACGACGGGTACGCCGAGGAAGACGCGGACTTGTGAGCTCGCCTCGCGGTAGTAGCAGAGCCCGCGGTAGCCAGGCTTGAGGTTCTCGAGGTTCATCACCACGCCGCGCGTCGCGATCGCGCCGACGGCGCCTGCGCCGAGGTCGAAGGGGCCCTCCTCGACCTCGTCGGAGTCGGTCGCCATCTCGATGATGCGCAGGCGGCCGTCCTCTCCGACGAAGAGCAGGATGCAGGTGTGGAGCTCGAGCGTCCTCTTCAAGAGATCGAGGACGTGGAAGAGCGAGTCGCGCACCTCGTCGACCGAGCTGCGGACGAGCTTCTCCCCCGACGCCTCCTCCGCGTCGGGGCGCGGCGCGCCGACGAGCCGGAAGAGCCGGACGTCGGCCTCCACCCGCGCGCGCTCCTCGTCGCGCTCCTTCTCCGATCGCTCTCGGACGCGCGCGAGCTCGACGCGGGTGAAGACGAGGTTCAGGCCGCCGAAGAAGGCGATGAACGCCGCGTGGAAGCCGACGCGCGAGCCGGCGACGGCGGGCTCGGTGAGCACCCAGACGAGCAGCTCGTAGGCGAGCGTCGCGAGGATGAGGAGCGCGCCGACGGGCGGCGTCGCGAAGACCGCGACGAACGCGACGAGCACGTAGACGAGCGCGTGGACCGGACCGTCGAGCCCGCCCATCGCCTGCACGAGCGCGTGGATCCCCGCGAGGAACGTGAGACCCAGCTCGAATTCGAGCGTGAGCCGCTCTCGCCGCAGGAGCCCGCTCGCCGCGATGGGCGTGAGCGTCGAGAGGGTGAGCAGGCGATAGACGATCCACCCGGCCCACGCGGCGAAGACGATCGCGTGCTCGACGCCGAGCTCGAGGATCGACGACGCGCGAAAGACCCCGAGCAGCGGCACCACCGCGAAGACGGCCGCGACGAGGAGCCCGAAGGAGCTGCGAGCGGCTCTGCGGGCCGAGAGCGCGGCGTGAACCAGCGACGCCATGAGGGCTCCGAGCTAGCGGGAGTCGCCTCGCGTCGTCAACAAATCGGCGCCCGCGCGCCGCGCGAAGACGACGCTCGCGTATAGTCCGCGCATGCAGAGGCGCGCGAGCCGGCGACGAGGCCTGGGCGGGAGCCCACGAGGCGGGCCGTGGCCCCTCGGCGCGGCGACGCTGGCGCTCCTCGGCGCAGCGGCGCTCGTGGCGACCGCGCCGGCGCCTGCGCGCGCGCAGGCGGGCCGGCTGAGCGCCACATCGCTCGGGCCGGGGGCGAGCCCCGAGATGCTCCGCGCGAGCGCCCGCGTCGGGGCGCTGCGCGCGGTGCCGAGCGTGGACGCCGAGGTCGTCGACGAGCGGCTCGAGGCCGACTGCCGACCGAGCGGGAGCGGCGTCGAGTGCGAGGTCCGCGCGCGCTGGACCCTCCTCTCCGAGACGGATCGGGTCGTGCGGCTCTACGCGAGCGCGGAGGGCACCACGCGGCAGCGCCTGCAGGCGGGCGAGGCGAGCTCGGACGCCCCCGGGAGCGATCCGATCACCGCGGGGCTCCGAGCCGGCGAGCCGCTCGAGGTCACGCTCGAGGCGATCGTGCGGATAGGCGAGCGCACGCGCTCGAACGACGCGATCGACGGACGCCACCTCCTCATGGCGACCTCGCGCGGCGGCGGCGCCCCCACGATCGTGTTCACGCGGGCGCTCGCGCGCACCTTCGCGCGGGTCCCAGCCACGCTCACGGCGCAGGTGGGCGCGGCGTCCCAGAGGCTCCGCGCGCGCGCGCTCGGCGTCGAGCTCGGGGCGCGCCCGACGACGATCGACGCGGAGCGCCTCGGCGAGCGCGCGAGCTTCGCCGTCGAGCTCGAGCGGACGGACGTGGGTGAGGTGATCCTCCGCAACGGTGGCCCGCTCATCGGCCTCGGCGCGACGATCGAGGGGCGCTTCCGCGGCCGCCTCGGCTACGAGCTCGGGCTCGGCGAGCTCGTCCTCGTCGGGGTCGCGCTCGACACGGACTTCGCCGAGCTCGTCACCGTGGGCGCCGTCGTCGAGGTCGCCGCGCCCTACTCGCTCCTGCCGCTCTCACCCGGCGTGGGCGCGGGCTTCGCGTACCGCGTCCGGGTCGGTGGCGACCCGACGCGCCCCGCGCAGTCCGGGGGACTGCGGCTCGAGGCGACGCTCGCCCTGCCGGTGATCGGCGTGGTCGGCTCCTTCGACTACTTCCCGGACGACGGCGCGTTCACCGCGTCGGTCCTCGGCCGCCTCTCGATCTGATCGATCTGATGGAGCGGAGCGGGCCGTCACTCGCTCCAGCCCTCCCACCCCTCGGGGGACCCGTCGTCCTCGCGCGCGCGGGTCGCGTCGTCGTCCCCCGGCGCGTCGGGCGAGAAGGCCTCACCCGGGGCGCGGAGGCCCTCGATCGGGAGCGGCGCCCAGCTCCCAGCGGTCACCTCGGGGCCGACGCGCTCCCCGGCGCGGGAGAACGCGAAGCGCTCGAGCTCCGCGCGCGCGGCCTCGGCCGCGTCCGCGTCGATCCGCCCGCGCTGCTCGAGCAGCCCGACGAACGACGCGAGGCGCCGGCGGAAGGACGGCGAGATCGAGCCGCGCTCCCACTGCTCGTGGAAGCTCGGCGGGTTCGGCAAGATCATCGCGAGGTAGGCCGCCTCGGCGGCGCTCAGATCCGCCGGATCCCGCCCGAAGTAGTGCTGCGCCGCGCTCCGGATGCCGTAGATGGAGGGGCCGTACTCGATCACGTTGAGGTAGAGTTCGAGGATCTGGGTCTTGTTCCACGAGCGCTCGATCCACCACGTGAGGAGCACCTCCTGGATCTTGCGAGCGAGCGTCTTCTCGCGCCGCAGAAAGACGTTCTTCACGAGCTGCATCGTGATCGTCGAGGCGCCGAGCACGTAGCGCCGCTCGCGTAGGTTGCGGATGAGCGCGTCGCGGATCGCCCACGGCGCGAAGCCACGGTGGGTCAAGAAGCTCGCGTCCTCGTGCGCGAGGACGGCGTGGACGAGGAAGGGCGAGATCGCGTCGATCGACGACCACGCGTCCGTGCCGGGCCCCGTCACCATCGAGAAGAGGCTGCCGTCGGGCTCGAGCACCTCGTGACGAAAGGGCTGGCGAAAGCGGTCGAGGTCGGCCAGGGCGGGCGTCGCGACGAAGCGACACCGGTCGTCGATCGAGAAGCGCAGCGCCGTGTCGTCGAGGCGCGCCGAGTCGACGGAGAGCGTGACGCTCGCGCCGAGCCTGCCATCGAGGTGGAGCTCCTCGAGCCCCTGGAGCAGGCCCGCGGGGATCGCGTGGACCGCGTCCTCGCAGGGCCCGTCGACGAGCCGCGCGGAGAGGTCGATCGCGAAGCGCTCCTCCGAGAGGAGCGCGCGCCCCGACAGCGTCGCCTGGGCTCGCCCCATCCGCAGGATCCCCCGATCGAGCGTGAGGACGTGCTCGCTCCGCTCGTAGGCGCCGCGCCCCTCGAGCGAGAAGGCGATGCCGTCGACCGGCGCGCTCGCGATCCTCGGGCTCTCGAGCCCGAGCCCCGTGACGTTCACGCGGCCATCGAAGTCGACGCGAGCGGCCTCGGTGCGCACCGAGAGCGCGGCCGACACGCGCGCGTCCGCCCGGGGATCGAGGGGCAGGGGCGGGAGGAACGGCGTGATCACGCCGAGCGGCACGTTCTCGAGCTCGACCGGCCCGTCCGCCTCGCCCCCCTCGGCGTCGATGCGGAGGTTCCAGCGGAGGACGCCCGCGCCGCGGGGCTCACCGCTCCCGACCGTGCGCAGGCGCGAGCCCGCGATCCGCGCGAGCTCGATCTCGAGCCCCGTGAGAGCCGCCCCGTCGGCGTCGTGGACCGCGCCGTGCGTGACGCGGACGCGCGCGCCCTCCGCGAGCAGCTCCCAGACGTGGCGATGAGCGCCGCCGCGGGCGTCCGCCGGGCGCGAGGAGGATCTCCCCAACCAGGCGCGGACGGTCTCCTCGAGCGCGTCGCCCCCGTTGGGCTCGACCACGAGCTCGTCGAGCGTTGCGTCGAGGACGACGCGCGCGTCGAGATCGAGCGTCGCCTCGATCGAGGCCGACCGCAGCTGCGGATGGAGCCGCTCCGAGGTCGCGACCCGTCGCGCCTCGAGCGTGAGCCGCGCGCCGCCCACGAGACGCAGCGAGAGCGTCGCCTCCGCGATCGGTCCCGCCTCGTCCGCGATGGAGACGTCGACATCGTCGAGCGCGACGTCGGGCCGCCGCCGCGCGAGCCCCTCACCGCGCCCCTCGCCGCGCGCCACCCGCTCGGGTCGGCTGGTCAGCGCGACGCGCCCGCCACGGGCACGGATCGCCGAGACCGATCGCCCTATCCAGCTCACGTCGAGCTCGACCCGGTCGAGCTCCGCCGCGCCGTACGAGCACTGAGCGTGCACCCCGACCAGCTCGATCGTCCGAAGGCCGAGGTCGAGCCCGTCGATCGTCACCTCGCAGCCGCTCCGCTCGACGAGCAGCTCCTCCACGCGCGATCGCGCGTAGCGAGGTCCGAGGAGCGCCGCGACGGCGGCGACCCCGACGAGCGCCACCGCGCCCGCGATGAAGAGACGTCTCTTCATGGGCTCTCCTCGAGCGCTCCTTTGGCGCAACCGGCGAGCGACGACAAGCAGGCCGCGCGGCGCGCGGACCGCGGCGCGGCGACGAAGACGGAAAAAAAGAGACCCCGTCTCCCTTGTGAGGAGACGGGGTCGAAGTAGACCCGGCGGCGACCTACTCTCCCACTCACCTACGCGAGCAGTACCATCGGCTCTGGAGGGCTTGACTTCCGAGTTCGGGATGGGATCGGGTATGACCCCTCCGACGTTGCCACCGGAAAAAATGGAAGTGTGTCACTCGACCAACGGCGGTCGAGAGCGGCGACCTCCGACGATCTCGGAGACGCTCTTACTCCCAACCTTGAGCTCGAACCTGGCCTCGCGCGAAGCGAGGCGCATCGACGTTTGCCTTAGAGATAGGTCAAGCCACCCGGACGATTAGTACGGGTCAGCTCCACACATTGCTGTGCTTCCACCTCCCGCCTATCACCTCGTGGTCTACGAGGGTCCTACAGGGGCCTTGTGGCCCTGGATACCTAATCTTGAGGCCGGCTTCCCACTTAGATGCTTTCAGCGGTTATCCGTTCCGCACACAGCTACCCGGCTATGCCACTGGCGTGACAACCGGCGCACTGGAGGTGCGTCCGTTCAGGTCCTCTCGTACTATGAACAGCTCCTCTCAAGTATCCTACGCCCACGGCAGATAGGGACCGAACTGTCTCACGACGTTCTAAACCCAGCTCGCGTACCGCTTTAATTGGCGAACAGCCAAACCCTTGGGACCTGCTCCAGCCCCAGGATGCGATGAGCCGACATCGAGGTGCCAAACCGCGCCGCCGATATGAACTCTCAGGCGCGATCAGCCTGTTATCCCCAGAGTACCTTTTGTCCGATTAGCGATGGCCCTTCCATGTGGAACCACCGGATCACTATGACCTGCTTTCGCACCTGCTCGAGATGTCCCTCTCACAGTTAAGCGCCCTTATGCCATTGCACTCTACGGCTGGTTTCCAATCAGCCTGAGGGCACCTTCGCGCGCCTCCGTTACCTTTTTGGAGGCGACCGCCCCAGTCAAACTGCCCACCAGACAATGTCTCCGACCCCGGTGAGGGGCCCAGGTTAGAAGTCCAGAACAATCAGGGTGGTATTTCAAGGTTGGCTCCATCGAGGCCGGAACCCCGACTTCGAAGCCTCCCACCTATCCTACGCAGATTGTCCCGAACCTCACTGTCAAGTTGCAGTAAAGGTTCATGGGGTCTTTCCGTCTTGCCGCGGGTAGAGGGTATCTTCACCCCCGATACAATTTCGCTGAGTCACTGGCCGAGACAGTGGGGATGTCGTTACGCCATTCGTGCAGGTCGGAACTTACCCGACAAGGAATTTCGCTACCTTAGGACCGTTATAGTTACGGCCGCCGTTTACTGGGGCTTCGGTTCGGAGCCTCGCTTGCGCTAACTCCTCCCCTTAACCTTCCAGCACCGGGCAGGCGTCAGACCCTATACGTCCTCTTACGAGTTCGCAGAGTCCTATGTTTTTAGTAAACAGTCGCAACCCCCATTTCACTGCGACCCACTCGAGCTCGAGGCGCGAGGCCTCTCACCCGCGTAGGCACACCTTCTCCCGAAGTTACGGTGCAATTTTGCCGAGTTCCTTAGCCAGTGTTCTCTCACGCGCCTTGGGATATTCACCCCGCCCACCTGAGTCGGTTTGCGGTACGGACACCGAAGCAGCTCCACGCGCAGCTTTTCTTGGGAGTCTGGAATCACCGAGTTCTTGGTCCGAAGACCAGCCTCATCACGTCTCGGCATTGAGCCCCCGTTTCCCGCTGTCGCGGCCAAAGAGCTCTGCCTACTTGCTTGAACCCACATCCAAACGGTGGGCTCGGCATATCCTACTCCGTCCCTGCTCGCTTCAACGCTGTCCTCGATGGTGCAGGAATATTAACCTGCTTGCCATCACCTACGCCTTTCGGCCTCGGCTTAGGATCCGACTAACCCATGGGAGGATTATCCTTCCCCAGGAAACCTTGGGCTTACGGCGACAGAGTTTCTCACTCTGTTTATCGCTACTCATGCCTGCATAAGCTCCTCTCAAGCCCGATAGCGCTCCTTGCCGGTACGCCGTGTGTCTGCTTGAGAGTACTCCGCTACCGCTCCTTGCGAAGCCCGAAGCTTCGGTACCAGACTTAGCCCCGTTATATCTTCGGCGCAGGCGCGCTCGACCAGTGAGCTATTACGCTTTCTTTAAAGGATGGCTGCTTCTAGGCCAACCTCCTGGCTGTCTGAGCGCCCCCACATCCTTTGACACTTAGTCTGGATTTTGGGACCTTAGCTGTCGATCTGGGCTCTTTCCCTCTCGGCGACGGACCTTATCACCCGCCGCCTGTCTCCCGGATAGTTCTCACCGGCATTCGGAGTTTGGTTGGGTTTGGTAATCTGGTAGGACCCCTAGCCCATCCAGTGCTCTACCTCCGGTGGAATTCGTCCGAGGCTATACCTCAATATATTTCGCGGAGAACCAGCTATCTCCCAGTTTGATTAGCCTTTCACTCCCATCCACAGCTCATCCCCTGACTTTTCAACGTCAGTGGGTTCGGTCCTCCAGGAGGTGTTACCCTCCCTTCAACCTGGCCATGGATAGATCACTAGGTTTCGGGTCTACGTCCAGCCACTGATTCGCCCTGTGAGGACTCGGTTTCCCTGTGGCTACACCTAACGGCTTAACCTTGCGACTGAACGTAACTCGCAGGCCCATTATGCAAAAGGTACGCGGTCGCACGTTCCCTCGCGGGCATAGTGCTTCCACTGCTTGTAGACACGTGGTTTCAGGTACTATTTCACTCCCCTCGCCGGGGTTCTTTTCACCTTTCCCTCACGGTACTTGTGCACTATCGGTCATCGGGTAGTATTTAGCCTTGGAAGATGGTCCTCCCAGATTCCCGCCGGGTTTCACGTGCCCTGCGGTACTCGGGAACATGCTAGGAGAGCTTCGACTTTCGCGTACAGGGCTGTCACCTTCTCTGGCCGGCCTTCGCAGACCGTTCGACTAGCCTCCGCTCTTCCACGTCGCAGTCCCGCGACCCCGAGGCAGATTGCTCTGCCGCGGTTTAGGCTGTTCCCCGTTCGCTCGCCACTACTAGGGGAATCTCTGTTGATTTCTATTCCTCAGGGTACTTAGATGTTTCAGTTCCCCTGGTTGGCCACGATACGCCTATGAATTCAGCGTATCGTCGATGGCTCATCGCCATCCGGTTTCCCGATTCGGACATCTCCGGATCACAGTCTGTTAGCGACTCCCCGAAGCTTATCGCAGCTGTCCACGTCCTTCATCGCCTCCCGATGCCAAGGCATCCACCACGCGCCCTTTCTAGCTTGACCGTATATCCCTAAGGCACGCGTCGTGACTCGAGCTCAAGGTTGGTGACAAGAGACGTCACCACCTTCACTCGTCGCCATTGACGATTGAATCACACTTCCTCTATTCAGTTTTCAATGAGAGCGGCTGGTCAGCCGCTCGTCGATGGACGCGACCGAGGTCACGGGCATCGACGAGCTGCTCACGGCGCTGGGATGGAGCTGATCGGGATCGAACCGACGACCCCCGGCTTGCAAAGCCGGTGCTCTCCCAGCTGAGCTACAGCCCCTCACCGCTACCGCGGCGGTGACGAGTGGGGCTAGCTAGACTCGAACTAGCGACCTCACCCTTATCAGGGGTGCGCTCTAACCACCTGAGCTATAGCCCCTCGAGCGTCCGCTGCGGACGCTTTAAGGCGTTCATCGTTCAAAGACCGGGGTCGGTCTTTGAAAACTGAACCGGAGAACGTAATCACGGGATTGACCGAGCTGTCGCATCTTCTGATGCGAATGCTCCTTAGAAAGGAGGTGATCCAGCCGCAGGTTCCCCTACGGCTACCTTGTTACGACTTCACCCCAGTTACCGACCGCTCCTTGGGGACCTGCCTCCCTTGCGGGTTAGCTCAGCCACTTCTGGTGCAATCGACTCCCATGGTGTGACGGGCGGTGTGTACAAGGCCCGGGAACGTATTCACCGCTGCCTGCTGATCAGCGATTACTAGCGATTCCAGCTTCATGCAGTCGAGTTGCAGACTGCAATCCGTACTGAGGCCGGCTTTTTCCGATTAGCGTGCCCTTGCGGGTTAGCGACGTTCTGTACCGACCATTGTAGCACGTGTGTAGCCCCGGACATAAGGGCCATGAGGACTTGACGTCATCCCCACCTTCCTCCGACTTGACGTGGCAGTCCCATTAGAGTGCCCGGCCGAACCGCTGGCAACTAATGGTAGGGGTTGCGCTCGTTGCGGGACTTAACCCAACATCTCACGACACGAGCTGACGACAGCCATGCAGCACCTGGATCACAGTCCCCTTGCGGGGTCGCCCGTATTTCTACGGGATTCCATGCTTTTCTAGCCCGGGTAAGGTTCTGCGCGTTGCGTCGAATTAAACCACATGCTCCACCGCTTGTGCGGGCCCCCGTCAATTCCTTTGAGTTTTAGTCTTGCGACCGTAGTTCCCAGGCGGGGTGCTTAACGCGTTAGCTACGGCACCTCGGGGGTCAATACCCGAGACACCTAGCACCCATCGTTTACGGCGTGGACTACCAGGGTATCTAATCCTGTTTGCTCCCCACGCTTTCGCGTCTCAGCGTCAGTGACCGTCCAGGTGGCCGCCTTCGCCACCGGTGTTCCTCCTGATATCTACGAATTTCACCTCTACACCAGGAATTCCGCCACCCTCTCCGGTACTCTAGACGAGTAGTTTCAAATGCAGTTCCCAGGTTGAGCCCGGGGATTTCACGTCTGACTTACCCATCCGCCTACACGCGCTTTACGCCCAGTAATTCCGAGCAACGTTCGCACCCTCTGTATTACCGCGGCTGCTGGCACAGAGTTAGCCGGTGCTTGCTAAGGAGGTACCGTCAAGGACCGGACGTTTCTTTCCGGCCGTTTTCGTCCCTCCCCACAGAGCTTTACAACCCGAAGGCCTTCATCACTCACGCGGCGTGGCTGGATCAGGCTTGCGCCCATTGTCCAATATTCCCCACTGCTGCCTCCCGTGGGAGTCTGGCCCGTGTTTCAGTGCCAGTGTGGCTGATCATCCTCTCAGACCAGCTACGCGTCTTCGCCTTGGTGGGCCGTTACCCCACCAACTAGCTGATGCGCCGCAGGACCGCCCTCAAGTGGTAGCTTGAATTCAGAGGCCACCTTTTCCCACTCCAGCCGAGGCTGGCGTGAGCTTATGCGGTATTAGCGTCTCTTTCGAAACGTTATCCCCCTCTCGAGGCTGGGTTTCCTACGTGTTACTCACCCGGACGCCACGCTACCGGGGACGAATCCCCCTCGCGTACGACTTGCATGTGTTAAGCCCGCCGCTAACGTTCGCTCTGAGCCAGGATCAAACTCTCCAGTTGAATTTTTCGGTGAGCCACCGAGGTGGCCACCTAACTGTCGAGCGCTCCTGAGCTTCGTCGAAGCCATCTCCGAGGAGACGACTCCGTAGAGCTCGTTGCTCGCAATCACTCCCTCGACCTCGCGGCCTCGGGAGGTTCCACTCAGTGGATGGTCCGAAGACCATCGACGTGTGGACCCGTGATTACGCACTCTCCGATTCAGTTTTCAAGGACCGACGCGCTCTGCGCTGGACTGGCCAGCCTAGCAGAGGCCGTAGCTCGCGTCAAGGGCGGGAGGCTGTGACCTCGCGTCGTCGGCGCGCTTCGCTGTCTCGACCCGAGGGGCGAGGCCGGCTCGACCCGAGGGGCGAGGGACCTGGTGTGGTCCGCGAAGGGAGGCGCTTTCTACTCGACCCACGCTGGGAGTCAAGAAGTTTCTTTCGCCTCGTCGTCTTTTTTTTCAAGCCGAGGGGTGGGAGCCCGTCGGGGAGGCGCGATCTAGCACCCTGCTCGGGGCTGTCAAATGCGATCCGTCGAATTCGTCGGCGGCGATGGATTGGGCGGAATTCGTGGGGATCGCGGCGTCAGGGCAGGTGGAGCGTGGAGAGCTCGCTCCCCTCGGCGACGGCGAGGGCGTCGAGGGCGGCGGGCGCGATCCAGGCGGCGCCGTCGCGAAATTCCGTGGGGACGGCCAGCGCGCGGAAGTGCGGCGCGCTCGGCAGGTCGGCGACGACGAGGGCGCGGGGCGTGCCCGGGCGTGGCGCCCCGGCGCGGACGGGCCAGCGCTCGATGGCGCGCACGAGCGAGACGTCGTCGAGCCTGGCGACGAAGTGCGGGCCGCCGTCGAAGGGATCGATCCGGTGCCAGTTGCGGAAGCCGATGCGGCCGAGGAGCTTCTCGACGCCCTTCGTCTCCGGCCCGACCGTGCCGACCACGGCCTGCGCCTCGCGCGGGAGGAGCGAGACGTAGATCGGCGCGGTCGGGAAGAGCGACGTCACGAACTCCTTGTCCTTCTTCGTGAGGAGGTTCGCCTCCTGGTAGGAGAGCCCGGTGAGCGGGCGACCGAGCGCGTCCCAGAGGGGCGAGGAGCCGTCGGGCGCGAGCGGGGGCATCAGCTCGGCGAGGACCTCGTCGCGGAACGCCGCGCGGTGCGTCGCCATGAAGACGAAGCGCACGTACGAGATGAGCATCCCGAGCTTCTCGGGCACGCGCCGGTAGTCGGGGTGCACGACGAGCCCGCCGATCTCGCTCGGCCCATCGAAGCTCTGCCCGAGCGCGAGCACGCGGTGCTTGAAGAGGCGATCGAGGTAGGCGCTGTAGCGCTCCTCGACGCGGACCTCGCTGTAGATGTAGGGCGCGCCGGGGCGCCCGAGCTGGCCGATGATGAGCGAGGTTCCGACGGCGCGGCCGAGCTCGCGGTCGTGGACGAGGAAGATGTACTCGCGCGAGCGGGGATCCTCGATGTCGCCTCGGAACGAGCGCTCGGAGACGGTGAGGTTGCGGCGGAGCGCCTCGCGGTCGTGGGGCAGGTTCACCGAATTCAAGAAGCGCGAGAGGTCGAAGAGGAGATCTTCGTCGGCGGTGGTGGCGGCCCGGATCTCGTAGCGAGGAGCTTCGTGGAGCACGTTCAGAAGACCTTTCGGCTGTCGATGAGGATGGTGACGGGGCCCTCGACCTGGGCCTCGACGAGCATGGAGGCGCGGAAGCGCCCGGTCGCGACGCGCGCGCCGAGCGCCTCGACCGCGCCCGTGAGCTCGTCGAAGAGAGAGAGCGCGCGCTCGGGCGCCTCGGCGTCGTCGAAGGAGGGCCGCCGGCCGCGACGGACGTCGCCGAGGAGCGTGAATTGCGGGACGAGCAGCACCTCGCCGCCCACCTCGAGCACCGAGTGGGTCATGCGGTCGGCCGCGTCGGTGAAGATGCGGAGGCCGACGAGCTTGTTCGCGGCGTAGGCGACGTCGTCCGCGCCGTCGCCGCGCATCGCGCCGACGTAGGCGAGCAGCCCGCGCTCGATCCGAGCGACGAGCTCGCCTTGGACCGTCACGGAGGACGCGCTCACTCGTTGCGCCACCACGCGCATGCGAGGCGATTAACACACGGATCGCCGAGCGCCACCAGCATAGCGCGAGCGCGCGATCAGCGGCTCGAGGGCGCGCGCGAGGCGGCGCGACGCCGACGCACGCGGCGCGCGAGCGCGAGCGCGAGGGCGAGCGCGGCGAGCGCGGCGAGGGCGAGGACGACGCGCGCGATCGTCTCGCGCAGGGGACCGACGCGCACGCGCGGCGGGAGCGCTCGGGGCGGCTCGACCGCGACGAGGCCGCCGATCGAGGAGCCGTGCGCGAGGGGCGCCACGTCGAACGCGCGCGCCCTCACGCCGAGGTGGTTCAGCACCTCGCGCTCGCGCCCGCGCACGAAGACCTCGGTGCCGCTCGCGCCGCGGCGCGTCTCTTCGCCCGCGCCGAGCAGCTCGTCGACCGCGATCTCCCAGCGGCCGCGCGACGGGACGCTGACGACCCCGCCCGCGTCGCGCAGGTAGAGCTCGCTCGAGCCGCCGCCGTCGAGGTTCATCGCGCGGTCGGCGCCGAGCTCGGCGAAGAGCTCGGCGAGCTCGCGCAGGCTCATGCCGCGGCTGTCGCGCTGGCGCCCATCGACGACGACGAGGAAGAGCTTGCGGTGGTCGCGCGAGACCCCGACCGCGGTCCGCGGCGCGCGCTGGCTCGCGCCGGGAAATTCCTCGAGCGCGGGATCGGGCGCGCCGTCGACGAGGAGGATCGGGCGCCCGGTGACCGCCTCCCGCAGCGTCTCGGGCGGAGGCGGCTCGCTCGGGAGGTGCAGGGCGAGGCGGCCGCGCGCGTCGAGCGCGAGCGTGCCGAACTCGGGGTCGGGCGTGACGCCCGGCCACGCGGCGCCGCCGCCGGCGGCGAGGCCGCAGGGCCGCTGCATCGCGCCCCAGAACCCGCCGTTGATCGCGACCGCGAGGTCGTGCCGCCGCGCGAAGTCGGGCACGGTCGTCCACCGCTCGTCGTAGGGCGTCGCCGCGACGGAGACGCCCTCGACGTCGAGATCGGCGACGACGACGTGGATCCGCGTGGGCGTCGAGGTCAGCCGGCGCAGCGCTCGGATGCCCCGAGCGGGCTCCTCCCAGGTGTCCGAGACGACGCGCGGCGCGCGCCGCTGCGCGCGGGCGGGCGAGGCCCCCGCGGAGAGGAGCGCGAGCACGAGCACGAGCGCCGTCGAGCGCAGCACGGAGGCGGCGAGAGCAACGAGCGAGCCTGGCCGGCGCGGTGCATCGTTGCGCCAACATGCCGCCAATTCAGGCCAATTTCGGGGTGTTCGCACGATCGGTCGTGGCGACGACGACACGCGAGCGTACCGCGTCGACCACGGCGCGGCTGCTCCTCGCGGCGCTCGGCGTCGGGGCCCTCGGCGCCGGCCTCGGCTGCGCACCACCCGCGCGCGAGGGCGAGGCGGTCCTCGCGGTGGATGAGCGCGCGAGCGAGCGGCCACGCGTGAGCGAGGAGCCTCCGCCGAGCCCGAGCCCCGCGCCGGCGATCGACGCCGAGGGCCTCGCGGGAGGCGAGCGCGGCGGGGCGCAC
>JBDHVC010000024.1:0-64290 GCA_039809495.1 Sandaracinaceae bacterium
GAAGACGACGAAGACGACGAAGACGACGAAGACGACGAAGACGACGAAGACGACGAAGACGACGAAGACGACGAAGACGACGAAGAGGTCGAGGAATGACGTTTCAAGAGCTGATCCTCGCGCTCCAGCGGTTCTGGGCCGAGCGCGGCTGTCTGATCGTGCAGCCCTACAATTCCGAGGTCGGCGCAGGAACCTTCAACCCCGCGACGTTTCTTCGCGCGATCGGCCCCGAGCCTTGGAACGTCGCGTACGTCGAGCCCTCGCGGCGGCCGACCGATGGCCGCTACGGGGACAACCCGAACCGCCTCCAGCAGTTCCACCAGTTCCAAGTGATCCTCAAGCCATCCCCGCTCGAGATCCAAGAACTCTATCTCGACTCGCTCCGCGCCATCGGGACCGATCCGCTGAAGCACGACATCCGCTTCATCGAGGACGACTGGGAGTCGCCGACGCTCGGCGCCTGGGGCCTCGGCTGGCAGGTCTGGCTCGACGGGCTCGAGATCTCGCAATTCACGTACTTTCAGCAGGTCGGTGGGCTCGACTGCAAGCCCGTCGCCGGTGAGCTCACGTACGGGCTCGAGCGGATCGCGATGTACCTCCAGGACGTCGACGACGTGTACGCGCTCGAGTGGGGAGGCGGCGTCCGCTACGGGGAGATCGCGAAGCGTCAAGAGTGGGAGTGGAGCACGTACAACTTCGAGCGCGCGGACGTGGCGCTCCACCTCTCGCTCTTCGATCGCTACGAGGAGCAGTGCCGCGCGCTGCTCGGGCTCTCCGCGGAGAAGGGGAAGGGGAACACGCTCGTCTTCGAGGTGGAGGCGCCGCTCGAGCGCCTGGTGCTCCCCGCCTACGACTGCGTCGTGAAGTGCAGCCACTACTTCAACGTGCTCGACGCTCGAGGCGCGATCAGCGTGACGGAGCGCCAGCGCTACATCGCCCGCGTGAGGCACATGGCGCGCGCCGTCTGCGAGTCGTACTTCGCCCAACGCGAGGCGCTCGGCTTCCCGCTCCTTCGCGGCCGCGGGGAAGGGGAGGTGGCGTCGTGAGCGCGCTGCTCGTCGAGATCGGGGTCGAGGAGCTGCCAGCCTCCTTCGTCGCGCGCGCGCTCGAGGAGCTGCCCAGGCTCGTCACGCAGGCGCTGTCGGCGGCGCGCCTCGCTCACGGCGCGCTCGAGACCTTCGGGACGCCGCGTCGCCTCGCCATCCGCGTCGCCGACGTCGCGGAGGCGCAGCCGGATCTCGAGGAAGAGGTGCTCGGTCCGCCTCGCGCGATCGCGTTCGAGGCGGACGGGACGCCCAAGAAGGCCGCGGAGGCGTTCGCGAAGAAGCTCGGCCTCGACGTGTCCGCGCTCCGCGTCGTTCGCACCGAGAAGGGCGAGTACGCCGCGCTCACACGATCGGAGAAGGGGCGCGACGCGCGGGCGGTGCTCGCCGACGTCGTCCTCGCCGCGACGCGCGTCTCCTTCCCGAAGGCGATGCGCTGGGGCGCGGGCGAGGTCTCGTTCGGTCGGCCGGTTCAGTGGCTCGTCGCGCTCTTCGGGGCGGACGTGATCGACCTGAGCTTCGCCGGCAAGCGCGCGGGGCGGGTCACGTATGGCCATCGCTTCCTCGCGCCCTCGGCCATCACCCTCGCCTCGGCGGACGAGTACGTCGAGGCGCTCCGGCGTGCGCACGTGATCGCGCGCTTCGAGGAGCGGCGCGAGGCGATGAACGTCGCGCTCTTCGAGGCGGCGTCGCGCGCGGGCGGTGAGCTCGTCCCCGACGACTTCCTCGTCGGGGAGAACCTCTCGCTCGTCGAGGAGCCGCACGTCGTCTCGGGGCGCTTCGAGGAGCGCTTCCTCGCGCTCCCCGAGGAGGTGATCGTCGCCGTGATGCGAGGGCACCAGCGCTACTTCGCCGTCCGCGCGGAGGGGGGCGGGCGGCTGCTCCCGCGCTACCTCGCGGTCGTCAACACCGCGCTCGATCCGGAGAGCATCGTGCGCGGCAACGATCGCGTGCTGCGCGCGCGGCTCTCGGACGCGCGCTTCTTCGTCGAGGAGGACGCGCGGCGCTCGCTCGAGGAGCGCGTCCCGCGCCTCGACGGCGTCGTCTTTCAGGCGAAGCTCGGCTCCGTCGGCGACAAGACGCGCCGCGTCGGCAAGCTCGCGTCGATCCTCGGGGGCGATGAGGCGATCGAGCCGCTCGCCGGGCTCGCGAAGGCCGACCTCGTCTCGCTCATCGTCGGGGAGTTCCCCGAGCTCCAGGGCGTGATGGGGCGTCACTACGCGCTCGCCGAGGGGATGGGCGCGCGCGCGGCCGACGCGATCCGCGACCACTACCTGCCGAAGGGCGCGTCCGACGTCGTGCCGAGCGACGCGCTCGCGGCCTACCTCGCGGTCGCCGATCGCGTGGACACGCTCGTCGGCTGCGTCGGCGTCGGGATCGTCCCGACCGGATCCGCCGATCCGTTCGCGCTGCGTCGCGCGACGCTGGGCGTGATCCGCATCGCGCTCGAGGGGCCGATCGACGTCGACGCGAAGGCCTGCTTCGGGCTCGCGTATCGCGGCTACGAGGCGCAGGGGAAGAGCCTCGCCGCCGAGGGCGACACGCTCGCCAAGCTCGACGAGCTGCTCCGCGGGCGGCTCCGCAGCGCGCTCTCCGAGACGCGCCCCGGTGATGTGGTCGAGGCGTGCCTCGCGTCCTGGGGAGGCGGCTCGATCCGCGACCTCGCGGCGCGCGTCGAGGCGCTGACGGGGCTGCGCGGGGCGCCGCAATTCGGCTCGCTCGCGACGGCGTTCAAGCGCGCCTACAACATCGCGAAGGACGTCCCGGAGGGCGTGATCGACGCGGCCCTCTTCACCGAGCCGGCCGAGCGCGAGCTCGCGCGCGCCTTCGACGAGGTCGTCGGGCGCTTCGAGGCGTCGAGCGCGCGTGGGAGCTACGCGGAGGCGCTCACGCTCGTCGCCACGGAGCTCGGAGGCCCGATCGATCGCTTCTTCACGGAGGTCTTCGTGATGTGCGAGGATCCGCGGGTCCGCGCCAACCGGCTGCGGCTCTTGGCGCGGATCGCGAGCATGCTGAACCGGGTCGCTCACTTCCATCTGATCTCGGGCTGACGGGGCGCGCATGCGGGACGGCGGGCTCCGAGCGCTCGAGACCCTCGAGGGGGAGCTGGACGTCGGCACGTTCGGGGCGAAGGCGACGCTCCTCGGTCGGGCGATCGCGCTGGGCCTGCCCGTGCCAGCGGGGATCGCCGTGTCCGCGTCGTCGGCGCGGAGCTGGTCGGAGGGGCGCTCGCTCGACGCGCTGCGCGAGGCCCTGCGCGCGATCGGGGCGGCGGAGCTCGGGGACGCGGAGGGCTGGGAGCGCGGGACGCTCTTCGTGTCGCTGCGCACCTCGAGCGGCGACGATCGCACGCTGCCGACGATCCTCGACGTCGGCGCGACCGGGCCCGCGCTCCTCGCGCTCGAGGCGCGGCTCGGGGATCGGTCGGCCGCCCTCGACGCGCGGCTTCGGTTCCTGCGAGGGCTCTCCCGCGCGCGCGGGAGAGCGCGGCGCTCGTCCGTCGTCGTGGGGCGGCGCGTGGACGACGAGGCCGCCGTGCGAGCCGAGATCGACGCGCTCACGAGCGAGCTCGGGCTCGAGGGGGCGAGCCGCGACGACGAGCTCCGCGCCGCGCTCTCGGCGCTCGCCTCGCGCGAGGTCCCGCTCATCGTCCAGGCGATGCGCTTCGGGTCGTCGAGGCGGGGGCCCTCGGGAGCGGGGACCGCCTCGAGCCGACACCCGATCACGGGCGAAGCGCGCCTCTTCGGCGAGATCGCGTGGGATCGCCAGGGCGAGGATCTCTCGCTCGGCCAGAGCGATGGCGTCTCGCTTCGGCGCGCCGCGGCGGGGCGCCGCGCGGACGAGAGCCTGGAGGCTCGCGCGGGCGCGACGTTCCTCGAGCTCGAGCGCTACGCGCGACGCGCCGAAGAGGCGCTCTCGCGCGTCGTCGATCTCGAGCTCGTCGTCGAGGCCGGCGCGCTCTCGATCCTCCAGCTCCGCGAGACGGTGCTCACGCCTCGCGCCGAGCTGAGGGTGCTCGTCGATCGGGTCGGCGAAGGCGCCCTCTCGCGCGAGGAGGCGCTCCTTCGGGTCGACGTCGAGAGCATGGCGAAGCTCGGGCGGGTGGAGGTGGCCGACGCCGACCGGGACGACGAGCGCGTGCTCGCGCGCGGGCTGCCCGCGAGCCCAGGGGCCGCGAGCGGGGCGCTCGTCATCGACGTCGAGGAGGCGTGTCTTCGGGCGGAGCGAGGCGAGTCCGTCGTGCTCATCCGCTCCGACGTGAGCCCCGAGGACGCGCCCGCGATCCGAGCGGCGGTCGCGGTGGCGACGGCGTCGGGAGGCCTCACGTCGCACGCCGCCGTGATGAGCCGCGCGCTCGGCCGACCCTGCATCGTCTCGGCGTCGGGCCTCTCCGTCCGATCGAGCGAGATCGTCGCCGCGAGCCCACGGCCAGGGGGGCAGCCGATCCGCCTCGTGCCCGGCGAGCTCGTCACTGTCGACGGAACGTCCGGGCGGCTCTCGCGTGGGGCTCGCGCGATGTGCTTTCGCGTCGACGACGAGGCCCCGATGGTGCTCGCGGGTTGGGCGAGCGAGCGCTCGCGGGAGCGGGTCGTCGTCGAGGCGATGGGGGAGGCGCCCCTCGACGTCGCCTTGGCGCTCGGCGCGGACGGCGTCGCGGCCGGCGAGCCGCATTGGGATGGGCCGGGTCGAGCGCTGCCCGAGGGGCCGGCGCTCGCGGTGGAGCCGCTCCACGTCGCGGCCGCCCGGGTGGCGCTGGCGCAGCGGCGCCTGCGCTCGGAGGGAGCGTCGGCGCGGGAGCCGGCGTAGGATGACGTCGCGTACGACGCGGCCAAGGCGCGCGCCCTCGGCGCGGTCGGAGCGCTCGAGGGTGTGGCCTTGACCGACTCGGACTTCTCGATCGACAATTCGTCCGCTCGCCCGAGGGATCGCGCCGTGGGCCATCCCCCGCAACGAGGTCGGTGCTTTCCATGACTTTCGACGTCCGGAGCCAGACATGAGCGAGGCCAACCTACGGCTGGTGGAGGATCGGCCACCGTCGATGCCTCCCCCCGATCCGCTGGTCGGTCGGACGCTCGACGGGCGCTACCGAATCGAGGCCGTGCTCGGCGAGGGCGGGATGGGCCTCGTGTATCGAGCGCGACATTCGACGCTCAACAAGCCCCTCGCCATCAAGGTGCTGCGCCCCGAGGTCTCACGCGACGCGGAGGTGATGGAGCGCTTCAAGCAAGAGGCGCAGAGCGCGTCGGCCATCGGCAACTACCACATCATCGACATCAGCGACTTCGGCGTCCTCCCGGACGGGTCGACCTACTTCGTGATGGAATTCCTCGATGGGATCGCGCTCACGAAGGTGATCGAGGAGCAGCAGCCCATCGCTCCGCTCCGCACGGTGCGGGTCGGGCAGCAGCTCTGCGACGCGCTCGGCGCCGCGCACGATCGCGCGATCGTCCATCGCGACCTCAAGCCCGACAACATCTACCTCGTCAAGCGGGGACAGGATCCCGACTTCGTGAAGGTGCTCGACTTCGGCATCGCGAAGGTGGGGGGCAGCTCGAGCAAGCTCACGAAGGCCGGGCAGGTGTTCGGGACGCCCCACTACATGTCGCCCGAGCAGTGCGCGGGAAAGCAGGTCGACGCGCGCACCGACATCTACGCGCTCGGGATCATCCTCTACGAGATGTGCGCCGGGACCGTGCCGTTCGACGCCGACAACCTGATGGGGATCCTCACCAAGCACATCTACGAGAGCCCCATCGCGCCGCGCGAGCGGGCGCCGCTCTCGGACCTGCCGGCCTCGCTCGACGCGGTCATCATGAAGTGCCTCGCGAAGGACGTCGGCGACCGATACCAGTCGATGGCGGAGGTGCGCGCCGATCTGGCGCTCGTGGAGGCGGAGATCACGGGGGTGGCGCCGGGGCGACCGGAGCCCACCGGGCGCGTCGCCTTGGCCCGGCCATCGGTGCAAGTCGCTACCGTCGCCGGGCTGGGTCCTCGACGCTCGCGGCTGCTCCCGATCGCCGCGATCGTCGGGATCGTGAGCGTCCTCGCCGTCGTCGGCGGCGTCTTCGCCCTGCGGTCGTCGCAGGCCGCTTCGGTGACGTCGAGCGTGAGCGGCCTGGACACCGCCTCGGGTCCGGCCGACCCCGCGGCCCCGGCTCGGGACACGCCGCCCTCGACGGGGCCGCTCGGGGCCTCGGTCGGTGGCGATCCGTCGGCTTCGGGCGCCGGGGGCGGAGCGGGGGAGAGCACCTCCGTCCAGGGAGAGCGGGCGGGAGACGCGCCCGAAGGCGCTCGCGCCGCGTCCGAGGCCAGCCCGAGCGTTCGGATCGAGAGCGATCCGCCTGGCGCGGAGGTCGTCATCGACGGCCTCGTGCTCGGGACGACGCCCCTCGAGGTGCCCCGCCCGCAGCGAGGCGCGGAGGTCACGGCCGTGACGCTCCGGATGCGCGGCTTCCGCGAGCGTGCCCTCGGGATCTCCCAGTTCTCTCCGACGACCATCCAGCAGACGCTCGAGCGCGCGAGCAGCGGTGGTCGGCGCCCTGGCGCCTCGGGCCAGGGGCCGACGATGGCGCCCGACGTGGCCGCCGGCGCCGCCATGACGGAGCCGACGCCGCCGACCGCGATGCGACCGGGGGCCGGGGACGGCTTGGTCGATCCTTGGAGCGGGAGCGTTGCTCCTCGCGGTCACTGAGGGTAGCTTCCGCGCCCTCATGCGCCCCTCGTTCGTGACCTCGCGCGCCGTCGCGCACGACCGCGCGTCGACGCTCGCGCGTGGCCTGCTCGGCGCGACGCTCCTCGTCGCGGGATGCGCCGTGGACAACGTCGGCGCCGCCCCGACGCCTGGTGAGCTGAACTTCCCCGTCGCCGTCGCGGTGACGCCCGAGGCGAGCGGGAGGCAATTCCTGCTCGTGGCGAGCTCGAATTTCGATCTCCGCTACAACGCCGGCTCGCTCCAGTCCTACGACCTCGCCCGCATGCGCGACGCGATCGCGGGGTGCGGTGATCCCCCGTGCTCGTTCGACGACGCCCGCGCGTTCCTCGTGTCGGAGGTCTGGCTGGGCTCCTACACCACGGGCATGGCGCTCTCGCCCCGCGGCGATCGGGTCTACCTCGCGGTGCGGAGCGAGGTCGATCTGAGCTGGATCGACCTCGATCCGATGACGGGAGCGCTCGGATGTGAGGGGACCGGGCAGCCCGAGACGTGCGCGCCGCGTCGTCGGACGACCGAGGTCGCGACGAGCTGCGGGAGGACGCCGGAGATCTCGGGCGATCCGGTGGGCGTCGTCGCGTCGCGGGTGTCGAACCTCGGCGGCGGGCCGTCCGAGCTCGACTACGTCGTGATGGTCCATCGGAACGGCCACGCGAGCCTCTTCCTCGATCACCTCGTCGAGGGTCGACCCGAGCCGCTGCTCGTCGACGTCACCGACGGCCTCCCGTACGACATCACCAACATCTCGTTCGAGCCGGCCTCCGAGCTCGTGTGGACACACTCCTCGTACAACGGGGCGCGCCTCTCGCGCGACGTCGGCTTCGTCGGGGTCGCGTACGACGAAGCGACGCCGGAGTGCTCGCAGGTCGTGCCCGCGGGTCGCGTCCAGCTCCGAGGCGTGGACGACGGCTTCGACACGCGCGACGCCGCGTTCTCCGCGGACGGCTCGCGCGCCTACGTCCTCTCTCGTCGCCCCGAGGCGATCCTCACCCTCGACCTCGCGAACCAACCGCTCTTCCCCGGCGAGGCGTCGATCGATCGGCTCTCCCACGTGGGCTACGCGCCCTCGCGGATCGCGCGGCTCGACGTCCTCGGCCGAGAGATCCTCGCGGCGACCTGCTTCGATGACCGCAAGGTGTGGTTCGTCGACGGGGGAACCGGCCGGACGAGCGGGGTCGTCCCCGGCTTCCAGGGGCCCTTCGAGCTCGCGGTCGATCGCGCGGGTGAGCTCGTCTGGGTCGTCGATTTCCGCGACTCCGTGATCCGCGCCATCGACTACGCGCCGCTCGAGACGGGAGCCGAGCCGCGGCTCGTCGCGACCTTCGGTCGGGTGCGGCCGGTCCAGGTGCTCCGATGACCGCGTCACGCGCCGCGTCGTCGCTCCAGAGGGCGACCATCGCGCTCGCGCTCGTCGCCGTCGCGGCCTGCGCGCAGCAGCCGATCGGGGTCTCGGTCCGCACGTTCAACCGCCCGATCCAGCTCGCGCTGGTCTGCCTCGAGACGGCGACGGGGCTCGGGCGCTCGATGGAGGACTGCCGCCTCGACTCGTCCGGCGTGTCACCGCCGGGGCTCGCGATGCACGCCCTCGTCCTGCAGGAGGCGCGCGGCGAGGTGGCGGCCGTCGACCTCGTCGCCCGCGTCGTCATCGACACCGATCCGGCGATCCCCGGCTACTCCTTCGTCCCCGTCGCGCCCCTCCCGGTCTCCATCGCCGTCCCGACCGTGACGCCGAGCTGCGCGTTCGTCGCGAGCGCGGGCGCGAGCGAGATCGCGGCGATCGATCTGCGCTCGTTTCGTCGAGAGAGCGCCTCGAGCGCGGAGACGTACCCCGCGCTCGAGCTCCCCTCGGCGCCGACGGCCATGGTGCTCGATCCGAGCGAGCACGCGCTCTGGGTGGCGCTCACCGAGCGCTCGTCGGTCGCGCGCGTGGAGCTCGATGGCTGCGCCTTCGGCGCCGTGGAGGAGATCCCGCTCTCGCCCGACGTCCCGCCTTCGACGGTTGGCGCGGCGTCCGACGACCGAAGCGCGTCTCGCTTCTGCCCGACGACTTACGAGCCCGAGCCCTCGCCCACGACGAGCCCACGCGACGTCGCGCCGCTCGACGCCGTCGCACGGCCGGCGGTGCTCGCCGTGGGCCGCGAGCTGCTCGTCGGCGATCGCGCCCTGCCCATCGTCCATCGGATCGATCTCGAGACGCACGCCGAGCTCGCGCCCTTCTCGGTCGGCGCGACCCTCCGCGCGCTCGCCGTCACGCCCGAGGTCCCGAGCGGCTACGACGCGGGCGCGTACACGATGGAGCGCTTCGTGTACGCGATCGACGACGCCGACGGGACGGTGCTCGCGATCGACTACGGCGACCCGTCCTCGCCCAGCTTCGGCGCCGTCCTGCCGATCGGCGCGGGCTCCTCGAGCCGGCCGGACCGCATCCCCTTCCTCGCTGGCGCGCGGACGCTCGAGATCGTGCGCGCGCGCTACGACGCGTCGGAGCCCTTCGCCCAGCTCTGCGATCCGGCGAGCTTCCCGCGCGACGTCCGGGCGCCTCAGTTCTCCGTCCTGCGCGGGGTCTTCCTCGTCGCCGGGTTGAACGACGGGACCGTCCGCTTCGTGGACGTCTTCGACAGCGACGCGCTCTGTCGTGGGCGGATCGAGGGATCGAGCGCGGACTGCTCCAACGTCAGCGAGCCCTTCGTCTACATCCGGCGGCATCACCCGCGGCTCGGGGTCACACCGAGCACCGTGGGCGTCGTCGCGAACGACGTGAGCTTCGTCGTCAACGGCGCCACCATCCGCCTGAGCGACTCCTCCTCGGAGCTCGCCGAGGTGAGCTGTCCGCCGACGCTCAGGCCGATCTTCGGGGCCTCCGGCGATGGGCGCTCGGCGCGCGTCTGCGGGCACACGGATCCGTTCGAGGCGCTCCCCGAGATCTGGGTCGCGAATTGGCAGGGGCCGCTCCGCGGCACCCAGGCCACCGGGATCTTCTCGACGCTCGCCGACGGCCGCGTCGCGCTCGACTCGAGCATCGACGCGTGCGCGGCCGGCGTCCTCGGGAGCGAGCAGGCGGGCCTCGCGCCCGCGCCCGAGCGTGACCTCACCGCGGGCGACGTCATCGCCGTCACCTCGACGCTGACGGAGGAGATGGCGGGTGACGAGCGGTGTCAGGCGGTGATCGGGATCGAGGGTGGCACCCAGTCCGCGCGCCCGGTGCTGATCCCGATCGCGCGCGCGGTGACCCGGCCCGACGAGCTGAGGGCCCCGTTCACGAGCCGCCTCCTCGTCGCGTCGGACGCCCCGGTCCTCGATCGAGCGACGCCGGGGCTCGGGATCGCGGACGTCGTGCGCTGCTTCGGAGCGGCCGCGGTTCGATTCGAGGTCCGCGTGCGCGACGCCTACGCCGTGACGGGGACGCGCTCGGGGGCGCTCCACCGCGTCGCGCGAGGGTCCGACGGGACGTGCGCGATCGATCCGAGCCGCCCGACGTCGCGGCAGAGCCGCGCCAGGCCGGGCCTGCTCTTCGCGAACGACGCGATCGCGTTCGAGATCCCCACGCGACCGGCGTCGGACTCGAGCGAGCTCCGGGTGACCATCGGCACCGTGCCCCCGACGCTGAACCTCGACGTCGGCGCGGCCAGCTCGGTCGGCGGGGCGCGCTCGCTCGCGATGCCCACCGATCTGCTCTTCAACGACGTGTACCAGCGGCTCTACATCGTCGACGTCGAGCGCCGCGGCCTCATGGAGACCACGATGGAGCCGCTCCAATACACCCAGACACGCTTCGAATGACGCGCGCTCGTGGCCCGGGCGAGAAGCGCTCGCCCGCGATGGAGCAGTTCTTCCGGGCGAAGGAGCAGTACCCCGACGCGCTGATCTTCTTTCGCATGGGAGACTTCTACGAGCTCTTCCACGAAGACGCGCTGGTCGCCGCCAAGGCGCTCGATCTCGCGCTGACCTCCCGCCAGAAGGGCAGCGACGGGCAGGACATCCCGATGGCGGGGGTCCCGCACCACGCCGCCGCGGGCTACCTCGCGCGCCTCGTCGAGCGGGGGCATCGCGTCGCGATCTGCGAGCAGATGGCGGATCCCGCGACGGTGAAGGGGCTCGTCCCGCGTGAGGTCGTGCGGGTGGTGACGCCCGGCCTCGCGCTCGACGCCGAGGCGCTCTCGGAGCGGGTCGACAACTGGCTCGTGGTCGTCGCGCGGGACGAGGAGGGCGTCGTGCTCGCGGGGCTCGATCTCGGCCGCGCCGCGGCGCGGGTGGCGGCGCTCGCCGACGAGGTCGAGCTGATCGCCGAGCTCACCCGCATGGAGCCCCGCGAGCTGCTCACCACGGGGCTCTCCGCGCCGACCCTCGCGGCGCTCCCGATCTCGTTCCCGCGCGCTCGGATCGCCGCCGCGCCGAGCGAGGCGCCCGAGGCGCTCGCCGAGGCGCTCGCCGTGACGTCGTCCGAGGCGCTCTCCGATCGCGAGCGGCGCTGCCTCTCGCGAGCCCTCGGGTACGCGGGCGCCGCGCACCCCCACGCCTCGATCCGCGTCGAGGAACTCGATCGAGGCGGGACGCGAGCGACGCTCGGCCTCGACGAGCCGGCGATCCGCAACCTCGAGCTCCTCCGCTCGCTCGGCGGAGACGCGGAGGGCTCGCTGATCCACGCGATCGACGCGACGCGAACGGCGATGGGCGCGCGCATGCTCCGCCGGCGGCTCGTGCGCCCCCTCTTGGATGTCGGGGCGATCCGCCGACGGCTCGACGGCGTCGAGCGCTTCGTGGAGGACGCACACACGCGGGCGGCGCTCCGGGCCGAGCTCGATCGCGTCGCGGATCTCGAGCGGCTCGTGACGCGCGCGGAGCTCGCGCTCGCGTCGCCGCGCGAGCTCGGCGCGATCCGGCGCAGCCTCGCTTCGGCGCGCGCGATCGCCGATCAGCTGTCGGATCGCGGGGTTCACCCCTTGATCGACGACGGCGCGGGGGGGGCGCCCGAGCTCGCGGACGCGCTCCGCTCGGAGCTCGAGCGCGTGCTCGAGGACGAGCTCCCGCTCGTGGCCTCGCAAGGGGGCATCGTGCGGGCGGGCGCGGACCCGCGCGTGGACGCCGCGCGACAGCTCGCGTCCTCGAGCCGTGACGTCCTCGTCGCGCTCGAGGCGCGCGAGCGCGAGGCGAGCGGCATCGCCTCGTTGAAGATCCGCTTCACGCGGGTCTTCGGCCACTACATCGAGATCACGCGGGCGAACCTGAAGAGCACGCCCGCGCACTTCAGGCGCAAGCAGACCGTCGCGAACGCCGAGCGCTACACGACGGACGAGCTCGACGAGCTCGACCACGCGATCGCGTCGGCCGAGGAGCGGCTCGGCGCGCTCGAGCTCGAGCGCTTCGAGGCGCTGCGCCTGCGCGTCGCCGCCGAGGCGCGCAGGCTGCGCGCGATCGCCTCCTGGCTCGCGGACCTCGACGTGACGAGCGCGCTCGCGGAGGTGGCGGCGGTCCACGGGTACGTTCGGCCCGAGGTCGACGACTCCGAGCGCCTCGACCTCGAGGGCGCGAGGCACCCGGTCGTCGAGCGCGCGCTCCCGGCGGGCTCGTTCGTCCCGAACGACGTCCACCTCGACGCGCGCGGCGAGCGCCTCTGGATCATCACGGGCCCCAACATGGCGGGGAAATCGACGGTGATGCGCCAGGCGGCGCTGATCGTCCTGCTCGCTCAGCTCGGGTCGTACGTGCCCGCGCGGAAGGCTCGCGTCGGGGTCGTCGATCGGATCTACACGCGAATCGGGGCGAGCGACAACCTCGCGCGCGGCCAGAGCACGTTCATGGTCGAGATGGCGGAGACGGCCGAGCTGCTCCGCGGCGCGACGGGCCGCTCGCTCGTCGTGCTCGACGAGGTCGGGCGGGGGACCTCCACCTACGACGGGCTCGCGATCGCTCGCGCGGTCGCCGAGCACCTGGTCGATCGCGTGCGCTGCCGCGCGCTCTTCGCGACCCACTACCACGAGCTCGCCGCGCTCGAGGCGGCGCGTCCGGGCGCCGTCCGGAACCAGAACGCCGTCGCGCGCGAGCACCGCGGTGAGGTCGTGTTCCTCCATCGGATCATGCCCGGGAGCGCGAACCGGAGCTACGGCGTCGCGGTCGCCCGTCTCGCGGGGCTGCCCCGCGAGGTCGTGGAGCGGGCGCGCGCGATCCTGGACGAGCTCGAGCGACGCCCGAGCTCGGGGGAGGCGTCGGCGCAGCTCGCGCTCTTCGCCGCGCCGACGAGCGCGGAGGATCCTCGGAGCGCGGTGCTCGAGGAGCTCGAGGCGATCGACGTCTCGCGCACGACGCCGCTGGAGGCGCTCGCCCGCCTCGACGCGTGGGTCGCTCGGCTCCGAGGCTCGCGCGATCGCGAGGGCTGACGGCGCGCTGGCTCGGCGCGGCGCGCGGGGAGCGTCGGCGCGCGCGGGTGATACAGTCGAGGCATGGCAGACGAGCACGAGGCGTATGTGCGTGCCCGTGCGGCGCTCTCGGAGGCCGATCGCGCGATCGCCCGCGCGCTCGAGGCTCGGGCGCGGGCCGTCCGCGCGATCGTCGCGCTCCGAGCGGAGCGGCCCGAGGCGTACCTCCAGCTCCCGCGCATCGAGGAGGTGCTCGCCGACGTCGAGGTCGCGCGGAGCGAGGCTGGGCGTGCCCTGCCCGACGCGGCGATCGAGCCGATCTATCGGGAGATCCTCGGCGCGTGCGCGCTCCTCGCGGCGCCGCTTCGCGTCGCGCTCGCCGGGCTCGATCCGAGCCTCGCGGCGGTGGCGGCGCGCAAGGTCTTCGGCTCGATCGTGGAGCTCGTCACCCGCCCGAGCGTCGAGGACGCGCTCCGCGCGATCGAGCGAGGCGAGGCGAGCTGTGCGGTGGTGCCGCTCGAGACGGGGAGCGACGGGACGAGCGCCGCGACGTTGTTCACGCTCGCGCGGAGCGCGGGGCGGATCGTGGGCGAGGTGACGATCCCCAACGCGTATCACCTCTACTCGCGGACGGGGAACGCGAGCGACGTCGAGAAGATCTACGCGACGCCGATCGCGCTCACCGCCTCGTCGCGCTCGCTCGAGCGCGACTTCCCGAGCGCCACGGTGATCGAGGTGCGCGCGGCGAGCGTCGCGGCCGAGCTGGCGGCCGGGGATCATGGCGGCGCCGCGGTGGCGACGAGCGACGCCGACGCTCCAGGCCTCGCGCTCGTCCGCTCGCACGTCGAGGATGACGGATCGCTCGAGACCCGGTTCGTGGTGGTGGGGCGGGAGGCGTCGCGCCGCACGGGGCGCGATCGCACGGTGATCGTCCTCGAATTGGGCGAGGAGCCCGGCTCGCTCTACGCGGCGCTCGAGCCCTTCGCGCGGCGCGGGATCAACCTGACGCGGGTCGAGTCGCGCCGGGCGCCCGGCTCCGCGCTCGGCTCGACGTTCTTCCTCGAATTCGACGGACACGCGAGCGATCGCGCGATCGTGTCGGTCCTCGACGACGTGCGCGGCAAGAGCCGCCTCGTGAAGGTGCTCGGCAGCTTCCCGCGCCCGACGCGCGAGGGCGAGAGCGCGCGGTGAGCGCGGGGCGTGCAACGCGACGACGCTCGCGGTACGCACTCGCCCGATGCGACGCTTTCGTGTGAGCCGAAGCGGCCCCCTCCGAGGGAGCGTGACCGTCCCCGGCGACAAGTCGATCGGGCATCGCGCGCTGATCTTCGCGGCGCTCGCGGAGGGGCGCTCGCGCCTCACGAACCTCTCCGAGGGGCTCGACGTCGAGGCGACCCGCGCGGCGCTCGAGGCGATGGGCGTCGCGTTCACGCGCGAGCCCGACGGCGCCACGCGCGTCGAGGGCGTCGGCCTCGAGGGGCTCCGGGCGCCCTCGGGCGTCATCGACTGTGGGAACTCGGGGACGACGATGCGCCTCTTGGCGGGCGTCATCGCGGCGCAGCGCTTCGGCACGCGGCTCGTCGGCGACGCGAGCCTGTCGCGGCGCCCGATGGGTCGGATCATCGAGCCGCTGCGCGCTCGAGGCGCGCAGATCTCCGGCGTGCGCGGGGCGGATCCCGAGGAGCGCTACGCGCCGCTCTCGATCGCGCCGCTGCTCGAGGGCGAGCGCCTCTCGGGCCTGCGCTACGAGGCGCCGATCGCGAGCGCGCAGGTGAAGAGCTGCCTCCTGCTCTCGGGCCTCTACGCGGACGGGCCGACGAGCATCTACGAGCCGCTCCTCTCGCGCGATCACACCGAGCGGATGATGCTCGCGCTCGGCGTGCCCTTCCGGACGGCCGGGCCGATCTCGGTGCTCGATCCGACGGGCTGGGAGCGCCGCTGGGGCGGCTTCGACTGGACGATCCCTGGCGATCTCTCGAGCGCCGCGTTCTTCCTCGTCGCGGGCGCGCTCGTCCCGGGCAGCGAGGTCGCGATCGAGGGCGTCGGCACGAACCCGACGCGGACCGGGCTCTTCGACGTGCTCGGGCTGACGCGCTCGCGGATCCAGGTCATCCCGAGGGGTGACGCGGCGGGCCAGGAGCCCGTCGCCCGGCTCGTGGCGCGCGCGGGCGCTCCTTCGCCCTTTCGCGTCGGCGGCGAGATGCTGACGCGCATGATCGACGAGGTCCCCATCGCCTGCGTCCTCGCGGCGCTCGCGAGCGGCCGCAGCGACATCCGGGACGCGGAGGAGCTCCGCGCGAAGGAGAGCGATCGGCTGCGCGCGATGAGGGAGGTGCTCTCGGCGTTCGGGGTCGACGTCGTCGAGCTGAACGACGGGCTCACGATCCACGGGGGGCGCCCGCTCCGCGCGGCGCACGTCCACGCCCACGGCGATCACCGCGTCGCGATGGCGGCCGTCGTGCTCGGCCTCCTCGCGGACGGCGAGAGCGTGGTCGACGACGTCGCGTGCGTCAGGACGAGCTTCCCGGGCTTCGCGGCCGCGCTCGGCGCGCTCGGCGCGAGCGTCGTCGAGGAGGACGTCGAGGCATGAGGGCGCGCGGCGTCATCATCGCGATCGACGGCCCCGCGGGCGCGGGCAAGAGCTCGATCGCGCGCCTGGTCGCGGCGCGGCTCGGCTACACGCTGGTGGACACGGGCGCGCTCTACCGCGCGATCGCGCTCTGGGCGGCTCGCCGCGGGATCTCGCTCGACGACGGCCCCGCCCTCGGCGAGCTCGCGTCGGCGCTCCGCTTCGCCTTCGTCGACGGCGTGCTCGAGGTCGACGGCGAGCGGCCGCTCGGTCTCTTGCGGACGCCGGAGACGTCGGTCGGCGCCTCGCGCGTCTCGGTCCATCCCCAGGTCCGCGCGGCGCTGCTCGGCGTGCAGCGCGGCCTCGGCCGCGACGGCGGCGTCGTGCTCGAGGGGCGCGACGTGGGCACGGTGATCTTTCCCGACGCCGAGGTGAAGGTCTTCCTCGTCGCGACGGACGAAGAGCGCGCGCGCCGGCGGCACGCCGAGCACCTCGCGCGGGGCGAGCCGGTGACGATGGAGCAGATCCGCTCGGAGCTTCGAGAGCGCGATCTCCGGGACGCCGGTCGAGAGCACGCGCCGCTGCGCGAGGCGAAGGACGCGATCCGCATCGACACGACCGGACGATCGCTCGACGAGCTGGTCGACGAGATCGTCGGGCTCGCGCGCCGAGCGGCCACGAGCCGACCGGATTGACACGCCATCTCCCCGCTGCTAGCCCAGGCGCCCTTCGCGGGCGTTCCTCGCGCCGCGTCGCGTGCCCGAGCTCCTCTCGGGCGAGCGCGCTCCGTCGATTGATTCCGACGGGGCGCGTGAACGGTCGGTTCCCAACCCAACCTCGACGAATCAGAAAGGCCCACCCAACCAGATGACCACGTCCCAGATCCAGACGCCTCCCCGCAAGCCAGGCGGCTTCGCCGACCTCTTCGAGCAATCCGTCGCCAAGGCCGACGCGCTGAAGGAGGGGGACATCGTCACCGGGACCGTCATCGCGGTGGGCAAGGACCACGTCGTCGTCGACATCGGCTACAAGTCCGAGGGCGTCATCCGCGTCGACGAGTTCGTCGAGCCCGGCGGCGAGCCCTCGGTCAAGGTCGGCGACACGGTCGACGTCCTCGTCGAGTCGAAGGAGACCGACGACGGCCTCGTCCTGCTCTCGAAGGAGAAGGCCGACAAGCTGAAGGTCTGGGACGAGATCAGCGCCGCGTGCGAGCGCGACGAGCTCATCCAGGGGACGATCACCTCGCGGGTGAAGGGCGGCCTCTCGGTCAGCATCCGCGGCGGCGTCAAGGCGTTCCTCCCGGGCAGCCAGGTCGATCTCCGGCCCGTCCGCAACCTGGACAAGCTCCTCGGTCAGAACTTCGACTTCAAGGTCATCAAGTTCAACAAGAAGCGCGGCAACATCGTGCTGAGCCGCCGCGTGCTCCTCGAGAAGGAGCGTGACGAGCTCAAGGCGCGCACCCTCGAGAACCTCGAGGAGGGCATGGTCGTCACCGGGGTCATCAAGAACATCACCGAGTACGGCGCGTTCGTCGATCTCGGCGGGATCGATGGCCTGCTCCACATCACCGACATGAGCTGGGGTCGCGTCAACCACCCGAGCGAGGTCTTCGACGTCGGCGACGAGGTCACGGTCAAGGTCCTCAAGTACAACGCCGAGACCGAGCGCGTCTCGCTCGGCCTCAAGCAGACGGTCGACGACCCGTGGAACACCGCCGCCGAGCGCTTCCCGGTCGAGATGAAGGTCTCCGGCAAGGTCGTCTCGATCACCGACTACGGCGCGTTCGTCGAGCTCGAGCCGGGGATCGAGGGCCTCATCCACGTCAGCGAGATGTCGTGGAAGAAGCCGAAGCACCCCTCGAAGCTCGTCGAGATCGGCCAGGAGGTCGAGTGCGTCATCCTCGACGTCGACGCCGCCCTCAAGCGGATCTCGCTCGGGCTCAAGCAGCTCGAGCCCGATCCCTGGACGGTCTTCACCGAGAAGTACAACCCGGGCGACATCATCCGCGGCAAGGTGCGGAGCGTCACCGACTACGGCGTCTTCGTCGGCATCGAGGACGGCGTGGACGGCATGGTCCACAAGTCCGACCTGAGCTGGACCCAGCGCATCAACAACCCCGCGGACGTCTACCGCAAGGGCGACGAGGTCGAGGCGATCATCCTCTCGGTCAACCACGAGGAGAAGAAGGTCTCGCTCGGCATCAAGCAGCTCTACGAGGATCCCTGGCAGCGGATCCCGCTCGACTACCCACAGGGCACGATGCTCGAGGTGCGCGTCATCTCGATCACCGACTTCGGCGTCTTCGTCGAGCTCGAGCGCGGCGTCGAGGGCCTCGTGCCGCTCGGCGAGCTCAGCTACGACCGCGTCGACGACCCCCGCACGCTCGTGCAGGAGGGCCAGATCGTCAAGGCGGAGATCCTCGACGTGAACACCGCCGATCGTCGCATCACGCTGTCCCTCAAGAAGATGGAGATCGCGGGCACGGCGGAGGTCCTCAAGTACGGCGAGGAGCGCTCGATCGAGATGGCGACCGCCAAGCCGCAGTCGAGCTCTGGCCGCCCGGGCGCGAAGCTCGGTGACGTCCTCAAGGAGAAGCTCGGCGACAAGCTGACCGGCGGCGGCAGCTGACCGGCAAAGGGAGCTGACAGCGCGCCGTCTTCGGCGGGCGACGAGAGGCTGGATCCGAGAGGGTCCGGCCTCTCTCGCTCGGAGCCCCGAGAGGATCACGCCTCAGGACGGGCCAGGCGTCGTCTCGTTGGGGCGGTAGCTCGGGAAGCGACGCTCGAGCTCGGCTCGATGGGCGCGCGCGGCGTCGACGAGCCCCGCCTGCTCCTCGAGGACCGCGAGGTTGTGGAGCCCCTTGGGATCGTCGGGGTAGCGCTCGACGAGCGCGCGGTAGAGCTCGATCGCCTCGTCGCGACGGCCCATCGCAGCGAGCGCTCGACCGAGCCCGTTCCCCGCTCGCCGACCGCGGCTCGTCTGAAATCCGTCGCGCTCGATCGCGAGCCGATACGCCGCCTCGGCGTCGGCGTAGCGCTGACGCGCGTAGAGCGCGTCCCCGAGCAGGAGAGGCGCCTTGGGATCCGCGCGCGTCTCCTCGGTCGCCTCGAGGAAGAGCGCGACGGGGTCGGCGAAGGTCATTGCGCGGGTGAGGGTCATCATCGAGACCGCGGCGAGGCCGAGCCCGAGCACGAGCGCTCGACCGCGCTCGCGAACGCGGGCCGCGAGCGCCTCGAGGCCGAGCCCGACGAGCGCGCTCGGGGCCCAGACGGAGAAGAGGAGGTAGCGATCCGCCATCCGATTCTGGAGCGGCGCGAGGAGCTGCGAGACGGGCAGGAGGCCGACGACGAACCAGGCGAGCAGGGCGGCCGGCCAAAGGGCGCCGCGCCGCCACGCGAGCGTCACGCCGACGATCAGCGCGAGCCAGAGCGTCGAGGCCGCGATCGAGGTGGGATCGACGCCGTGGACGGGGACGTCGTAGACCACGCTCTCGGGGACGACGAGGAAGGAGAGGCCGAGGTAGCGCGTGCCGAGGACGGCGACGCTCAGGAGCCGCTCGAGCGGCGTCGCGCCGAGCGGGGTCGCCAACATGCCCACGATCCCGCCGATCCACGCGTGCACGAGGGCCCAGGTGATCGCCACGGCGCCGCTCGCGACGAGCACGACGCGGTCTTGCGGCCGCCCGCGGAGCACGTCCGCGAGGGCGAGGAGCCCCGGCGCCACGACCGCGGCCGCCTTGGATCCGCACGCGAGCGCGACGAAGACCACGGTGAGGGCACGCCGCCGTGTCGTCCGCTCCTCGCTCGAGAGGAGCGCGGCCGCGACGAAGAGCAGCGAGAGCACGTCCTTCAGCCCGGCGATCCACGCGACCGACTCGGCGTGCACCGGATGGAGGGCGAAGATCCACGCGCCGAGCACGTAGCCCCCGGAGCGCAGCCCTGACGCGGAGCGGACGAGGAGCGCGCACGCGAGCGTGTAGAGGCCGAGCGAGAGCACGCGAAACCCGAGCGCGTCGAGGCCGAGCCAGGCGCGCGCGAGCCAGGTGACGACGTCTCGGATCGGGAGGTACTCCGCGCCGAGCGTGAGGCGCGTCTCGCGATCGAGGTGGCCGAGGATCGCGACGAGCGCGCTCCACGATCGATCGCTGGCGATCGGGTTGTCGCGCACGAGCCAGGTGTCGTCGTAGCCGAGCCACCCGCCGCCGAGCGAGAGGGCGTACACCACCACGATCGCCGCGCCGAGCGCCCACGGGGAGGCGAGCCAGCGCGGGGAGGCGACGCCCGGAGACGACATCGCCGCCGAGCATACGATCGTGCGCGGGCGGCCACGCGATCCGTGTAGCTTGAGGGGATGAGCGAGCCCCCCGCGCGAGCGATGGGCGCCACGGAGCGCCGCTGGCTCGTCATCCTCACGGCCGTCGCGCTCGCCCTACGGGGGATCTGGCTCCTCGAACTCGAGGGGCTGCCGTGGGGCGCCGAGCTCCCGACGGACTCGAGCCTCTACGACGCGGCCGCACGCAGGATCGCGGCCGGCGACTGGCTCCTCGACCCGCACCCGCTGCGGATGAGCCCAGGCTACTTCTACGCGCTCGGGATCGTGTACCGGGTGTTCGGCGCCGAGCCGCTGGCGATGCGCGCGATCCAGGCCATCCTCGGCGCGTCGAGCGTCCCCCTCGCGTGGGCGCTCGCGCGCGAGGTGCTGCCGAGCGAGAGCCCGCTCGCGCGGCTCGTGACCGCCGCGCTCGTGGGGCTCCTCGGCCCGCTCGTCTTCTTCGACGGGGCGATCCTCCCCGAGTCGATCGCCAGCGCGCTCGTCCTCGCGTTCGCGCTCGCGCTCGCGCGAGCCGTCGCCGATCCGCAGGATGCCCCGCGAGGGCCGGCGAGCTGGGGGGGCGCCGCGCTTCTCCTCGGCCTCGTCTGCCTGTTCCGGCCGAACGGCGTCCTGCTCGCGCCCCTCCTCGTCCTCCTCGCTGCGAGCGGTGGTGGGCGCCGCGAGCGGCTCACGCGGATCGGCGCGGTGCTCGTCGGGCTCGCGCTCGCCCTCGCGCCGCTCACGGCGCGCAACGCGGTGGCGAGCGGGCGCTTCGTCCCGCTCACGAGCCACGGCGGGCTGAACCTCTACATCGGCAACGGGCCTGGGGCGACGGGGACGTTCCGTGCGCCGCCGGAGATCCCGGGGGGCGCTTCTCCCTCGACCCAGTTCGAGGCGTTTCGTCGCGTCGCCTCGGAGCGGAGCGGGCGCCCGCTCGACGAGGTCGACGCCGATCGCTTCTGGGTGGCGCGCACCGCCGAGCACGTCGCCGCCGATCCGCTCGGCTGGGCCGTCCTCCTCGCGCGCAAGGTCCACCTCGTCTTCAACGCGCGAGAGCTGGGTCTCGTGCTCCCGTACGCGTTCGCGCGGGAGGCGACCCGCACGCTCTCGTTCCCGTTTCCGCAGGCGGGCTGGGTCGCGCCGTTCGGGCTGCTCGGTCTCCTCTGGGCCGTCTTCCTCCCACTCCGTGCTGCGCCTGGATCGCCCGGCAGAGCGCGCCGCGCGCGCGCGCTCGGGCTGGTCACGATCGGCCTCGCGCTCTCCGTCGCTCTCGTCTTCGTCACGGATCGCTATCGAGCACCGCTGCTGCCGCTCTTCGCGATCTTCAGCGTGCTCTTCGTGCTCGAGGCGCGTCGGCTGGCGGTCGCGCGGGCCGCCCGCCCGCTCACGCTCCTCGGCGTGGCCGCGGCGCTCGCGGTCCTCCTCGACGTCCCCGTGGCCGGGCGGCCGCACTTCGAGCGCGACTGGGTCGAGCTCGGAGAGCACTCCCTCGCGCTCGAGGAGCCCGAGCGGGCGCTCGACGCGTTCGAGCGCGCGCTCGAGGTCGCGCCGGGCGATCCGCGCGCGGCGATGGGCGCGGCGTTCGCGCACCACGTCCTTGGGCACGAGCGCGAGGCGGAGGCGCTCTGGGCTCGGGTCGCGGGCGACGAGGCAGCGCCCGCGGAGCTGCGCGAGACGGCGCGAAGCGCGCTCGCGCGTCGGAGGCCCGGTGAGCGGTAGACGCCTCTTCGGGCGCGTCGTATACGCCGAGCGATGAGCGGTTCGTCGCCCCCATCGGAAGGCCCGCGCGAGGCGAGCGAGCGCTCTCGCCGGATCGTCTTCCTCGGCGCGACGGGGCTGCTCGCGGTCGCGGTGCTGTACGCCTTCCGCGAGGTGCTCGCGCCCTTCACGCTGGCCCTGGTCGTCGCGTACGTCTTCGCGCCGATCGTCGACTGGCTCCAGGCGCGCCGCGTCGCGGGGCGGAGGATCCCGCGCTCGCTCGCCGTCGTCGTCCTCTACGTCTCCTTGCTCGGGACGCTGGGCGGCGCGATCGCCGTGGGGGCGCCCCTCATCGCCAGCGAATTCGGGCGCCTCGGCCGAGAGACGCCGCGGATGCTCCGCACCGCGCGCCACGAGTGGCTGCCCGCGCTCGACCACGCGGTGCGCTCGTTCAGCGCGGCCGTCGCGATCGATCCCCACGAGGGGGCGCCGAGCGACGAGGACGACGCCGCCAGCCCGGACGCCCTCGATGAGCGCGCGGGCCGCGATCCCGAGGGTCCGAGCGAGGGGCTCGACGAGGTCGCGCCCGGCCACGTCGCGCTCCGACCGACGGCCGAGGGCGGCTTCGATCTGGTCCTCCCTCGCGAGGGCCTCTCGATCCGGCCGATCACCGGGGGCGGGTACGTCCTGCGCGCCGAGGAAGATCACGAGCCCGAGTCGCTGGATCTCTCCGCGCAGATCACCGAGGCGCTGCGACGCCAGATGCGCGAGGGCGAGCAGAGCGCGGGGGCGGCGCTCCGCACCGCGCAGAGCCTCGTCGCCGCGCTCGTCAACGGCATCTTCAAGTTCTTCATCATGCTGATGATCTCCGCCTACATCCTCGCGACGAAGGACGGGATCCTCGGCTTCTTCAGGACGCTCGTCGCGCCTGCTCAGCGCGCGGGCTTCGACCTCCTGCTCGATCGGATCGACAAGGGGCTCGCGGGCGTCGTGCGCGGCCAGCTCCTCATCTGCCTCATCAACGGCGTGCTCAGCGGCGTCGGCTTCTACCTCGCCGATCTCGAGTATTGGCCCGTGCTCACGCTGATCGCGACCGTGCTCTCGATCATCCCGATCTTCGGCGCGATCCTGAGCTCCGTCCCGGCCGTCCTCGTCGGCCTCCAGCAGGGCCTGGGCGTCGCGCTCTTCACGCTCGCGTGGATCATCGGGATCCATCAGATCGAGGCGAACATCCTGAACCCGAAGATCATGGGCGACGCCGCGAAGGTCCACCCCGTGCTCGTCGTCTTCTCGCTCATCGCGGGCGAGCACTTCTTCGGGATCCTCGGCGCGCTCCTCGCGGTGCCCGTGCTCAGCATCGCGCAGAGCCTCTTCCTCCACTTCCGCGAGATCGTCCTCGGGGTGCCCGTGACGGCGAGCATCTCGGGGCTCTCTTCGTCGTCCGAGGGCAGCGGGCCGCGACGCGCGCCGGCCGACGCTCCGCCGAGCGAGGCGCGGAGCCCGGCCGCCACACCCGACGAGCCCTCGCCATGAGCGAACGCGCGCGGACCGAGGGCGCGGGCGGGATCCGCGCGGGGCGCGGGGTGACGAGCCTCGCCTCGCTGCACCTCGCGCTCGTCCTCTCGGGCGCCGCGGGGCTCATCTATCAGATGTCGTGGACGCGCCTGCTCCAGCGCATCTTCGGCGTCGGGGACCTCGCGGTCGCCACCGTCCTCGCGACCTACTTCCTCGGCATCGGCCTCGGGAACGCGATCGCCGCGCGCTACGTGCGCCGGGTCGAGCGCCCCGCGAGGGTCTACGCGCTGCTCGAGCTCGCGGTGGGCGGCTACGCGCTCCTCTCGCTCGCGATCGTGCCGGGGATCGGCGCGGCCTACGGCCTGCTCGGCGAAGGCGCGAGCTTCGGCGCGCTCACGCTCGTGCGCTTCCTCCTCGCGTCGCTCGCGCTCCTGCCGCCCACGGTGCTCATGGGCGCGACGCTCCCCGTCGTCGCCGAGGCGTCGCGGGAGCCCGCGTGGTCGCGCTCGGTGACGGCGTTCTACACCTCGAACACGCTCGGCGCCGTCCTCGGCGCGGCGACGGCGGGGTTTCTGCTCGTCCCGCGCCTGGGCACGAGGCTCACGGTCGTCACCGGCGCGCTGCTCAGCGTCGCGGCGGCGGGGCTCGTCTTCGGGCTCATGCGCGACGTCCGGAAGGTGGCGCCGAGCCCGCAGGCCGAGGCGTCCGCGACCGCGCCCCCGCCCGTCGCGCTCGCGGCGACGCTCGCGTTCTTCGCGGGGCTCGCGGCCCTCGGGAGCGAGGTGCTCTGGACGCGCGTCCTGCGCATCATCGTCCACGGGACGACCCCGGCGTTCGCGGCGATGCTCGTGAATTACCTCCTCGGCATCGCGGCCGGCGCCCTCCTCACGCGCGCGCTCAGCCGGCGCGTCTCACCCGCCGCGATCCTCGGCGCGAGCCAGAGCGCGCTCGTCGTCCTCACGGCGCTCGCGATGGTGCTCGTCCCCTTCGTCCCGCGCGTCATCCCGATCCTCTCGGGCGAGCTCGACACGGTCCCGCACGCGAGCTGGATCGTCGGCCTCGTCTCGTTCGCGCTGCTCTTTCCGCTCGCGCTCGCGCTCGGGACGGGCCTCCCCGCCACGTGGGCGATGATCGAGCGAGGGAGCGACGCGGGCCGGGGCGCGGCCATCCTGCTCGCGACCAACACGCTCGGCGGGCTCGTCGGATCCCTCGCGACCGGGTTCCTGCTCATCCCAACGCTCGGCACCGAGGCGGGCCTGCTCGCCCTCGCCGCGGTCAACGCGCTCGTCGCCTCGCTGGCGCTCCGACACGCCGCGCCGCGAGGCGAGGCGACGGGCTCGCTCCTCGCGCGCGTCGGCGCCCTCATCCTACCGTTCGCGCTCTTCACGGGCGTCCTCGTGCTGCGGCCCTCGCTCGATCTCCGCTTCCTCCTCCAGAGCGCCGCGAGCCCGATGGACGCGGTGCTGCACGGCCCGAACGAGTCGTGGGCGTCGCGCGTCGTCTTCCTGCGCGAGGGCCGCAACACGACGGCGACCATCATCCGCGGCCGCGACTCGCTCACGCTCTACAACGACGGACGCCCGGAGTCCGGCTTCTCGCCGGGCCGTCCGGGCTTCGGCCCGGAGCTCGTGACGCTCGGGGGCTTGCCCGGCGTGCTCGCGGGGCGTCGCGACGAGGCGCTCGTCATCGGGCTCGGCGCGGGGCACACGGCGGCGATGGCGCTCGCGAGCGGCTTCGGCCACGTCCGCGTGATCGAGCTCGAGGACGCCGTCGTCGAGGCCTCGCGCCTGCTCTACGAGGCGCGCGAGCGGCCTTTCCCCCTCGACGATCCGAGAGCGGAGCTCGTGGTCGACGACGCTCGCAACCAGCTCGGGCTCACGCCGCCGGGCTCGCTCGACGCGGTGATCTCCCAGCCCTCGCACCCCTGGCTCGCCGGCTCGAGCGCGCTCTACACCCACGAGTTCTTCCTCGAGGTCGCGCGCGCGCTGCGCGACGACGGCGTGTTCGGGCTCTGGGTGAACCTCTTTCGCATGGATCTGCCGCACCTCCAGGCCATCGTGCGGACGCTCGTCGACGTCTTCCCCCACGTCCGCGGCTTCGTCGTCGAGTCGACGAGCCTCGTGCTCATGGCGTCGCGCACGCCGCGCCCGCTCGGCTTCGACGAGAGCGCCCGGATCCGCGCGATGGACGCGGTCGGGCCCTTCTTCGCGCCCTATCGCCTCGAGAGCGCGCGCGACGTGCTGGCTCGCCAAGAGCTCGACGAGGCCGCGACGACTGCGCTCGCCGAAGGGGGGGAGACGATCGTCGACGATCGACCGCTGCTCGAGCTCGAGCTGGCGGCGCTCCCGGCGGGGGCTGGGATCTCGACGAGCGACCTCGATCGCGCGCTCGGCGCGATCCCGTGGGCGTCCGAGCCGGCGTCCGAGGAGCTCCTGCTCGCGCGGATCGAGCTCGTCGAGAGCCGACGGCTCGCGCTCGATCGCGTCGCTCGGAGCGTCGGCCTCACCCCGATGGTCGAGGCGCGGCTCCTCGAGGCGCGGGGGGACGTCACGGGCGCGCTCGCCGCCTACGACGCGCTCGGGACGCCGGACGCGCGCGCGCGCGCCGAGACGCTGCGCTTCCTCGCGGGGCTCTCGAGCGCGCTCCTCGCGCGCGCCGTCGCCGACCCGGTTCCCTCCGACCTCGCGCTGCGGACGGCGCTCACGGAGGCTCCGATCCGCGCCGAGATCGTGGAGCACGCGCGCTCGCTCGAGACTCCGCTCGGGCGCTTCGTCGTGGCGAGCGCGGCGGGCTGCGAGGCGGTCTCGGCGCTCGCGATCGCGGAGCGCGAGGCGCTCATGGCGCGCCTCCCGGAGGTCGCGCACGTCGTGTTTCGCTGCGCGATCCTCCGAGGCGACGGCGCGGAGGCGAGCCACGCCGAGCAGCTCGCGTGGCGTGGGCGGACGATCCAAGCGTCGGAGCTCACGCAGGTGGGCGAGGCGGCGCGCGCAGGGGGCAATGGAGGCCTCGCGCTCCTCTACTTCGAGAGCGCGCTCCGCCGCTATCCGACGGCGACCCGCGCGGCGATCGGCCTCGCGGAGCTGCACCAGCACGACCAGCGCCCCGAGGCCGCGCGCGAGGTGCTCCTCGCGGCGTATCGAGCGACTTCGGGGCTCGCCGAGGCGAACGCGCGGATCGTCCGCGCCGCGGCCGATCTCGGGATCGCGCTCGGCTCCGACGAGGGCGCTGGCGACCCGGGCGAGGCGGCGAGCAGCACCTCGACGAACATGCCCGCGCCCTCGAGCGATCCCTGACGGCGCGGCCGGCCCGGGATCAGGGAGCGTCGCCGTCGCCCTCGTCAGCCGGCGTGAGCTCGTCGATGAGGACGCGCCCCCAGCCCTCGCGCAGCGGCGCCTCGTAAGACTCGTCGGCGCTCGGCGCGACGAGGAAATAGAGCGCGGGGTGGAGGTAGGGGTAGCGCCGCAGCCGAGCGTGCTCGAACGCGTCGTTGGCCTCGGCGAAGGCGCGGCCGTAGGCGTCGCTGCGGATCGACGCGATGCGGCTCGAGATCTCCTCGCGCACGGCGTCGTCGCTCACCGTCGCGTACATCTCCTCGAGCGCCTCGATCGCGCGCTCCGCCTCGCCGAGCGTCGCGAGCTGGGAGCTCGTGCTCAAGATCATCCAGTCGGGCGCGGCGCCCAGGCGCGAGGCGTCGAGCAGGTGCTCGGCGCCCCGCAGGCGCGCGTCCTCGCGGGCCGGGCCCGCGGGCAGCCGAGGCGCGAGCTCGAAGCTCAGCGTGGCGCCGGTGAGCCACGCGAGGCGTCCATCCTCGGGGAAGCGCGCGCGGCCGCGCTCCAGGATCGCGATCGTCCGCTCGAGGCTCTCGACGGGCACCTCCACGGGCTGGTAGACACCTGCGGTCGCGACCCAGCGATAGACGGCCTCGAAGTCGGGGTCGAGCGCGAGCATCGCGTCGGCGTAGTCGAAGACGAAGGGGAGCCCCGCGCCCTCCGCGTACGCCTCCCCCAGGTAGACGAGGGCGCGGGTCCAGACAAGGTCCGCGAGCGCCTCGCGGTGCCCGAGGGAGAAGACGACGAGCCACGCGGGCGGCGGCAGGTAGTAGACGTCCTCGTAGCGCTCCGCGGCGACGCTCCGCTCGAGCGCCGAGACCCGGAGCCGCGACGCGGCGATGACCGCGAGCGCGAGGGCGAGGGCGATGCCGGCTTGCTTCATGATCACGCGGGGACGGAACGAAGAGAGGCTCGCATGGGCGAGCCTCTCCTCGAAAGCGGGGACGCGTCAGGCGCTCACTCGAGCTCGTTGACGATGTAGAGGCCGGGGCCGCGGATGAGCTGGTTGTCGGCGTCCGAGCCCGCCGCGAGCTCGAACGTGCTCAGGACCGCGTCGCCGTCGAGATCGCCCTGGGCCTGGAACTGGTAGAGATCCACGTTCGCCATGGAGCCACACATGTCGCCCGCCGAGCTGACGATGTGGTAGCGGTAGTAGACGGGGTCACCGAGCGTGAAGCCGATGTCGCGGAATGCGGCGGGCCCGGTCTGGAAGTTGATCTGCGTCTTGGCGACGCCAGGGGTGTTGGAGGTCTGAGCCGTCGGGACCGTGCACGCGGTCGACGCGGCGACGCTCGAGGTGCGGATGACCATCGAGCTCGACCAGTGCTCCGTCTGGTAGTAGGCGGCGGCGCCCTGGAACATGTTGCGGAGGTTCGAGCCCGCCTCGGCCGTCTTCGAGCGGCGGATGTAGCCGATGAAGGCCGGGATCGCGAGGGCGGCGAGGATGCCGATGATCGCGACGACGATCATCAGCTCGATCAGGGTGAAACCGGACTTCTTCTTCATCAGCGTCCGCATGGGACCTCCCGAGGCTCAGCGCCGCGATGAACATCATCGGGCGGTTGGCTGCGCTCAGAGCAACCGTCATGCCATCGCGTCGATGCCCGAAACCGTGGCGCAGAGTCGAGCTGAGGCGAAAAAAACCACCCATCGGTCGGGAGGGGTGGCTTTTTTCGTCACGAAGCAGGCTTCCTCGAGGGGACGTCAGGGATCGCGGCCTCACTCCCAGCCCTGCGCGAGGTAGGTGCTGCTGTAGCGGCCGCGACCGACGAAGACCCGAGAATTCTCGGAGGTCGTCTCGAGGAAGGCGGTGACGCCGTCGCCGTCGAGGTCGATCTCGGCGTGCGCGCAGAAGGAGAAGTCGTTGACCCCGAGGCCCGCCGGGCAATTCGTGGGATCGGTGCCGGGCGCCGCGGCGCTCGTCTCGTAGATGAAGCGCGTCGGTCCGTCGGGCACCGCGCCGAGCTGGACCCACGCCTGCGGGACCGTCGTCGACGCCCAGCCGGCGGCCGCGGCGTTCTGATAGGGCGTGCTCGACGGGTGCCAGGGCGCGGTCACGTACTGCCGAAACTCGCTCCGATACGCCTCCTCGCGCTGGCGGATCTCGCCGAGGAAGCCGAAGCCCTCCGCCATGCGGCTGCGCTGCACGTACCCTCGGAAGGCCGGGATCGCGAGCGCGGCGAGGATGCCGACGATCGCCACGACGATCATCAGCTCGATCAGCGTGAAGCCGCGACGGGAGCGCTCGAGGCGAGACAGGCGGGACGGGGCTCGATGCATCACTCCTCCGTGCGTTCGCGGATCCGAGGTGTCCTGCGAAGTCTATACCACCTCTCGCTCGAGCGAGCGCGCGCAGGGAACGGGACGTTCACGAGCGCGACGAGCAGCGCCCCGAGGACGACGAGCGCGAGCCGATGCGGCGCGCCCTCGAAGCGTGCCTCGACCCGGTGACGCCCCGGCGAGACGCGGAGCGACAAGAAGCCCGGGGCGATCCGCTCGAGGGGCGCGCGCACGCCGTCGACCGACGCGCGCCAGCCCGGGTGGGCCGTGATCCGCAGGACGACGTCGACGGGGTGGCTCGTCGTGACGCTCGCCTCGAGGGCGCCCGGCTCGCGCTCGCGCTCCTCGACGCGCGCGTCGTCGGCGTCACAGTCGTCATCGACCCGCTCGATCGCGAGCGGGCCATCGAGGGTCCGCCAGGCGACGAGCCGACGCGGATCGAGGAAGCGCTCGGCCGCGCGCGTCGCGTCGATCGCGTCCTCGATCGCGGCTCGGAGGGCGCGCTCGCTCCCCGCCATGCGCTCGCGGACGCACCCTACGCCGACGAGGCCCGATCGAGCGTCGCTCTCGTAGAGCGGCGAGCTCGTCGCGCCGATCCGGGTGAAGCCCTCGCGGAGGGGGGCGCTGCTCACGACGTAGCGAGCCCCGATCGCTTCGAGCGCCGCGCTCGCGCGAGGCGTCCCGAGCGGGACGAGCCCGAAGAGCTCCGCCTCGACGCCGACGTGGGTCCCGACCGCGAGGCTCGTCGCGAGCGGCACGCGGCTCGCGAGCTGGAGCGCGCCGTCGTTCAAGCAGAGCGTGCTCCTCGCGTCCGCCTCGGCGTAGTAGAGGCGTCCGCCCTCGAGGCGGGCGAGCGAGGCGGCGAGCGCGCGCGGATCGCCGAGGCCTTCGCACGGCGTCCGCGCGATCACGTCGGCCGCGCCGTGCCGCGCGCTCTCCCGACGCTCGAGGAGCGCGGGGGCCATCAGGGCGAGGCACGCCGTCGCGAGGATCGTCGCGGCGTGGGGCGCGATCGTCCTCGTCCTCCCGTGGCCGAGGAGCGCCCGCTCGACGTGGGGCGCGCCGCGATCGATCGCGAGGGTCACGATGAGCGCGAGGATCGCGGGGACGAGCGTGATCGCCCGGAGCGGCTGGAGGACGGCGAGGAGCCAGCGCAGGCCCGGGGTGCCGTCGATCGCGTAGCCGCCGAGCGCGATGGCGAGGGCGACGCCGAGCGCGCCGAGCGCCACCTGCGCGGCGCGGTGACGGCCGAGGAGCGCGATCGTGAAGAGCGCGAGGAGCGCGAGATCGGTGAGGACGATCGGGCGCCGGGCGTCGAGCAGCCCGCCGTCGCGGAGCCACGCGAGCGCGCGCTCGGGCCGAAACCCGAGGTGGCGATAGCCGAGGCCCGAGGGCCACCCGAAGGGGACGCTCATCGTGAGGAGGCCGGGGCCGTAGACGGCGAGCGCGACCGCGCCGATCGTGAGGAGCGCGCGGGCGACGCGCCAAAGGGCGCGGCGGTCACGCGCGATCGCCGCGCCGATCGCCGCCACGAGCGCGAAGACGAGGGTGAGCTGTGGGTGCGCGAGCACCGCGAGCGATCCGACGAGCGCCGCGCCGTGGTGGGACCGACCCTCGACGAGGAGCGAGGCCGTGACGAGGAGCAAGGGGAGGGCGATCACCTGGGAGAGGAGCCCGAGGCGAAAGAAGCTCTCGTAGCCGCCGACGAACGCGCTCTCGGGCGAGAGCGCGGCGAGGAACCACGCGCCCGCCACGCACGCGAGCGGGCGTAGCCCGATCCGCGCCGTCGCCCAGAAGAAGGCGAGCGGCGTGAGCGCGAGCGCCGCGAAGCCGAGCAGGTGGGTCGCGTAGAGGGGCGAGCGCCCCAGCGCGACGAGCGCGGCGCCGAGGAGCCATGCGAGCGGGGGGTAGTGCTCCGCGAACGGGAACCCGCCCAGGTAGGAGCCGATCCACCCGTGGGGGAGCCCGCTCGCGGCGATCTCGGCGATCACGCGCGCGTGGGTCACGCCGTCGCCGAACGCGGTCGCCCCGAGCGCCCAAGGCGCGAGCGGGAGGAGCGTGGCGCTCGGCGCGACGGCGAGGAGCGCGTACGCGAGCCTCGCTCGCGTCGGCGCGCGACTCGGCCCGCGAGCGGGGGGCGGCGTCGCGGCGGCGCGCCGCGAGCCGAGCGCGACCAGCAGCACCGCGATCATCGCGAGCGCGAGGCAGAGGACGCGCGCGTCGCTGCCGGGCTCGATCACGACGGCTCGTCGTCGGCGTCGTTCGCGAGGCCGTACTTGCGCAGCCGGTAGCGAAAGGAGTGAAAGGTCGCTCCGAGGAGCTTCGCGGCGCGCCGCTGGTGGCCGCCGCTCTGGGCGAGCGCCTTCTCGACCATCGCCCGCTCGAGGCCCGAGAGCCAGGCGTCGAGGTCGAAGCCCTGCCCCTCGAGCTCGGGGAGCGTGAGCGAGGGCGTCGATGGGGGAGAGGCAGGGGCAGGCGCCCCGACCGCGGGCGCGCTCGCGAGCGGGAGATCGTGAGGCGTGACGAGCGGGCCGCTCGCGAAGGCGACGGAGCGCTCCACGATGTTCTCGAGCTCTCGGACGTTGCCGGGGTAGGGCTGCGCCTCGATCCAGCCGAGCGCCGCGGGATCGAAGCGCAGCCGCTTGCCTTGGAGGGCGCCGTGCTTGCGGAGGAAGTGCTCCGCGAGCATCGGGATATCGTCGCGTCGCTCTCGGAGCGGCGGGAGATGGATCCGGATGACGTTGAGCCGATAGAAGAGATCCTGGCGGAAGCGCCCCGCGGCGACCTCCGCCTCGAGCTCGCGGTTGGTCGCCGCGACGACTCGCACGTCGAGCTCGAAGCCGCGAGCGGCGCCGATCGGCCGCACGACGCGCTCCTGCAGCACGCGCAGGAGCTTCACCTGCATCGCGAGCGGGAGTTCGCCGATCTCGTCGAGGAAGATCGTGCCCCCCTCGGCCTCCTTGAAGAGCCCGTCCTTGCGCGCGATCGCGCCGGTGAACGCGCCCTTCTCGTGGCCGAAGAGCTCGCTCTCGAGGAGCGCCTCGGGGATCGCGGCGCAATTGACGACGACGAAGGGCCTCTTGCTCCGGTTGGACTCCTCGTGGAGCGCGCGCGCGACCATCTCCTTGCCGGTGCCGCTCTCGCCGGTGATGAGGACGCTCGTGGGGGAGCTGGCCACGCGCTCGACGAGCTCGAGCACGCGCTGGATCGCGGCGCTCCGCCCGAGGAGTTTGCGCGCGCGCTCCCTCTGCTCGAGCGTCGCGCGGAGGGCGCGGTTCTCGTCGACGATGTCCCGCTTCTCGAGCGCCTTCTCGATGAGCGCGAGCAGCTCGTGGTTGCGGAAGGGCTTCTGGACGTAGTCGTACGCGCCCAGGCGCATCGCCTCGACCGCGACCTCCGTCGATCCGTACGCGGTGATCAGGATCGTCTGGATCGCATCGTCGGCCGCGCGGGCCGCGCCGAGCACGTCCATCCCGGACCCGTCGGGGAGCGAGAGATCGGTGATGACCACGTCGAAGCTCCGCTCGGCGAGGAGCGCCCGCGCGCCCTCGACGGTGCCGACGAGCGCGACGTCATAGCCGTTTCGGCGCAGGAGCACGCCGAGCATCTCGCGGAGGCTCGCCTCGTCGTCGCAGACGAGGACGCGCGCGCCTTCGGATCTCGGCTCGGAGGCCATGGGGCCCGATCAGAGCGCGATCTCGAGCGCGATGAAAGCCTCTCGTGGCGAGCGCCCGCGGCGGCGCATGCCTCAGAAGCCCGTCCGGGTGCTCTCGCCGTCGGAGCGGGGCGGCCGAACGGAGAGGCCTCGCACGGCGTCGTACTCGACGAAGTGGCGCGTCCGATCCTTCTGCTCGGCGGCGAGGAAGAGGGGGCCGAGCACGAGCCGGACGATCTCGGAGACGACCGTGCCCGACTGTCCGAGCGCGAGGTACAACGAGACCCGGTGATCCTCGCTGAACGTGAACGCGTGCTCGTCCGTGCTCGCCGGTCGGGCGCTCTTCTTGTCGGCGCCCTTCTCGGGCTTCGTCGCGCTCGCCGCTTCGGGCTTGCCGCCGGGCGCGGCGGCGAGGATCGTCTCCAAGGTCTCACGGGTCATCGCGGCCATCCTCGTCGGCCGATCCTCGGTCGTCAAGCCGCGCTCGCCGCCTCGCTCGCGCTCGCGCTCGTCATCGCCTCGGGCTGCGCCTCCCCGCTCCAGCGCGCCGCGCGCGCCCTCGACGACGGCGACGCCGAGCGCGCGGCGACGATCCTCGAGGAGGTGGCGCGCGAGCACCCCGAGGAGCCTGGCGCGTGGCTCGCGCTCGGGCGCGCGCAGATGGCGGCCGATCGTCCCGAGGCGGCGCGCGCGTCGTTCGAGGTAGCAGCGCGCTTGCTCCCGACCCGCGCCGCGCCGCGCATCCTCGTCGGCCACACCTTCGAGATGCAGCGCCGCTACGACGAGGCCGAGCTCGCGTACGAGCAGGCGGCGCGGCTCGAGCCCACCTCCGCGCGTCCCGAGCGGGTGCTCGGCGCGCGGCTCCTGCGCTGGGGGCGCGCGCGCGAGGCCGTGCCGCACCTCGCGCGCGCGACGTCGCTCGATCCGGACAGCGCGCGCACGTGGAACGCGCTCGCCCTCGCGCAGCTCCAGTCGGGGGACGAGGCCCTCGCGCTCGAGACGTTCACGCGCGCCCTCCGCGAGCGCGCGGAGCGTGGCCTCTCGCTCGACCGCGAGCTCGCGATCGGCGAGGCCGCGTTGCTCGTCCGCGCGGGTCGGCTCGAGGAGGCGCTCGCGCGCTACGACGCCATCGTGCGCGCGGATCCCCGCTTCGCGCCGGCGCAGATCGGGCGTGGGATCCTGCTGCACGAGCTCGGCCGCTGCGAGGAGGCGCTCGAGGCGTTCCGGCGATCGGTCGACGCGGCGGGCGACACGCTCGAGGCGCGCGCGCGGGCCCTCGAGTACGAGCGTGGACCGGCTCGACGCTGCGTGCGCCGCGCGCCGTGAGCGCGGTCGCGTCGTGCGATAGGCTCGACGCGATGGACGCGGCTCGCTTCGCCTCGACGCTGGCTCCGACCCTCACGCTCGCCGTGGCGAGCGTGCTCTTCGGGTGTGGCGCCGACGCGCCCGCGCCCCCGCCTCCCGCCACGGCACAGGCGGAGCGCGCCGCGCCGGCGCCGATCATCGCGCCGCGCGCGGTCAGCGGGAGCCTCGCCTTCGATCTCGTCGCGACCGCGGGAGGAGCCGCGCTCGCGTGGGGCGCTCCGGCGAGCATGGGGGGCGGCGTGCGCGCGATCGCGCTCGATCCGGAGGGCGGCCCGCGGGGGACGGAGGTCTCGATCCGGACGCGCCCGAGCGGGCCGAGCGAGGGGGCCGGGCCCACGGTCGCGGACGAGCTCGTGCTCGGATCGTCGGGGACGCGCCTCGGCGTCGCGTGGATCGCGTCCGGCGTGGAGCCCGAGGTGTGGAGCGCCTACTCGTCCCAGGAGACCGAGGGGCTGGGTGTCGCGCGCTCGCTCGGACCGACGACGCCGCTCGGTCGCGGCGCGGACGCCTCGCGGGGGCGGCTCGCGATGACGACGCGCGACGACGGCTCCATCGTGCTCCTTCGTCGCCTGGCGGACGGCGCCTGCTCGAGCGCCGCGTCGTCAGAGCGCGACGCGCGATGCGCCCGGATCGGGCGTGACCCGCTCGTCGTCGCGGGCGACGACGCCCTGGGCGCCGTCGAGGCGGAGCTCCCCGAGCCCTGCGCGGCGGTGCTGCGCGGCGCGCTCGCGAGCGCCGGGACGTCGTACCACGCGCTCTGTCACGGCGGCGCCTCGCCGGGGACGACGCTCTACGCGATCCGGCCGGCGCTCTCGTACGCCGCGGCGTTCGACATCCTCCCGGGCTGCGCCGTCGAGGCGCTCACGCCGCTCGAAGACGGCGTCGCCGTCTCGGGGCGCTGTGAGAGCGGGCTCGCCGTCTCGCTCGTCGACGCGATGGGGCACGAGAGCGCGCGCCTCTCGGACGCGAGCTTCGAGGTCGCGTGCGAGGCGGGGCGCCCGTCGGTGACGGCGCGCGGCCGCGAGGGGTCACGGCGGATCGCGCTCCTCGGTGCCCTCTCGCGCGTTGAGGGGATCCTCCCCGAGCGAATCGCGCCCGCGCGCTCGCGCGCGGCGTGGACCGGCAGCGCGCTGCTCGTCGCGGCGCCGCTCGGGCGCGAGGTGGGGCTTCGACGCTACGCGTGCCGCGACGACGTCTTCACGCGGACGGACCTGCCCTGACGGGGCGCCTTCGCGCTTGACGGCTCGAGCGCGGTGGACGATCTCCACGGGATGTTCGAGCAGACGCCCTCCGAGGTCTCGATCTACGAAGTCTCGCCGCGCGATGGCCTCCAGAACGAGGCGGTCACGGTCCCGACGACCCGCAAGGCGCGGCTCATCGAGGCGCTCGTCGACTCGGGCCTGCGCCGCATCGAGGCGACGAGCTTCGTGTCGCCGCGGTGGGTGCCTCAGCTCGCCGACGCGGACGAGGTGATCGGGCTGCTCCCCAAGCGCGATCGGGTCGCCTACAGCGCCCTCTGCCCCAACGCCAAGGGGTTCGAGCGCGCGCTCGCCTCGGGGCTGCCCGAGATCGCGGTCTTCATCTCGGCGAGCGAGACGCACAACCGCAAGAACGTGAACAAGACGGTCGCGGACACGCTCGCGACGTTTCGCGAATTCATTCGGCCGGCGGTGACGGCGGGCCTGCGCGTGCGCGGCTACATCTCGACGCTCTGGGGCTGCCCCTACGAAGGCGACGTCGCGATCGAGGCGGGGCTCCGGATCGCGCGTGAGCTCGTCGAGCAGGGCGTCTATCAGCTCTCGCTGAGCGACACGATCGGGGTCGGCACGCCGCGCCAGACCGAGCGCATCCTGCGCGCCTACCTGGCGGAATTCCCGCTCGATAAGCTCGCGATGCACATGCACGACACGCGCGGGACGGCGCTCGCGAACATCGTCGTCGGGCTCGAGCTCGGCGTCACGACCTTCGACGCCTCGGTCGGCGGGCTCGGCGGCTGCCCCTACGCGCCGGGGGCCGCCGGGAACGTGGCGACAGAGGATCTCGTCTACATGCTCGACGGCATGGGCGTGCGGACGGGCGTCGACCTCGACAAGCTCTGGGCTGCCGGTCAGGTCGCGAAGGCGCTCGTCGGCCACGAGCTCTCGGGGAAGGTGCACAAGGCGGGCGTGCGCTCGCTCCGGAGCTGACAGCGCGCCTCGCTCGTCAGAAGAGCAGGACCGCGCCCGCGGCGGTCAGCGCGCCCCAGGTCACCCAGCCGAGGTACTGGTGGACGCTCGCGGCGATGCGGAGTGCCTCGTAGTTCGTCGCGCGATCGCCGAAGGCGCCCGCCCCTTGGGCGATGCCGAGGCCGAGCTGCGCGAGCATGCCGATCGCGTGGACCCACCGGAGCGCCTCGTGGGCGCGCACCCGCGTCGCGTGCTCGCCCGGCCCTTCGCTCGCGTGGTTCGGATCCGGCATGACGAGCGAGAGGGTGAAGGTGGTCGCGTAGAGGGCGCTCGTCGTGATCGCCGAGATGCGATGCGGCCACGGCGCGCCCTCGCACAGGTCTTGGCCGAGGAGCGCGTGGCCCGTCGCGCAAGGGTTGTCGTCCGGGCCGGCGCCGATCCCGTAGAGGTCGTAGTACTGGAGGAAGCCGAGGAGGACGGTGACGGTCATCGAGACCCAGGTCGTGATGCCGAGCGCGCGGTGGACCTCCGAGAGCTCCCGCCGCCGCCGCACCTGCTCCGCGTCGCGGCGATCCTCGTCGGCGTCGGGCACGGCGGCGCGCGCGACGGCCTCGGGGCTCACGTCGGCGCCGCTCGGCCCGAGCGCGTCGCCCTCGACCTCCGGACCCGCCGGCGCGGCCGCGGGATCGGCCGCGGCGCTGGCCGTCACGTCTTCGAGCGGCCGAGGCGGCTCGAGCGCGAGGCCGAAGATCGGGGTCACGAAGAGGAGGGCGGCGAGGGAGAGCATCGGCTTCGACGATATCTCCGTCTCGAGCGGCGCGTGTCGCGGGGACCCTCAGATCCCCGGGCGGGTCTGCTCGTCGCCGATCCCGTGGCCGGGATCGGTGTCGGGGTGTGGGCGAGGAGCCTGGAACTGCTCGTCCACGACGACGTACGCGGACGTCGGCTCCTCCGCGAGATCGGCGATCTCCGGATCGCTCGTGACGCGCTGGATCGGCGGCTCGCCGTCGTCGTTCGGCGCCTCGATCCCCTCGGCGGTCGTCGCGTCGCCCTCGGCGCGGAGCGCGGCGTCGGCCGCCTCGATCACCGACGCGCTCGGCCCGAGCTCGTCGTCGGCGAACTCGTCCTGCCAAGGATCGAGTTCGCGGAGCGCCGGGAGGAGCGTCGCGTAGATGCGGGCGAGGCGCCTGCGCCGTGAGCCGCTCGAGTAGTGTCGCCGCACGCGCTCGTAGGCGTTCAGCGTGATCCGCTGGCTGAGATCGGGGGAGCCGAGCAGCGTGAGGATCGCGTCGGCGAGCGCCTCGTCGTCGCCCGGGGGGTAGAGCAGCCCCTCGCCTTCGTCCCGCAGCACCTCGGCGACGCCCGGGACCGCGCCGGCGATCACCGGGCGCTGACACGCCATGTACTCGAGGAGGGGCTCCGGCAGATCGCCGAGCGTCTGGAAGCGAGGCGCGGCCGCCGCGGGCGCCAAGCAGAGGTCGGCTCCGCCGATCAGGTCGGGGATCGACCGGGCGCTCGGCTCGCCGCGGACCTCGACCCGATCGGCGAGGCCGAAGCTCTCGACCACGCGGCGCAGCTGCTCGCGCCGGCTCCGATCCGGATCGCCCGCGAACAGCGCGCGAATGGGCCTCTTCTCGTGGACGCGGCGCAGCGCGGCGAGGACGGTCGGGAGGTCGCGGTCGCTCGTGAAGTTCCCGAGGAAGAGCAGCCGCGATACCTCGTGCGGCTCGGCGGCTCGCCAGTCGAGCGCGCCGACGTCGACGCCAGGGGAGAGCAGCTCGATCGGCGCCTCGGGGTGCGCCTCGCCGACCGCGCGCCGCGCCGCCTCGGTCGGGACGAGGATGAGATCGGCCGCTCGCACGCAGCGCTCGTGGAGCTCGGACCAGATCGCCTCGACGTTCGAGCCGAGCGACTCGTCGGGGAACGTGGCCATCTCGTAGACGAGGCGGAACCCGAGCGCGGCCTTCCGGTCGGCGACGAGCGCCCCGTCGAAGGGCCCGCGGACGTGGATCACGTCGTAGCGCTCGGCCTCGAGCTGACGCGCGACCGCGCGATCGAAGGCCTCGCGTTGCGCCATCGGGGATCCCTCGCCCACCGGGACGCGGAACATCCGCGCGTCCCCGACGCGCTCGATGTGGCTCAGCTGATCCGTCTTGAGCGTGACGAGATCGAGCTCGGCGCGGCGGAGGGTCGCGACCATCGCCATCAACGCCGCCCCGTGCGGGCTCGTGCCGGGGACGGGGGCGAAGGCCGTGACCAAGATCCGCAAGCGAGCCTCCTCGACCCGGATGGTACGCGTTCGAGGCGGGTTTCGCAGTCTCCGATCGCGATCGATGGGGAAATGCTTGCGTGGGAGGCGACGGTGAGACTAAGACTCACCCCTCGCTCCCGGGTGTCGTCCGTGGAGCGCCCCGCGGCGTGGCCGCGCATCGACATGTGATCTTTTCTCTCCCGCCGGAGGTCGTCGTGAAGGAGCTCGCCCGCTTTCTCTTGCAGAACGCTCAGATCGACTTCTCGGGCGAGATCTCGATCGAGCAAGTTCGCCAATTCCTTCGCGAAGACGACTCCCGTGAGGCTCGGGCGCTCCTCGGCAGGCTCATCGAAGACAAGGGCGTCGACGACATGCTCATCACGATCGCCGACTGCCTGAAGGAGTACATCGCCGACGGGATCAGCGAGGAGACGATCCGCGCGCAGCTCGCGGTCTACTCCGAGAGCTGATCCGACGCGACGCACACGCGCGAGCACGCGTCAGCCGAGCTTGACGGTCGACTCCGCGTGGCGATAGCGTTCCGCCCGATGCTGCGCCGACCTCGAGCGTTTCTCGCCCCGACCTCCATGGCGTCTCGGGCCGGCCTCTGGATGGGCGGGGCGCTGCTCGCCGGGCTCCTCCTCGCGCCAGCGACCGCGTCGGCTCAGGGGATGAACCTCGCGCTCTCGCGCTTGCGCGTCCCCGAGGGGACGGGCGGCTGCAGCGGCGCCGACTTCTGCCCCGACAACGAGGCGTGGGCGAGCCTCGCGACGCAGCTCGCGGGCGCGATGATCCCGCCCCTCATCCAGCCCGCGCATACCCGCGGGCCGCGCAGCTTCTATCTCGGCGTCGAGACGATGTTGACCGGGATCGAGGCCAACCAAGACTACTGGCAGCGCGGGACCGAGGGAGACGCCGGGAGCGTGGATCGCAACCGAGCGGTGCGCTCGATCCTCGCGTGGACGCGGGTGTCGATCCGCAAGCCGCTGCCCTTCGGCTTCGAGCTCGGGATGAGCGGCGGCTACGTCGTCGACACCGAGTACTTCACCGTCGGCGCGGAGCTGCGGTGGGCGCTGCTCGAGGGGTGGACGGGGCGCGACTGGCTCGTCCCCGACTTCGCCATCCGCGCGGCGGTGCAGAGCGTCGTCGGCGACGCGCAGTTCAACATGACCGTCGTCGCGCTGGACGCGACCTTGTCGAATTCGTTCGTCATCGGCGACGCCTTCGAGCTCTCCCCGTACGTCGCTGGCCAAGCGAATTTCACCTTCGCCGACACGGAGCTGGTCGATCTCACGCCGACCGTCGACGCGTGGCGGCTCTGCGATCCCGCCCCGCCCGATCCCTCGATCGGCGCTCGCCTCGCGTGCCGCGGCGATCCGAGCGACTTCAACAACAGCGCCGTCTTCCGGAGCCTGCGCACGATCCGCCCGCGGATGGTCATCGGCGCTCAGGCGCGCTACGAAATCGTCACGCTGAACGCGGCGTTCTCGTTCGACCTCGTGCCCCCGCACGACATGGACGCGGCGCTCGCCGCCTCGCTGCCGCGCCAGTGGCGCCTCGATCTGGGGCTCGGGTTCTCGTACTGAGCGAGCTGGGCGCGTCGCGAGCTGGGCGCGTCGCGAGCTGGGCGCGTCGCGAGCTGGGCGCGTCGCGAACTGGGCGCGTCGCGAGCGTCGCGCTCAGCAGTGCGGGCGCCAGATGAGGACGGTGTTGTTGTCCTCGCGACACTCGTTGGCCGCGCCGCCTGCCGGCAGATCGGTCGGATCGTCGATGATCGCGTAGTAGTCGGTCGTGGGCGCGACGAACGGCACGCGCACGCGCACGGTCTCCGCGCCGCCTTCGGGCAGCAGGGTGGTCGTCGTCACGGCCTCCGCGACGCGCTCGCCCGAGCGCGGGCCGCCGCGCCAGAAGCTGACGACGATGCCCGGCCCGACGCGGGCCAGGCCCCAGTTCTGGACCTCGACGCTCAGCTCCAGCTCTCCGCTCGGCGTGCACGCGTAATGACCACGGCCGCCCCAGAGGTCGGGGCTGTAGAGCGTCGTGTCGCGTCGCTCGGCGAGGTTCTGTCGGTACGTGTTGGAGTCGCGCCAAGAGGGCGTCTCGTGGCGGGGGATGAGGCCGGCCTCGGTGACGTTGGTGATGTGGTAGGTGTGCTGGTTCCAGACCCTCCGCGCGCCGACCCAGCGTCCGCGCGCGTCGCCCCAGACGAAGACGCCCGGCTCCGTCAGGCGGGGGCGGAGGAAGAACGCCTCCGCGTTCGCGGAGAACACGATCTCGGCGCGCCCGTCACCGTCGACGTCCGCGATGACCGGGTTCTCGGTGCGCGTCCTCGACGAGTTCGGGTTCGTGAAGAGGATGCGGCCCGTGACGCCATCGAACACGTAGAACTGATACTGATCGTTGTAGACGACCTCCGTGCGGCCGTCGCCGTTGAAGTCGAAGAGGCTCGAGCCGGTGACCGCCGACGACCCGTCGTCCGAGGGGGAGACCCACCGAAGCCCCGCGTCGCCGCAGCCGCGCGGGTTGTCGCGGGCGATACAGTCTGGATCGTAGACGCCGTAGAGGGACGCGTGCGCGACCGCGATCTCGACGTCGCCATCTCCGTCGAAGTCGCCGACGGTGGGCGCGCCGCCCCCCGGGAAGCCCGAGAGCCCCTCGAGCCGGCGATCCCAGAGCACGGCGCCCGTTCGATCGTCGAGCAGGCGGAGGCGGCCGCGCCCGACGTGGACCACCTCGGGGCCGGGGTTGTCGAGCAAGACGTCGGCGACGGCGCAGAAGCCATCGGGGACGTCGGTGTTGCGCCAGAGGTAGGAGCCATCCATCCGGATCGCGGCGTTGCCCGCGATCACCTCTTGGATCCCGTCGTCGTCGAGATCGGCGACGCACGAGATCGGGCCGAGCATCTGGTTCACGCCGCGCGACGCGTCGTCGGCGCCGCGCGCGATGAGCGCGCCCGTGCGACCCTCGACGATCCACCTGCCCGCGATGACCTCGACGTTGCCGTCGCCGTCGAGATCCGCGAGGGACACCGCGCCGCCGATGCTGCGGTTCCAGCGCTCGCCGCGGTCGGTCGCCGGCGGGTAGGGCGACATCCAGAGCAGGGTGCCGTCGTGGTTGATCGCGTACATCGAGTCGTAGGTGCCGATGCCGACGTACTCGACGTATCCGTCCCCGTCGATGTCGCCGGCCGCGATGTTGGTCGAGGGCTCGAAGGGGCCGATCGCGACCGGATCGCTCGGCCAGGTGATCGTCTCGTTCGTCATCGGATCCCAGACGCGGAGGACGCCCTGCTCGTCGTCCAGGGTCGCGTAGGAGATGAACGCGATCACGGGGTGCGGCTCGCCCCCGTCGGTCGAGTCGGGATCGATCACCACCGGCGTCGCGCAGACGTGGACGAACGCCGGCCGCTCGACGCTCCGACCTCCCGGCCACCAGCGCTCGAGCACGGGCGTGTCGAAGGGGTCGACCGCGGGCGTCACGCTGCAGTGGCTCGGATCGGGGTGCGGCTCGAGCGGGGGCTCGAGCGCGTCGGGGCGATCCCCCGGGGCGTCGGCGCCCGTGTCGAGCGTCGCCGTGTCCGGGGCGAAGATCACGTCGGGGGCGGGCTCGCCATCGCGCACGGCCGCGTCGAGCGAGGCGTCGAGCGAGGCGTCGAGCGAGGCGTCCGGCTCGGGCGAGGCGGCGTCGAGCGTTCCGTCGGCGTCATCCGGCCCGTGAACGAGGTAGCAGCCCGTCGACGCGAGGATGGGCGAGAGCGCGGTCAGTGCGACGAGCGCGGCGGAGGAGGTCGGTCGAGCGGGCACGATGCGAGACTCTTACACAAGCGGCATGCCAGTCGAATTCGCGTGGAACGCTCGGCGAAACGGCGCGCCCTCGCGCGCCGCCTTCGCCCCGTTCGTTTCCTGACGGTCGCCGAGCGTCTCGGCGCTCGACGCTCTGCTAAGGAGCGCGGATGCGCTACGTGAGGCTCGAGGTTTCCGGGGTGGAGCGGTGGGGCACGCCGTCGAGCGACGAGGTCGTGCGCCTGCTCGATCGCGCGCCCTACGACGGCGGCGAAGAGACGGGCGAGCGCGCCTCGAGCGCGCGGCTCCTTCCCCCCGTCGATCCGACGAAGATCGTCTGCGTCGGGCGCAACTACGCGGCGCACGCGAGGGAGCTCGGCAACGAGGTGCCGAGCGAGCCGCTGCTCTTCTTCAAGCCGAGGAGCGCGCTCATCGGCTCTGGCGAGGCGATCGTGCTCCCTCGCGAGAGCCAGCGGATCGAGCACGAGGGCGAGATTGCGATCGTCGTCGGGCGGCGGCTCAGGCGCGCGAGCGAGGACGAGGCGGCGCGCGCGGTCTTCGCGATCACGGCCGCGAACGACGTCACCGCGCGCGATCTCCAGAAGAAGGACGTGCAGTTCACGCGGGGCAAGGGCTTCGACACGTTCTGCCCGATCGGCCCGTGGATCGAGACCGAGACGGGCCCGCTCGACGGGATCACCGTCGAGACGCGCGTCGACGGCGTCATTCGGCAGCGCGGCTCGAGCGCGTCGATGATCTTCCCGATCCCGACGCTCCTCGCCTACGTCTCGAGCATCATGACGCTCGTCCCCGGCGACGTCGTCCTCACCGGGACGCCGGAGGGCGTGGGCCCGCTCGCGCCCGGTCAGCGGGTCGAGGTCGAGGTGTCGGGCGTCGGCGTCCTCTCGAGCCCCGTCGCGGCCGAAGGCTGAGCGGGTCAGCGGGTCGCGATGCGGATCACGCCGTCGTCGCCGAGGCGGATCGCGCCCGACTCTCCGCCGCAGCCCTGACAGGCGGTCCAGAGCAGCTCGCCCCGCGAGGGAGGCGTCCGCGTCACGGCGAGCGGAGCCTGCTCGCGCTCGAGGATGAACGAGGCGCCGTGCCAATAGCCTCGATCGGGCCGCGGATAGAGGACGGCGATGAGCGTGTCTTCGCCGCTTCGGCCCGACACGACGAGCGCCTCGTCTCCGGCGGTCGGCGACCAGAGGAAGGGGCCGTTCGTGAGCTCCCAGCCGGCGAGGGCGTCGCGGGTCGCGTGTCCTCGCGCGAGCGCTCGGTCGCCGTCGGTGGCGTCGTAGGGCTGGAAGGCGTCGGCCCACGGCGCGAGCTCCGCGACGGAACGCAGGGCCGCTCGCAGCTCGTCGAGCGAGAGGGAGACGTCGACGAAGGTGCGGCTCTGCGCGGGCTCGGGGTAGGCGAGCTCCGGCGCCGCGCCGTAGCAGCAGTGAAACGCCGCCGGCTGAACCGTCGGGAGCGTCGGACCGGGGGCCTCGGGCTGCTCGGTGCGCGCGGCACATCGGTGGAAGTCGGCGCCCTGGTCGTCGCGCGCGCCGCGCAGGACGGCCCGCTCTCCGAGGCGCGTCGTCACGTTCGAGGCCGTCCACTCCGGCCGCTCGACCCCCATCGCGATCACGCCGAAGCCGCTCGCGCACGAGGCGGGATCACGCATGCAGGCGTCGAGATCGATCGAGCCGCCCGTCGCGTACGCGCTCGCGTCGGGCCCCCCGCACGCACGCTCCCACTCGAGCTCCGAGCAGAGGCGCCCCTCGCGCTCGGCGCAGAGCGACGCCGCCTGGCTGCGCGAGGTGACGAGCAGCGGCGCGAGGCGAGGGTCGTTGGGGTAGGGCCTGCGATCCATCGCGAAGGCGGGGAGCTCGACGCGCACGCGATCGGCCTCGCGCGAGGGGCGGCGGAACGGGGTGCCGGGGACGCTCCCGACCTCGAAGGCCCCGGCGGGGATCTCGACGCGTGGCCCGTCGGTGGGCGCGCGCCGCCGTGGCCGCTCGGGCACCTCGGGAGCGACGCCGCTCGAGGAGCTCGCCGCGCTCGCGGGCGCGGGCTCGGCCGCGCTCACCGCGGGGCTCGGCGCGGGCTCGTGCGGGCGAGCGTCGCGCGCGCCACAACCGGCGAGGAGCGAGGGCGCGAGCGCGGCGGCGAGCCATCGGAGCGAGGCGCGGAGCATGTCCTCGCCGATAGCGAGGCGCGGGGCACGACGTCAACAAAGCGGCGTCGTTCGGCTCCTCGGAACACGAACGCCCCGAGGTCTTCACCTCGAGGCGTCCGCGGTCGGAGGGCTCGTAAGCCGAGTTCTGTCCCTGCATCCGTCGCCAGCGTGCAGGTGGTGATCATTCCTCTTGGGCCTGCGTCGCCGCAGGCCTCCAGCGACACACCCGGAGGCTCGGACGGGCCGTCCTCGAGCGCCTCCCTATTCGGTCTTGCTCCAGATGGGGTTTGCCTCGCGACCGATGTCACCACCGGCCCGGTGAGCTCTTACCTCACCCTTTCACCCTTACCTCGCGCGCTCTCGCGAGCGGGCGAGGCGGTTTGCTTTCTGTTGCACTCTCCTCGGGGTCGCCCCCACCAGCCGTTAGCTGGCATCTCGCCCTGCGGAGCTCGGACTTTCCTCCCGTGGCCCGAGGGCCGCGAGCGATCACCCGAGCCGCTCCGACCCGCTCAGCATGACGAAAGACGCGCGCTCGTCAACCGCCTCGCGCGGCCCTCTCACGAAACCAGGCGGCCGTCGCGGCGAGCCCCTCCTCGAGCGGCGTCGGAGCCCCGGTCGCCTCCGGGCTCGGGACGAGCACCGAGCGCTCGACGTCCCCGTCGCGCCGCGCGCCCGGCTCGATCCGCGCTCGCGTCCCGAGCACCGCCGCGAGCGTCTCGGCGAGCGCGCGGGTCGTCGTCTCGACGCCCGTGGCGCAGTGCGCGATCGGGAGCGCGAGCGCGCCCTCGAGCGCCTTCACGTTCGCTCGAACGACGTCGCCGACGAAGACATAGTCGCGCACGCAGCCCGCGTCGCCCTCGGCGCGTCGAGCGTTCACGCGCAGGGGCTCGCCTCGGAGCAGTCGGTCGGTGAAGATCGCCACGACCCCGGCCTCTCCGTGCGGATCCTGCCGCGGCCCGTACACGTTCGCGTACCTCAGGATCCGCGCGTCGAGCGGGAAGTCGTGGGCGTAGCGCCGCAGGTAGCTCTCCGCGGCGAGCTTGCTGCATGCGTAGGGCGAGAGGGGGAGCGGCGGCGTCTCGAGCGTCGCCTTCGCGGGCTCGGGCACCTCGCCGTAGATCGCGCCGCCCGTCGAGGCGAGCACGAAGCGTCGCACGCCGCTTCGGGCGCTCGCCTCGAGGAGGTTCAGCGTGCCGAGCACGTTGATCTCGGCGTCGCGGCGCGGCTCGCGGGTGCTGACGACGACGCTCGTCTGCGCCGCTTGGTGGCTGACGGCCTCGAACCGCTCGTCCTCGAAGAGGCGATCGACGCGGGCTCGGTCGCGGAGATCACCCTCGACGAAGCGCGCGCGCGAAGGCACGTTCTCGCGCCGGCCGCTCGAGAGATCGTCCAGCACGACGACGTCGTGGCCGAGCGCGAGCAGGGCGTCCGCGACGTGGCTCCCGATGAACCCGGCGCCTCCGGTGACGAGGATCTTCATGGCATCTCCAGCTCGTGAGGGGGACGAACCATGCGCGATGCCGCGGGCGAAGGGAAGGACACGTCAGCCTGGAGGGTGGAGCTGGACGTCGAGCGCTCGCAGCGTCGGCTCGCGCAAGGCCGAGAGCCGCGGGACCACCTCGAGGGCGCGCGCATCGCCCTGGGCGGCGAGGGCCTCGATCGTCGCGCACGCCTCACCCATCGCGAGCGCCCCGACCTGTCGAAGGACGCTCTTGAGCCGATGCGCCTCGAGCCGCAGGCCCTCGAGATCCCGTCGCTCCGCGGCGAGCGCGATCGAGCGCGTGGTCGCCTCGATCGACTCGAGCGCGCCCTCGACGAGGTCCGTCACGATCCCGCTGTCCCCGTAGCGGGCCGCCTGCTCGGAGAGCCGAGCGAGGGGCGCGGGATCGAAGACCGGAGGATCCACCCTCCAAAGGTGCATGGGTCGGGGAGCGTCCTCAACCCCCCCCTCACGCCGACGATCATCGAGGCGTGGATCGGCTCGCGCGAGGGGCCTAGAGTGGAGGGATGCAGGATCTCGAAGAGAGGGTCCGAGAGAAGCGGGTCCGCTCGCACGACGGCGCCGAGATCGCGTACCACGTGATCGGCGATGGCCCGCCGATCATCCTCGCCAACGGCCTCGGGGGGAGCTGGCGCGCGTGGGCCCATCAGCTGCGCCACTTCGGTGGCCGACGTCGCTTCATCAGCTGGGACTACCGGGGGATGTACCGATCGCCCATCCCGCAGAACCGGCGCGATCTCGGCGTGCTCCGCCACGCGCTCGACGGCCTCGCGGTCCTCGACGCGGAGGGCGTGGATCGGTGCGAGATCTTCGGCTGGTCGATGGGGGTCCAGGTCGCCCTCGAGATGGTGCGGCAGGCCTCGCATCGCTTCGAGAGCCTCGTCCTCATCAACGGCGTCGCCGGGAGCCCCTTCCGAACCCTCGGGGGCTCTCCGACGATCGGCGCGCTCGCGCCGCCGCTCCTCAGGGGCCTTCAAGGCGTCCCCGGCCTGCTCTCGTCCGTGACCTCCCGCGCGGTGATGTGGCCTCGCACGGTCGACATCGCGGTCGGCCTGGGGATCGCGGCGCGGACGATCGATCGCGGCGTCTTCGAGGCGCTCGCGCAGTCGTTCAAGGATCTCGACATGGGGGTCTACGCGCGCATCCTCGAGCAGCTCGGCGAGCACGACGCCCACGACGTCCTCCGACGCATCGAGGTGCCCCTCCTGATGATCGCGGGGGGGCGCGATCTGATGACGCCGAGGATCGCGGCCGAGCGCATCGCCAAGGGGGTCGCGCACGGCGAGCTCTTCGTCGTGCCGGAGGGCACCCACTACATCGCGGTCGAGTTCCCCGATCTGCTCAACGCGCGGATCGCTCGCTTCCACGCGGAGCACGCCCTCGGGCCCGCGAGCGGGGAGCCGGGTTGAGGTCGATCGCGCCCGCGTGGCTCGCGCCGCTCCTCGTCGGGTCGCTGCTCGTCGCGTGCTCCGGCCCGAGCGAGCGCGCCGCCCCCGCCGAGGACGTCTCGGCGGACCTGCGCGTGATCCTCACGACGATGATCGAGGATCCCGCGCGCTCGCCGCTCGAGGAGGTCGACGAGGCGTTTCGTGACGAGCGCCCCGTGCTCGCGGCCGATCTGATCGAGCAGGGCGCGAAGCCTGCCACGGAGAGACAGCTCCGCGCCCTGCGAGCGCTCTCGCTGACGAGCGCGGAGGGGCGACGGCTCCGCGCGCGCGCGGTCCGCCTCTATCAGGCGCGCTTCGACGCGCTGGAGCTCCTGAGGGGCGCGCTCTCGAGAGGGATCGGTCAGGAGGACGAGCACCTCGTCGCCGCGATGCACGCCGACGCGCGCGCGCAGATCGCCCTCGTCGAGCTGGAGGACGAGCTGCGACGGCGCGTCCCCGACCTCGACGACGCGCGCTCGCTCGAGCCGCACGGGCCGGTGACGCCCCTCACGCCCTCGGGCGACGAGCCCCTCGCGCCGCGCCCGGAGCACCCCAACGAGGCCGCGAGCGATCCGCTCGATCCGCCCGATCCGGAGTGAGGGCGCGCCACGCTCGGAAACTCGCCACCTACGCGCCGCCGTCGTACAAACGGCCCATGCAGACCGTCCTCGTGACGGGTGCCGCGGGCACCGTCGGGAACTACGCGGTGAGCCTCGCCGAGGCAGCGGGGTATCGGGTGATCGCGACCGACCTCTCGGCCAAGGGCGTCGCCGTGCCCGTCCGGGGTGAGGTGCGGGCGGGGGATCTGCGCGATCGGGCCTTCGTCGAGCGCCTCGTGCGCGGCGTCGATCACGTGATCCACACGGCGGCGCAGCTCGACGTCGGCACGCCCTACGAGACGCTGCGCGCGGTCAACACGGACGCCGTCGCGACCCTCTACGATCTCGCGAGCGCGGCCGGCGCGAAGCGCTTCCTGCACGTCTCGACCGCGCTGATCTACGCCGAGGGGCAGCGCGGCCCGATCCCCGAGACGGGCGCGATCGCCCCACGCGGACCGCACGGTCGGAGCAAGCTCGAGGCCGAGCGCCTGCTCGAGGAGCGTCGAGGCAAGGGCGCGTCGTGGACGATCGTGCGCGCGGCGCCGATCTACGGCCGGCGCGGCCGTCACCTCGCCGCGATCCTGCTCACGATCGGGCCGGCCCTGCGCCTCGTGACGCCGCTCCTGCCCAGGCCCGCGGGGGGACCCATCCACAACCTCGTCCACGCCGAGGACGTGGCGCGCGCGCTCCTGCACCTCCTGCCCCGCGCGGACGCGGAGCACCGCGTCTACAACGTCGCGGACGACGATCCGCTCACGCTCGGGGATCGGGTGGCCGAGACCTACCGCTCGTATGGCCTCCACATGGTCCCGGCGGGCGAGCTGCCGAGGAGCGCCCTCGACCGCATCGCCCGCGCCTTCCAGGCGAGAGGCGCTCACCAGAGCGTCGACCGAGCGCTCCTCGCCGCGTGGCGGCTCGTCGTCTTGCGCCACGGGCTCAAGTCCGCGCTCCGCTCCCGCGTCGATCGAGAGGCGCTCACGCTCCTCTACGATGATCTCCAGATCGACACCCACGCGCTCCGAGAGACGGGCTTCACGCCTCGCTATCCGCGCTTCGTCGAGGGCTTCCGCCAGGTCCTGCGCTGGTATCAGGCCGAGCGCTGGGTGCCGCGCTACGCTTGAGGATGCCCGGATCGCGACCACCGAGGGGTGCAGAGGCCCTCTCCGCGCTGAGGGGCCTCGGGCGCGAGGCCTTCGCCGTGATCCGACAGGGCCAGCTCATCGCCGAGGCCCGCGCGAGCGGCGAGGAGCACGCGAGCATCGGCGCGGGCGATCGGCTCGTCGTCTTTCTTCACGGCTTCATGGCTCGGGGGCCGGTGTTTCGGCCGATGCGCGAGGCGATCACGCGCTCGCACGCGGTCGAGACGCTGAGCCTCAGCTACGCCCCCTTCGACCGCTTCGAGGACGTGTGCGCGCGCGCTCGGGCGCTCGTGCTCGGCGCGCATCGCGGGAGGCCCGTGACCTTGGTCGGCCACTCGCTCGGCGGCGTCGTCGCGCGCTGGCTGATCCAGGAGGACGAGCGCGTCGCGCCCTCGATCGACCGCCTGATCACACTCGCGAGCCCGCACGAGGGGACGCGCGCGGCGCCCGTCGCCGTGGGCTCGCTCGTCGCCGCCATCCGCCCGCGGAGCTCGGTCCTCGAGCGCCTCGAGGCGTCGCGCGGCAAGCTCGATCGCGTCGAGCGGTGGGCGGTCGTCGCCGCGCGCGATCGGCTGGTCACGCCGCCGTCGTCGGCCGCCGCGCTCCCAGGCGCCGAGGTCGTCTGGTTGGACGTCGGGCACAACGAGATCCTCTTCGATCGGGGCGCGATCGCCGTCGTCGACGATCACGTCGGGTGACGCGACGGGGCGGGGCGCCGCGGGGTCGGTGAGCGAGGCTCGGGGCTGCTCCGGCGCTCGGGCGCGTCGGGGAGACGCAGGCGAAAGATGCTCCCGCGCGGAGCACCCGCGAGCGCTTGGATCGTGCCGCCGTGCGCGTCGATGATCCGTTTGACGAGCGCGAGCCCGAGGCCGAGCCCGTGCCGCCGCCGCGTGAAGAACATGTCGAAGACGTGATCGCGGTCCGCCTCGTCGATCCCCGGTCCCTCGTCGACGACGTCGATCTCGAGCGCCGCCTCGTCGCGACGCGCGCGGACGCGCACGGTGCTCCCGTCGGGCGCGAACTGGACGGCGTTGCGGAGGAGGTTCCAGAGCACCTGGCGGAGCTGCTGCGGGTCGACGTCGCCCTCGATCGCCTCGTCGGGGGTGAGATCGAGCTCGATTCGAACCTCGGAGCCCGTGCGGCGGACGAGCTCTCCGACCTCGCGGAGGATCGGCGCGATGGGCACGCGCTCTCGGATCGCGGGCGCCGCGCGGCCGACCTCGAGCATCGTGCTCACGAGCTCGCTCAGACGATCCGTCTCCTTGAGGACGGTGTCGAGGAGCTTTCGATCCTCCGCCCCGAGCGCCTCGGCGTCCCGCACGAGCTCGACCGATCCGGCGATCGCGCCGAGGGGGTTGCGGATCTCGTGCGCGAGCCCGGCCGCGAGCGCGCCGAGCAGGGCGAGCCGGCTGGCGTGCTCCGCCTGCCGTCGCAGCGTCTCGATCTCCGTGAGGTCTTGGAAGATGACGAGCGCGCCGGTCGTCTCGCCGCTCGCGCGACGAAGCGGCGCCGTGGTGAAGCCGACGGGGAAGCGCGCGCCGTCCTGGCGCACGCCGTCGGTCTCGTGGCGATCGGTCGCGCTCGGGTCGACGGGGAAGAAGTCCGAGAGCGGGCGCTCGCGCAGCTCCCTCGCCTCGGCGCGGAGGATCGCCGCCGCGGCGGGGTTCACCGTGGTGATCCGGCCCTCGGTGTCGAGCGTGACGAGCCCGGAGGTGAGCGAGCGGACGATGTCCTCGTAGAGCAGGGCGTAGCCGACGACGCTCGCCTCGGCCTCGGCGAGCGCGGTGCGGGTCCGCTCGATGCGATCGCCGAGCGTCGCGGCGAGCGCGCCGACGACGACGAGGCCGACGAGGTTCCGAAGGAGCGCCTCCGCGAGATCGGCGGCGCTCGGCGCGTAGCTCGACGGGGGCTGATCGGGCGGCGCGTCGATCCAGCCCTGGGCGAACGCGAGGCCGAGGATCGTGTAGAGCAGCACCGCCGCGCCGCTCGTCTGGAGCGCCAGCCGACCGCCGCCCACCGAGGCCGCGAAGAGGATCACGGCGCCGAAGAGGAGCGTGAGCCCGCTCTCTGCGCCGCCGGTGAGCGAGACGACGCCCGCCGCGAGGAGGAGGTCGACGAGGATGTGGAGCGCGCCGACGCGCTCGCGCGCGCCCCTCGGGCGGCGGATGACCAGCGCCTCGATGCCCGAGAGGGCATAGGCGATCGCGAGCAGCGCGGAGAGGGCTCGCGGCGTGAAGGAGCCGATCTCGTCGCCTCGCCAGAGAAAGAGCGTGCCGCCGAGCACGATCGTGGCGACGGTGAGCCGCCCGAGCAGCCCGAGCTGGAGCCGCCGCTCGAGGGGATCGAGGGCGATCGCGCTCGACCCGCCGCTCGCTCGAGGCGCGAGCGGCGGACTGGTGGGCTCGGCGCTCACTCGGCCTTGATGCGGCCGGCGATGTCGAAGATCGGCATGTACATCGCGATGAGCATGAACCCGACGAGGCCGCCGATGACGACCATCATCACGGGCTCGAGCAGCGAGGTGAGCGCGGCGACGGCGACGTCGACCTCCTCCTCGTAGAAGTCGGCGATCTTGTTGAGCATCTGATCGAGCGCGCCGGTCTGCTCACCGACGCCGATCATCTGGACCACCATCGACGGGAAGACCTTCGTCTCGAGCAGCGGCTCGGCCATCGATCGGCCCTCGCGGATGCGATCGGCCGTGGCCTTCACGCCCTTCTCGATCACGACGTTCCCCGACGCCTTGCCGACGATGTCGAGCGCGTCGAGGATGGCGACGCCCGAGGCGAGGAGCGTCCCGAGCGTGCGCGTGAAGCGCGCGACCGCGATCTTGCGCATGACGGGGCCGATCACCGGCATCTGGAGGACGACGCGATCCCAGAATTGGCGGCCTCGCGGCTGGCGATACGTCCACGGGAGGCCGAAGACGAGCAGGGCGGTGATCGCCGCGAAGATGTACCAGTTGTCGACGAAGCCGTTCGAGACGTTGATCATCAGCTGGGTCGGGCCCGGGAGCGAGTCCTCGCCGCCGAAGTCGGCGAACATGGTCTTGAAGGCCGGGATCACCCAGGTGAGCATGACCATGATGACGCCGATCGCGATGGCGAGCGTGGCCGACGGGTAGACGAGGGCGCCGCGGACCTGGCGGTTCAGCTTCACGCGCTTCTCGATGTACACCGCGAGCCGCTGGAGGATCGTGTCGAGGATGCCGCCGATCTCGCCCGCGCGGACGAGGTTGACGAAGAGCTCGTCGAAGACCTTGGGGTGCTTGGCGAGCGCGTCCGAGAAGGTGGAGCCCTCCTCGACGTTGCCCTTGATCTCCTTGAGAATCTTGTTGAAGGCCTTGTTCTCGCCCTGCTGCGAGAGGATCTCGAGGCACTGCACGAGCGGCAGGCCGGCCTCGATCATCGTCGCGAACTGGCGGATGAAGACGACGAGCTCCGCCTGCGAGACGGGGGCGCCGAACGAGATGACGATCTCCTTCGGCTTCTTGCGGACCCGCGTGGGCGTCAGGTTCTGTTGCTTGAGACGATCCTGGACCGCGGCTTCCGAGGTCGCCTCCATCACGCCCTTGCGAACCTCACCCGATCGGCCCTTGGCCTCCCAGACCCACTCCTGCATGGACGACCATCCTTCGTTCGAAGGCGACCGCCTCGAGGGAGACGGACGCTTCGCGCCGCGAGCACTCCCGGTAGCGTATCGACGAGGCCCCCATCACGTCAAAACCGTGGTGGAGCGTGAGGGTGTCGTCAGCGACCTCGACCCAGGCCTGGGCCGGCCGGGACGACGGGCGAGCGCCCCTCGAGCATCGCCTGGAGCTCGAGCGGCTCGCCCGAGTAGCCGAGCGCGTCCTCGAGCGTGATCAGGTTCCGTTGGTAGAGGGAGTAGAGCGACTGGTTCATCGTCTGCATGCCGCTCCGGCCCTGCCCGATCTGCATCTGCGAGTAGATCTGGTGGACCTTGTCCTCGCGGATCAGGTTTCGGATCGCGGCGTTGGGGACCATCACCTCGGCCGACATCACGCGCCCGGGGCCGTCCGCGCGCGGCAAGAGGAGCTGCGTCATCACGGCCTGGAGCACGAACGAGAGCTGCGCGCGCACCTGGCTCTGCTGGTGGGCGGGGAAGACGTCGATGATGCGGTTGATCGACGAGATCGCGCTGTTCGTGTGGAGCGTCCCGAACACGAGGTGGCCCGTCTCGCTGATCGTGAGCGCCGCCTCGACCGTCTCGAGATCGCGCATCTCGCCGACGAGGACGACGTCGGGATCCTGGCGGAGCGCGTACTTGAGCGCGTCCTTGAAGCCTCGGGTGTCGGCGCCGACCTCGCGCTGGTTCACGACGCAGAGCTTGCTCTGGTGCTCGAATTCGATCGGGTCCTCGATCGTGATGATGTGCTGGCGCGTCTCGCGGTTGATCTTGTCGATGATCGACGCGAGCGTCGTCGACTTGCCGGAGCCGGTCGGGCCCGTGACGAGGACGAGCCCCCTCGGGAGCGCCGCGAGCTCGGCGACGACCGGCGGCAGGCCGAGCTCCTCGAAGCTCAGGATCTTGTGGGGGATGGCGCGGAACGCCGCGCCCACGGAGCCGCGCTGCATGAAGACGTTGCCGCGGAAGCGAGAGAGGCCGCGGATCGAGAACGAGAAGTCGCACTCCCACTGCTTCTCGAACTTGATCTTCTGATCCTCGCTCAGGACCGAGTAGATGAGCTGCTTCGTGTCCTCGGCGCGGAGCGGCGCCATCTTCAACGGGACGAGGCTTCCGTCGATGCGGAATTGCGGCGGCGAGCCGCGCGTGATGTGGAGATCGGAGGCGCCGCGCTCGATCATCGCGCGCAGGAGCTGGAGCAGGTTGTAGGGAAGGGGGCCCTGCGGGTCGTCTTCGCTCATGCGCCGAGGCTACTCGGCGAGCGGCGCGCTCCGCCACCTCCGCGAGCGCTCGACCTCGGCCTCGAAGCGCTCGATCTCGCGGCGCGCCGTCTCCTCGGACCAGCCGTGCTTCGCGACGAAGCGAGCCGCGATGGCCGGGGCGGCCCCGAGCCCTTGGTCCTCCGCGCGGAAGAAGAGCTGCGTGCGCCGGATCGCGACGTCCGCGACGGTCGCCGCGAGCTCGTCGTCGATCGCGAAGTCCACCTGGGCGAGGATCTCGGGGCGCCCGGGCGAGAGCGGCGCGCCGAGCGAGGGATCCGCCTCGACGAGCGCCGCGACCTCGATCGCGCGCGTGCCGTAGGTGTGCGCCAAGAGGGTGAGCGTCTCCTCGCCGAGGAGCTCGCCGGTTCGCGCGCGCACCCCCTCCACGATCGCGCCGAGGCCGCCCTTCGGGAAGTCTCGGCCGCCTGGCAGCGGCTCGTGATCCGTGTTCGGTGGGGCGAGGTCGCGGGGCGCGCGGCCTCGCACCGAGAGCTCGTGGAGCGCCGCGTCGACGACGTGCTTGGCCATCGCGCGGTACGTCGTCAGCTTGCCGCCCGCGACGGTGACGACGCCGTCCTCGCTGACGTCGATGCGCTCCTCTCGGCTCACCTTCGACTCGTCGACGCTCTCGCCGGGATCGATGAGGGGGCGCAGCCCGGCCCACGTCGCCACGACGTCGCCCTCGCCGATCTCGCGATCGGGGAAGTAGTGGTGGACGGCGCGCAGGAGGTAGTGGATGTCCTCGCGGCTCGCGCAGACGTCCTCGGCACGCCCCTCGAAGTCCGTGTCGGTCGTGCCGACGTAGGTGCGATCGCCCCACGGGATCACGAAGAGGTAGCGGTGATCGTCGGGGTGGAAGCAGGCGACGCAGTGCTCGATCGGGAGGACCTCGCGCGGGACGACGAGGTGGACGCCCTTCGTCGGGCGGAGCCAGCGAGGGCCTGGCTTCGCCATCGCGAGGGTGCGATCGGTCCACGGCCCGGTCGCGTTGACGACGACGCCCGCGCGCACCTCGCGCGCTCGCCCCGTGATGACGTCGCGGATCCTCGCGCCGCGGACGATCCCGCTCGCGTCGTGGACGAGGGCCTCGACCGCGGTCCAGGTCGCGATGATCGCGCCGCGCCGCGCCGCGTCGATCGCCGTCTCGAGGGTGAGCCGCGCGTCGTCGGTCGAGCAGTCGTAGTAGAGCGGCGCGCCCTTGAGGCCCTTCATCCCGAGGCCGGGCGCCGCCTCGAGCGCCTGCGCGGGCGAGAGGGTGCGGGCCGGCTTGGGCGAGCGGAAGAACGACAAGCCCTCGTAGAGGAGGATGCCGGCGCGGATCACCGCGAGGCCCGGCTTCTGGCCCTCGTAGATGGGGATGAGGAAGCCGAGCGGCCGGACGAGGTGAGGCGCGAGCCTCATCAGCGTGCCGCGCTCGTTCACCGACTCGAAGACGAGCCCGAGCTCGCCCTGCTCGAGGTAGCGCAGGCCGCCGTGCACGAGCTTGCTCGAGCGCGAGCTCGTCCCGTACGCGAGATCGTTCTGCTCGCAGACGAGCACCGAGAGGCCGCGCGCCGCGGCGTCGCGCGCGATGCCGGCGCCGTTGATGCCGCAGCCGACGACGAGGACGTCGAAGTCGCCCTCGATCCGAGCGTGCATCGCGTCGCGTCGCATGGGGGCCGGAGAGGCTTCGGGCGCTTCGGGGGTGTCCACAGTCGAGGTATGACGCGCCGCGTCGCTCGCGCCAGCGTCGGCGGCGAGGCGCGCCGTCAGCGCGCGAACCAGCGAAAGAGGCCGCGTCGAAACGCGTCGCGCCTCCCGTCGCTCTGCCCGACGACGCGCGCGGCCTGCCACGCGGCGAGCAGCACGCCCTCGAGTCCGAGCCCCGGCAGGACCTGATCGTTCGCGAGCAGGACGTTCGGGATCGGGGTCCGCGTCGGGAACGCGGCGAGGCCGTGGGTGTGGGTCATCGGGTAGCCGAGGACGCTCGGCAGGGTCTTCTTTCCGCGCGCCCAGGGCTCGCTCGTCGGCACGTCGCGGCGGGCGCGCACGTCGCGCGCGGCGCGCCCGTCGTGAGGCGAGTCGACGTAGAGCAGGTGCTCGTCGAGGAAGGGCACGAGCGTCGCGATGGCGCTCACGATCCGCTCGCGCATCGTGTCGAGCGCCTCGTCCTCGTCCTCCACCAGCCGGCGCGGCAGGAGCGCCTCCACCGAGAGCAGGCGTCGCCCGGCGTCGTCGGCGCGGTGGGCCTCGAGGTGGAGGCAATTGGCCCCGGAGAGGGGAGCCTCGGGGCGCGGGACGTAGAAGACGTCGTGCGCCATCCCCGCCGGGAGCGCGTCGGCGTCGACGACGAGGTTGAGCGTGTAGCGGTAGTAGCGCACCACGGGCTCGCCCATGCGCTCGAAGAGGGCCTCGAGGAGCCGCCGATCGGGCAGCATGCCCAGGTACGACGAGATGTCCTGGCCGAGCAGGAGGTAGTCGGCGCCGATGTCGTCGCCCGAGGCCGCGAGCCGCACGCCCGTCGCGACGCCGCGGGGGCTCATGTGGAGGCGGTCGATCTTGTCCTGCTCGAGGACCTCCCCCTTGTGCGCGCGGATCGAGGCGACGAGGAGCGATCGGAGCCCCTCGAGCCCGCCGCTGAACGACGCGCCGCTCGCGCACCAGCTCGTGAAGGCGCGGCGAGCTCGGAGCCCGTGCGCGTGATCCGGATCCATCGCGTCCGAGAACCGCAGCGGCGCGTGGACCACGAGGCGGAAGAGGTGCTCCTCGGGGATCGCGCGGAGTGGATCGCTCTCGTCGCGCTCGGTGGACGAGAGCGCCTCGAAGGCCTTCGCCACGGCGCGCCGCTCGAGGAAGGTCGTCGGAGGGAGGATCAGATCGCGATCGAGCACGCGATCGAGCGCCTCGCGCGTCTGCGCCTCGCGCTCGAAGAACGCCTCGAGGGCGCGCGCGACGTTCGGGAACTCCCGCTCGAGCTCGCGCGCGCGATCCGCGGGATCGATCGCGAGATCGAGGCGATGCCCCGGCAAGACGACCTGGAAGGCCGGGTCGTGCGTCACCGCGCGCTGGCGGATGCTCTGGTGGAGCGCGAGCTCCGAGAAGACCTTCCTCGCGATCGGGGTGTCGGCGGCCGTGAAGTGGAAGGGCGCGCGCGAAAGCCGCATGCCCTCGAGCGCGTAGTCACCCGAGAGCGCCTCGTGCCGCACGACGAGCACCCGAAAGCCGCGACGCGCGAGCAGGGCGGCGGCGGTGAGCGCTCCGAGGTGCGCGCCGACCGCGATGACGTCGTACGAGCTCCGCATGCGAAACGAGTAGCACGCGCGAGCGGACGCTCAGGCGAAGCGCACGCGCGCCTCGAAGTCGACGTCGGCCGCCACGGGCTCGACCTCTCCGACCTCGAAGGCGCGCTCGCCCACGTCCTCGAGCGCGTGGACGGCGTCGTACGCCGCGCTCGAGGGGACGACCGCGACGAGGCCGAGGCCGAGGTTGAAGGTGCGTCGCATCTCGTGATCGGTGATGTCCCCGAGCGCCTGGATCAGCGAGAAGACGGGCGGGAGCGTCCAGCGCGCGGGATCGAGGGCGACCCCCACGCCGTCCGGCAGGACGCGCGGCACGTTGCCGGGGAGCCCGCCGCCCGTGATGTGCGAGAGGGCGCGCACGTCGAGGCCCCGATCGAGGAGCGCGCGGACGGCGCGCGCGTAGATCCGCGTCGGGCGCAGCATCGCGGCGCCGAGCGACTCGCCGAGCGCCTCGATGTGCGCGCCGAGCTCGAGCTTCGCGTGCTCGAGCAGCACCTTGCGCGCGAGGGAGAAGCCGTTCGAGTGCAGGCCGCTCGAGCCGATCCCGATCACCTTGTCGCCGGGCTCGACGCGTGTTCCGTCGATGAGCTTCTTGCGATCGACCACGCCGACGGCGAAGCCGGCGAGGTCGTACTCGCCTTCCGCGTACATCCCCGGCATCTCGGCCGTCTCGCCGCCGAGCAGCGCGCAGCCCGCCTCCTCGCAGCCCTTCGCGATGCCTCGGATGACGTCGTGCGCGATCTCGACGTCGAGCTTCCCCGTCGCGAAGTAGTCGAGGAAGAAGAGCGGTCGCGCGCCCGAGGTGACGACGTCGTTCACGCACATCGCGACGAGGTCGATGCCCACCGTGTCGTGGACCCCCATCGCGAACGCGAGCTTGAGCTTCGTGCCCACGCCGTCCGTGCCCGAGACGAGGATGGGCTCCTCGAGCCCGCTCGGGAGCCCGCAGAGCCCGGCGAAGCCGCCCACGCCTGCGAGCAATTCGGGGATGCGGGTCCTCGCCGCGAGCGGCTTGATGCGCTCGACGAGCGCGTCGCCCGCGTCGACGTCGACGCCCGCGCCGCGATAGGTCAGGCCTGCCATACGGGGCGGGACCCTACCATCGAGGCGCGAGGAGAGGGCTCGAAATCGAGGGGATCGGCCGCTCCGCGGGGCGAAGCGCGCCCGTGGGGCGTGAGCGAATGTGATACCCGAGGCGTCCCCGCTCGCTCCCCGATAGCGAGTGTGTTTTCGTGAGGTTGCGACTTTCTTCGCGAGCCCTGTCGCGGCGTGTCAGACGCGAGCCTTTTGCCTCGTCTCGGTAACTGATAATCCGTTCAGTTCACCCGAGGCTCGAAGATGGCTGCCTCCCACGTCCTCTCAGCGCTCCGGCGCTCGATCTCGCTCGCCCGTCCCGACGCGGAGCGGGACGAGCCGCTCCACCTCTCCCCCTCGCTCGACGAGGCCCTCGCGGGGGGGCTCGGTCGTGGTGAGGTGATCGAGGTCGCGAGCCCCGGGGGGCTCGCGGGGGCCACCTCCTTCGCGCTCACGGCGTGCGCCGCGGCGCAGCGCGAGGCGCGAACGCTCGGCTCCTCCGCGTGGTGCGCCTGGATCGATCCCTCGCGGACGCTCTACGCGCTCGGCGCCGAGGCGCGCGACGTCGATCTCGCGCGCCTGCTCGTCGCGACGCCCACGCGCGAGGCGCTCGGGCGCACGGCCGTGCGCGTCGCGAAGAGCCACGTCTTCTCCGTCGTCGTGGTCGACGCGAGCACGCTCGGCTCGCTCGACGCGTGGCCCAACGAGGTCCGGCGCTTCTCGCTCGCCGTCGAGGGGACGAGCACCCTCGTCCTGCTCCTCACGGCGATCGAGGCCCGCCGCGCGCTGCCGCTGCCCGCCGCGCGCCGGATCGAGCTCTCCCGAGCGCGCGAGGGCGAGCTCTCGCTCCGGATCGCGAAGGATCGGCGTGGGCGCGTGAGCGGCTGGCGACACCTCGACTGGGAGCGCGCGTGGAGGGCCGCGTGAGCCGGCCTCCGCGCGTATCGAGGCCCGAGCGGCGCGTGCTCGCCGCCGTGGCGACGGAGCTCCCCCTCGCGCTCGCGCGGCGCAGGAGCCCCGCTCGCGTGAGCGGAGCGCCGCCGCTCGTCATCCTCTCGCGCGAGGAGGGGCTCGTCATCGGCGCGAGCTCCGAGGCGCTCGCGCGTGGGGTCCGCGTCGGGCAGAGCGGCGTGGTCGCCAACGCGCACGCCGCGGTGCGCTTCGCGACGCTCGCGCGATCCGAGCTCCACGAGGAGCTCGAGCGCATCGCCGAGAGCCTCTCGGATCTCGCGCCGACGGTCGCGATCGCGCTCGCCCGAGAGGGCGTGGAGGAGGGGGCCCTCGCGGCGAGCGACACCGTCTGGCTCGACGTGACGGGCGTGGTGCGGCGAGGCGACGCCGAGCAGGCGCTCGCGCGCGAGGTCGTGGCGCGCGTCGAGGCGCGCTCGATCACGGCGCGCGTCGCGATCGCCTCCGGCCCCCGCGTGGCCCGAGCCCTCGCGCGTCACGAGCCCCCCGCTCGCGCGAGCGCCCTCGCGGGCGAGCGGGAGTCCGCGCGTCTCGGCCTGCTCCCCGTCGAGGCGCTCGTCTCGGACGAGCGGGCGCTCGACGTCCTCGCGCGCCTGGGCCTGCGCACGCTCCTCGAGCTGACGCGCCTCCCGCGAGGCGAGCTCGTCGCGCGCGGCGGCGCGGAGGTCGCGTGGGCGCTCGATCGGCTCGACGCGCGACGCGACGGACGGGATCGGACGCCGCTCGCGCCGTGGTCGCCGTCGCCTCGCCTGATCGAGGAGCAGCGCTTCGACGAGGGCTTCTCGAGCCGAGAGGGCCTGCTCTTCGTCACGCGGAGCCTCCTCGCGCGCCTCGCCGCGCGGCTGCTCGCGCGAGGGCAGGCGACGGGGCGCCTGCGCGCGCGCCTCACGCTCGATCCGGCGTGGGTGCGGTGGGAGGCGAGCGCGCGCGCGGATCGAGGGGATCCTCGCCCGCTCTCTGGCGTGATCGAGCTCGAACTCCCGCTCCCCGCTCCGCTCTTCGAGGCGCGAGCGCTCTTCTCGACGCTCTCCATCCCGATCGAGCGGGTGGAGCTGCCGGCCGACGTCGTCGCCGTCGCGATCGAGGCGGCGGAGCTCGCTCGCGCCGAGCGCGTCCAGCTCGCGCTGACGGGCGCGCGCCGCCTCGATCCCGCGCGCCTCACCCACCTCTTCGCGGAGCTCCGGGCCGATCTCGGACCGGAGAACGTCGGCGTCTTCGTTCACGTCGACGCGCACCCGCCCGAGCGCAAGGCCCAGCTCAGCGCGCGCCTCGAACCGCGCGACCTCGAGCGACGAGCCGCGAAGACGAGGAGCCGCGCGCCCTCGGCGGCGAGACGGGGAGAGGATCCGCGCGCCTCCTCGGCCGCGCTCCGGCCGACGCGCCTCGTCGATCCTCCTTACGCGGTCGAGCTTCGAGGGGGGGACGCGGGCGGCGAGAGCGCGTGCGCGGTGGGCGCGCGGCTCCTCGTCGAGGGGCGCGCCTACGAGGTCGAGCGGATCGACGAGGTGCTCCGGCTCGAGGGCGTCGAGTGGTGGAGGCGGCCCATCTCGCGGGCGTACCGCGCGCTCCGCCTCGCGGCGATCCCCTCGCGCGAGCGGAGCGAGGCCCTCGTCTTCGTCGAGCCCGCGAGCGGGCGCGTGTTCCTCCACGGGTGGTTCGAGTGAGCTTCGTCGAGCTGCTCGCGCGCTCGTCGTTCTCGTTCCTCGAGGGCGCCTCCCAGCCCGGCGAGCTCGCCCTCGCGGCGCACGCGCTCGGGATGGACGCGCTCGCGATCTGTGATCGCAACGGCCTCTACGGGCTCCCGCGCGCGCTCTCGGCGATCCGCGCGATGGCGAAGGAGACGCCGCCGCGCACCCTGCGCCTCGTGGTCGGCGTCGAGCTCGAGCTCGAGGACGAAGAGACGCGCGCTCCGCTGGGCTCGATCGCGATCCTCGTCGAGGACGAGGCGGGCTACGCGAAGCTCTCACGCCTGATCACCCGCGCGCACGCCTCCCACGAGAAGGGCGCGGCGGGGCTCTCGCGCTCGGCGCTCGCGTCGGAGGGGGGGCAGGGGCTCTTCGTGATCCTGCCGATCGAGCTCGCGTGGCGCGCCAAGCTGGAGGCGACGGTACGCGCGCTCCGCGATGCCTTCGCCGATCGGCTCTTCTCGGCGGTGTGGCGCGAGAGGACGCCGGAGGACGAGGCGCGGATCCGCGTCGCGCGAGGCCTCGAGGCGCGCCTCGGCGTTCTCCCCCTGGCGAGCGCGCGGCCCCTCTATCACGAGCGATCCCGCCGCCCGCTGCTCGACGTCGTGACGTGCATCCGCGAGGGGACGACGCTCGACGCGGCGGGGACGCGCCTCGCGGTGAACGCCGAGCGCTGCCTCCTCGGCCACGACGCGATGCGCGCGCGTTTCCCGGACGATCCCGCGTGGATCGAGCGCACGGGCGAGCTGGCCGCGCGCTGCCGGTTCTCGCTCGAGGACGTCCGCTACCGCTTCCCGAGCGAGCGCGCGTGCCTCCCCGGCGAGGGCCCGGACGGGGCGCTCCGCCGCGTCGTCGAGGAGGGCTGCCGCAGGCGCTACCCGGGCGGCGTCCCAGCGCGGGTGCGCGCGCAGCTCGAGCGCGAGCTCGCGCTCATCCAGCAGCTCGAGGTCGCCCCGTACTTCTTGAGCGTCCACGAGATCGTCGAGCTGGCGCGCGAGAAGCGGATCCTCTGCCAGGGGCGCGGCAGCGCGGCGAACAGCGCGGTCTGCTACGTCATCGGCGTGACGGCGGTCGATCCCGCGCGCCACGAGATGCTCTTCGAGCGCTTCCTCTCCGCCGAGCGCGCCGAGCCGCCGGACATCGACGTCGACTTCGAGCACGAGCGCCGCGAGGAGGTGATCCAGGCGATCTACCGAGGCTGGGGCCGCGAACGCGCCGCGATGGCGGCCGCGGTGATCGCCTATCGCGGCAAGAGCGCGCTCCGCGAGGTGGGCAAGGTCTTCGGCCTCCCCGACGCGGAGCTCGGCCGCCTCGCGAGGCTCGCCGCGATGCGCGGCTTCGAGTGGGCCAACCCCGAGGATCTCGCCGACTCGAGGCGCCGCGACGAGCGCCTGCGGGATCTCGGCTTCCACCCCGAGGACGCGCGCCTGCGGCAGATCCTCGCCCTCGCGAGCCAGCTCAGGGGCCTCCCGCGCCACCTGTCGATCCACACCGGCGGCTTCATCCTCTCGAGCGAGCCCCTCGATCGCGTCTCGCCCATCGAGCCCGCGCGCATGGAGGGGCGTACCGTCATCCCCTGGGACAAGGACGACCTCGACACGCTCGGGTTCTTCAAGGTCGACGTGCTCGCGCTCGGCATGCTGACGGCGATCCGCAAGACGCTCGCCACCCTGCACGAGCGCGGCGAGCTCGCGGGCTCGCGCGATCCCGCGACGGGCGCCCCGCTCCCCTTCGATCCGATCGAGGCCCTGGCGCGCATCCCGCCCGAGGATCCGCGGGTCTACGAGGCCATCGCGCGCGCGGACACGGTCGGCGTCTTCCAGATCGAGAGCCGCGCCCAGCGCGCGATGCTCCCGCGCCTTCGGCCGCGCACCTTCTACGATCTCGTCATCGAGGTCGCGATCGTGCGCCCGGGGCCGATCCAGGGCGGGATGATTCATCCTTACCTCCGCAGGCGCATGGGCGAGGAGCGCCCCGACGCGCCGCACCCCTCGCTCGAGCCGATCCTCGCGCGCACGCTCGGCGTGCCGATCTTTCAGGAGCAGGTGATGCGCCTCGCGATGGACGGCGCGGGCTACACGCCGGGCGAGGCCGATCAGCTCCGCCGCGACATGGCCGCGTGGCGGCGGGGCGGCGATCTCGCGCGCCACCGCGAGCGCCTGCTCGCGGGCTTCGCGAAGAAGGGCATCGAGCCCTCGTTCGCCGAGCGCCTCTACGAGCAGATCCTCGGCTTCGCCGAGTACGGCTTCCCCGAGTCGCACGCGGCGAGCTTCGCGCTGCTCGTCTACGCCTCGGCCTGGCTCAAGGTGCACCACCCGGCGGCCTTCCTCGCGGCGCTCCTGAATTCGCAGCCGATGGGCTTCTACAGCGCGAGCTCGCTCGTCCAGGACGCCCGCGAGCACGGCGTCGAGGTGCTCGCGTCGGACGTCGGCGAGAGCGGCTGGGACACGCGCGTCCTAGGGGAGCCCGCCGTCGTACGCCTCGGCCTCCGGCAGATCGTGGGGCTGCGGAGGGAGCACGCCGATGCCATCGTGCTCGCGCGGGGCGATGGCCCCTTCGTCAGCATCGCCGATCTCCGCGCCCGCACGCGGCTCGAGGAGGCCACGCTGGATCGGCTCGCCTCCGCGGGCGCGCTCTCCTCGCTCGAGCCCGACCGGCGCCAGGCGATGTGGAGGGCCCGCGCGCGGGCGGGCGAGGGCCTCTTTCGCGCGGTCGAGCTCGAGCCACCCGGCTCCGTCTCGGGCCTCGAGCCCATGACGCGCTACGAACAGCTCCTCCTCGACTACGCGCACACGCGCCTCTCGGTCGAGGATCACCCGCTCGCGCACCTCCGCGCCTCGCTCCGCGCCCGCGGCGTGTGCACCGCGCGCGAGCTCGGGCGCCTGCCGCACCACGCGAGCGCCACCGTCGCGGGCCTCGTCATCGGCCGCCAGCGCCCCGTCACCTCGAGCGGCGTCACCTTCGTCACGCTCGAGGACGAGACGGGCGTCGCGAACCTCGTCGTCTGGCGCGACGTCTTCGAGGCCCACTTCCGGCTCGCCGCCCACGCCATGGCGCTCGTCGTCCACGGCAGGGTGGAGCGCCAGGAGCTCCCCGCCTCCGAGGCGCCGGTCGTCCACCTCGTCGCGAGGCGCTTCGAGCGGCTGGAGGTGCCGGGCCTCGAGGGGGTGCGCTCGCGGGATTTTCATTGAAACGATTACCAGACTGGCATTCCCACTCGAACCTGTTCAGTCACACATACATGCTGCGTGCCAGCGCGGAGGCGCGTGCATAGGTGCTTCAGCCCATGACGTTCGACGGCAATTTCGCCGTTTGTTTGTCGATGATAGGGGTTGATTGTTTGTGTATATGTTTCGAAACGTGGCAGTTTTAGAGGCATTTCTTTACTTGACATCACGGTTCTCTCGAAGCCAAAGTCAGCGTCGGTTGCCAAAGAGCAGGGCTGTGACCGCTCAGCGACGCCGGGATGATCTGCGCCGCCTGCTGGGCCAGCGTCGGTCGCGATGCGAAAGATCCGCGAC
>JBDHVC010000025.1:0-63142 GCA_039809495.1 Sandaracinaceae bacterium
GAGCGGCGCGCCGCCGCTCGCGAGCGCGGCGATCCCGACGAGCGCACCGCCTCGCTCGCGGCGTGGGCGAGCGCTCGGCCTCGCCGCCCTCGCGGCGCTGCTCCTCGGGGTCGTCGGCGTCGTGGCCGCGGCCGCGCTCGTCCTCTACGGCGTGATCCCGGGCCGCGAGCGTCTCCTCGAGGGCGCGCCCGCGCTCCTCGACCTGCTGGGCGCGACGCCGACCTCCGAAGGCGGCGAGCGCGCCGAGCCTCCTTCAGGCGCGCTCACGCGCCCGCGCGCCGAGCTGGCGGCGAACCCGCCGACGCCGACGGCAGCCGAGGCGAGCGAGGCGGCGGCGACCCCTGAAGCGGGCGCGCGCGCCGCGGACGAGGGGGAGCGGGGGGAGGAGGCGAGCGGCGAGCCGCCGAGCGAGACCGCGCCGAGCGAGACCGCGCCGAGCGAGACCGCGCCGAGCGAGACCGCGCCGAGCGAGACCGCGCCGAGCGAGACCGCGCCGAGCGAGACCCCGCCGCCCACGGCCGAGCCGCTCGAGACGAACGCGGAGGCGCTCCTTCGACGCGCCGAAGCCTCGCGGGACGACGCCGAGCGCGAGCGCCTCTATCGCCGCGCGCTCGAGCTCGAGCCCCACGATCACTACGCGATGATCGGGCTCGCCGAGGTGCTCTTGCGCACGGGCCGGCCGGACGCGGCGATCCCGCTCATCGAGGGCGCGATCCAGCGCCGCCGACGTCGCCCCGAGTACCGCGTCCTCCTCGGCGACGCCCAGCGCGCGGCCGGCAACGCGGCCGAGGCGACGCGCGCCTACCGCGACGCCCTCGAGCTCGACCCGCAGAACCGGGCCGCGCGGGCTCGGCTCGCAGAGTGAGGATGACGCCGCGCCATCAGGCGGGGCGCTCGACGCCGTAGAGCCCGCCGACGCGCTCCCAGAGGTAGCCGAGCAGATCCTCGACGTGGTCGCGCTCGCCGACGGCCTCGCGCACGAGCTCGGGCGTCTCGAGGAGGTGGCCCCGCGCGTGGACGTGCCGGCGCAGCCACGCGAGCGGCTTCTGGAGGTCGCCGCGCGCGGCGTCGGCGAAGAGCGAGGGGAGCTCGCGCTCCATCACGCGCCCGAAGCTCGCCGCGTAGAGGTTCCCGAGCGTGTAGCTCGGGAAGTAGCCGAACGAACCGCTCGACCAGTGGACGTCCTGGAGCGCCCCGCGCGCCGTGTCGGGGGGCGTGATGCCGAGGTAGCGCTGGTACTTCTCGTTCCACGCGTCGGGGACGTCCTCGAGCGCGAGCTTGCCCTCGAAGATCGCGAGCTCGAGCTCGAAGCGCACGATGATGTGGAGGTTGTAGGTGACCTCGTCGGCCTGGGTGCGGATGAGGCTCCGCTCGACGCGGTTCTGCGCGCGCACGATCCGCTCGGGATCGGCGAGCGCGCTCGGGCAGCGGCTCCCGAGCGTCTCCCTCGCGAGGCTCGCGAGCAGGCGCGCGAACGCGGGCGAGCGGCCCACGTAGTTCTCCCAGAAGCGCGACTGCGACTCGTGCAGGCCGTAGCTCGCGGCCTCGCGTACGGTCGTGCCCGAGAGCGCGTGGGGCAGGCCCTGCTCGTAGAGAGCGTGGCCCGTCTCGTGGATCGTGCCGCCGAGCCCACCGAGGACGTCGTCCTCGACGAGGTGCGCCGTGATCCGGACGTCGCCCTCGCCCTGGCCGGTCGAGAACGGGTGCTCCGAGCGATCGAGGCGCCCGCCGTCGAAGTCGAAGCCGAGCGCGGCCGAGACGCGCCGCGAGAGGGCCCACTGGTCGTCGAGCGAGACGCGATCGTCGATCGGCGCGAGCTGGGGCCTCTCCGCGATCGCCTCGATCAGCGGGACGAGTCCGTCGCGCAGCCGCGTGAACATCGCGCGCAGGCTCTCGACGCTCGTCCCGGGATCGAATTCCTCGAGGACGACCTCGTAGGGGTGGCGGTGGGGATCGATCGCCTGCGCGCGCTCGCGGGTGAGCGCCTCGAGCGTGCGGAGCGACGGCAGGAAGCGGCCCCAGTCGCTCGTCGCCTTCGCCTCGATCCACGCGGCGAAGCCCTCGCTCCGAGCGCGGGCGAGCTTGTCGACGAGCGCGGCGGGGACGCGCTGCTCGCGCTCGTAGAGCCGGCCGAGGTTGCGCCGGGTGGCGCGCTGGATCGGATCGCTCGGGTCGAGCTCGGCGAGCCAGCCCCCGATCCGCGGGTCGGTCCGTCGCTCGTGCGCGAGGCGAGAGAGGAGCGCGAGCTGCGCGCCGCGGAGCGAGGCCGCCTTCTTCGGCATGTACGTCTGCTCGTCCCAGCCGAGCGTCGCGCTCACGCCGTCGAGGATCTCGATCTCCTTCAGGTGCTCCACGAGCTCGGACCAACTCATGCTTCGACTCCCTTCGGCGCGGGCCTCGCCCGCGTGGCGCACGACGGCGCGCGTCGCGGGGGAGGATGGCACGAACGGGGCGAGCTCGGCTCGGTCTCGGCCGATCGGCTAGAACGCGGGGATGCCGCCCGAAGGGACGATCGAGCGCTGGGCCTTCGACTACGTGACGAGCACCTCGCTCGCGCACAAGCTCGCTCCGCCGCCTTTGCCACGCACGAGCGACGAGCACGCCTGGGAGCTCGAGCCTCCCTCGCGTCGCGCGCTCCGGCCCGGACGCCCCGTCGAGCTCGTCCTCTCGCGCGAGAAGGTCAAGGCGCTCTCCGTGGCGCAGCTCGCCTCGCCCAAGCGGCGCGCGCGCCTGCTCCACGTCTTCTTCCACCACGAGCTCCAGGCGGCCGAGCTCTTCGCGTGGGCGGCGCTCAGCTTCGTCGACGCGCCGCGCGCGCTCCGCGCGGGCTGGCTCAAGCTCGCGCTCGAGGAGGTGCGCCACATGGGGCTCTACGCCCGGGAGATCGAGCGGCTCGGCGCGCGGATCGGCGAGTTCCCCGTGCGCGACTGGTTCTGGGAGCGGGTGCCCGCGTGTGAGACGCCCGCCTCGTTCCTCGCGCTCGTCGGCGTCGGCCTCGAGGGCGGCAACCTCGATCACGGCGAGCGCTTTCGAGCGATGTTCGAGGCCGCCGGCGATCACGCCTCGGCGCTCGCCATTCGACGCGTCGCCGAGGAGGAGATCGCCCACGTCCGCTTCGCCGTGCGCTGGCTCGAGCGCCTCGAGGTGCCGGTGCGCACGCTCGATGCGCTCTTCGCGCTCCTGCCGCCCCCGCTCAGCCCGATGCTGCTCCGGGGCAGGCCCTTCGCGCGCGCTCCGCGCCTCGAGGCGGGGCTCGATCCCGTGCTGCTCGACGCGCTCGAGGCCTACGTGCCGTCGGCGCGCGGCCCAGGCGCGTCGCCCTCCTCCTCCTCGTGATCGACCTGGGCCTCACCGCCCGACGTCACCCCGGCGCTCGCCTCGTCGCTCGCCGCGACGCTCGACCACGTCCCCGAGAGGTGATCGAGGACGAGGCGGTAGCGCTGATCGGGCGCGGGCGTCTCGTCCACGACGACGCGCACAGGGAGCGAGCCCTCGCCGAGGCCGCCCTCGTAGACGATGTCGACCGCCCAGCCGGCGTCGGCGGCGAGCGGTCGGAAGTGCCGCTCGCGCAGCCGGCCGTCCTGCCAGCGCTCGCGCACGCGCTCGCCGTCGATCGTCGCCTCGTGCTCGCCGTCGGGGAGCGCCGCGGCGCCCTCGCGCGGTAGCCCCGCGAGCCAGGTGCGATGGACGTCCATGAGGATGTACTCGGGAGGGAAGGGGAGCTCGCGCGGCATGCGCGACTCGAAGCGCACCGCGTCTCCCTCTTGGACGAGCGTGAACGCGCGCTCGCCCGCGGGCCCGAGCCCCACCATCACGAGGCGATCGCCTCGCTTCTCGAGGACGGCCCGGAAGCGCTCGCTCCCGCTCGCGTGCTCGGCCGTGACCTCCTGATCGATCGTCAGCTCGATCGGGTGCGCCGAGGGGCGATGGAGCGTGCCCGAGGGCGGCGGAGGGGCGCTCGCCTCGGGTCGCACGCGCGGACCGCACGCCGCCACGAGGGCGAGGCCGAGCGTGAGGGCGAGCAGGGCGCGCTCGCGCCGGGCCCCCGAGCGCGCGAGCCTCACGGCTCGACGCATCGGTTGGCCGCGCGATCGTAGCTGCAGGACCACGGCGGGCCGAAGAGCTGCTGATCGCTCCCGAAGCCGAGCCCGGAGGAGTCGACGCCGAGATCGCGGCGCGAGAGGGCTCCGAGCGGGTAGACGCGGCAGTCGAGCCCGCAGTCGCCCTGGAAGAAGACGACGTCGGCAACGAGCCAGCTCGCGTTGTCGGGGCCGTAGCCGCTGCCGAAGGGGCCACCGGGGACGCTTCCGTCGTTCCTCTGGAACATGAAGAACGGCGTGTCGCGACCGTACGAGGCGCGGATCGCGCCGCCGCAGTAGATGTTGACCCAGGCGTTCGTCTCCCGCGCGTTGCCGTGGTCGCTGTAGTAGTTGACCATGATCCGGTAGGGCTGGCCGATCACGGGGTTGTCGATGTTGATGTTCTCGGGCGCGCAGAACGCCTCGAGGTCCGGGTTCGTCTCGCTCGCGCGGCACGAGCCGTCCGTACCGTTCGTGTCGACGTCGAGGCGCGGGTTGCGGCAGTAGCCGAGGCTTCGCCAGTCCGCGCCGCCGCCGTGAGGCGCGTCGTCGCAGTTGTCGAGGTCGCTGTTCGCGAGCCCCCAGCTCACGCCGCCGCTCGAGTCGGGCTGGCAATTGGACCAGTAGCAGTCGTCGTCGGTGAACCAGTTCGAGTCGACGCCGTTTCGCGTCCAGCGGTGGAGGTGGAGGTCGACGTCCGTCCCGGTCGCGTCGGTCATCGAGTCCCAGTTCAGCTCGACGCGGAGCGAGCCCTCGCCGCCGCGGACGTAGACGGTCCACGCGCAGTTCGTCGTCGAGCCGTCCGAGAGGGTCATCGTGATCGACACGCGGTAGGCGCCGGACGCCGTGAAGTAGGCGCTCGTCGTGGCGGCGTTGGGCGTCGCGAGGGCCGGGCAGAGGGCCGCGGGGACGCTGTCCGGGCAGTCGATCGTCCACGTGTAGCCCGTGGGCGTCGCGCCGCTCGTCAGGACGACGCGGCTCGCGTCGAGGACGTGGGTCGAGAGGGGCGCGATGACCTCGTTGCCGGGGCACTCGACGCCCGCCGAGCAGCCCGAGAGGCCGTTGTCCGCGGTGCCGTCGCAGTCGTTGTCGATGCCGTCGCAGGCCTCGTTCGTCGGGAAGACGCCGCGCCCGCAGGGATCCCAGACCCCGAACTCGTTGCAGGTCATCACGCCGTCGGAGCACGCCCCGACGTTGCGGCGCGACGGCGGCCCGAGGAAGCAGTCGCGGCTCGTCCCCGGCGTGCAGGTGCAGCCCTCGTCGACGACGCCGTTGCAGTCGTCGTCGAGGCCGTTGCCCTGACCATCACCGCAGAGCTCGGTCGGGCCGCACTCGCCCTCGCAGGGGTTCCCGATGCTCGCCTCGCGGTTGAAATTCGCGTCGACGCCCGGCGGCACGTAGGCGTCGGTGCCACCGCCGCCCGGCCCGGCGTCGCGCCGAGGCTCGCGCACCGTGCAGCCGAAGCTCGAGGCGCTAGCGAGGAGGAGCGCCGCGAAGGCGGCTCGCGTGAGGAGGGTGCGGCTCGAGCTCATGGCGGCTTCTCGTGGGCGGAGGGAGGGCGCTTTGGCGGGGGCGATGAACACGGCCGAGGCCGTGCGGCGTCGCGGGGCGCACAATATATCACCCGAGACGCGCGATGGCGGATCGAGCGCGGCGCGCCGTCAGCGGAGCGGGCGCTGGACGTGATCTCTCCCATCGAAGCGGAAGAGGACCGGCTTGCTCTCGACGGTGGTGTGGAGCTCGACGGGGCGCCGCCAGACCCGGACGAGCGCGCGCATGACCTCGCGCGCCCAGTCGACGCGCAGGTCGACGCCCATGTGATCGTGTCGGAGCAGGAGCTCGCCGCGGTTCTCGTGGTTCGCGTCCTCGACGAAGATGAAGGGCTGCCCGGCGTTGGTGAGCTGGAAGAGGAGCTTCTGCTTCACGTCGGCGAACTTGCGCGACTCGACCTCGAAGCGGTCGTTGCGCGCGTTGTAGCCGAAGGTGAAGAGCTTCTGCTCCGCCACGAATTCGGGCGTGAGGAATTCGTCGATGAACGTGACGTCGTTGTAGAGGGCGCGCACCTCGAAGATGCGCTTGCGGCCGAGCCCCGTGCGCCGGTTCCACGCGCGCCGCTGCTCGAGGTCGTCACACTCCTCCCACTCCTTGCCGAATTGGCCGCGATCCCAGCGCTCCTCGATGTGACGATAGAGCTCGACGCCGAGCTTGTACGGGTTGAACCGCCCCTGGCCCGTCTCCATCACGCCCGCGTTGCGCTCCGCGTACTCGATGATCTCGCCGTCGTCGCAGACGCGCTCGGTCATGAGGCGCGAGTGCCAGTACGACGCCCAGCCCTCGTTCATGATCTTCGTCTGCATCTGGGGCCAGAAGTAGTAGGCCTCGGCGCGGATCGCTGAGAGGACGTCGCGCTCCCAGCGCTCGAGCGGCGCGTGCTCGAGGAGAAAGCCGAGCACGTCGCGATCGGGGCGCGAAGGCAGCCGCGCGGCCTTGGCCTTCTCCTCCTCGGCCCGCTTGCGCTGCGCCTCGACGAAGTCGCGCGGGTTCAGGAAGTCCTCCATGTACTCGCGCTCGACGCGGATCCGCCCGATCTCCTCGTCCTCGGGCGGCGCCTCGAGGAGGCCGAGCTCGCGGGCGCTCGCCTTCGGCTTGGGCGGGAGGAAGGGCCGCTGCGGATCGATGAGGTTCTCGAGCGAGAGGCAGTCGTCGATGAACTCCTCGATCTTCTCGACCCCGACGCGATCGGTCCAGCGGCGGATCGTCGCGCCGTGGTTCGCCATCGTGTCGATCCACTTGCGGATCGGCGCCCCGGTCTCGGGATCCTTCCCCTGGTTCGTCGCCTGGAAGTAGAAGTTGTTCTTGAAGAAGTCGACGTGGGCGAAGACGTGCGCCATCACGAGCTTCTGATCGACGAGCGAATTGCCCTCGAGGAGGTAGGCGATCGACGGGGTGTTGTTGATCACCATCTCGTAGATCTTCGAGAGCCCGTACTCGCTGCTCTTCTTGAGCTGCTCGTACTCCATCCCGAAGCGCCAGTGCGGGTAGCGCACCGGGAAGCCCCCGTAGGCGGCGAGCTCGTTCATCTGGTCGTACGAGACGACCTCGAAGATCGTGGGGAAGAAGTCGAGCCCGTAGGACCTCGCGTGCTCCTCGACCTCACGCGCGATGTCGCGGAGGTAGCTCGGGAGCTCGTTCGAGAGCGAGTAGCGCGCCATGACGCGATCATGCACGGCCCGGCGAGCCGGTTCCATCGCAACGCGCGGCGCGGCGGACGACGTCGAGCGAGGCGCGACGTCAGCGGACGTTCGCGTGCGCGAGCGACACGAAGCGGCCCGCCTCGAGCGTCCCGAGCGCGACGACGAGCCGGAGCGCGTCGCTCGCGAGCCGGACCGCGCCCTCCGAGGCGTCGAGCGGCCGATCGTGCACCGTCACCTCGGGGCTCGCGTCGAGCGCGCCGAGCGCGCAGCGCACCTCGACCGTCCGCAGCACGTTCGCGCCCTCGATCGCGCGCCACGCGACGTGCTCGTCGTCGCCCTCGGTCGCGACCCGCAGGCCCGACCAGGAGGGATCCGCGAGCAGCCGCGCGGCCGCGGCGCTCGGCGATCGAGGGGTCGGCGCCACGGCGGGCGCGGGCCGAGGCGTCGCGTCGGCGCTCGCGTCGGCGCTCGCGTCGGCGGTCGCGGAGCGAGGATCGGTGAGGCCCACGGAGCCGAGCACGCGCCCGAGCAGACGACGAGCGCGAGCCAGCGCCGAGCCATTCGAGAGCGCGCGGAGATCGGCCATGACCGCACTCGATCACGAAGCGGCGTCGCGCGCGAATTTTCGGCGTGCCGATTCTTGGCGATGCTGGGCGAGATGGCCGAGAGTCGGCTCGCCGATCGATGCGCGTATCCGTGCCGAGCCGAGACGACGACCTCGCGTCGCGCGACCGCGCGCCGCGCCGCGCCGCGCTCGGAGTCCCGCTCGCCCTGGCGCTCCTCGCGCTCCTCGGGGCGAGCGCGCTCGGGTGCGCGCGCGACGCTCGCTGGGCGCTGCTCTCGCTCGACCCGCTCGAGGGGCTGACGCGCCTCGACGCGGGGCGGGTGTACGAGCTGACGGGGCGCGGCTTCCCCGTCGGGCGCGAGGTCGAGGTGTCGCTCGACGGCGTGCTCCACGCGCCGCTCGGCGCGCGCCGCCGGGTGGGCCACGTCCTGCTCGGGCGGACGGCGACGCCGGAGCGGCTCACCTTCTCCGCGTCGGACGCGGACGTCGCCGCGCTCGGCGGGCGCGGCACCTTCGTCGGCTCGCTCGAGGTGCGCGTACGGGGCGCGATCCTCGACGGCGTGGCGACGCGCGTCGTCGGTCGGCTCGAGGGCGTCACCCTGGATCTCGTGCCGAGCGAGGGCGGATCGCGCGCGGGGCTCGGTCGCGCGGGAGCGGGGGGGCTCGCCCTCGCGGACCTGCTCGGGGTCACGATCGAGCCGATCGACGCGCCGGACGCGCTCGGGGACGAGGACGAGCTCGATGAGCCCGAAGAGCGCGAGGCCGACGCGGGATCGGCGCAGGCGCGCGGCGCGCGGGTGGCGAGCCGCGATGGCGCGGGGGCCGCGGCTCGGCTCGGCCTCGACGGGCTCGCGCCGGGCGCGCGGATCGTCGCGATCGAGGGCATGCGCGTGCTCGATCCGGCGGAGCTCCGCGTGAGCGACGCGGCCTCCCACGTCGCGCTGGACGTGATCGACCGCGAAGGTCGGCTCCGCAGGGTGGAGGTCGATCTCGACGCCGCGCGCGGTCGCGCCTCGAGCGAGGCGACGCGCGAGGATCAGCTCGCGGTGATCGTGCTCGTCGCGGCGCTGCTCTTCGGCGCTTGGCCCCTCGGCCGCGCGCGCGCGCGAGGGCCCGAGCCCGCCTCCCCCAAGCCCCACGTCGCCGTCCTCACGAGCGCGTTCGCGGTGCTCGTCGTGCTCGTCGCCTCGACGCTCGGCGGAGCGGGCGCGCCCTCGGAGCGGATCGTCCCCATCTGGCTCGGCGCCTCGATCCTCCTCCGGCTCGTCGCGGCGTTCGTCGGCTGGGGCGGCGCGCCCGCCTCGCTCGGGGGCTCCTCGCCGGGGCGCGCGTCACGCGTCCTGCCTCGCGCGGCGCGCGACGAGGCGTGGCTCGCGCTCTTCTTCGTGCTCGCGGCCACGATCGCCGTCGGCGCGTTCATCGCGACGCGGGGGAGCGCGCTCGCCGCGGGCCTCCCCCCCGATCGAGACTCGCTCGCGAGCGCCGCGTGGATGCCGATGGCGTGGCCGCTCGCGCGACAGCCCTTCGGCCCGGTCGCGCTGCTCGCCCTCTTCGCGGCGGCGAGCGCGACGCGGCGCGCCGTGGCGCACCCGACGACGCGAGGCGAGCGGCTGCTCCGAGGTCTCGACGATCTCGGCCTCGCCGCGCTCGCGAGCACCTTCGTCCGCGTAGCGGTCGCCGATCCCTCGTCGCACGAGCCGATCACGCGCGCGAGCGCGCTCGTCGCGACGGTCGCGCTCTTCGCGGGGCTCCTCCACGCGCGCCGCCGCGTGCGGGCGCGGGCGTCGATCCGCGCGGCGGCGTGCCTCGCCTCGGGCCTCGCGACGCTCGCGCTCACGCTCGCCTGGCTCGGGGCGGGCGCGCGCGTGAGCGATCCGAGCTTCGAGCGCGCCGTGGCCGAGGTCGTGCTCGTCTGCGTCGGCCTCGTCGTGGTGCGCGTCGCGACCCTGGGGCAGCGCGTGGCCGGCGAGCCGCCGCCCGCTGGCGACGCGGACGCCACCCAGGCCGCGAATCGCCCCCCTCGCCTCGCCTGAGGGCGCGGCGCGCGCGCTGCACGGGCTCGGGCATGTCCCGCGCTCACGTCGCCTCCTCCTTCTCCAGCTTCCACGCACCGCGACGCGCCGCTGGGCTCGCCGCTGGGCTCGCCGCCCTGCTCCAGCTCGGCTGCGCGCATGGGGCGCCGACGGCCCCTCGCGTCGTCCTCGCGGCGCGCATCACCCAGAGCGGGAGCGGCCGGCACGAGGAGGTGGCGAGCGCCTCGCTGCGCGTCCCGACCGACGCGCCGCCCGCCGTCGCCGCGCCGCTCCCGCTCGAGCCCCCTTCGCTCCTCGTCGACGGATCGTCGGTCGACCTCGACGCGCGCTACCGCGGAGAGGCGAGCCTCGCCGAGGTGCTCGACGACGCCCTGTCGGGGCCCCTCTACGATCCGAGCCGGGCGCGGGAGGCGCGCGAGCGCGCGCGGCTCTCGGGGCTCCTCCCGCTCGTCCGCGTCGACGTGCGTCGTGGCAGCGGCTGGGACCTCCGGATGCAGCAGGGCGTCGCGAGCGAGACGGCCGTGCTCGCGAACGACGACTCGTGGAGCGTGGTGGGCTCCGTCACGCTGCGCCTCGACCGGCTCGTCTTCGCGCGCGACGAGGCGAGGCTCCTCGACGAGGAGCGGCGGCTCGAGGACGCTCGGACGCGGCTCGTCCAGGAGCTCGTCCGGCTCTACGCGGAGCGGCGCCGGCTCCAGATCGAGCGGGATCTGCGGGGGCGCACCGATCTCCCGACCGAGGCCCGCATCGCCGAGCTCGGCGCGCTGATCGAGGCGATCGCCCCGAGCGGCCTCGCGCGTCGCTGACCGCGCGCCTCGCTCGACGTGATCCGTCGGGCACAGGCGCGCTGGCTCGGTGGGAGGAAGGCTCACGCCGATTCACCCGGCGTGAGCGAAGGGCTCTCGGTAGCCCCTCCGACGAGGAAGGAACAGCACGACCCAGGGCAACGGACTCGCGCCGTGCCAGCGCCGCCGCTGCAGGCGCGTGAGCGCGTCGCTCACCCGAGCGCGTCGTCCTCGACGCGGCCGAGGAGCCGCTCACGAGCTCGTCGCGCGTCCTCGCCGAGCTGTGCGACGAGCGCCTCCACGCTCGCGAAGCGTTGCTCGTCCCGCAGGCGCGCCACCAGGCCGACCCGCAGGCGCGCGCCGTAGAGCTCTCGGCTCCAGTCGAAGAGGTGGACCTCGATCGCGCGGCCCGCGTCGAAGGTGGGGCGGGAGCCGAGGTTCATCATCGCCCCGACGGCGCGGGAGCTCGGGCGGCCGTCGTCGCCGAGGACGCGCGCGAGGCCCGCGTAGACGCCGTCGGTCGGCAGCATGACCTGGACGTCGGCGAGGTTCGCGGTCGGAAAGCCGATGGTGCGCCCGCGCCGCTGGCCGGCGACGACGGTCCCCTCGAATTCGTGCGGGCGGCCGAGGAGCGTCTCCGCGCGCTCGACGTCTCCGCGCCGGAGCGCCTCGCGGACGTGCGTCGAGGAGACGCGAGCCAGATCACCCTCGCCGACCGCGGGGACGACGTCGACCTCGAGATCGAGGGGGGCGCCCACCTCGCGCAGGAGCTGGACGTCTCCTCGCCGCAGGTGCCCGAAGCGGAAGTCCGCGCCCACCACGACGGCGCGCGCAGCGAGGCGCTCGACGAGCTCGCGTCGGACGAAGTCCTCGGCCGGCAGGCGCGCGTACGCCTCGTCGAAGCGAGCGATGACGACCTCGTCGGCGCCGCTCCGCAGGAGCAGCTCTTCGCGTCGCTGGATGCTGGTGAGCGGCTCGGGGGCGCGCTCGGGGGCGAGGAGCTGGAGCGGGTGAGGGTGGAAGGTGAGCGCGACGACCCGCGCGCCGCCGAGCCGCGCCGCGAGCGAGCGCGCTCGCGCGAGGAGGGCGACGTGGCCGAGATGGACGCCGTCGTGGTTGCCTGGGACGACGATCGCGGGCGGCGTCGAGGCGCGATGCGAGGGAGCGTTCATGGGTGAGACGAGGCCAGAGTATGCGTCATGCGGCGCGCGGGGCTCGTCAGGGGGGGCCGAGACCGAACGGAGACACGCGGCACGCGAAACCATGACGGGCGAGCGGGCGGGGGCCGCGATACGCTCCGGGCTCGATGCGGATCGGCGGGCCGTTGTGAGGGAGCTCGGGTGAGGTCGCGCGGGTGCGCTCGCCACGCGCGGGGTGCCCTCGAGCGCTCTCGTAGGTCGAGAAGGAAGGCCGTATGATCGACGAATTGATCGGGTTGCTGCTCGGGCTCGCCTGCCTCGCGACCCCGCTCGTCTTGCTCGGTCTCGTCATCTACCTCGCCACGCGCCCGCGAGCGAAGAGCGCCGCGCTCGGGGAGCACGAGGCCGCGATCGCCCTCTTGCGCGGCGAGCAGCTCGCGCTCGAGCGGCGGATCGCGGCGCTCGAGGCCCGGCTCGCGAGCCCCGAGGGGAAGGCCGCCCTCGCCGCGCCCTCCGAGGCGACGGGCGAGCAGGGAGCCCCACCGCCACCGCTCTCGGCGGAGCCCGATCGTCGGGCGCTCGAGGCCGTCGCGAGCGCTCCGCACGCTTCGGTCCTCACCGCACCCGCGGCGGCGCCGCCGCTCGCATCGCCTCCAGCGCTCTCGCCCGCCGCGGAGCCCGCGCAGGACGGATCGAGCCTCGCCGCGCCCGCGCAGGACGTGGAAACGAGCCAGGCCCGCGACGCGGCCGAGGGGCCGGAGCTCGAGCCGACGTCGAGGGCCGAGGTCGAGGCCTCCGCGAGCGACGCCGCCGCGCCCTCGGTCTCGCGGGAGGAGGCGACCACGACGGGTGGTGGTGCACCCCCCACGGGTGGGGGCTCCGGCTCGAGCGGCCCACCCCCCGAGGGCACCACGGGGGCCCGCCCCTCGGCGCCCGCGCCACGCTCGAGCGTCGGCTGGGAGCAGTGGATCGGTGTTCGAGGCGCCGCCGCGCTCGGCTCGCTCGTCCTCATCCTCGCCGCCCTCTACTTCTTCCAGTATTCGATCGAGCACGACCTGATCCCGCCCTTCGTGCGCGTGCTCGTCGGCCTCGGCGTGGGCCTCGGCTGCGTCCTCGGCTCGGAGCGGCTGCGCCGGCGCTATGGCGAGGCGCGCTTCGAGGGAGCGCCGCTCGGCTCGACCCTCGCCAACTGGCTCGCCGGCGCGGGGATCGCGATCCTCTACGCGTCGTCGTGGGCGGCGAGCGGCCTCTACCACCTCGTCCCCGCGCTCGGGAGCGGGATCGCGATGGTGGCCGTGACGGCGGCCTGCGTCGGGCTCGCGACGCGTCGGAGCTCGCTCGCCATCGGCGTCCTCGGGCTCTTCGGCGGCTTCGTGACGCCGATCGCGCTCTCGAGCGGCGAGGACCACCCGATCCCGCTGTTCACCTACCTGCTCCTGCTCGATGTCGCGCTCCTCTACGTCGCGCGGCGCAAGCGCTGGCCCGCCCTCGCGATCCTCGCGCTCGTCGGGACGGCGCTCTATCAGCTCGCGTGGTTCTTCGGGCGGATGAGCGAGGCGTCGCTCCTCGTCGGGCTCGCGATCCTCCTCGTCTTCCCGGCGGTGATCGTGGCGATGTCGCTCTCGGGGCCGAGGCCCGACGATCCGTCGGGTGAGCCCTCGGGCGTGACGTGGCTGGATCGCGTCTCCCGGATCGCCTCGATCCTCTCCCCCTTCGTCCTCGCCGTGGCGTTCACGCGCCTGCCCGCGACGCCGATGAGCTTCGCGGCCACGCTCGTCGTCCTGATCGTGGTGCCGATCGGCGCCCTCGTCCTCGCCTGGCGGAGCCGCGAGCCCCTCCTCGCGTCGAGCACGGCGGCGTTCGCCGCGGGGCTCCTCATCGCCGCGCTGGGACGATCGGCCGAGGGGGTGCCCATCGCGCTCCACGCGCTCGCGCTCGCCGGCGGCCCGCTCCTCGCGTTCGCGGTGGCGCTGGAGCTCTCCGCCGCTCGCTCCGGCGAGGAGGCGCTCCGACGCTCGTTCGCGCTCGCCGCCTGGATCTTCTCCGGGCTCGCGACGCTCGGCGTCGCCGTCGTCGCGACGCCCCACCTCGACGCGATCGTGCCGTGGACCGTCCTCGTCTCGCTCCTCACCCTCCAGATGATGCGCGCCGCGTGGCTCGAGCCGGCCTCCTCGTGGGCGCTCGTCGTCTTCGCCCTCACCCACGGCGTCATGTGGCAGGCGTGGAGCTCCGCGCGGGCGTCGGACGAGGCCTTCGTCACCGCGCTCGCGATCCTCCACCTCGCGCTCTACCAGGGCTTCGCCGTCGTGCGGAGCGCGACCCCCGACGTCCCGGGCGCCTCGCTGCGCGCCTCGAGCGTCCGCGAGGTCGCCGCCGCCGTCGCGCCGCTGCTCCTGCTCCTCAATCTGTCGAGTCCCGACGACTCCCTGGTCCTGCGCCCCGCCCTCCACGCGCTCCTCGCGCTCGTGCTCGGGCTCTTCGTCCTCGCCCCGGCGATGCGCGCGACGAGTCCGTCGCGCTCGTTCCTCGGCGCGCTCGCGGTCCTCGCGCCGCTGCTCGTCGCCTTCGCGTCGGGCATGGTGACCGACGCGTCCGTCCCCACGCAGCTGCTCGATCAGAATCGGCTCGTGCGGCTCGGAGCCCTCGCCGTGCTCGCCGTCTTCTTCAGCGTGACCCCGCTCCTCTCCCGCGGCCTCACCGCCACGCGCTGGGCCTGGCGAGCGTCGGCGCTCGGCGCGCTCTTCTTCTTCCCCGCGCTCCACGAGCGCTGGGAGTCAGCCTTCGGCGCGCGGTGGATCGGCGCCCTGCCGATCCTCTTCGCGGCGCTCCTGCTCCTCGTGACGCTCCACGCCCGCGCGCGCGCCGAGCCTGACGCGAAGCTGCGCGTGAGCTCGCTCGCCTGGCCCGCGGCCGCGGCGATGCTCTTCGTGACGGTCGCGATCCCCCTCCAGCTCGATCGCGAGTGGATCACGATCGGCTGGGCCCTCGAGGCGATGGCGCTGCTCGCGCTCTACCGTCGCCTCGACCACCAGGGGCTCAAGTGGATGGCGGCCGCGCTCGACGTCGTCGTCGGCGTGCGCCTGCTCGCCAACCCGTACGTGCTCGACTACGCCGAGCGGGGCCCCTACCGGATCTTCAACTGGCTCTCGTACACCTACCTCGTCCCGCTCGCGGCGCTCGTCGTCGGCGGCGCGCTGCTCGGGGGCCTCGAGCGCGACCGCCTGCGGGCCTGGGAGCGGAGCGTCTTCTCGGCCGTGAGGCTCGATCGGCCGGTCACGGCGCTCGCCTACACGCTCGCCCTCCTCGTCGGCTTCGCCTGGATCAACCTCACGATCTTCGACTTCTACGCGACCTCGCCGATGCTCACGATCCCGATGGAGCGGCTGCCGGCGCGCGACCTCACCCTCTCCCTCGCGTGGGCGCTCTACGGCATGCTCATCCTCGCGCTCGGCATGTGGCGCGCGAGCTCCCCGCTCCGCATCGCGAGCCTCCTCGTCATCCTCGTCACCGCCGGCAAGGTCTTCCTCTACGACCTCGCGAACCTGCGCGACCTCTACCGCGTCGCCGCGCTCGTGGGGCTCGCCCTCTCGCTGATCACGATCTCCCTCGTCTACCAGCGGTTCGTCTTCCGCTCCGCCGCGAGCGCGAAGCCGCGCCCGCGTTCCTCCGACGAACCGCCGTCGGGAGAGGTGTCCCCATGAGTCGCACGCTCGTCGTCTTCCTCTCGTCGCTCGCCCTCTCGGGCCTCGTGGCGCGCGCGCTCGCGCAGCCCGATCCCGGCGAGGTGGCCGCGTCGTCGTCGAGCGCGCCGCCGCGCGCGAGCTCGATCTTCCCGCACCAAGCGGCGATCCTCGAGCCCGAGGCCGCGAGCGGGCTCGTGCGCCTCGCGCTCCCGCCCGCCGTGCTCGAGGGCGCGCGCTCCGACCTCGGAGACGTCCGGATCCACGACGCGAGCGGCGCCGAGGTGCCCTACGCGATCGTCCGAGGCGACGAGGTCCTGCGCGCGAGGAGGGCCGACAATTCGTCGCGCGTCGTCGTCCCGACCGGGGCGGAGACCCGCTGGGGGCGGCTCTCGGGCGTCGAGACGTACCGGATCCCGATCGCGGAGGGTCCCCGCGGAGGCGGTGTCCTCGAGCTCGTCGTCGAGCCGGACGCCGAGACCTTCGTGCGCGACGCCGTCGTCCGGGCGGAGCCCGCCACGGGCGAGCCGAGGGAGGTGGCGCACGCCTCCATCTTCCGCTTCGCGAGGGGGCGGAGCGAGCGGCTCGGGATCCGCCTGCCTGGCGTAGAAGACGGCGCGATCACGATCGCGCTCTCCGGCGACGGACGCCCGCTCCTGCCGCGCTTCTCGATCCGGGAGGTGGATCGCGAGGTGCCACAGATGGCGACCGTGGACGTGCCGCTCGCGATCCGCGCGACGCGGCGCGAGGGGACGCGCTCGATCGTCACCCTCGATCGCCCGCGCGGGTTCCCGATCCTGCGCCTCGTCGTGGACAGCGCGACTCCGTCGTTCGCGCGGCGCGTCGAGGTCCGATCCGTGCCGAGCGGGCGCGTCGTGGGTGAGGGAGGGCTCGTCCGCATCGGCGCGGAGGACGTCGTCGAGACGCGCTCGATCGCGCTCCCGGCCCCGACACCGAACGATCAGTCGGAGGACGGGCTCGAGCTCACCATCGACGACGGCGACAGCCCCCCGCTCGAGGCGCTCCGCGTGACGGCGGTGCTCCTCGTGCCCTCGCTCGTGTTCGACGCGGGCCGCGCGCGCGCGCTCCGCTGGGGAGGGCACCGCGCCGTGGCGCCGCGCTACGACCTCATGTCGCAGCCGCCCGTCACGCTGATCGAGCGGGCGCGCACGCCCGCGTCGCTCGGGCCGATCGAGGACAACCCCAGCTACGACGAGCGGCCCGCGCTCGAATTCGCGTTGCGGCCTGGGGCCCTCGTCGACCTCAGCCGCTACCCGTTCCGCGCGGCGCTCGACGTGCCCCCGTCGCGCGACGATCTCTACGAGGTCGCGATCCCGCCCGCGCTCTTTGCGGAGGCCGAGCAGGACCTCGCCGACCTCCGGATCGTCGATGGCGAGGGGCGCCAGTGGCCCTACGTCTTCGATGCAGCGCCGGGCGTCGACGAGCTCCGCGCCCAGGTCCGACGCGCGGTCCCGTGCGCCGAGCGGCCCGGCTGCTCGCGCTACGACGTCGAGCTGCCCGCCCGCGTGATGGAGCCGACGCTCGTCCGCTTCGAGCTCCGGCCGAGGCTGCTCTCGCGGGTCGTCACCGTCCGCGGCAGGGACGAGCGAGGCGCGATCGAAGACCTCGGGGTCGTCAACCTGGAGAGCCGGGGCGACGAGCCGATCCACGCGGAGGCTTCGCTCTTCGCCGAGCGCGTCGTCGAGCTCTGGCTCGAGAGCGACGACGGGGGCGAGACGCCGCTCGACCTCGAGGAGATCACGCTGTCTCAGCCGAGGTGGGTGATCCGCTTCGTCGCGCCCGTGGGCTCGCTCGCGCTCGTCGTGGGCGACTTCGGCGCGGAGCCGCCCAGCTACGACATGGCGCGAGCGACGGAACTCCTCTCCCTGCTCCGGCCCGAGCCCGTGGTCGCGGGGAGCGTCGAGCGCAATCCGTCCTTCCGCGAGCCCGGCCTCATCGACGAGCTCGGCGTCGAGACCGTCGTCCTCTCGGTCGTCCTCGGGATCGTCGTCCTCGTGCTCTTCATCCTCACGCTGCGGATCGCGCGGAGCCCGATCCCGAAGGATCCCGAGGGCGCCTCGACGGCGGCGTCGGGAGGAGCTCCGGGCGAGGCGCGCGGCGACGCCCCGCGCGAGGTGAGCGGCTCGAGCGGCGACGCGCGCGAGGGGCGCGAGGGGGCGGCTCCTCCCGCCGACCACGGCGCCCCGCGAGGCGGGTGACGAGCGCGCGCGGATCGCGTCGGGCTCGCCCGCGCGCGCCCGACTCGGTCACTCGACGACGGTGATGTCCGTCGGGGCGCAGACGCGGACGCCTCGGTCCTCGCGGAGGTAGCGATCGAGGTCGAGGAGCCAGGTCTCCATCTGCGCGCCGTTCGGCGTGCTCTCGGGGGCGTTCGTGTAGAAGGTGCCGCGCAGGCACTCGCTCCCGCGGCAGCGCCCGTCGGGGAAGACGAAGATCATCTTCTGGATGCGGCGCGAGCTCGGCACGAGCGCCGAGTTCATGTAGCTCCAGAGGATGAGGCCCGTGGCCGAGAGGCCCTCCGGATCCATCCCGTAGCCGTGGAGGAAGTACACGATCGGGTAGCAGGTGTCGGCGTTCTCCGGCGCGAAGTAGCCGGGGGGGAGCACGAGGGCGTAGGGCCCGGTGCGACCGACCGACGAGGTGAAGTCCTCGGTGATCACGTTGACGTGAGGGCAGCGCGGGTTCACCTCGCGGCAGGCCGAGTCCGGTGAGCGGACGCGGTTACCGCCCGGCCAGCGGGCGCTCATCATCGCGATCGCGCTCGTCATGCGGTTGATGATCTGGTCGCCCGTCCCGACGTGGCCGCCGTCGCCCGCGATGCGGTCGGCCTCCGAGGCGTCGACGTCGCCGTAGCGCACCATCGCGAAGCGCCCGATCTCGCCCCAGGGCACGCTCGTGTAGTCGAAGTCGCGTCGACCATCGAGGTGGAGCGCGCCGAAGCCGTCGTAGTAGCGGACGGGCAGGCCCCGCGCCGCGAAGCCGCCCATCGTGTGGTTCGTCTGGACGGCCCAATTGAAGAGATCGCGGAGCCCGCCGTCGGCGAAGACGTCGACGCGATCGAGCGCCTCGCGGGCGATGCCGTCGTGCCAGGCGCCGTGTCGATCGCGGTAGCCGCGGACGACGCCGCGCGGGCTCGTCCCGATCATGCGCTCGGCGCCACGCGTGCGGGTGAAGTGCCCATCGCCTTCGCCGACGTCGTAGCCACCGCCGCCGCCCACGAGGATCTGGGGCGTCCCCTCGACACCGTCGATCCCGAAGTCGTCGAAGCGCTCGCTCGTCCCGGCGGGGCAGGTGCCCTCGCCGTCCCAGTCGAAGTTCCCCTCGGTGCCGCTCGGGTTGTACTGGAAGTCGTAGTCGTCGCCGGCCGGATCGGGGTTGGCGATCGGGTCGTAGCCGGGCTCGTCCTCGCTCGGCGTGCGATCGCAGCCGAAGTCGTCGAAGGGCTCGCGCCCGTTGCGGATCACGGGCTCGCCCGGATCACGGATCCCGTTGTGGTTGACGTCGACCGCGTAGACGACCTCGATCGGCGTCGTCTGGCGCGCGCTCGGATCCCAGTTGCCGACGTCGAGCTCGCCGCCGTCGCAGAAGCTGATCACGTCCCACCGGCCGTCCGGGTTGTACTCGTCGTCGAAGTAGCCGGTCGCCGGATCCGCGTCGATCGTGCAGGGATCGGAGGGCGCGGCGTCGGGGCAGTGGCCGTGGATGACGACCTGCGTGGCCCCCTCGGCGCAGCGGGTGGGATCGGGCAGCGTGCGGATCGACTCGGGCGTCCCCGGCGGCGCGATCGAGGGCGTGAGCGCGGGCTCGACGTCGAAGGCGTCCGTGTCCGTGTTGGGGTTGCCATACATCGCCGCGAGATCGCGGAAGATGGCGATGTAGTCGTCGCGGTTGAAGGTGCCCCCCTGGCCCCCGTACTCGTCCTCGTACCACCAGTTCTCGAACGACTGCGTGTGCTCGAAGAGCTCGCCGCGCGGCGGCGGGCGCTCGCGCGTGGCCTGGTCGCAGCGACCGGTCGTGTCGGCGATGCGCTCCTCGCTCGTGCAGAAGCCGCCGAGGTGATAGCGGCGGATGTAGTCGAGGAGGTAGAGCCAGTCCGTCGGGCCGCCGAGCGGCGCGATGAAGTCGAAGAGCTCCGGGTGGCCGAAGCCGATCCGACCGGAGCCCGAGCCGCCCATCGAGAAGCCGAGGATGCCGCGGTAGGTGAAGTGTCGTTCGAGCGTGCGGGGCGCGTCGTCGCGGACGACGGCCTGGTAGGTCCCGAGCCGCGGCGCGAGGAAGCGCATCACGCCTTCGCCCGCGCTGCCCTCGAAGCTCGGGTTCGCGATGGCGACGATGCGCGGCGTCGTGACGCCCGGCCCCGCGTAGAGGACCTCGACGTGGCCGCGGTTCGCTCGGTCGGGCAGGCGCGCGAGGGAGATCGGGATCGAGACCTCGATCTCGCGCGAGAACCGGTAGACGGTCGGCGACGCGAAGGAGACCGCCGGGCCGAGCGGGAGGTAGCGCTCGGGGAGCGCGAGATCCTCGCACGCGATCGTCACGTCGAAGGGCGCGACGCGGTACTGCTCGTCGCCGTCGGCCGCTCCCGATGGGACGAGCAGCCCCGCGCGCGCGAGCCCGCCCTCGCCCGAGACGCGCGCGCCGTTCGGTGAGACGCGGCCCTCGACGCCGCCCGAGCACGCCGGGAGCGCCGGCTCGGTGACGACGACCTCGACGTCGGCGCCGAGGCTCGAGCCCGGCACGCTCGCGTGGAGCGTCGTCGTGCCGAGGGCGACGCCCGTCACCTCGACGCTCACGTCGGAGCTCCCCTGCGCGATGGTCACCTCGGAGGGGAACGAGGCCACGCCCTCGACGCTCGCGGTGAGCGTGAGGGTCAACGTGTCGCAGTAGTCGCGCGTGAGCCCGAGGGTCACGAGGCGCGCGCCGCCCGGCACGGTCCCGATGCTCGCGAGCGAGAAGCCGAACCCGTCGAGCCGCGCGGGCGAGCAGCCGACGCTCGCGTCGTCGAGCGGCGGCGCGTCGGGGGGCGGGACGCCGGCGTCGTCGACGATCGGCGGCTCACCCGGGCAGCCTCCGATCACGAGCGCGAGGAGCGCGGTGAGAGCGAGGGCGAGGCGATGGGGGGGGTACTGCGAGGACATCGCCTGCGAGGATACGACAGGTGTCACCGCTTCGCGCGCTCGCGTCGAGCGCGCTCCCGCGATCGCGGTGTCCGTCGAGGCGCCGTCAGCAGCCGCCGCAGTCGGCGGGGCACGAGCGGCAGTCCTCGGGGGGCGCGCACCGCCGATCGCCGCAGCAGTCGCCGCAGTCGGCGGGGCACGAGCGGCAGTCCTCGGGGGGCGCGCATCGCCGATCGCCGCAGCAGTCGCCGCAGTCGGCGGGGCACGAGCGGCAGTCCTCGGGGGGCGCGCATCGCCCATCGCCGCAGCTCGCCTGGAGGGGCGTCGGCTCGGCGACGCTGGGCTCGGCGACGCTGGGCTCGGCGACGCTGGGCTCGGCGACGCTGGGCTCGGCGACGCTGGGCTCGGCGAGCGTCGTCGCGGGCGCGCTCGACGAGGCGACCCCGAAGAGGAGCGCCGAGAGCGCGAGGAGCGCGGACAGGGCGGTGGGCGTGCGCATCGCGCGATCGTACGCGATCGAGCGCCGCGGCGGCGAGGGGAGGGGGCCCTCGTCAGACCGACCGCGAGCCGTCGGCCTCCTCGGCGGGCCCGCGCGGGTCGAGCGTGACCACGAAGCGCGCGCCCGAGAGGATCGGGCTCGCGTCGACCGTCAGGCTGCCGCCGTGATCGGAGACGATCCGGTCGCAGATCGGCAGGCCGAGCCCGGTCCCGTGGGCCTTGTGGGTGACGTAGGGCTCGAAGATCCGCCCGCGCTCGCCCTCGGGGACGCCGGGACCGTCGTCGTGGACCTCGATCCCGATCGAGCCGTTCGCGTCCCTGCGCAGCCGGACGAGGACCTGTCCGTCCTTCGCCTCGTGGATGGCGCTCGTCGCGTCGATGGCGTTCTGGATCAGGTTCACGAGCACCTGCGTGATCTGCTCTCGATCGAGCCGCGCGCGCGGCTCGTCGCCCTCACGCGCGTAGCCGTCCTCGACCTCGAGGCGCACGCGCGGCGAGGAGCGGGAGTCGGGGCTCGTCAGGGCGGCGGCGCCGACGTCGTGCATCGCGACGACGTGGGCGACGAGCTCGCGGGGGCTCGTGAGGACCGCGCGCGGCCGCGGCAGCCGCGCGAAGCGCGAGAATTCCGTGACGATCCGCTCCATCCTCGCGACCTCCTCGAGCACCGTGCGCGTCGACTCGTCGAAGATCTCGGGGAAGTCGGGGTGCCCGCGCGCGAACGTCTTCTGCATCGTCTCGATCGCCATGCGGATCGGCGTGAGCGGGTTCTTGATCTCGTGCGCGATGCGCTGGGCGATGTCGCGCCACGCGGCGACGCGCTCGGCCTTCGCCGCCCGCGCTCGAGCGCGCTCGAGCTCGACCGCCATCCTGCCGATCGCGTCGCGCGTCTCGCTCGCGCCGCTCTCGAGGCGCACGTCGAAGTCCCCCCGCGAGAGCCGCGCCGCGACCTCGCGGACCTCCCGCTCGACGTCGCGCTCGGGGGGCGCCTCGCCCCGCTCGCCGCGAGGTCGGACGAGGCCCGCCCAGCCGAGGCCGAGGCCGATCACGAAGAGCGCCGCCGCGCTCGCGAGGACGAGGTCCTGGCCGCGCGTCGTCGTTCGCGCCATCGACGCCGTGTGCGCGCTCGCCGCGATCGCTTCGGGGCTCATCCGCATGCCGTCTTCGCGCGCGAGCCGCTCGACGCCGAGCCCGACGACGAGGAGGGGCAAGGAGAGCGCGAGCGACGAGAGGAGCGCGAGCCGACCCCGCCTCACGGCTCGCTCCTCACGGCGCCGGCTCCTCGTGCGCGGCGCTCGGGCCGTCGTCAGCGCCGCCGGGCACGGGGCTCCGCCCCGGCTCGCCTCCAGGCTCGTCCCGCATGAGGAAGTCGGCCAGATCGAGCGTCCCGGGCTCGGCCGCCGTCGTCGTCGGGGCCGTGCCATCGAGGAAGACCTCCTCCATCGTTCCGTCGCGCTGGCCCGCGTAGGGGAGCAGGCCGCTCGCGCGATCGATCGTCACGGTGACGACGCTCGCAGGTCGCGGGAAGTCGATGCGAGGCCGATCGCGCGTCGCCGCGCGCATGACGCGGACCCAGATCGGCAGCGCCGAGCGGCCTCCTGTCTCGCGGGCGCCGAGCGAGCGTTGATCGTCGTAGCCGAGCCACACGACCCCGACGAGCTCGGGCGTGTACCCCGCGAACCACGCGTCGCGCGCGTCGTTGCTCGTGCCCGTCTTCGCCGCGATCGGTCGCCCGAGCTCGCGCGCGCGCGCGCCGGTCCCGCCCGCGTCGACGACGCTCGTGAGCAGGCTCGTGACGATGAACGCCTCCTCGGGCGTGAGGACGTCGTGGGGCTCTGGGCCCGCGGGGAGCGCGACGTCGACGCCGCTCGGGCTCTCGATCCGCGAGACGAGCCGGTAGGGCGCGAAGCGCCCGCCGCTCGCGAAGACCGCGTAGGCGTTCGCGAGCTCGATCGGGCGCACCTCGCGCGCCCCGAGCGCGAGCGCCATGTTCGTGTCCTCGGCCGAGCTCGTGTCGGGCGCGCTCGCCGAGCCGCTCGTCGGCTCGCTCGGCGCTGGGCTCGCCGAGGGCTCGCCGAGCTGGGTCGTGAGCCCGAGCTCGCGCGCGAACGCGACGACCGCGGGCGAGCCGAGGTCGTCCATGAGCCGCGCCGCGACGGCGTTGCTCGAGATCGCGAGCGCCTCGCGCAGGCGGATCGGGCCCCGGTAGGCGTCGCCCTCGTAGTTGCGCGGCTGCCAGTTACCGTAGACGCCCGGCGCGTCGAGGACGATCGACGCGGGCGTGAAGCGCCGCGTGCGGATCCCGAGCGCGTAGACGAAGGGCTTGAAGGTCGAGCCGGGCTGGCGCTGGGCCTGGACCGCGCGGTTGAAGCCGGCGACCGCGTCGTAGCCGCCGACGAGCGCGAGGACGTCGCGCGTCCGCGGATCGATCACCACGACCGCCCCCTCCGGCCCGAGCTCGAGCCGGGCGCGCACGCGCGCGGGGACGCCCTCCTCGCGCTCCTCGTCGCTCGGGAGCGCGAGCACCGAGACGCGCACGCGCGCTCCCTCCTCGACGAATTGCGTCGCCGAGAGCCCGCTCGGGTTGAAGCGCGCGAGCTCGTCCAGGCTCGCGATCCCCGCGTGGCCGCCGATGTCGAGCCCGATCGTCCCGAGCGCGTCGTCCCGATCGGTCACCATCGCGTCGTAGCTGCCGCCGACGCGGAGGGTGTTGACGCGGTCGAGGGGGCGCGGGCGCTCGCCGCGTCGCCGAGCGGGCCTGCGGAACGGCGGCGTGAGGCGGTGTCGTCGATCGTAGTCCCGCAGGCCCTCCTGGAGCGCCGCGCGCGCCTCGCGCTGGAGCGCGGCGTCGATCGTGACGTGGACGGTGTAGCCGCCGCTCCGGGCGGCGTCGGCGCCGACGAGCTCGCTCAGCGTCCGACGCGCGAGCTCGACGATCTCGGGCGCGGCGTCGTCCGACTCGCGCGGCCTCGCGAGCTCGATCGGCGCGCGCTCCGCCTCGGCGATCGCCTCCGCGTCGAGATCGGGCCAGCGGCTCTCACGCTTCTCGGCGAGCTGCGCGAGGACGAAGGCGCGTCGGCGCAGCGCCGCCTCCGGGTGGGTGCGCGGCGAGAGGCGCGCCGGCGACTGCGGGATCCCCGCGAGCAGGGCGGCCTCGGCGAGGGTGAGATCCTCGACGCCCTTGCCGAAGTAGAAGCGCGAGGCCTCCTCGACGCCGTAGCGCCCGTGGCCGAAATTGATGTGGTTCAGGTAGAGCTCGAGGATCTCGTCCTTCGTGAACTCCTGCTCCAGCCGATACGCGAGGATGAGCTCGCGGATCTTGCGGCTGAACGAGCGCTCGGGCGTGAGCAGCATGTTCTTCACGAGCTGCTGCGTGATCGTGCTCGTGCCCCGGAAGTGGCCTCCCGAGAGGACGCCGCGGATCACAGCGCGGAAGAGGCCCGCGTAGTCGAACCCTTCGTGCTGGTAGAAGTCGGCGTCCTCGGCCGCGAGGACCGAGAGCACGAGGATGCGCGGGATGCGGCTGATCGGCACCACCGTCCGGCGCTCCGTGAAGAGCTCTCCGAGGAGCACGCCGTTGCGATCGACGACGCGCGTCGTCTGCGGCTCGGTCACGTCGCGGAGCGCGCGGACGTCCGGCAGATCGCGGGAGTAGTAGCGGATCACCCCCGCCGTCCCGAGGGCGCCGAGGATCGTGACGACGAGCGCGAGCGCGAGCAGGCGGCCCACCCACACGAGGGGCGATCGTCGCGCGCGGGGCCGCCCGCGCGACCCCGCGCTCCGCGCGCTCGTCACCCGCGCCGCGCTCGCGCGTGGGCGCCGCTCGGCGTCGTTCGACCGAAATCGCTCACCTCTAGCCATGTCGCGGCACCGAACGTAGCGCGATCGGCGCTCGAGCCCGAACGATCGGGGGCCCGCCTCGTGTTCCGACCCGCTCGAAGCGCCCTCACGCTTCGATGTACCCTCGCGGGATGGCGCGTCATCTCCCCGGGCTCGCGGGCTTCTTCCTCTTCGTGCTCGGGCTCGTCGGCTGCGACTGCGGTGGCGAGCCCGCGCCTCACGGCTGCTCGAACAGCGGCGACTGCGCCGCGAGCGAGCAGTGCATCGACCGACGCTGCGTGCCGCGCACGACGAGCGACGCGGGCGTGCCGGTCGGGACCGACGCGGCGTGCCTCGCGCCTCGCGTCTCCTGCGGCACGACCTGCTGCAACGAGGGCCAGGTCTGCAACGCGGGTCGCTGCGAGCTCGACTGCGAGCTGCCCCTGCGCTGCGGCTCGCGCTGCTGCGCCGCGGGGCAGGAGTGCCTCGCCGACCGCTGCGTCGTCGAGTGCGCCGACGAGGCGCGCCGCTGCGGCGCGGAGGGAGAGCTCTGCTGCGGCGCCGACGAGGCCTGCCTGAGGGACGCGTGCGTCGCGCTCGGGCCGAGCTGCGCCTACACCGAGGAGTGCGGCCTCGACGAGATCTGCGAGCCGACGCTCGGGCGCTGCGTGCCGCGCAGCACGGTCGACGTCTGCGAGTACCGCCCCCCGGTCGGGGACTTCCGCCCCGTCGTCGGCTGCCGCTGGCTCCCGCCAGCAGGCTTCCGCCCGGGCTCCGACGACGTCGTGATGGCGCCCGCCGTCGCGAACCTCACCGACGACAACGGCGACGGCGTGACGAACGAGCTCGACGTCCCCGACATCGTGCTCGTCTCGTTCAACCGCCCCGCCGACGGCTGCTGCACCGCGAACGGGACGCTGCGCATCATCGACGGGCGCTGCAACGACGACGGCACGATGCGCACGATCGCGAGCCTCGACACGCCCTTCCTCGACAACTCGACCGGCATCGCGCTCGGCAACCTCGATCCCGACACCGACACGGCGAACCGGAACCCCGAGATCGTGGCGACGCGCCAGAACGGGAGCGTCGTCGCCTACCGGCGCATGGCCGACGACGGGAGCGCGTGGGCGGTGGCGTGGCAGACGCCGGGCGCGCTCTTTCGCGCTCGCTACAACGGCTCGGGCGCCGCGCCCTCGCTCGCCGATCTGAACGGCGACGGTCGCCCGGAGGTGATCGTCGGCAACCTCGTCCTCGACGGCATGGACGGCAGCGTGGTCTGGGATGGGAACGTGACGGGCGGCGCGGGCGTCGGCGTCGGCAACAACGCCTTCCTCGGCCCGACGTCGACCGTCGCCGACCTCGACCTCGACGGGGTCCCCGAGGTGATCGCCGGCAACACCGTCTACGACGGGCCGAGCGGCGCGGTGCGCTTCACCTTCGCGTTCACGACGCAGAATTCGGCGTGCGGCGGCAGCGTCCCCTGCGACGGCTACAACGCCGTCGGCAACTTCGACGACGATCCCGAGGGCGAGATCGTCATCGTGCGGCGCGGGGAGGTCTTCGTCCTCGAGCACGACGGCGCGCTGAAGGTGCGCATCCCGATCCCGAGGCTCTCGTGCGCGAACAACGAGGGTGGGCCGCCGACCGTCGCGGACTTCGACGGCGACGGCCGCGCCGAGATCGGCGTCGCGAGCGCCGACTACTACGTCGTCTTCGATCTCGACTGCGCGGGCTCACCGCTCCCCGCGGGCTGCGCCTCGGAGCATGTCCGCTGGCAGGTGCGCAACACCGACTGCAGCTCGCGCTCCACCGGCTCGAGCGTGTTCGACTTCGACGGCGACGGTCGCGCCGAGGTCGTCTACGCCGACGAGCAGAATTTCCGCATCTTCAGCGGGCTCGACGGCACCGTCCTCTTCGACGATCCGACGCACGCCTCGAACACCCGCCTCGAGATGCCGATCATCGTCGACGTCGACAACGACGGGAAGAGCGAGGTGCTCGTCCCCGAGGCGCCCGGGGGAGCCGCCTCGCCGAGCGGGCTCGCGGTCTGGACGGACAGCGGGAACAACTGGGTGCGCACCCGGCGGATCTGGAACCAGCACACCTACCACGTCACGAACATCACCGAGGACGGACAGGTGCCGCGCTACGAGACGCCGAACTGGTCGAACCCACGCTTCAACCACTTCCGGCAGAACGTGCAGCCGGCCGGCCTCTTCGACGCGCCGGATCTGGTCGTGCTCGGCGTCGATCTGGTGATGTGCGACCCGACGACGGCGACGGCGACGATCGGCGTGACCGTCGGCAACCGGGGCGCGCTCGGCGTCGCCCCCGGCGTCCCGGTCGTCGCGACGGCGCACCCCATGGGTGGCGCGCCCGTCTCGCTCGGCGTCGCCCACACGAGCACCTACATCCTCCCGGGTCGGAGCGAGACGCTCCTCTTCACGTTCAGCCCGGCGGGCGGCTTCACGTTCGCGACCTTCACGGTCGAGGCGACCGTCGACTCGGATGGCATGGGCGGCGCCGAGTACAACGAGTGCATCGAGGACAACAACACGGCGACGAGCGAGCCGCTCGCGACCTGCACGTTCGGCTGAACGACGTGCGGCTCGGCGCGCGCCCGCCCCCGAGGAGCGAAGCGTGTCGTCATCGGATCCGGGCTTGGAGCCTCGCCTCTACGACGCGCGGCTCGGCGAGGCGCTCTCCTTCGCCGCGGAGGCGTTCGCGCGCCGACGCCGCAAGGGCTCGGACGTCCCCTACCTCGGTCACCTCCTCGCGGTCACCGCCCTCGTCGTGGAGCACGGCGGGACGACGGAGCAGTGCGCGGCGGCCGCGCTCCACGACTACCTCGAGGACATCGAGGGCAGCTCCGCGGCGCTCCTCGAGTCGCGCTTCGGCGCGGAGGTCACGCGGATCGTCCTCGCGCTCTCGGACACGACGCGGCCGGGTCACAAGGAGCCCTGGAAGGAGCGCAAGCTCCGCTACCTCGCGCGGCTGCGCGGCGCCGACCCCGCGGTGAAGCTCGTCTGCGCCGCGGACAAGCTCCACAACGCCGAGAGCCTCCTCGCCGATCACGGACGGCTCGGCGACGCGATCTTCGAGCGCTTCACCGCGCCGAAGGCCGAGACGCTCTGGTACTACCGCGAGGCGCTCGAGGCGCTCGAGGAGGGCTGGGAGCACCCGATCCTCGCGCCGCTCCGCGTCACGATCCGAGCGCTCCTCGCGACGTGATCGTCCGCGCTCCCTCGATGGCACGTGCCGTGCTGACCTTCGCCTCCGAGAGACCGCTCGGCGAGGATCGCGCGCCGTTCGCGCACACCGGGTGGCTCGTGGAGGCGACCATGGACACGAACGACCTCTGGCAAGAGGGCCAGTACGACGCGCTCGCGAAGATCAGCCCCGAGCTCCGCGCTCGGCTCGCGGAGTGGGCTCCGAAGGCCAAGCCGCGCGAGAAGGCCGCGCGCGGCGTCGCGCGGGTCCACGCCGAGCTCGCGCAGCTCGTCGTCGTCCACGAGACGTGCTGCCCTCGCCTCGCGTGAGGCGGAGAGGGCCGCGCCAGGGCGGCACGCGGCAACTCGATCGGCCAGAGGATGGCTAGCTCGAGCGCCGCGGCCGAGGGGGCGCGACGACGCGGTGCGTTGGAGCCGGCGCGCGTCGTGATGCAGCGCGTCGAACGCGTGCGACGTCAAGCGCGTCGAGCGCCCAGGCGCGCGAGGATCCGCTGGAGCTCGCCGACGCTCAGGTCCACGTGCTCGACGACGCGGCCATAGAGCTGGGCCGTGGGGACGTCTCTCCCACCGCGCTCCCGCTCGAGGAGCGCGAGCTGGTGGAGGACGACGCGCTCGGCCCGCGTGAGTCCGTCGCGGACGTCGGGGAGCGCGTCCCGCGGATCGCGCGGGGGCTTTCGCTCGGCTCGGGTCACGTCGCCCGCGGCGAGGGCGCCGCGCGCCTCGCGACGCGCGCCTCCACGCGGACGTCCGGCTTGATCTTGAGGGATCCGAGCATCGCCGAGTACGGCGTGACGCCGAAGTCGGGCTGGTGGATGACGGCGCGGGCGACCCAGCTCGCGCCCTCCTCGACGAGCTCCACGCGGAGCGGCCGCGTCCGCCCCGCGAGCTCGAGCGCTCCGTCGAGCTGGGGAAGATCGCCCCGCGAGGTGATCTTCGCCTCGAAGCGGATCTTCGGGTGCCTCGCGACGTGGAGCACCTCGTCCGCGATCGTCTCGCGGATCTTCGCGAGGTCGCGCGCGGAGAGGGCGGAGGGGGCGGGGCGCCCGTCCTTCATCGCGTGGAGCACCACGAGGCTCGCCGCGTCGACCTCGACGACGAGGCGATCGACCTCCTCGGAGACCTCGATCGAGAAGGCGCGCGCATCGAGCTCGAGGTCGTGCGCCATCTTCGAGAGGAGCCCCTCCTTGAAGGTGAACACCCGGATCGTCGCGGTCGGATCGTCGAGCTTCGGCATGGCGGAGAGAGCCTGCCAGGCGGCGCGCGAAAGCCAAGCGAAAAGCCACGCGAGAAGCCACGCGAGAAGCCACGCGAGAAGCCAAGCGAAGAGCCAAGCGAAGAGCCAAGCGAAGAGCCGAGCGAAGAGCCGAGCGAAGAGCCGAGCGAAGAGCCGAGCGAAGAGCCGAGCGAGAAGGACGAGGCCGCGCGCTCGCGCTCGCGTTATCGTTCGCCGATGGTGCGACGCCGCTCGCCTCTTCGGATCCTCGCCCTCACGGCCCTCGCGCTCACGGGCTGTGAGTCACCGACGCCTCGCGGCGACGGGTCGATCGACGCCGCGCTCGACGCGCGCTCGGTGGCGCTCGAGGATGACGCGTTCACCACCGCCTCGCGCGACGCGTACGCGCCGAGCCCCGACGCGGCGCGCGCCGACCTCGTGCCGGTCTCGCACGAGCGCGAGATGCGCGGCGTGTGGGTCTCCTACCTCGACTTCCCCTCGCGCACGGGGTTGAGCCCGGCGCAGGCGAGGGCCGAGCTCGACACGATCGTCTCGCGCGTCTCCGCCGCGGGGCTCAACGCGATCTTCTTCCACGTCCGCCCCGAGTCGGACGCGTACTACCGCTCCGAGATCGAGCCCTGGAGCCGCTTCCTCACGGGCACGCAGGGCAATGACCCCGGCTACGATCCGCTCGAGGAGCTGATCGAGCGCGCGCACCACGCGGGCATCGAGGTGCACGCCTGGTTCAACCCGTTCCGCGGCCTGATGAGCGCCTCGGTGACGGCCGCCCCGAACCACATCACGCGCACCCTGAGCGGCGCGGCGATCCGCTACGGCGCGGCGACGATCATGGACCCGGCCAGCGCCGCGGTCCGCGCGCAGCTCCTCCGCGTGATCGGGGACGTCACCGATCGCTACGACGTCGACGGCGTCCACTTCGACGACTACTTCTACCCCTACCCGGACTCGGAGAGGCCCCCGACGCCCTTCCCCGACGACGCCAGCTACCGCGCCTACCAGATGTCCGGGGGCACGCTCGGGCTCGGGGACTGGCGTCGAGAGAACGTCAACACCTTCGTGCGCGCCGTGCACGATCAGCTCGAGCGCGATCACCCCGAGATCCGCTACGGCATCTCACCCTTCGGCATCTACCGCCCCGGCAACCCGCCGGGCATCGTCGGGCTCGATGCCTACGCGAGCATCTACTGCGACAGCCGCCGCTGGATGCAGGAGGACTGGCTCGACTACGTCGCGCCGCAGCTCTACTGGCCGCGGAGCCCCGCGGGGCAGGCCTTCGGTCCGCTCGCCACGTGGTGGGGCGAGCAGGCCGACGAGCACGAGCACGTCTACGCGGGGCAAGCGCTCCATCGCCTCGGGACGACGGCGGCGTGGACGCTCGACGAGTACGAGGCGCAGATCGGAATCCTCCGCGATCTCGCGCCCGAAGGCCGCGTCGTGGGGAGCATCCACTTCCGCTACGGCATGCTCGCGAGCGATCTCCTCGGCTCCGCCACCGCCTTCGCCGATCGCATCTACGCGACGCCCGCGCTCGCGCCCGCCATCCCGCGCCTCACGGGCAGCGGGCCCACGCCGCCCGCGGTCCACGCCGAGGCCGGCGCGATCGTCGTCACGCACGACGCGCCCTCGAGCGTCCGCTTCTTCGCCCTCTATCGCGAGGCGGGCGGCTCCTTCCGCTTCGAGCGCGCCGTCGGCGCCGACGTGACGCGCCTCGGCGTCTCGAGCGGCACGTGGGCGGTCTCGGCGGTCGGCCGCGGCGGCCTCGAGAGCCTCGGCGCGCGCGTCGTCGTCGACTGACGACGCGCCCACTTCGAGCGCGCCGTCAGTAGAGCGGCTCCTCCTGGAAGCAGCGTCCGTCCACGCAGAACTCGCCGCCGCAGTCCTCGCGCGTCGTGCACGTCTGGCGCTCGACGCTCGTGACCCAGAACGGGACGTGGTTGCCGGTCGTGATGTCCTGGAACGGGAGCCAGAACGCGGGGCTGAAGCCCTCCTCGCCGCGGTCGGCGGCCTCGGGATCGAAGGCCGCCATCCAGATCTGCGCGTTCGCGTCCGCCGCCGTGCGCAGGCCGTAGGCGCGGCGGCTCGTCCAGCTCATCCAGTAGAGCGGGCGATCGTGGTTCTGGTACACGGTCGGATCCCACTTCGGCCACGAGTCCGCGAGGCCCGTGATCGACGAGAGCCGCCGCGCCGCGCCGCTTCCGTCGGCCGGGATGAGCCAGAGCTCCGCGTCGCTCACGGCGCCGCTCGAGCCGTCGTCGCGCTGCTCGCCGGCCGAGCCGATGTTCGAGGGGGAGCGGCAGAACGAGAGGAAGCGGCCGTCGGGCGCGTAGGCGGGGTAGTAGTTGTTCATGCCGGGCGTCGCGACGATCGTGCGCGGGCTCGACCAGCTCGATCCCGCGCGATCGAGGATCGCGATGCGGCCGCTCGTCACCGCCATCACGTCCTTGAGGAAGCCGACCGCCGGCGCCTCGTGCTGGACGAAGACGATGTGATCGCCGTCGGGTGACCACTCCGGGTGGGACGCGGGCCCGCCGCCCAGGCGCTCCGCCACCACCGCCCCGCTCGTCGCGTCGCGGATCACGAGGCCGGTGAGGTAGCTCGTCACGACCTGCGAGGCGTCGGGAGAGAAGCTCGAGAAGTTGGGCTGCTCGGGGAAGAAGCCGCCGCCGGTGAGCTGGAACTGGCGCGTGCGGGTCGCGACGTCGAAGACCTGGAAGGTCGTGGTCGGCATGTCGGTGCCGATCGAGATGCGCCGACCGTCGCGCGAGACGGCGTGGCAGCCGACGCAGGTGCCGGCGCCCGCGCGGCCGCGATCGAGGAAGACCTCCGCGCGCGCGCCGCGCACGCCGAATTCGAAGCGGTCGATCGAGCCGCCGCCCGCGTTCCAGTAGTAGAGGCCGCCCGTGATCGGCTCCCGCGCGATGGCGAGCGAGCGCGCAGGGCCCTCGGTGATCACGCCGGCGGCGCTCACGCCGCGGAGCCGGTAGCGGATCGGCTCGAGGCCGGCGGCCGCGCTGGAGAGCGTCTCCCACGTGTCGCGATCGAAGGTGTAGATGCAGCCGCCCGAGGCGCGCTCCGGGCAGCCCATGAAGATCCGCAGGTTCACCGAGGGCGCCTCGAAGTTCAGCTCGAACGCCTCGGCGCCGGCCTCGCGGAAGTGGACCTCGAGCAGCCCGAGGTTCGGCGGGACGAGGGTCCCGTCGCTCGGGTAGACGACCTCGGGGCCGGCGCCGCCCGTGGCCGCGCCGTCGAAGCGGCCGGGCGTCGAGGCGTCGGCGCCGCCCGCGATGACGACGCGCTCGACGCGCACCGTGAGCGTGGTGCTCGTCGTCGTCCCGCGGTACGTGGCGATGATGCGCGTGACGCCGCCGCGATCGAGCGCGGTCGTGAACGTCGCCCCGGTGAAGCTGCCGACCTCGACGTAGGTGGAGCTCCAGCTCGTCTCGCTCGTGACGTCCGTCTCGTTGCCCGCGTCGTCGCGGTAGAAGGCGCGGTAGTCGATCGACTGCGTCGCGCCGCCCGTGACGACGACGACCTGGTCGCTCGGCTCGATGCGGAGGTTGCCCGTGATGGGGAGCCGCGTGTCCGCGCCCTCGACGGGTCCGCCGTCGCCGGAGCGTGGCTCGTTGCGGGGGCAGCCCGCGAGGCCCACGAGACCCGCGACGAGGAGAGAGAGGAGGGAAGCGCGCGCGAGTCGAAGCATGGGACACCTCGCGAGGAAGCCGCGAGGCACGTCCATCGCCTCGCGGGGCTCGTCCGCGCGTGACTCTATCCGATCTCCTCCTCGAACCGAACGCCCCCTCCGAGCCCCCGTCGGTCGACGAGCGCGCGGGGGCTGCGAGGTCGGTCACGCCACCTGATAGCGAGAATCAACGATTGTGTTATTTTGGAACGCGTGGAACACGCGGAGCATCCGGTCTGCCGTGACTGCGGCTCGCCTCGATGCGAGGTCTGCGGGCTGACGCAGATCATCCGCGGGGGCCGCATGAAGACGCAGATCGTCGCGCGAGGCGCGGCGATGCAGGCCGTCCTGCGGCGCACCGCGCAATTCGCCTCCGCCGACGCGCCCGTCGCGATCCTGGGTGAGAGCGGCACGGGCAAGGAGGTCGTCGCGCGGGCGCTCCACGCGAGCAGCTCCCGCGCCTCGGGCCCCTTCGTCACCGTGAACGTCGCGGCGCTGCCGGCCGAGCTGCTCGAGTCCGAGCTCTTCGGGCACGCGCGCGGCGCCTTCACGGGCGCGGTGGCGGCCAAGCGAGGCCTCTTCGAGGCGGCCGATCACGGGACGCTCTTCCTCGACGAGATCGCGGAGATGCCGCTCGTGCTCCAGGCGAAGCTCCTGCGCGCCCTCCAGGACGGCGAGGTGCGGCGCGTCGGGGAGACGCGCACCTTCGGGGTCGACGTCCGCATCGTCTGCGCGACGCACCGGAGCCTCGCGGATCAGGTGGCGCGCGGGGCGTTTCGCGAGGATCTGCTCTATCGCCTCAAGGTCCTGACGCTGCGCATCCCGCCGCTCCGCGAGCGCAAGGAGGACGTGCTGCCGCTCGCCGAGATGTTCATCGAGGAGGATGGCCGCCCCGAGCTCCGCCTCAGCCCCGCCGCGCAGCGCGCGCTCGAGGCCTACGGCTGGCCCGGTAACGTGCGCGAGCTCTCGAACGCGATGAAGCACGGCGTGGCGCTCGCGCAGAACGGCGTGATCGACGTCGACGATCTCCCCGAGGACGTCCGCAGCCCCTCGCCGCGCGCGAGCCACGCGAGCGAGCGAGGGAGCGACGACGTGCTCCGCACGCTCGCGGACGTCGAGCGCGAGCACGTCCTGCGCGTGATCGAGGCCTGCGGCGGCTCGCAGACCGAGGCCGCGCACGTCCTCGGGATCGGACGCAACACCCTCTGGCGCAAGCTCCAGCAGTATCGCTGACGTTCCATGACGTTCCTGTTTGGAGCACACACCCTCGATCTCGAGAGGAGTTCCGGCGCGACGTCGGGCTGGCTCTCCCTTTGCTCAGGCGCGGCGCCGTGGCTTCCCGCGTAGGGCTCCAGATCGCGCCGAGCGCGCCCGCCGTCCGTCGATCGCTCCCGACGGCGCCGGCCGCGCCCGCGGCCGCGCTCGCGACGGCCAACGCCCCGCCGCTCATCCTCCCGGGCGAGCACTTCGCGGCCGCGTTCACGTTCTTCCTGACCGGCATCGTGGGCCTCGGCCTCGTCGCGCCCAACCTCGCGCGCGGCATCTACATGCTGCCGCACGTCATCGCCGTCGTTCACCTCTTCACGCTCGGCTTCGTCTCGATGTCGATCTTCGGCGCGCTCTATCAGTTCCTGCCGGTCGCCGTCGGCGAGGCCATCCGCTCGGAGCGGCTCGCGCACGCGACCTTCGCGATCTACGTGACGGGCGTCCCGACGCTGGTCGTCGGGCTCGCGCTCCACCTCCCGCTCGTCCGCTGGGGCGCGGTGCTCGTCGCGCTCGCCTTCGCGCTCTTCGCCGCGAACCTCGCCCTCACGCTCGTCAGGGCGAAGAGCCGCGATCTCACCTACTGGGCGCTCTCGGGCGCGGCGTTCTTCCTCGTCGTCACGCTGAGCTTCGGCCTGCTCCTCGCGTTCAACCTCACCGGTCGCTTCTTCGCGCCCGAGGCGCGCGTGGACGTGCTCGTCGCGCACGTCCACGTCGCGCTCGTCGGCTGGGTGATGCTGGTGATGGTCGGCGTCGGCAATCGCCTGCTGCCGATGTTCATGCTCTCGCACGGGCACCGGGAGACGTACTCACAGCTCGCGGTGCCGAGCCTCTTCGCGGGCTGCCTCCTCTTGACGCTCTCGACGCTCCTCGCGGTCGCCGCGCTGCGGATCGTCGGCTTCAGCCTCGTCGCGCTCGGCGTCCTGCTCTTCCTCGCGCAGGCGGTCGAGTTCTATCGGCACCGCAAGAAGGGCAAGCTCGATCCCGGCATGCGCCTCGCGGTGACGGGCCTCTTCGGGCTCCTCGTGGCGCTCGTGCTCGGCCCGATCGCGTGGGCCTCGGGGGGCTCGCTCTCGCTCGTCACCGCGTACGTCTTCGTGCTCCTCGTCGGGAGCATCTCCCTCTTCATCTGCGGCTACTACTTCAAGATCGTCCCGTTCATCGTGTGGAACCAGCGCTTCCGCGACCTGATCGGCCGCAGGAAGGTCCCCGGCGTGGCGGAGCTCTACTCCGCCAAGGTCGCCACGGCCGTCCTCGTCGCGCTCTTCGTCGGCGTCGTCGTCACGGCGCTCGCCATCCTCGTCGCGAGCCCCACGCTCGTCCACGTCGGCGTGACTTCGCTCCTCGTCGGCGCGCTCCTCGAGGCCCAGCAGCTCATCCGCGTCGCCCGCACGAAGGTACCGACATGACCGACAAGCCCGAGCCCATCCTCCTCTCCGATCGCATCAGCGTCGTGCTCGGGCGCGACGAGCGCCTGCTCGACGTGCTGCTCGCCGCCTCGCCCGCGTTCGTTCACCTCAAGAACCCCATCATGCGCAAGACGATGGCGAAGGTCGCGACGGTGGAGCACGCCGCCCGCGTCGCGGGGATCGACGCCCAGGCGCTGCTCGACCGGCTGAACCGGGCGCTGCTCGGCGACGCCTACGAGCCGACCTTCGCGACGAAGGCGGCGCCGGCCGAGGAGCCCTCGGAGCCCAAGCCGGCGCTCGTCGCGGACGCGAGGCCCGAGCAGATCGTCGACTGCGACGTGCGCGAGGATCTCCTCGCTGGGCGCGAGCCGCTCGCGCGCATCCTCGGCGCCGCCGCGCACCTCGGCGAGGGACAGCTCCTCAAGATCCGCGCGATCTTCGAGCCGGCGCCGCTCTACACCGTGCTCGGCAAGAAGGGGCTCGCGCACTTCACCGAGCGCCTCGCCGACGACGACTGGGTGGTCTGGTTCTTCCGCGACGCGGAGGGCGCAGCGCGGGCCGCCACCCTCGCGCCGGCCGACGCGGACGACGCGGACGACGCGGACGACGACGTCGTCGTCATCGACGTGCGCGGCCTCGAGCCGCCCGAGCCGATGGTGCGGACGCTCGAGGCGCTCGAGGCGCTCCCGCGTGGCAAGACGCTCGTCCAGCTCAACGTGCGCGTCCCCCAGTTCCTCATCCCGAAGCTCGCCGAGCGCGGCTTCGTCTACGAGGTGCGCGAGCAGTCGAAGGACCTCGTTCGCCTCTTCATTCGGCACGCGAACCCCTGATCGCCCCGAACTCACGACGCAAGCAATCCAACCCATCCAAGTCAACCAAGCAACCCCCAACAACCCCAGCAACCGAGGAAGCGTAGTCATGGCCAACGGTATCGAGCTCGACATCCGCGTCGTCCCCCCGCGCGACAAGCACCCGACCATCTTCAAGACCTTCGACGCGCTCGCGAGCGGCGAGTCGTTCGTGCTCATCAACGATCACGATCCCTTCCCGCTCCGCTACCAGTTCGAGGCGACGCGCAACGGGCAGTTCAGCTGGAGCTACCTCGAGCAGGGGCCCGAGGTCTGGCGCGTCTCGATCGGGAAGAGCTGATGAAGCTGTCGATCGCACGGAGCGTCGCGGCGACGATGCCGGTTGGGCAGCTCGCGGCGCTCGCGCGTGAGCGCGGCCTCGCCGGGGTCGAGCTGCGAGGCTCCGATCTCGACGAGGCGCGCGCGGTCGGCGAGGCCCTCGGCCGCGTCGTCGGCATCTACGTCGAGGCGCTCGACGAGGTCCGTAGCGAGGCGACGATGCGGGCTTCGGCCCTCCTCTCGGCGCCGGTCGTCGCGGCGCGGGGCGTCGTCCCGAGCGAGCAGATCCCCACGCTCGACGCCGCCTACGCGGCGGCGGGGGCGAAGCTCCTCGTCACCCACGGCACCGACGTCGAGGAGGTCGCGCTCCTCGCCTCCGCGCTCGACGAGGCGAAGGCGCGCGCGATCGGCTCCGCGTGGGAGATCCGCCCGGCGACCGATCCGCTCTCGGACGTGCCGGCGATCCTCATGGCGAGCGCCGAGATCCTCGCGCACGTCCGCCTGCACGGCGGCGGCCCGGAGCTCCGCTACGAGGACGCGCCCTCGACGGGTGACCTCTTCTCGTCCCTCGCGCTCTCACGCTATGGGGGCGCGGTCGCGATGATGCCCTCGAGCCCCGAGTACGCCGAGGGCTGGGAGAGCTGGCTCGCCGGCAAGATCAAGAACGGCTGCGGGACGGCCTACGAGAAGAAGAAGAAGCGCGAGGAGGCGAGCGATCGCGAGCTCGACATCCGGAGCGTCCAGCCGAAGCACCGGCTCGACACGATCCTGAGCGCCTACCGCGCGCTCTCGCCCGGCCGGACGCTCCACGTCACCTTCGATCACGACCCCTCGTGCATGTACTACACGCTCGACGCGATGGAGCCGAAGGACTCGTTCACGTTCGTCAAGAACGGCGAAGGGCCCGACGTCTGGTACGCCGACGTGACGAAGCACGAGCGCTGACGGCGCGCCTCGCGACGTGATCCGCCCCGCGAGGGCGCCGCGGGGCTCTCGCTCGCCCAGCCCCGCTCGGCGCCAGCCCCGCTCGGCGCCAGCCCCGCTCAGCGCCAGCCGAGCTCTTGGCGGCCCTCGGGCGTGATGCGCTCGGGCGTCCAGGGCGTCTCGAACGTGACGTCGACCTTCACCGAGTCGACGCCCTCGATCTCGCCGAGCCGACGCTCGACGCCCTCGACCATCACCCCTCCCGACGGACACGACGGCGTCGTGAACGTCATCACGACGTGCGCGATGCGGAGCTTCTCGGAGTAGCCGACGTGGAACACGAGCCCCATGTCGAGGATGTTGAGGCCCGTCTCGGGATCGATCACGTCCTTGGTTCCGTTGACGCACTCCTGTGCGATTTCCACTTCAGTCATCGGCGTAGAACGATGCAGCCATCGTGCCCGAGCGCAAGTGCCCAGCCCGACCCCGCGCGTGACAGCGCGCCTCGCTCGACGTGTGCCGTCGAGCGCCCCGGCGAAACGCACGGGCCCGCGGTGCTCGCGCGCTCGCGCGATGCTAGATCCAGGTCGTCATGAGCGTGTTTCTCGAGGAACGTGTCCTCTCGGTGCACCACTGGACCGACCGCCTCTTCAGCTTCAAGACGGCGCGCAAGGGCGGCCTGCGCTTCGAGAACGGCCAGTTCACGATGATCGGCCTCCAGGAGGAAGGCGCGAAGCCGATCCTGCGCGCCTACAGCTTCGTGAGCCCCAACTACGAGGATCACCTCGAGTTCCTGAGCATCAAGGTGCCTGACGGCGAGCTCACCTCGAGGCTCCAGAACATCCAGCCGGGCGATCGGATCGTGCTCGGCCGCAAGCCCACGGGCACGCTCCGCGTCGTCAACCTGCGCCCCGGCAAGAACCTCTATCTCCTCTCGACCGGGACGGGCATCGCGCCGTTCATGAGCGTCGTGCGCGACCCCGACACGTACGAGCGCTTCGAGCGTGTGATCCTCGTCCACGGCGTGCGCCACGTCGACGAGCTCGCCTACCGCGACTACCTCACGAACGAGCTGCCCAAGGACGAGCTGCTCGGTGAGCTGGTCGAGAAGCAGCTCCTCTACGTGCCGACGGTCACGCGCGAGCCCTTCGAGCGGAGAGGGCGCATCCAAGCGATGCTCGAGTCGCGCAGGCTGGAGGAGGAATTCGGCCTACCGGAGCTCAGCCCCGCGACCGACCGCGTGATGATCTGCGGGAGCCCGAACATGCTCCGCGATCTGAAGGGCCTCTGCCTCGCGCGCGGCTTCGAGGAGGGCAACAGCGGCGAGCCGCGCGACTTCCTCGTCGAGCGCGCCTTCGTCGAGAGCTGAGCCCTCGTCGCACGCACCGGCCTCGTCGAGAGGGCGTGCCTCGCGCGCGCTCCACGGCCGCGCATCGCCGGATCGACACCCCGTCGAGCGACGACATCGAGCGCGCCGGCAGGGCGGCGTCCGCGCGCCGCGAGGCGGTTGCGCGACGGTCGCGGCGTGGTATGCACATGATTGTGAGAGTCGTTCTCGTTATCCTTTCGAGCGCTGCTCGAGGTGGCCGCGATCGCGTCGGTGCGAGATACGCGGCGGCGGGAGCGTGAGCCTCGGAGCGCGAGGCTCGCAGGAGGATTCGTCGATGGACATGCCCGTGAACCCGCCCCACCACACCCACCACGACTTCGGCCCGGACGTCTCGGTCGAGCGTATGCCGGCGCACTGGCTGATGGCGCGCCTGGGCAAGCGCGTCCTGCGCCCGGGGGGCATCGAGGCGACCGAGTGGATGCTCGAGCAGCTCCACATCACGCGCGACGACGAGGTCGTCGAGCTCGCGCCTGGCCTCGGCGTCACGGCGCGGAAGATCCTCGCGCACCACCCGCGCGACTACTCGGCCGTCGAGCAGGAGCCAGCCGCGGCGGAGTACACGCGGCATGCGCTCGCGAAGGCGGGCTATCCGGGCGCGCGCATCCTCTCGGGCGACGCGAACGAGATGCCGCTCCAGGACGACATCGCGAGCGTCGTCGCGGGCGAGGCGATGCTCAGCATGCAGCACCTCAACAAGAAGCGGGAGATCTTCTCGGAGGTCCGCCGCGTGCTCCACGCGAGGGGTCGCTACGGCATCCACGAGCTCGCCATCGCGCCCGAGCAGCTCCCGCCTGAGCAGCTCCAGGAGATCGAGCGGGACCTCTCGCGCGCGATCCACGTCGGGGTGCGGATCGGCCTCGTCAGCGACTGGAAGGCGTGGCTCGAGGAGGCCGGCTTCGAGGTCGTCGCCCACAAGCTCTTCCCGATGCGCCTGCTCGAGACCGAGCGCCTCATCCGCGACGAGGGCCTGCTCGGCTTCACCAAGTTCGCCACCCGCGCCGCCCGCACGCCGGGCGCGGTGAAGCGCCTGCTCGAGGTCCGCAGCGTCTTTCGCAAGCACGAGGCCCACCTCAAGGGCATCGCGATCATCGCGCGCAAGAAGGGCTGACGAGGCGGGCTGAACGGCGCGCCCGCGCCCGCTCGATCACGTCGAGCGCGGCGCGCCGTCGCTCGCGACCCGGCGTCACTCGGTCGCCGCGGGCGCCTCTCTCGCGTCGGTCGTCGGCGCGGCGCTCCGGTGGGCCGGGGCGTGCTCGCCGAGGACGCTCGTCGAGCGCGCGGCCTCTGGGAGGTAGCCGTCGAGCTTGCCGATGAACCAGGCGCCGGCGAGGGCGACGAGCAGGAACAGGGAGACGTAGAAGCCCCAGGGGCGCTTCTTCTCCGCGAAGGGGTCGTGCAGCTCGCGGCTCGATCCCGCGGGGAGGACGGCGAGCTTCGTGAGCGAGCCGCCGAGCGGCACGTTCACCGTCGCCATCGCGTTGAGCGCCCAGCCGTTCGCGTCGAGGATCGGGCCGAGGTTGCGCTTGCGGAGCTTGAGCCACGCGACGGCCATCGACGGCCCGGAGATCGCGAGGATGATCCCGAGCACGCCGAGCGGCATCCAGAGGCCGAGCCCGAAGAAGGCCTGGAGGAGCGCGCCGAACGCGGCCGTGATGCCGCCGACCGCGACGCCGAGGGCGGCGACGACGCCGATGTCGAGCTTGGGCGGCGTGCGGGGGGACGTCGACGCGGCCGGATCGGGGGGCGCCTCCGCCGCCGCGAGCGACGCGCTCACGTCGCTCGAGAGCTTCGCGTCGGCGGCCTGCTCGGCGGCCGCGGCGCGGCTCGCGATGAACTCCTCCACCATGCGGAGCGCCTTCTTGTAGGGCGACCAGAAGGCCTGCCGCACGCTGATGGGGTTGTCGACGATCTTGGTGATCGTCGCGTCCCAGTCCTTGCCCTTGCGGTCGTAGAAGATGCCGTTGCGGCCGACCATGAGGTTGTCGACGTCGCCCGCGGTCATCGCCGCCGCGATCTGCTTCGTCTGGCCCTTCGCGTTCTTGAGATCGCAGTAGAGGAGATAGGTGTTCGCGAGCGGCGCCATCGTCGTGTGCTTGCCGGCGTCGTTCACCTCGATGCAGAGCTCGCACGCCCGCTGATCGAGGTAGAGCGTCCCCACCTGGAACGCGGCCGGGCGCCTGCGCGAGTAGAAGTCGCGGAAGGCGACGAAATTGTTCGCGACCTCCATGAGATCGCGGTTGAAGCGGACGAGCTTCTCGACCTTCTCGATCGCCTTCGCCTCGGGGCCGAGCGCCGCGTCCTCGGCGACGAGCGCGAGGAGCTTCGCCTCGAGGTCGCCCTTCACCAGCTCCTCGATCCGCGCCTTGCCGAGCTTCTCGACGCGCGCGCCCTTCTTGTTCGCGAGGTAGGCGTCGAAGGGCTCGAGCTTCTTCGAGAGCGCCGTCCACTCCGCCTCCGTGAGCGACGTCTTCTCGCCGAGGAGCGGCGCGACGACCTTCGCGACGAACGCGTCGAGCTTGCCCCTCCACGCGGGGTTCACGCCGCTCGCGAGCGCGAGCGGGCGATCGGCGCCGACGACCGAGATCGGGAGCGGCGAGAGCTCGCTCGCGGTGATGTCGAGGTCCTTCGCGGCGAGCTCGAGGTAGGTCTTCTCCTCGACGTTCACCGCGGCGAGCGCGCGCGGGTCGTAGGCGGCGACGCGCACGCGCGCGAAGTAGTCGTCGATCTTCGTGCGGACGGCGGACCACGCGGCGTGCGCGGCGCTCGTGTCGTCGCCGAGGACGTGGAGGACCTCCTCCTCCTTCGCGCGCTCGAGCCAGGCCGCGTGGGCGCGGACGTCCTCGAAGAAGAGCTTCGTCGTCTTCTCGTCGACGCCGTCGTCGCCGGACCTGTCCTTGGGCTTCTCCTCGAGCGTCGCGAGGATGTCCTCGATGAGCCGCCTCAGCTCGTCCGACTCGGCCGTCTTCACGGGGACGACGCCGTCGCCGTTGAGGCGCTGCTTCTCGAACGCGCCGATCGCGTCCTTCAGGTCGTCGACGCCGATCGCCTTCGCGTCGGCCTTGTCGACGCTGGCGAGGATCTTCCTCGCGGTGCTCGCGAGGAGCTTGCCCTCGTCGCTCTTCTCGTCGATCGCCGTGAGCGAGAGCGAGCTCGAGCCCTCCGCGAGCACCTCGACGTCGGTGAGCAGCGGCCGGATCCACGCCACCGCCGAGAGGAGCTCGCCCGCCCGCACCCGCCCGTCGGCGTCCGCGTCGAGGAGCGTGAGCGTGCGCTCGTCGAGCTCGAGGCCCTTGATCGGGCACGCGAGCGCGACCCAGAGCTTCTGATCGAGCTCGCCGATCGAGACGAGATCCTCGCCCGTCGTGAGCTGGACCTGATCGAAGCCTCCGACGCGCGCGAATTTCCAGCGATGAGCCATGGCGGTCTCCTCCGCGAGTGAGCCGTCGCCCACCTACCGACCCGACCCGGGTGTGTCAACTCACGGACCCCCGAAAAGGGGCTGGCCCGAAAAGGCGCTGAGGAGTGACGAGCCTGGGTGCGCCGCGGGCCCCTCGTAGCGGCTCGAGATGGCCAATTTGCTAATGATTCCGGCCTTTCTCGACGCTGCGCGGTTCGTGTGGCACCGTCCGCGCCCGCCCTTCGGAGCCCTCTTCGGGCTCGTGAACCCGTCGGGGCCAGCGGACCCGCCGCCGAGTCGGGGCGCGCGCTCCGACCGATCGAGAGAGACATGGCAAGCGGCAAGGCACTGGTGATCGTCGAGTCTCCTGCGAAGGCGAAGACCATCGCGGGCTACCTCGGCAGCGGCTTCGTGGTCGAGTCGTCGATCGGGCACATCCGCGATCTGCCGAAGAGCGCGGACGCCGTGCCGGAGGCGCTGAAGGGGACGGAGACGGGCAAGCTCGGGGTGGACGTCGAGCACGACTTCCGCCCGATCTACGTGGTCGACGCGGACAAGAGGCAGCACGTCGCGAAGCTGAAGAGGCTCCTCGCCGACGCGGACACGCTCTACCTCGCCACCGACGGTGATCGCGAGGGGGAGTCGATCGCGTGGCACCTCGAGGAGGTGCTCAAGCCGAAGGTCCCCGTCCATCGGATGGTCTTCCACGAGATCACGAAGAAGGCGATCCAGGCGGCGATCCGCGCGCCCCGCACGATCGATCGGCAGCTCGTGAACGCGCAGGAGGCGCGGCGGGTGCTCGATCGCCTCTATGGCTGGGAGGTCTCGCCGGTCCTCTGGAAGAAGGTGATGCCCCGCCTCTCGGCCGGGCGCGTCCAGAGCGTCGCGACGCGCATCCTCGTCGAGCGCGAGCGCGAGCGGCGCGCGTTCGTGTCGGCGAGCTACTTCGGGCTCGAGGCGAAGCTCGTGAAGCTCGTCCGCGAGGACGGCGAGCGCGGCGTCGCGGCGGAGCTCGTCGTCGTCGACGGGCGGCGCGTCGCGACGGGCAAGGACTTCGACGCGAAGGGCGCGCTCACGAAGAAGGACGCGCTCGTGCTCTCGGAGGCGGACGCGCGGGCGCTCTCGGACGGGCTCCTCGGCGCGCGCGCGAGCGTCGCGTCGGTGGAGCGTAAGCCCTACAAGCGCTCGCCCTCGGCGCCCTTCATGACCTCGACGCTCCAGCAGGAGGCCTCGCGCAAGCTGCGCTTCTCGGCGCAGCGCACGATGAAGGCGGCGCAGCGGCTCTACGAGAACGGCTACATCACGTATATGCGCACGGACTCGACGACGCTGTCGGACGCGGCGCTCGCGGCCGCGCGCGCGCAGATCACGGCCCTCTATGGCCGCGACTACCTCCCGAGCGCGCCCCGCACCTACGCGAACAAGGTGAAGAACGCGCAGGAGGCGCACGAGGCGATCCGCCCCGCGGGCGACGACTGGAGGCTCCCCGACGACGTGGGGCGCGAGGTCGATCCCGATCAGGCCAAGGTCTACGAGCTCGTCTGGAAGCGCACGATCGCCTCGCAGATGGAGGACGCGCGCGGCGAGAGCGTCGCCGTGCGCCTCGCGGCGAAGGCCCGAGGCGGCCGCGCGTGTGAGCTCTCGGCCTCCGGCCTCACGATCACGTTCCCGGGCTTTCTGCGCGCGTACGTCGAGGGATCCGACGATCCCGACGCCGAGCTCGAGAGCAAGGAGAAGCACCTGCCGAGGCTCGCCGAGGGCGAGGCGCTCGAGCTCGTCGAGGCGAAGGTCGAGGGCCACGCGACGCAGCCTCCTCCGCGCTACACCGAGGCCTCGCTCGTGCGCAAGCTCGAGGAGCTGGGCGTCGGCCGCCCCTCGACGTACGCGGCGACGCTCGCGACGATCCAGGATCGCGGCTACGTGCTCAAGAAGGGTACGGCGCTCGCGCCGAGCTTCACGGCGTTCGCCGTCGTCACGCTCCTCGAGCGGCACTTCCCCGAGCTCGTCGACTACGCCTTCACCGCGAAGATGGAGAGCGACCTCGACGACATCGCCAACGGCGAGAACGAGGCCGCGCCCTGGCTCCGGCGCTTCTACTTCGGCGAGGCCGCCGAGGGCGCCGCGAACGGCAGCCACGTGAAGAGCGCGGGCACGAGCGGCGCGAACGCCCACCGGAGCGCCGGGCTCGAGGTGGGCCTGCGCAAGCTCGTCTCCGAGCACCTCGGCGACATCGACGCGCGCGAGATCAACTCGATCCCGATCGGCGCGGACGCGGAGGGGCGCGAGATCGTCGCGCGGGTGGGGCGCTACGGCACCTACGTGCAGCGCGGCGAGGACACCGCGACGGTGCCCGACGACGTGGCGCCGGACGAGCTCACGGTCGCGAAGGCGCTCGAATTGATCAGCGCGCCGAGCGGGGGCCGCGAGCTCGGGAAGGACCCCGCGACGGGGCTCCCCGTCTACGTCCGCGCCGGCCGCTTCGGCGCCTACGTCATGCTCGGCGATCCGAAGATGAGCGACGAGAAGCCGAAGACGTCGTCGCTCTTTCGCGCGATGAGCCCCTCGACGGTCACGCTCGAGGACGCGCTCAAGCTGCTCTCCTTGCCCCGCTCGGTCGGCGTCGCGCCGGACGGCGAGCCCATCGTCGCCGCGAACGGCAAGTACGGCCCCTACGTGACCAAGGGCAAGGAGTCGCGGAGCCTCGCGAGCGAGGACGAGCTCTTCACGGTGACGATCGACGAGGCCCTCGCGCTGCTCGCGCAGCCCAAGACGCGCCCCGGCCGCTCCGCGCGCGCGGCGGCGCCGCTCCGGGTGCTCGGCGACGATCCCGTCTCGAAGAAGCCGATCTCCGTCCGCGACGGGCGCTTCGGGCCCTACGTCTCCGATGGCGAGACGCACGCGACGCTCCGCAAGGGCGACGCGCCCGACACCCTCACGCTCGAGCGCGCGCAGGAGCTGCTCGCCGAGCGCCGCGAGCGGGGGCCGAGCACGAAGGGCCGGCGGAGCGCGAAGAAGGCGCCCGCGAAGAAGGTGCCCGCGAAGAAGGCGACGAAGAAGGTGGCCGCGGCGGAGGGCACCGTGAAGAAGGCGCCCGCGAAGAAGGCGCCCGCGAAGAAGGCGTCAGCGAAGAAGGCGTCAGCGAAGAAGGGTGCCTCGGGGGAGGCGTCCGCTCGACCGAGCTCGCTCGAGGCCTGACGGCGCGCCCTTCGCGCCGCGCTCCGGCGAGCGGGGGCGATCGCGTCGGCGGGCGCGGCTCCGGGGCGGACCCCGAGGCGAACGACGCGCCCGCGCGAGCCCGATCGACGGATTCATGCCGTGAGCGAGCGCGAGGCCGCTCGAGCCTCGCCTTCGCGCCTTCGGCCTCGTAGGCTCGTCCCCCGTGCCTCTTCGACCACCGGCTCACGGCGCCCGCGCGCGCCTCGCTCACCGCGCGCTCGGTGTCACCCTCGTCTTCGCGCTCGGGGCTGGCCTCGGGTGCGGGGCCTCGGTCCCCGCGCGCTACGTCATCGAGCACGACCTCGAGGGCGTCTCGTATCGCCGCTATCAGCGTGTCCTCGACGTGGAGCTCCCGATCGACGGGAACGTCGCCGAGGGCCACGCGGCGACCTACGTCGTGCGGACGAGCGCCTCCCCCATCCCCTACGTCAACGCCTTCGTGACCGTCTACGAGCGCGCCGAGGCCGTCGCCGCCGAGGTGCGCGCGATGCTCGACGGCCTCGCGAGCTACCGCGTCCGCGTCGAGGAGCTCGAGGGCGGTCACGTCTTCTCGCTCGACGGCGGGCCCGGCGATCACTTCTTCCTCTGGGTGTCGGGCAACCGCGTCGTGAAGATCGGCGGCACGGCCGATCCCGCGCTCGTGCGGCGCGTGCTCGCCGCCTACCTGAGCGTCTATCCGAGCGACCTCGACGAGCACGGCCGAGCGCGCGAGGGCACCGCGAGCGCGGGCACCGCGCACGTGGCCACGCCCGAGCGCGAGGGCGGGCCCGATCTGCCGCGGAGCCTGCGCGACTCGAGCGGTGGGGAGGCGAGCCCTTGAGCCGAGCGCTCGTCGATCGCGTGCGGCCCGAGCTCCGCGCGCTCGAGGCCTACAAGACGCCGCTCGATCCGCTCCCGATCAAGCTCGACGCGAACGAGAGCCCCTTCGAGCTGCCGCCCGAGGTGCGCGCGGAGCTCGGCGCGCAGGTCGCGGGGCTCGCGCTCCATCGCTACCCCGACCTCGAGGTGCGCGCGCTCCGCGCGGCGCTCGCGGGCCTGCTCGAGACGAGCCCCGAGCGCCTCCTGCTCGGCGCGGGCTCGGACGAGTCGATCCAGGTGCTGCTCATGGCGCTCGCGCGTCCGCGCGCGGCCGAGGCGCCGGCGATCGTCCTCCCGGATCCGAGCTTCGCGATGTACGCGCACACGGCGCGCGTGCTCGGCCTCGCGCCGGTCCACGTCCCGCTCGTGGGCCCCGACTTCGCGCTCGACGTGCCGAGCGCGATCGCCGCGATCCACGCGAGCGAGGCCGTCGCCGCGTTCTTCGCGAGCCCCAACAACCCGACGGGGGTCGCCTACGACGACGCGTCGCTCTTCGCGATCGCGCGCGCGTGTCCCGAGGCGATGATCGTCATCGACGAGGCGTACGGCATCTTCCGCGAGCCGCGCTGGGGGCACCGCCGCGCGCTCGGCGCTTCGGCGCCGAACGTCGTCTTCCTCGGGACGCTCTCGAAGGTGGGCCTCGCGGCGCTCCGGATCGGCTGGATCGAGGCCGATCCGGCGCTCGTCCACGAGCTCGACAAGGCGCGCCTCCCCTACGATCTCCCCGGCCCCACGCAGGCCCTCGGCGCCGCGATGCTCACCACCCACCGCGCCGTGCTCCTCGATCACGCGGCGCGCATCGTGGCTGCGCGCGAGCGGCTCGGCGCGGCGCTCCGATCGCTCGCGCCGCTCGTCCGGCCGCTCCCGAGCGCCGCGAATTTCTTCCTCGTCGAGGCGCGAGGCCCCGAGCAGGCGCGCGCGCTCCACGCGCACCTCGCGGCGCGAGGGATCCAGGTCCGCGGCTTTCGCGAGGGCCGGCTCGCGTCGCACCTGAGGATCACGGTCGGCGCGCCGCGCGAGAACGACGCGCTCGTCCGCGCGCTCGAGCTCGCCCCGGAGGCGGCTCGATGAAGGAGCCCGCGGTCGACGAGGTCCTCGCGCGCACGCTCGAGAGCGGCGCGCTCACGCGCGCGGAGCGCACGGAGCTCGCCTCGCTCGTCGAGCGGACGATGCCGCACGCGAGCCAGCGCGGCGCCCTGCGCGCCAAGGCGTTCGACGAGGCCCGCGCGCGCCTCGAGGGCGGCCTCTCGCCCACCGCCGCGAGCGCGCTCCTCGGCTGGCTCGAGGACGTCGTCAGGATCTCGATCCCAGCAGAGGCGAAGCCCACGCGGCTCGAGGTCCTCGAGAGCCCCGGCGAGCGCCCGTGGCGTCGCATCGTCTCGCTCGTCAGCGAGGCGACCCGCTCGATCGACGTCTGCGTCTTCACCGTCACGCACGACCCGATCACGCGCGCGCTGGCCGACGCGGATCGACGCGGCGTCCGCGTGCGGATCGTGAGCGACGACGAGAAGGCGCGCGAGCCCGGCTCCGACCTCGAGCGTCTGGCGAGGGCGGGCGTCGAGGTGCGCGTCGACGAGGGCCCCGCGCTCATGCACCACAAGCTCGCGCTCTTCGACGACCGCGTCGTGCTCACGGGCTCGTACAACTGGACGCGCGCCGCGGCCGAGTCGAACCACGACAACGTGCTCGTCACCGACGACCCGCGCGCGATCGCCGCCTACCGCTCGATCTTCGATCGCATGTGGGAGGCAGGCCTCCCGCTGCGGCGCGGCGTGGGGTGAGCGGCGACGAGCTGGCCCGCGCGCTCGTGCCCTCGCGCTTTCGCGGTATAGAGCGCGCACCATGCTGGATCTCCGCTATCTCACCGAGAACCTCGATGAGGTGCGCGCGTCGCTCGCGCGCCGCTCGGACAAGTTCACCGCCACGCTCGACGAGGTCGCGCGCCTCGCGCTCGAGCGCCGCGCCACGCTCACGGAGCTCGAGGGCCTGCGCGCCGCGCGCAACGAGGCGAGCTCCGCGATGGCGAAGCTCGACAAGAAGAGCGAGGAGTTCGCGCGCCGCCGCGACGAACTCCGGGTCTCGGGCGAGCGCGCCAAGGAGCTCGAGGCGCGGCAGGCGGAGCTCGATCGCGCGCTCGAGGCGCTCGCGCTCGGCGTGCCGAACCTCCCCGCGGACACGACGCCGGACGGCAAGGGCGAGGAGGACAACGTCGTCGTCAAGGTCTGGGGCGAGAAGCCTCGCTTCGGCTTCGAGCCGAAGGATCACGCCGACCTCGGCCTCGCGCTCGGCGTCCTCGACTTCGAGCGCGCCGCGAAGATCTCGGGCGCGCGCTTCACCGTGCTCGTGGGCGCGGGCGCGCGCCTCGAGCGGGCGCTCCTCTCGTTCATGATGGACGTCCACGCGAACGAGCACGGCTACACGGAGCTCTGGCCGCCGGCGCTCGTGCTCCCGAGCGCGATGCGCGGCACGGGGCAGCTCCCGAAGTTCGCGACGGACATGTTCAAGACCCAGCGCGCGGAGCTCGGCCCCGACGCGAGCGAGGAGGAGCGCGCCGCGAACGACCTCTACCTCGCGCCGACGGCCGAGGTGCCCGTCACGAACCTCCACGCGGACGAGATCTTCGAGCCGGGCGAGCTGCCGCGCGCCTACGCGGCGTACACCGCGTGCTTCCGCGCCGAGGCGGGCAGCTACGGCAAGGACACGAAGGGCCTCATCCGCCAGCACCAATTCGACAAGATCGAGCTCGTGCGCTTCGTGCGGCCCGAGGAGGCGCTCGAGCAGCACCTGCTCCTCCGCTCGCACGCGGAGGCGATCCTCGAGAGGCTGGGCCTGCACTACCGCACCGTGGAGCTCTGCGCGGCCGACCTCGGCTTCAGCGCGAGGAAGTGCTTCGACCTCGAGGTGTGGCTCCCGGGGCAGGGCGCGTACCGCGAGATCTCGAGCTGCAGCTGGTTCGGCGACTTCCAGGCGCGCCGCGCGAGGATCCGCTACCGCGAGGAGCCCAAGGCCAAGCCCCAGCTCGTCCACACGCTGAACGGCTCGGGCCTCGCGATCGGGCGCACGCTCGTCGCGATCCTCGAGCAGTACCAGGAGGCCGACGGCAGCGTGCGGATCCCCGAGGCGCTCCGCCCCTACATGGGCGGGCTCGAGCGGATCACGCGCCCGTGACGGCGCGGCGCTACGGTCCGGGCCGCCCCGCGTGATAGGAAGCGGCCCATGACCGAGCGCTTTTCCGTCGTCATCCTGGCCGCGGGGCAGGGCACGCGCATGAAGAGCGCGCTGCCCAAGGTGCTCCACGAGGTCTGTGGGCTCCCGCTCGTGGCGCACGTCGTGCGCGCGGCGCGCGCCTCGGGCGCCTCGCGGATCGTCGTCGTGACGGGCCACGAGCACGCGCGCGTCGACGCGGATCTCCGCGCGCGCTTCGGTGATCGCGTCACGACGGCGCTCCAGGCCGAGCAGCGCGGGACGGGCCACGCGACGTCGTGCGCCCTCGGGGCGCTCGCCGGCGAGGAGGGCGACGTCGTCATCCTCGCGGGCGACGTGCCGCTCCTCGAGCCCGAGGCGATCACGCGCCTCGTCGCCGCGCGCCGCGAGGGGGCGCGGGCGCTCGCGCTCTTGAGCCTCTGCCCGAGCGATCCGACGGGCTACGGGCGCGTCCTGCGCGACGCCGAGGGCGCCGTCCTGGGCATCCGCGAGCACCGCGACGCGAGCCCCGAGGAGCGCGCGATCGCCGAGTGCAACGCGGGCATCTACGCGGTCGAGCGAGCGTTCCTCGAGGCGAGCCTGCCGAGGCTCTCGCCGAAGAACGCGCAGGGCGAGCTCTACCTCACCGATATCGTCGAGATGGCGCGCGGCGCGGGCGGCGCGGCGGCGCTCCTCTGGGACGCGGAGTCGGTCGCCGGCGTGAACGACCGCGCACAGCTCGCGGACGTGGAGCGCGTGATGCGGAGGCGGATCGCGCGCCGCTTCGCGCGGGACGGCGCGACGATCCGCGACCCGGAGACGACCTACCTCGGCGTCGACGTCGTGATCGAGCCCGACGCCGTGATCGAGCCGAACGTGCACCTGCGCGGCCAGTCGATCGTGCGCTCGGGCGCGCGGATCGACACGGGGTGCGTCCTCGAGGACGTCGAGGTGCGCGCGGGCGCGTACGTGAAGCCGTACAGCGTCGGCACGAAGAGCGTCATCGGCGAGGCCGCGCAGGTGGGCCCCTTCTCGCACCTGCGCCCCGACTCGGTGCTCGGCCCCGAGGTGCACGTCGGCAATTTCGTCGAGACGAAGAAGACGACGCTCGGGCGCGGCAGCAAGGCGAACCACCTCGCGTACCTCGGCGACGGCGTCATCGGCGAGCAGGTGAACGTCGGCGCGGGCACGATCTTCTGCAACTACGACGGCTTCCAGAAGCACACGACCGTGCTCGAGGACGGCGCCTTCATCGGCTCCGACTCCCAGCTCGTCGCGCCCGTCACGATCGGCAAGAACGCCTACGTCGGGACGGGCACGACGGTCACGCGCGACGTGCCCGAGGACGCGCTCGCCATCAGCCGCGTGAAGCAGGACAACAAGCTCGGCTACGCCTCACGCCTCCGAGAGCGGATGCGCGCGCTGGCCGAGGCGGCGAAGCGGCAGAAGGCCGAGGGGTGAGCGCCCGCGTGGCGCTCGAGCGCCGTCAGTCGACGACGAGCGGCGACTCCTGATCGAGCACCCAGTCGCCGAGGTAGGGGTAGGGCGTCCACTCTCCTCGATACGCTCGGAAGGCGACGTAGGCGGGCAGCGCGACGGAGACGAGCCAGCCCACGATGAAGACCGGGAGGAGCGGGAGCAGGATCAGCGTGCCGAAGCCGCACGTGAAGAGCGCGAGCAGCCCGGCGAGGACCCCCGTCCCGATCTGGATCGCGGAGACCAGCCCTTGAAACCACGCGGCCTGGTTCACGTGGAAGAGGACGAAGGGGTTCCGGCTCGAGTGGAAGAGCAGGACGAGGGTCGGGGCGGCGATGGGGATGAGGAGCCCTCCGGAGAGGAGCCCGCCGATCGCCCCGAAGATGTGCGCGAGCGCGGCGTGCGAGCAGTCCTCGCGCGGCTCGATCGTCCTCGCGGCGATCGCGCGCTCCATCGCGCCGCGGAAGACGCCTGCCATGGACGGGAGGCTAGCACCTCGTCGCGCGCTCGCGCGAGCGCGAGCGCGCCCACGCCGATCAGAACACGGTGCCCTCGCGTCGCACGCGGATCGGTGGCGCGCCGCTCGCGCGCCGCTCCTTCGCGGCGTCGCGGCCCGCGGTCCACGTCCCGCCCTCGATGACGCAGGCCGCCGAGACCGCGTCCCCCGACAGATCGAGCGCCTCGCTCAGCCCGTGCGCGACCTTCGCGAGCAGCGAGAGCGAGAGCGCGCGCCACTCGACGACGAGCTCGCTGCCGACCTCGTGCTCCTCCGAGACGACCTCGGCGTGACGCGGCACGAGCACGCCGTCGTCGAGGAAGAGCCCGCACGTCCGATACTCCGTGAGGCCCGGGAGCTCGGCGACGTCGGTCACGGCGAGCCCCGCCTCCTCGAAGATCGGGATGAGGGAGTAGGTCATCCACTGCGCGAACGTGTGGAAGGGGACGAGGCCCGCGCTCGGCCCCGAGCCGCCGGCCTTCGGGTGCGGCCAGGTGTCGCCGACGCTCACGCCCATGACGACGTGCCGGCTCGGCCAGATCGGGGAGAAGACCTCGAGGAGCAGCGCGAGGATCCGCCGCGCGGGGATCGCTCGGCGGCCGCTCGCGTCGCGCCGCGCGCGCTTCACGAGCGCGTCGTAGAGGCGCCCGAGCCGCGGGCCGTCGACGAAGACGTGCGTGGCCGCGCGCATCGCCGAGCCGACCTGAGAGACGAGCTCGGTGCGGCCGGTGAGCCCCTCCATCGGGTTGTCCGGGCGCACGTCGAGCGCCTTCGCGAAGCGGAAGGGATCGAGCGCGTCGAGCGCGTCGGCGTCCACGCGCAGCGGCGCGCCAGGGTCCGCGGAGAAGAGGCCGGACCGGTAGGCCGCGAGGCTCGCGAGCGCGAGGCCCTCCGTGCGCCCGATCTCGATGCCCGTCTCGCGCTCGTGGTAGCGCCAGCGATCGCCGGCGCCCGCGCCGAGGAGGATCGAGACGAGCGCGAGCTCGAGGAGCACGCGCGCGCGCTCGTCCACGTCGTCGGCGAAGCGCGCCCGGATCGGCGCCAAGCGATCGTGACCCCCGAGCTTCATGCGCGTGAGGCGGCTCGGCCACGGCACGCGGAGGTCGGGATAGCGACGCCGCGTGACCTGGGCGACGCGCTCGATCACCCGTGGCAGGGCGCCGAGCTCGACCTGGAAGTGCGTGAGCTCGCCCGCGAGCCCGGCCTCGAAGACCGCCGCCGCGCGCTGGCGGATCGCGTGGGGCGAGCGCAAGAACGCGATCGGGCTCTGGACGTCCCGCATGCTCAGGTATGGCAGCTCGGAGTCGATGGCCCATGGTGCCAGAGCCCCCGGGGAGTTGCGAAGGTGCCTCGTCGGCCCTGCCCAGGCGGCCCCGCCCAGGCGGCCCCGCCCAGGCGGCCCCGCCCGGACGACCTCTCCCGAGCGGCTGGTCGTTCGGCGCGCTCGTGCCATGATCAGCGGCCCTCCCTGACGAGCCATGACCGCGAGAGTCGTCGAGCCAAGAGCGATCGAGATCGAGGACGAGGGCGCCGAGGCGAGCCTCGCCGAGAACGAAGCGGACGCCGACCCCGACGGCGGCCGACCGCGGGGTGAGCCGCACATCGGCGTGCACGACCGCACGCACCTCGAGTTCACGCTCGACTACGGGCTGCGCGACGACGCGCGAACCGAGACGTTCCTCTGGGAGGCGTACTTCTTCACGCCCGAGAGCCTGCGCGTCTCGAGCCGGACGTACCAGAAGCAGGATCTCTACGCCGATCTCCAGTCCTACGTGCGCTTCGCCGTGCCGAGGGTGCCCTTCGAGGCGCTCGCGCGAGCGCCGATCGATCGGCTCCGCCGCGCCATCGCGTCCCGCGAAGAGGCGCGGATCATGCGAGAGCTGCGGCTCGTCGCGTGCATCGTGCGCGAGTCCTCTGTCGAGACGCGCCGCAGGCTCCTCGCCCACCGCGGGCGGCCTTCGGTGCTCCCGGCTCCGGCGGGTGAGCCGCTCCCGGATCTCGCGCGCATCACCGCGCTGATCGAGGAGGCGGAGCGGCTCACGCGCGCGCTCCGCGAGGTGCTCGAGCCCGCTCGCGCGATGAGCGATCCCGTCTCGACGGGGGCGTGCTGGATCGACGAAGACGTCTCGCGCGTGCTCGAGTCGCTCTTCGCCGGGCTCGCGCTCGATCTCCGCGAGGAGGGCGCTCCGGACGCGTGGGCGCGGTGCCTCGAGGAGGGAGCGCTCCGCGAGGCGCGCTACCGGGCCGGCGCGGGCATCGGGGGCGTCGGCCGGATCGACATGCGCTCGCGCGAGCTCGAGCACCTCGAGTACCGCCGCCACGTGCTCAAGCGCTTCGCCGCGGCGGTCCTCTGGCTCGAGCCGGAGGTGAAGAGCGCCTCGACGGGGGTGCTCCACTTCTTCTACGCGATCGCCGCGAGCGTCGCGATGTCGTTCGCGCTCGTCGCCGCGCTCTGGGGGCCAGGGAGCGGCGCGCGCGGCGCCGACGCCTTCGTCGGGGTCGAGTTCTTCGAGTGGGTCGTCGTCGTCATCCTCGCGTACGCCGCGAAGGATCGGATCAAGGCGCTGCTCCAGGTGCTCTTCCAGAACGTCGTCGCGAAGCACTTCCCCGATCGGAGCTGGCGCATCCTCGACGCGCGGAAGAAGCATCAGCTCGCTTCGATGGAGGAGCAGTCGGGGTTCGTCTCGTTCGCCGAGCTCCCGCGCGAGGTGCTCGAGATGCGGCGCGCGACCCACCTCTCGAGGCTCGACGAGGACGCTCGCCCCGAGACGGTGCTCTTCCACAAGAAGACGATCGAGGTGAACCGCGCGCTCGTGCAGCGGATCGAGCCCGACTTCGACGCGCTCACGGAGATCTTCCGCATCGACGTGCGCCGCTGGCTCCTGCACACCGACGAGCCGAAGCAGCGCTTCGTCTTCGCCGATCCCGAGGCGAACGCGGTCGCCCGCGCCTCGGCCCCGCGCGTCTACAACGTGAGCATCATCTATCGGCTGAGGCGGGTCGGGGACACGAGCGAGGGGGCCGAGCGGTTTCGGCGGATCCGCGTCGTCGTCACCCGCAAGGGGATCCGCCGCATCGAGCCGATCGCCTGACAGCGCGCTGTCAGCGCGCTGTCAGCGCTCGTCGTTCGCCGCGCTGCGCGAGCGGAGGACCAGCTCCTGGACCCGCGCGCGGACGAGCTCCTCGTCGCGCACCACGCGATCGGCGGGGATCGGCTCGCCGACGGAGACCCAGGCGCGGTTCACGGGCCGCGAGAGGAAGCCCTTGGCGTGCTGGCCGAGCGACTGATCGGCGAACTCCGCGCCGTCGGGGTAGGCGAGGCCGACCGGGACGATCTCCGCGTCGAGGCCCTTCGCCGCGAGGAAGGCGCCGCGCTGGAACTCGCGCACCTCGTCGCCGCGGTAGGTCGTCCCCTCGGGGAACACGATCACCGTGCGCTTGGCCTCGAGGTAGCGCTTGATCGTGCGGATCGCGTTCGCGCCCGAGCGTCGATCCTCGCGATCGACGAAGATGGTGCCGACCAATTCGGCGGCGCTGCCGATGACGGGCGCCTTGCGCGTCTTGTGGTTCGCGAGGAAGTGCCCGCCGAAGAGGAGATCGAGCGGGATGATGTCGAGCGGCGTGCGGTGGTTCGCGACGACGAGCCGCGCGCGCGGGCTCTCCTCGACCTCGCCGAAGACGACGCGGTAGTCGACGCCGAGGATGCGCTTCGCGCCCGCGGCCCAGTAGCGCAGGCCCGCGGCGTGGGTCCCCTCGGGGGGCAGGCCCCTCATGCGCGCGACGGCGACCGTGTACGACGTCCAAGCCGAGATGAGGGCGAGCCGCGTGACGCGCCGGAGCGCGCCCGAGAGGCCGGGCTCCGGCGCGGCGAGGGTGAGCTCCGAGCGTTCCGTCACCCCGCTCTTCTGTATCGTTTCGCCGCGCGCGTCGAGGGGGCGCGCGCCGCCGCGTCACTTCCTCGCGAGCGCCCGGATCTCCGCGGCGAGGTGCTCGATCTCGAAGGGCTTGGTGACGACCCGGTCGAAGATGGGATCGTGCTGCGGCGAGCCCGAGACGCAGATCGCCTTGAGGTGCGGGCGCACGAGGCGCGCGCGCACGACCAGATCGCGGCCGGTGCCGTCGGGCAGGTAGAGATCGGTGACGAGGACGTCCGCCTTGCTCGACACGATCGCCGCGAGCCCCTCGGCGATGGTGCCGGCGGGGCGAACGTCGATCCCCTCGTACCCGAGCGCGGCGACGACGAGGCGCCGGAGCGCGGCGAGATCCTCCACGAAGACGACGGTGAGCCGCTCGCTCGCCCCGCCCTCGCGTGAGACTGCGTCCTTCGGGCCCTCTTTGGCCTTCTCGTGCTTCTCGTCCGCCACCCACGACTACGGTACCGGGTTCCGACCCGCTAGCCAAGCGCGATCACCTCGCGCGAGCTCGCGGTTCCGCCGCCTCGGATCGGCTCGAGCGTGGTAGACCGCGCGCATGCGTCGCGAGGTCTCTGTCTCTCGGCTGGGTACGGTCCCCTACGCGGAGGCGCATCGGCTCCAGAAGCGCCTGCAGGAGGCGCGGCACCGCGGGCTCGTGGGCGATCAGCTCCTCCTGCTCGAGCACCCGCCCGTCATCACCCTCGGGCGCGCGGCGCACGCGTCGAACATCCGCGTCTCGCGCGAGGCCCTCGAGCGGATGGGCGTCGAGGTGCACGAGACGGGGCGCGGCGGGGACGTCACCTACCACGGGCCGGGGCAGCTCGTCGGCTACCCCATCCTCGATCTCAAGCCCGATCGGCAGGACGTCCGCCGCTACGTGAAGGACCTCGAGGAGTCGATGATCCGGCTCTCTGCCCACTACGGCCTCGAGGCCACGCGCGTCGAGGGGATGAACGGGACGTGGCTCCAGGGCGGCGAGCTGGGCGATCGGAAGATCGGCGCGATCGGCGTGCGGCTCGCGCGCTGGATCACGATGCACGGCTTCGCGTTCAACGTGACGACCCTCCTCTCGCACTTCCAGCTCATCGTGCCCTGCGGCCTCGTCGATAAGGGCGTCACGTCCCTCGAGCTCGAGCTCGATCGGAGGCCGCCCATGGACGAGGTGATCGACGCCTACCTCCCCATCTTCGCGGAGCTCTTCGACGCCGACCTCGTCCTCGCCGACGCGCCGCCGCTCGCGGCCGTCGCGCCCGAGGAGCTCGCGGCGCTCGACGAGGCGCTCGACGAGGCCTCGCGGCTCGAGCGCGAGCACGCGAGCGCGCCGCGCCCTCACGCCCCCTGATCGCGCGCCTCGCTCGACGTGATCCGCGCCGTAGAGGCCTGCCGAGCACGGCGACGCGCCGCGTCATGCCGCGCGAGCACGCGCGCGCGCCATCGGGGTTCGCTCGCGCGCTCGGTCGTGGCATGGTCCCGCCCATGAGCGCCATCGACCTCTCCTCCTTCGTTCGCCCCACCGACCCCGCGAGCCCGCGCGTCTCGACGATGGCGGGCAAGCTCGTGGGCTCCGAGATCCTCAAGATCGCGGGCGAGATCCGCGCGCTCGCGGCGAAGGGTCAGGCGATCTGCAACCTGACGGTCGGCGACTTCGATCCCAAGCAATTCCCCATCCCCGAGGGGCTCCGCGCCCGGATCGTCGAGGCGTACGAGGCGAACGAGACGAACTACCCGCCCTCGAGCGGGATGCCCGAATTGCGCGAGGCGGTGAAGCGCCTCTACGAGCGCGAGCTCGGGCTCGTCTATCCGCTCGACTCGGTGCTCGTCGCCGCGGGCGCGCGCCCGCTCATCTACGGCACGTACCGCGCGGTGGTCGATCCCGGCGACGTCGTCGTCTACCCCGTCCCGAGCTGGAACAACAACCACTACGTGACGATGCTCGGCGCGAAGGGCGTCGTGATCCCCTGCGGGCCCGAGACGCGCTTCCTCCCGACGCGCGAGCTCGTCGAGCAGGCGCTCCCCGGCGCGCGGCTCGTCTGCCTGAACACGCCGCTCAACCCGACGGGCACGGCGATGTCGCGCGACATGGTGCTCGGCGTCTCCGAGGCGATCGTGCGCGAGAACGAGGCGCGCGCGGGGCGCGGCGAGAAGCCCGTCTATCTCATGTACGACCAGATCTACTGGATGCTGACGGCGAAGGGCGAGGTGCACCTCACGCCCCCCGCGCTCGTCCCCGAGATGGCGCGCTACACGATCTTCGTCGACGGCATCTCCAAGGCCTTCGCGTCGACGGGCGTGCGCGTGGGCTGGGCGCTCGGCCCGACCGACGTCATCGGGCGCATGTCGGCGATCCTGAGCCACGTCGGCGCCTGGGCGCCCCGCGCGGAGCAGGTCGCCACGGCGCGCTTCCTCGACGACACGAGCGCGGCGCGCGCCTACGTCGAGACGCTGAAGGAGGGCGTCATCGGCCGCCTCGCGCAGCTCCACGAGGGCTTCCAGGCGCTCCGCGCGAGCGGCCTCCCCGTGGACTCCCTCTCGCCCGAGGGCGCGATCTACCTCACCGTGCAGCTCGCCCCCTTCGGCAAGAAGACCCCCTCGGGGAGCGTCCTTCGCACGAACGAGGACGTGCGCCGCTACGTCCTCGAGGCCGCCGGGATGGGCATCGTCCCCTTCCAGGCCTTCGGCTACCCCGGCGACGGCGGCTGGTTCCGCCTCAGCGTCGGCGCCGTCTCGAAGGCCGAGATCCGCGACATGCTCCCGCGCCTCGAGGCGGCGCTGCGCGCGCTCGGGTGAGGAGGGTCGCGCTGGGGCACCCTCGGGCGTCGGCTACGAGATCCTCGCATCGGTCGTCCCGACATCGGCGAGCACGCTCGGCTCCTAGTCGTGCGTCACTACGCCGCGCCGACCCACAGATCGCTCAGCACCTCCGCCTGCTCGAGCACGGTGTTGGTGGCCGACTCCTGCTTGTCGGGCGGGTAGCCGTACTTGCGGAGGATCCGCTTCACGATGACGCGCAGCTTGGCGCGGACCGACTCCTTCACGGTCCAGTCGATCGTGACGTTCCGTTTCACCGTGTCGACCAGCTCGCGCGCGATGGCCTGCAGCGTCTCGTCGCCGAGCACCTCGACCGCGCTGTCGCTGACCGCCAGCGCGTCGTAGAAGGCCAGCTCGTCGCTCGTGAGCCCCAGCTCCTCGCCTCGCGCGTTCGCTGCGCGCAGCTCCTTGGCCAGCGCGATCAGCTCCTCGATGGCCTGCGCGGCCTCGATGGAGCGGTTCTGGTAGCGCCGGACGGACCTCTCGAGGAGGTCGGCGAAGGAGCGCGCCTCGACCACGTTCCTCCTGCCGCGCGCCTCGATCTCGTCGTTCAGGAGTTTTCGGAGCAGCTCGACCGCGAGGTTCCGGTGCTTCATCCCGCGCACCTCGGCGAGGAACTCGTCCGACAGGATCGAGATGTCGGGGCTCGTGAGGCCCGCCGCCGCGAAGATGTCGATGACCTGATCGCTCGCGATCGCCCTCGACACGATCTGTCGGATGGCGTGGTCCATCTCGCTCGGGCTCTTCCGGCCTCCCCCTCGGATCTTGGTGAGCGCCGCGCGCACGGCCTGGAAGAAGCCGACGTCGTCGCGGACGTGGATGGCCTCCGGGTGCGGCACCGCGAGCGCGAACGCCTTGGAGAGCTCCGTCACGAGCTGGACGAAGCGCTCCTTGCCGTCCTCCTCGGCGAGCACGTGCTCCTGCGCGGCGGGCAAGAGCGAGAGGCGCGCGGCCGGCGAGCCGGTGATCCACGCACGCCAGTCGAAGCCGTGGAAGAGGTCGGAGCACGCCTCGTGGCGCTCGAGCATCACCGCCACGGCCTCCTCCTGGTCGAGCGTCGCCGCGCCGCGTCCGCCGCTCTCGGAATAGGTCTGGAGCGCCTTCTTGAGCGGCTCGGCGAGGCCCAGGTAGTCGACGACGAGGCCGCCCGGCTTGTCTCGGAACACGCGGTTCACCCGCGCGATGGCCTGCATCAGGCCGTGCCCCCGCATCGGCTTGTCGACGTACATCGTGTGCATGCAGGGCGCATCGAACCCCGTGAGCCACATGTCGCGGACGATGACGAGCTTGAACGGATCGCTCGGATCCTTGAACCGCTTGGCGAGCGCCTCGCGGCGCTGCTTGCTTCGGATGTGCCGCTGCCAGCCGGCTGGGTCGGAGGCGGAGCCGGTCATCACGACCTTGATCGCGCCCGCCTCGTCGCGATCGTCGTGCCACTCCGGGCGAAGCGCGATCAGCGCGTCGTAGAGGTCCACGGCGATGCGGCGGCTCATGCAGACGAGCATCGCCTTGCCGTCCATGACCTCGAGGCGGGCCTCGAAGTGCTGGACGAGATCCTCCGCGATGAGCTCGAGCCGCCGGTCGGCGCCGACCAGCGCCTCGAGCGCCGACCACCTCGTCTTCAGCCGCTCACGGCCTTCGAGCTCCTCGCCCTCGGTCACCTCGTCGAAGGCCTCGTCGAGGTGCGGGCGCGCTCCCTCCTCGAGCTCCAGCGCCGCGAGGCGGCTCTCGTAGTAGATGGGGACCGTCGCGCCGTCTGTGACCGCGCGCTGGATGTCGTAGACGCTGATGTAGTCGCCGAAGACCGCGCGCGTGCTCTTGTCGCCGGTGTCGATGGGCGTGCCGGTGAAGCCGATGAACGACGCGTTCGGGAGCGCGTCGCGCATGTGGCGCGCGAAGCCGTCGATGAAGTCGTACTGGCTGCGGTGGGCCTCGTCCGCGATCACGACGACGTTCGAGCGCTCCGAGAGCACCGGGAAAAGGTCGCCGCGCGTCTCGGGCAGGAACTTCTGGATGGTGGTGAAGACCACGCCGCCCGAGGCCACCTGGAGCAGCTCCCGCAGGTGGGCGCGGTCCCTCGCCCGCTCGGGGCTCTGGCGGAGGAGCTCCTTGCAGCGCGCGAACGTGCCGAAGAGCTGCTCGTCGAGGTCGTTGCGGTCGGTGAGCACGACGAGCGTCGGGTTCCGCATCGCGGGGTCGAGCACGACACGGCCCGCGTAGAAGGCCATCGTGAGGCTCTTCCCCGACCCCTGCGTGTGCCAGACGACGCCGACGCGGTGGTCGCCCTCGGGGCGCGAGGCCGCGATCGTCGCCTCGAGCGCGCGCGCGACGGCGTGGAACTGGTGGTAGCCCGCCACCTTCTTGACGACCGTGTCCCCGTCGTCCTCGAACACGATGAAGAAGCGCAGGAGGTCGAGCAGCCGCCGCTTGTCGAAGACGCCGCGGATCAGCACCTCGAGCTCGGTCGGGCCGCCGGACGGGACCGTCTCCCCCTCGATGGTGCGCCACGGCATGAAGCGCTCTCGGTTCGAGGAGAGCGTACCGACGCGCGCCGAGATCCCGTCGCTCGCGACGAGCAGCTCGTCGAAGGTGAAGAGCGAGGGCAGCTCCCCCTTGTACGTCTGGAGCTGCTGGATGGCGGTCTCGTGGTTCGCGCTCTCGCTCGCGGCGTTCTTCAGCTCGACGAGGGCGATGGGGAGGCCGTTCAGGAACACGACGACGTCCAGGCGCCGGGTGCGGCCGCCCTCGGTGACGGTGAGCTGGTTGGCGACGAGCCAGTCGTCGTTCTCCGGCTCGTCGAGGTCGACGACGCGCACGGGGTCGTAGCCGACGCTGCCGTCGGGGCGGAGGTACTCGACGCTCACGCCGTTCACGAGGTAGCTGTGGAATTCGTGGTTCGCGTCCACGAGCGACGGCGAGGAGATGCGCGTCAGCTTGCGGAAGGCCTCGTCGAGCCCCTCGCTGGAGACGGTGGGGTTGAGCCGCGCGAGCGCGTCGCGGAGGCGCCCCTCGAGCACGACGTCGGCGTAGGTGCGCCGCTCCTCGCCGGGCTCGCCGGGGCCGATGGAGGGCCCCCCGACGACGGCGTAGCCGAGCGCCTCGAACCACTCGAGGGCGGCCTGCTCGACCTCGGCCTCGGTGAGGGCCCTCATCGCTTCTTCTCCTTCAGGTAGTTCTTCGCGATCGAGACGTCGCTCTTCATCACCTTGCCGCGCGGCGCGTGCTTCCACGTCCTGAGGCCCATGTGCGGCTCGTCGGCGTCGGCGGTGGCGATGATGCGCTCGGCGGCGGTCTGCCCGGTGATCGCCCAGTGCAGCTTGTTCTGCACCGACGCGAAGAAGTCGCGCGTGATGGGGGCGTTCGGATCGTAGTCGACGGCGGTGGCGTAGATGTCGGTGACCTTCTGGTAGAAGCGCCGCTCGCTCGCGCGGATCTCTCGGATCGTCTCGAGCAGGCCGTCGAAGTAGTCCTTGCCGAAGACCGTGGGGCCTTGCTCCAGGCGCTCCTTGTCGAGCACGTAGCCCTTGGTGATGAGCTCGCGCAGCACGCCCGTGGCCCAGATGCGGAACTGCGTCGCCTCGTAGCTGTTCACGCGGTAGCCGACGGCGATGACGGCGTCGAGGTTGTAGAACTCGACCGTTCGCCTCACCTCGCGCGAGCCCTCCCGGCGAACTGTTTCCAAACGGGAAATAGTTGCCGCCTCCTCCAGCTCCCCGGACTCGAAGATGTTCTTGAGGTGCTTGGCGATGGCGGGCACGCCGACGGCGAACAGCTCCGAGAGCGCCTTCTGCGTGAGCCACACCGTCTCGTCGCGCACGAGCACGCCGACCTTCACGACGCCCTTGGGCGAGCGGTAGAGCACGAGGTCGCTCGGCGTGACGGGGCCTTCGCTCATGCCCGACCTCCCGAGGCTCTCTCGAGGTCGTTGATCGAGTCGGTGGGCCCCTCGAGGGAGCCCCGCTCCCGCTGCGCTACGTCGGACTCGACGAGGAACGTCGCGACGCTTCCGTCCGCATCGACGCTGTCGCCGCCGCTCGGCTCGCCGGGGGCCGATCGCGGGCCCGCCGACGACGGCGTGGCCGAGCGCCTCGAACCACTCGAGGGTGGCCTTCTCGACGTCGGACTCGGTCAAGGCGCTCATCGCGGCTCCCGCTTCGCTCGGAGGTGGGCCTTGCCGGCAGCCGTGAGGCGATAGCGCTGCCGGCGGCTCTGCGGCTTGTCGGGGAGGGTCATCTCGACGAGGCCCGCAGCGATCGCTGGGTTGAGGTAGCGCACGCGGAAGTTCCGTCGAGCCTCGAGACCGAGGATCGCTAGCAGCTCGTCGCGCGTCATCGAGCCCGCGAGGGCGTCGAGCAGGCGTTCGACATGGTCCCCCACATGGTCCCTCTCATGGTCCCTCTCATGGTCCCTCTCATGGTCCCCGACCTGCTCATGCTGCGGGATCGTTCGTCGAACCTCCTCGAAATCGCTCGCGGGGTTCGCCCACGCCCATTTCACCCAGACGCCGTTTCCGTCGTACTCGACGGTGGGCTCAGCCTGAACTTCGCGCCGGTCAACGGCTGGCGTGAGCCGTTCTTCGGTGTGATTTTCTCGATTCCTCGGGGAATT
>JBDHVC010000026.1:0-56517 GCA_039809495.1 Sandaracinaceae bacterium
CTCGAGCTCGCCCCGGCGCCGCAGCCGGCGAGGGCGAGGCCGAGCGCGGCCGCGACGAGGGCGACGACGGCGCCGCGGCGCGCGCGGGGCGAGGTGGGGGCGCGCCCCGGTCCGAGCGAGGAAGGCATGCCGCTTTCTCGGCCCGGGCGGCCCCGCGTTTCTCTTGCTCGCGTCCGAGCCGGACGGCTACGCTGCTCCCCGGGCCGCATGCAGAACCCGCTTCAGAGTCGAGCGCTCTCGATCGGCGTCGCCGTGGTCGCCCTCGGGGCGATCGCGGGCGCGTTCACCCCGGCGGGCACCCCGAATTGGGTGGTCGCGCTCGTCCCCTCCGCCGCGGGGGTGCTCGGGATCCTCCTCGCGCTCCTCAACCAGCCTCCGCCGCGCGCGCCGGCGATCTCCCAGGGCACGCTCCGCGACGTCAGCGACGGCAAGAAGCCGCGGCGCCCGGCCGATCTCAAGCCCGAGGAGTCCGAGCTCTTCGACGTCCTCGACGACATCGCCGAGCAGCTCGGCGACGCGGAGGCGGAGGAGGAGGAGCTCCGCGAGGGGCTCGAGCGCGCGAGCCACGACCTCGACGCGGCTCGCGGCGAGCTCGAGAAGGCTCGCAAGGCCCGCGAGGCGCTCGAGGCGAAGCTCGCCGAGGCGGCGGGCTTCGAGGCGCGCGCGCTCGAGCTCGAGAGCCAGGCGCGCGCCCCGGAGAAGGCGCCGCGCGAGCGCGAGTCGGCGCGGCCCTCGGCCGCTCGGCCGAGCGAGGTGGCCCAGGAGCTCCAGCGCGTGCGAGCGCGCGTCGAGGAGTCGACCGTCGCCGTGATGCACCAGATCGAGCTGCTCTCGAGCGGCTTCACCGAGCAGGTCGCCGCCGCCGAGCAGACGATGCGCTCGATGCAGGAGATGGGGGCGCAGGCCGCGCAGATCTCCCAGCACGTCGAGGCCCTCGCGTCGAACGCCGAGGAGAGCTCGAGCTCGATCCTCGAGATGACGGCGACGAACGACGAGGTCGCGGAGAACACCGGGAACCTCGCGAATTCCGTGCGCGAGACCGTGAGCTCGATCGAGGAGATGACGTACTCGATCAAGGAGGTCGCGCGGAACGTCGACGCCCTCTCGCTCACGGCGGAGGAGACCTCGAGCTCGATGAACGAGATGGACGTCTCGATCGATCAGGTGCAGTCGAACGCGAACGAGACGGCGCGCCTCTCCGAGCAGGTCGGGCGCGACGCGGAGATCGGCGCCGAGGCGATCCTCAAGACGATCCAGGAGATCAACCGCATCAAGGAGACCTCGAGCGAGGCCGTCGCCGTCATCTCGAAGCTCGGCACGCGCATCGAGGCGATCGGCGACATCCTCGACGTCATCGACGACGTCGCGGAGCAGACGAACCTCCTCGCCCTCAACGCCGCGATCATCGCCGCGCAGGCGGGCGAGCACGGCAAGGGCTTCGCCGTCGTCGCCGACGAGATCAAGGATCTGGCCGAGCGCGCGGGCACGAGCACGCGCGAGATCGCCGAGCTGATCAAGACGATCCAGAGCGAGTCGAAGAAGGGCATCACGGCCGTCGAGAAGGGCGCGCTCACCGTCGATCGAGGCGTCGAGGTGTCGGCCGACGCGGAGACGGCGCTCAAGAAGATCCTCGAGAGCTCTCAGAAGTCGACGGCGATGGTGCGCGCGATCGCCCGCGCCACGGTCGAGCAGGCCAAGGGGTCGAAGCAGGTCACCGACTCGATCGGCCGCATCGCCGAGACGGTCCAGCAGATCGCCGCCGCGACGGCCGAGCAGGCGCGCGGCAGCGAGCTCATCATGAAGAGCGCGGAGAAGATGCGGCTCATCACGCAGCACGTGGAGCGCAGCTCGCAGGAGCAGTCGCGTGGCGGGCGGCAGATCGGGCAGGCCATCGAGAACATCTCGAGCATGGTCAACCAGCTCCACCAGGCGCAGCGCGCGCAGTCGCGGCACACCGACCAGACGCTCGAGGCCGCGCGTCGCATCCTCGAGCTCACGCGGAGCTACGAGGGGGCGCTGCGCGAGCTCGAGCGCACGACGAAGGCGCTCGCGGACTGAGGCGACGTCGGGCGCGCTCGCGCGGGGGCGGGGTGGGGCCGTCCCCCTTGCGTCTCGGCAAATGGCGCTAAGTTGCGCCCCCTCATGACCCGCCGAGTCCTCGTTTTCCTCACTTTCTGCGGCCTCCTGCTCGGCCACGGCCCCTCCCACGCGCTCGCGCAGAGCGTGACCGTCGATCAGTTCCGACCGAGCGAGACGGCCGAGGACGGCTTCGCGATCAGCCGGCCCGACGACCGAGGCCACCTGCGCGTGGGCGCGCAGCTCGTGCTCGACTACGCGCTCGACCCGCTCGTCCTCGAGAACGAGCGCGGGCGCGCCTCCTCCGAGGCGTTCGCGATCATCGAGCATCAGCTCGCCGCCCACCTCGGCTTCTCGCTCGGCCTCTTCGATCGCCTCGTCCTCTTCACGTCGCTCCCCGTCAACCTCGTGATGAGCGGCGCGGACGCGGCGGACGTCCCTCCGGGCTTCTTCGCGGCCGACGGCACGGGCCTCGGTGACCTCTCGCTCGGCGGGCGCGTGCGCCTCTACGGCGAGAAGGACGAGCTCTTCGCGATCGCGCTCCAGCTCACCTTCGGCCTGCCGACGGCCATGTGGGGCAGCCCGCAGCAGCACTACAGCGGCGAGCTCGGCCTCTGGGTGCACCCCGAGCTCATCGGCGAGCTCCGCTTCGCGGAGGGCTTCCGCGTCACGCTCGATCTCGGCGCGCGCTTTCGCGCGACGGACGAGGCGCGGATGCTGAGCGCGGGCCTCGCCGTCAGCCACGAGCTCACCTACGGGCTCGGCGTGACGGCGCCGCTCTACAGCGACGAGGAGGGGCGCACGCTCACCGCGCACCTCGAGGGCTACGGCGCCTCGAGCTTCGAGGGCTTCGGCAACCGCGAGCCGAGCCCGGTCGAGCTGCTGCTCGGCCTGCGCGGCCAGCCGATGTGCGGCCTCACGCTCGGCCTCGCGGGCGGCACCGGCGTCTCGCGCGGCTACGGCTCACCCGATCTGCGCGGCGTGTTCACCGTCGGCTTCTCGGACTCCGCGTGCCGCGCGCCCGCCGCCCCGGCGTCCGCGCCGACCGTGGGCGACCGCGACGGCGACGGCATCCTCGACCCCGACGACCGCTGCCCCGACGAGTCGGAGGACCTCGATCAGTTCGAGGACGAGGACGGCTGCCCCGATCCGGACAACGACCGGGACGGCATCCTCGACGTGAGCGATCAGTGCCCGAACCATCCGGAGGACTTCGATCAGTTCGAGGACGAGGACGGCTGCCCCGATCCGGACAACGACCGCGACGGCATCCTCGACGCGACCGATCGCTGCCCGAACGAGGCGGAGGACTTCGACCACTTCGAGGACGAGGACGGCTGCCCCGATCCGGACAACGACCAGGACGGCGTGCTCGATCCCGACGACGAGTGCCCGCTCGCGCCGGGGCGCCCCGAGGATCGCGGCTGCCCGCGCGCGATCCGCTTCGATGTCGAGACGGGGCAGATCTTCATCCTCCAGCGCGTCGAGTTCGCGACGAACCGTGACGTCATCCTCGCGCGGAGCTTCCCGATCCTCGAGGAGGTGCGCGCGGTCCTCGTCGCGAACCCGCAGCTGCGCCGCGTCCGGATCGAGGGTCACACCGACGATCGCGGCCGCGACGCGGCGAACCTCGACCTCTCGCGCCGTCGCGCGGCGAGCGTCACGCGCTGGCTCGCCGAGCACGGCGTGGACGCCTCGCGCCTCTCGGCGTGGGGCTGCGGCGAGCTGCACCCGATCGAGGACAACGGCACGGCGGACGGCCGCCAGGCGAACCGCCGCGTCGAGTTCCACATCGTCGATCCGGCGCCCACCTCCGGCGGCGCGGCGCGCGAGGGCTGCCTCGAGAGCGACGCGAGCCCGCCCTCCGCGACCCCCGCGCGGCGCCGGCGCCGCTGATCGCGCGCGCCTCGACGCTCGAAGCTCGAGGCTCGAGGCCGCGCGCCGAGGCCCGCGTGGCGCGGCGCGCGACCTCGCTTCGCAAGCGCCCTCGCTCGCGATATGAAGGGGGCGATGAGCATCACGCTGCCCGCACGCGGCCTGCCGCACGACGAGATCCTCACGCGCCTCGAGGGCCTGCGCGAGCGCGACGCGGACTGGCGCGAGGGGCGCGTCTTCAGCCTCGTCTACCACGCCGACGACGCGCACGCGGAGCTCATCAAGCGCGCGCACAACCTCTTCTTCTCCGAGAACGGCCTCAACCCGATGGCCTTCCAGAGCCTGCGGCGCATGGAGGCCGAGGTCGTCCGCATGGCCGCCTCGATGCTCCACGGCGGGCCCGACACCGTCGGCACGATGACGAGCGGCGGCACGGAGTCGATCCTCCTCGCCGTCAAGGCCGCCCGCGATCGGGCGCGGGCGAGGAACCGCAAGCTGACGCGCCCGAACGTCGTCGCGCCGGAGACGGTCCACGCCGCGTTCGACAAGGCGGGGCACTACTTCGGGTGCGAGATCCGCTTCGCCCGCCTCGACGCGTCGATGCGCGTCGACGTCGACGACATGGCGGAGCTGATCGACGCGAACACCGTGCTCGTCGTCGGCTCGGCGCCGCAGTACCCGCACGGCGTCGTCGATCCGATCGAGCGCGTCGCCGCGCTCGCGAGAAAGAACGACATCCCCTGTCACGTCGACGCGTGCATCGGCGGCTTCTTCCTCCCGTGGGTGGAGCGCCTCGGCTACCCGATCCCGTTCTGGGACTTCCGCGTGCCGGGCGTGACGAGCATCTCCGCGGACGTCCACAAGTTCGGGTACGCGCCCAAGGGCGCGAGCGTCGTCGTCTACCGCGACATGAGCTACCTCAAGCACCAGTTCTTCGTCTCGACGGACTGGCCCGGCGGTATCTACGCCTCGCCGACGATCGCCGGCACGCGGCCGGGCGGCCCGATCGCGGGCGCGTGGGCCGCGATGATGGCGATGGGCGAGAGCGGCTACGTCGACCACGTCGACCGCGCGATGAAGGCCGCCGCGAAGCTCGCGGAGGGGCTCGCGGCGATCGAGGGGATCGAGCTCGTCGCCAAGCCCGACATGAGCCTCGTCGTCTATCGGACGACCGAGGAGAGCGGGATCGACGTCTTCGCGCTCGCCGATCGGCTCGAGCACCACGACTGGCTGGTCGATCGTCAGCAGAACCCGAACTGCATCCACTGCACCGTCACGAGCAACCACGAGGGCCGCATCGACGCCTACCTCGAGGACGTGCGCGAGTCGCTCGCCTACCTGCGCGCCCACCCGGATCACGAGACGCGCGGGAACGCGGCGATGTACGGGATGATCGCGAAGGTGCCGTTCCGAGGGATGGTGCGCTCGAGCATCGTGGACCTCATGGAGAAGCTCTACGGCCCGCGCGCGGCCGAGCCGAGCTTCGATCCCCTCGCGGGCGACGAGGAGGGGGGCGTGATGCGCCTCGTGAAGACGTACGGGGGCCGCGCGCTCGCCGTGCTCGACCGCGCCGAGAAGCTCCGCGAGCGCCTCTTCCCCTCGAGGAAGCGCCGCAGGTCGGTGACGTGACGGCCGCGCGCGGGCGCGGGGAGCGGCCCATCGCGGTCGCCCTCGACGCGATGGGCTCGGACCACGGCGTCGCCGCGACGGTCGCGGGCGCCGCGGCCGTGAGCCTGCACCCGGAGGCGCCGCGCATCTTCGTCGTCGGTGACGCCGAGCGCGTCCGCGCGGAGCTCGAGCGCCACCCGCACGCGCGCGACCGCGTGCGCGTCGTCCACGCGGCCGAGGTGATCGGGCAAGACGAGAAGCCGAAGGAGGCGATCGCCGCGAAGGCTTGCGCCTCGATCCTCGTCGCGGCCGAGCTGGTCGCGGCGGGCGAGGCGGACGTCCTCGTCTCGGCCGGGAACACGGGCGCGGTCACGATGGCCTGCGCGCACACCTTCCGACGCCTCGAGGGCGTGCCGCGCGCCGCGCTCGGCGCCGTCTACCCGACCGAGCGCCGCCGCGGCGAGAAGGACGATCCCTTCTCCCTGATCCTCGACGCGGGCCTCACGCTCGAGCCGAGCGCGCGCGATCTCGTCGGCTTCGCCGTGATGGGGGCGGCCTACTCCCGCACCATCTCGAGCCACCCCTCTCCGCGCGTCGCCCTCTTGTCGATCGGGGCCGAGGCGAAGAAGGGCACGGCCGCGATCGTCGAGGCGCACGCGATCCTGCGCCGCCTCGCGGACGAGGCGCGCGTGCTCGACTTCATCGGCAACATCGAGGGGATGGACATCCCGCGCGGCACGGCCGACGTGGTCGTCACGGGCGGCTTCACCGGCAACATCGTCCTCAAGATGCTCGAGGGGATCAGCGAGACGGTGATGCGCCTCGCCCGCTCGGCGAGCGAGCAGAGCCTCCAGTACAAGGCGGGCCTCGCGCTGCTCGCGCCCGCGATCAAGCGCGTGCGTCAGGTGACCGACTGGCAGGAGTACGGCGGCGTGCCGATCCTCGGCTTCGACCGGCTCTGCATCAAGGCGCACGGCCGCTCGACCCAGCGCGCGATCCGAAACGCCATCCGCGTCGCCCACCGCGCCGCGCGCGCCGACACCGTCGCCTCGATCGAGCGGGGGATCGAGGCCGCGCGCGCGCTCGAGGCCGGCGCGTAGCGGGCGCCCCCGTGCGTGAGCGCACGCGCGATCGTGGTAACGTCCGCCCGTGACCAACTCGCGGATCGAGTCGCGCTGCCTCGAGAAGGGGCTCCGCATGACCGAGCAGCGGCGCACGATCGCGCGGGTGCTCTCGGAGTCCACCGACCACCCCGACGTCGAGACCGTCTACCAGCGCGCGTCCGAGCTCGACTCACGCATCGGCCTCGCGACGGTCTATCGGACGCTCCGCCTCTTCGAGGAGGCCTCGATCCTCGAGCGCCACGACTTCGGCGATGGCCGCGCGCGCTACGAGGAGATGCCCGACGAGCACCACGATCACCTCATCGACGTCCAGTCCGGCAGCGTGATCGAATTCCAGAACGACGAGATCGAGGCGCTCCAGCAGAAGATCGCGCGCGAGCTCGGCTACCGCCTCGTCGATCATCGCCTCGAGCTCTACGTCGTGCCGATCGGTCACGAGGGCGACATCACGATCCGGAGGCGATGAGGGCGCGATGGGGCGACTCCGGCTGAATCGAGCCCCTCGAGGCCGCGTCGGAGCGCGCATGCTTCGGCTCGCGGGCCTCGTCGCCTCCTTCGTCCTCCTCCTCGGGCTGACGAGGCCCGCGGCCGTCCTCGCGCAGGCGCCCGCGCCGACGATCGAGAGCGTGCTCGCGTCGATGGCGCGCGTCCGCGCGCTCCGCGTGCGCTTCCACGAGGAGAAGCGGATCGCGCTGCTCTCGAGCCCGATCACGAGCGAGGGGACGATCGACTTCCAGCGCGGCGAGGCCGGGGCCCCGACGCGCATGGCCCGCAGGACGCTCCGGCCCACCCGACAGGTCGTGCTGATCGACGGGAGCGAGCTCCGGATGAGCGATGGGCGCACGACGAGCCGCATCGACCTCGCGAGCCAGCCCGTCGTGCGCTCCTTCGTCGACTCGTTCCTCCAGCTCCTCGTCGGCGATCGCGCGGCGCTCGAGCGCACGTACACGCTCTCGCTCGAGGTCGCGCCCTCCGGCTGGACGCTCGTCCTTCGGCCGAGGAGCGCCCCGCTCAGCACGTTCTTGTCGGAGATCCGCTTCGAGGGGGGCCAGGCGGGGCTCACGAGCATGGTGATGACGGAGGTCTCCGGCGACGTGACAACGACGCGCTTCTCCGAGGTCGAGCGCGATCGCCGCTACGACGCCGACGAGGCCGCTCGCGCCTTCTCACTGACGCTCTAGGCGCCGAACGATCACGACGTGTTACAAACACGCGAACCTCCGATGTCGCGTAACACTTGGAAAACACCGTAGAAAACGACTTCGCGATGGAGACGCTCGTACCAACACACACGTCGTGACACAAAAAGTTCTTGCACGCGTAATTCGTTGTGATACAAGAACGACATGACGGACGACGACGAGCGCGAGGGTCAGCCGGCGGGCGAGCGCGAGCGCTCGAGCAGGTCGAGCGAGCGCGAGGAGCGCGAGGGCCGCAAGGAGCGCGTGCTCCACACGCGGGTGCCCGTCGTGCTCGAGGACGAGCTGAAGCGGCTCGCGACCAACCTCAAGATGCCCGTCTCGAACGTCGTCCGCGCGATCCTCGAGGACGCGCTCGAGGCGGTCGAGGTGGTCGGCGAGCGGGCCGAGGACGAGATCAAGGGCTTCGTCACGAAGCTCTCGACGCAGCGTGAGGCGATCCGACGCGGCGCGATGCGCGCGGGTCGAACGGCGGGCCGCTCGCGCGACGAGGAGCCGAGCGACGCGCCGCGCGAGGCGACGCCGGACGAGGAGGCGACCGCGACGGGTGGCGAGCGCGCGGAGGCGGCCGCGGCGGAGCCCTCGTGCCCCACCTCCGACGCGTCGCTCGAGGGCGTCGTCGGGTTTCAGCGCCTCACCCTGCGCGCGGACGCGTCGTGCTCGGTCTGCGGTCGCGCGCTCCCGCGCGGCACGGAGGGCTGCCGAGGGGTGCGTGACGACGAGGGGCCGAGGGTCTTGCTCGGCCCGCGCTGTGACCTGCTCCCGGTCGTGGACTGAGAGCGCGCCTCGCTCGACGAGATCCGCTGGGCGGTGGCGCGCTGGCTCGGCGTGAGGGAGGGGCTCTGGGCGGCCCCGCTGACGAGGAAGGAGAGCGCGAAGCAGGGCAGCTGGTTCGCGCGGTGAGCACGGCTCGTGAGGGTTCGCGATCCCCGGCGGCGGGGCTCGCGCGGAGGACGTGGGGCGTCGCGCGTCGCGCGGCGTCGTGGGGCGAGGTTCGCCCCGAGGCACGAGAAGACGGAGAGGAGTCAGCCATGGAGAACGCGAAGGAGACGATGGGTCGTGGTCCTGAGGCCTCGAGCGAGGCGCGCGCCGAGCGTGCGCTCGACGCGGCGTGGGCGATCACCGAGGCGGGCCTCGACGCCGCGCGCGTGTGGGCCTCGTACGGGCTGCGGGTCGGCAAGCTCGCGGTCGAGACGCACGCCCACGTCCTCGGGCGGGTCGCCGACGCGCTCTTTGCGCTCGACGCCGCGATCGCGACGGCGGACGCGCAGGCCGTGACGCGAGAGGGCGAGGCGCTGGCCGAGCCCTCTGCCAGCGAGCCCTCGGCTCCGAGCGTCGAGGGGGCGTGATGGCGCCCCACGACCGGGCCTACGCCGAGGCGGCGTTCGAGGCCGCGCGGATCGAGCGCGCGCGCTTGATCGCGAACGCGCTGGCCTCGCTCTTCGAGGGGGTCGGCCGCTACTTTCGGGACGTGAGCCAGCGCTCGCTCGTCCCGCCGAGCCCGTCGGGATCGCCGCTGCCCACGAGCTGACGGCGCGTCGGGTGGGCCGCGCCCGGGCGTGTGCGCGCCCGCTGACTCGGCGTGAGGGGCGCGCGGGACGGCTCCGCCGGCAGGGCGCAGAGCGGCAGCGATCCGATCGACCGCTTCATGCCCTCTGCATCCCGCTATGATGCGGGTCGCATGGCGATCCTGGTCACCGGCTTCCCGACGAGCTTCCTCGCCACGCGCGTCGTCCAGAAGCTCCTCGAGCGCGACGAGGACGAGGAGGTGCGCTGCGTGGTCCAGGCGCGCTTCCTCGAGCGCGCGCGCGAGCTCCGGGATCGTCTCGCTCCGAGCGCGCGGGCGCGCCTGACGCTCCTCGAGGGCGACGTCACGGCGCTCGACATGGGCCTCTCGGGGGCCGAGTACGTCGCGCTCGCGAGCGAGGTGACGAGCATCCACCACTGCGCGGCGGCGACCTACCTCGGCGTCGACGGGCAGGTCGCCGAGCGCCTGAACGTGGGCGGTGTGCGCGAGCTGCTCGAGCTGACCGACCTCGCGACGCGCTCGCCGGCGGGGCGCTTTCAGCGGCTCGTCCACTGGTCGAGCGCGCTCGTGGCCGGGGCTCGACGCGGCGTCGTGCGCGAGGACGAGCTCGCGCCGACGACGTTCCGCAACGTCGTCGAGGAGACGCGCCACCGCGGCGAGGCGCTCGTGCGGCGCGCGATGGCGCGCGGCCTGCCCGTGACGATCCTCCGGCCCTCGATCCTCGTGGGCGACTCGCGCACCGGCGAGATCGATCGGCTCGAGGGGCCCTACCTCCTCATCCTCCTCATGCTCTCGGCGCCGGCGGATCTGCCGATGCCGATGCCGAGCCGAGCCGACGTGCCGCTCAACGTCGTGCCGATCGACTACGTGGTCGACGCGGGGATCACGATCGCCTCGGATCCGCGCTCGCTCGGGCGCGCGTTCCACCTCGTCGATCCGCGGCCGGCGACGGCGCGCGCGGTGTTCGAGCGGATCGCGAGCGCGCTCGGGCGCCCGAGCCCGCGCGGCGCGCTCCCGGCGCAGCTCGCGAGCGTCGTCCTGCGCACGCCGGGGCTCGAGCGGCTCGCCTACGTCCCGCGGGCGTTCCTCGAGCAGCTCGCCGTCGAGGTCGCCTACGACGATCGCAACACGCGCGAGCTGCTCCAGGGGACGAGCATCCGCTGCCCGGCCTTCGAGCAGTACGTCGACGTGATGGTCGACTACGTGCGCGCGCAGCAGCTCGCGCCGCCCACGGCCGCCTCGCCCGCGCCGGACGACGCGCCCGATCCGCTCGCCTGACAGCGCGCCTCACTCGACGTGATCCGTCGAGTCGGGGCGCGCTGGCTCGGCGGGAGGGAGGCTCACGCCGATTCACTCGGCGTGAGGGAGGGTCTCTGGGCAGACCCTCCGACAAGGAAGGAACAGCACGAATCAGGGCAACTGATTCGTGCTGTGAGCGGATCAGTCGCTCGCGTCGCCTTCGCCGCGGAGCGCGGCTTCGGCCTCGGCGTACGCGGCGGGGCCGAAGTGCTCCTCCTCGCCGCGCCGCGAGGCCGAGGCCGCGTCGAGCGCCGCGAGCACCTGATCGATCACCTCGAAGCGCACGGCGAGCCGGTAGTAGTCGTCCTCGCGGACGCCGCCGACGTTCGAGAGCGACGCCTCGAGGAGCGCGCGATCGCGCGTGAGCACCTCGAGGTGCGCCCTCCAGCCGGCCTGCTCCTCGCGCAGGATCGCCTCGCGCGCCACGCCGAGCGGGTTGAAGAAGAGAAAGACGCGCTCGAATTCGAGGCGCCACGCGCTCGGATCCGCCGGCTCGACGTGCCAGCGGGCCTGGCCGAAGGTGCGGCGGATCACCTCGCCGAAGTAGGCGCCCGCCGCGCGCGTGACGAGCTCCATCACCTCGTCCTTGTCGATCGCCTCGACGCTCGCGAGGTAGTGGTCGAGGAGCGGCAGCGTGTCGGCGGTGCCGTCGAGCTCGATGCCGAGGGCGCGCTTCACGTACTCGCGGCAGCCGCGCTCGAGCTCGCGGACGACGTCGGGGACGGGATCGAGGGTGGCGTCGAGGTCGCTCATCGCGAGGCAGCGTAAGACGGCCCGCCTCGGAGCGCTCGTCGCGCGCCGCGCGGGGCCCCGCGGGCTCTCGCGCGCCGCCCGCGAAAAGCGGGTTCAACCGATCGGCCTCGGCGTGTTACCGATCCACGCGCCGCGCTCCGCGCGTTCTCGGAGGCGGCTCGAGGCGCCATGCAGAGAGACGAGCACGACGAGCCGCCCTACGAGGGCCGAGCAGGCCGGACCCGGCGGGAGGTCGTCCACTTCACGACGAGCGCGGGCGCGCGGAGCGTCGCTCTGACGCGCGTCGCGAACCTCGCCACCGACCCGCAGCTCCGGCAGCCGCTCGTCGAGGGAACGCTCCACGCCCGCGAGGGCGCCGAGGGGCTCGCGAGCGCCGTGATCGTGCACGATCCCGCCTCGCGCCGCGTCGTCATCCTGCTCCCCGAGGCGATCCGTCACCACGAGCTCGCCGAGCGCCGGAGCTGGCTCTCGGAGCTCGCCGAGGACCACGAGAGCGCGCTCCCTCGCTACGCGGCGGAGCCGCTGGTCGCCGTCGGGCACGCGGAGCTCGCGGCGCTCCTCGCCTCGCCGCGGAGGGCGCTCGGAGGCGCCGCCGTCGCCGAGCTCGCGCGTCGCGAGGAGGCCATCACCTCGCGCGAGGCGGACGTGGCGCAGCGCGAGCATCGCCTGCGCGAGCGCGCCGAGCACCTCACGCGGCGCGAAGACGAGGTGCGCGAGGGGGTCGAGGAGACGGACGCCGCGCGCCGCGACCTCGCGATGCGCGAGAGCGAGCTCGAGGCGCGCGTCCTCGCGCTCGTCGAGCGGGAGCGCGCGCTCGTGGAGCGCGAGCGGCTCGTCGTCGAGGCGGCCCCGCTCCCCGAGGAGGGTACGAGCCGCCGCGAGCTGCGCGACGCGCCCGCGGAGCCGCGTCGAGAGAGCGCGCGTCCACCCGCGGCGCTCGGATCGCGCCCCCCACCGCGGCCGATCGTCGCGCTCCTCGCCGAGGACGAGGGGGCCCGCGCGGAGGACGACGTCGAGGAGCTGGAGGAGCTCGAGCCCGTCGCGACGAGCCCGGGCGAGAAGGGGGCGGCCCTCGATCGCGAGCTCGGGGCGTCGCCCGTCGCGGCGCCGCTCGCCGAGGCGCGCGTCGCGCTCGCGCCCTCCAACGAGGCGCCCGTGGAGCTGGTCGGGGACGACGAGCTCGAGGAGGAGGTCGACGACGAGATGATCGAGGCCGGGGACGTGACCGGCCTCCACCACCACGCCGAGGCGGCCGAGGAGGAGGACGCGGCCGCGCTCGTCGAAGACGCGGAGGAGCTCGGCCCCTCGCACACGACGCTCCTCGCCGAGAGCGAGGGGCTCGAGGGCCCGATCCCGGCCTCGGTGCGCGACCGCGAGCTCGGCTTCGAGCTCGACGAGGGCGTGGTGCTCTACGCCCGGACGACGGGCGAGCGGCTCGCGGGCTACGGCGTGGCCGAGGGCGCGGTCCCCGCGCTCGAGCTCCTGATCCAGCTCCCCGCCGCGGACGCCGACGCCTCGCTCCGCTCGATCGTCCTGGTCACCCTGCTCGATGCACGGCGCGAGCGGCTGGCCCGCGCGGCCCTCGATCCCCGCGCGCCGGCGGAGCGCGCGCTCCTCGAGGCGCTGCGGCGCAAGTACGAGGCGCGCGTCGTCCTACACGACGGCTCGTCGGTGCTCGCCGAGGCCAGCGTCGCCTCGTCGCGCGAGCTGAACGTCGCGCGCGTGCTCGAGGTGGCCGGGCGCGCGCGCGGCGGAGGGCCCGCGCCCGCCCTCGATCGCGAGCGCGCGCTCGCCCTCGCGCTGCCCTCGCCCGAGGCCCACGTGCTCGCTGGCGAGGGGCTCGAGCGCGCGAAGGACGCGCGCGCGCTGCGCGAGATCGTCCTCGCGATCGGGGAGGCGATCACGCCCGAGCGGCTCGAGGACGCCGTCGTCCACGCGTCGGTGCCCGAGGACGCGATCGAGCAGACCATCGCGCGAGCGATCGAGCGCGCGGTCGCGGAGGGGCTCGCGCTCCCACCTCGGCTCGTGGAGCGCGCCGTCGCGATCGGCGTCGCGGCCGACGTCGGCGAGCTGATCTCGAGGCAGCTCGCGGCGTTCAAGGACGCGTCGAGGCGCCCCGACACGGCGCTCACGCCCGAGCTCATCGCGGAGAACTGGGAGCGTCTGCTCGCGAGCGCGACCGACGCGGAGCTCGCGCTCGACTCCGAGACGCACGAGCTCGCCTACGACATGATCCGGCGCGTCCGCGGGGCGACGCCGAGCGTGCCGCCAGGCTCCGAGCAGGACCCCTCGCGCGTGACGTCGGCGGGGATCCCCGAGCTCCTGCTCATGCTCGATCACCCGCGCTATCGGCGCGCCGCGGCCCTCGAGCTCGCGTCGCGCGCGGGCGCCGAGCACGTCGAGGCCCTCTGCAAGGCGGCGCGGAAGATGCCTCGGGCGGAGGTGGTGCGCGTCGTGCCGGCGATCGCGCGGATCGGCGAGGAGGCGGGCGATGGGCTCATCGACGGGCTCTCCGCGAAGAAGACCTTCGTCCGACACGCGTTCACGATCGCCCTCGGGCACCTCAAGCTGCGGCGAGCCCTCGTGCCGCTGCTCCACCTCCTGCGCGAGGAGGAGAGCCCGGCGTGGCGCGACATCGCCCGCGTCGTCGGGAGCTTCGGCAACGCGAGCCTGCGCCCGGTGCTGCGGCAGGCGAGCGACGGCAAGCTCGACGACGAGCGGGCGATCGTGGCGCTCGCCCACCTCGCGAACCACGGCGCCGACGACGCGCTCCTCGAGCTGACCAAGGATCGCGACGCCCAGTCCGCGCGCCTCGCGGTCCACGCCCTCGCGGGGCGCGAGCGCGCGCGCGAGTGGGAGGATCGGGTGCTCGGTCGGCTCCCGGTGGACGACTCCGATCCGGTGCAGGTCTTCGCGCGCCGCTTCCAGGAGGAGCTCGACGGCAAGGCGCCCGAGCGCGACCTCGACGAGGAATCGTAGCCGGGGCGAGAGCGCGGGAGGGCGATCGAGGATAAGGCTCGTCGCCCATGATCCGTCTCGAAGCCGTCTCCAAGCAGCACGGGAGCCAGATCCTCTTCCTCGAGGCGTCGCTCAGCGTCTTTCGCGGCGACAAGATCGGGCTCGTCGGGCCGAACGGCTCCGGCAAGACGACCATCTTCCGCCTCATCACCCGCGAGGAGCCGCCCGACTCCGGCTCGGTCAGCGTCGAGCGCAACGTGTCCATCGGCTACTTCAGCCAGGACGTGGGCGAGATGAAGGGGCGGAGCGTCGTCGAGGAGACGATGGCCGGCGCCGGCGAGCTCTCGGGCGTCGCGCACGAGCTGCGCGAGCTCGAGGCGAAGATGGCCGATCCCGCGGAGGCCGAGCGCATCGACGCCTGGGTGGAGCGCTTCGGCGAGGTGCAGGCGCGCTTCGACGCGCTCGGCGGCTACGCGTTCGAGGCGCGCGCGCGGGAGATCCTCGCGGGGCTCGGCTTTCGGCCCGAGGTGATCGACGCCGACGTCGAGCGGCTCTCGGGCGGCTGGAAGATGCGCGTCGCGCTCGCGCGCATCCTGCTCATGCAGCCCGACGTGCTCCTGCTCGACGAGCCGACGAACCACCTCGATCTCGAGTCGATCCTCTGGCTCGAGCAGTTCCTCCACGCGTTCGAGGGCGCGCTCGTCATGACCTCGCACGACCGCGACTTCATGAACCGGATCGTGACGAAGATCGCGGAGCTCGACGGGGGCGAGCTCACGACGCACACGGGCGACTACGACTTCTACCTCGCGCAGCGGGCGCTCGCGGAGGAGCAGAAGGAGGCTCGCTTCGCTCGCCAGCAGGCGATGCTCGCGAAGGAGGAGGCCTTCATCGCCCGCTTCAAGGCGCGGGCGAGCCACGCGGCGCAGGTGCAGTCGCGCGTGAAGAAGCTCGAGAAGATCGATCGCGTCGAGCCGCCCCGCAGGCGGCAGGTCATCGAGTTCGACTTCCCGAGGCCGCCGCGCTCGGGCGAGGACGTCGTCAAGCTCGAGGGCATCCGCAAGGCGTTCGGCGCGCACGTCGTGTACGACGGGCTCGACCTCCTCATCCGCCGCAAGGAGCGCTGGTGCGTGATGGGCGTGAACGGCGCCGGCAAGTCCACGCTGCTCAAGCTCGTCGCGGGCGTGAGCGAGCCGGACCAAGGGACGGTGACGATCGGCGCGGCCGTCTCGATCGGCTACTTCGCCCAGCACGCGATGGAGCTCCTCGACCCGACGCGGACCGTGCTCGAGGAGCTCGAGCACGCCTTCCCGCGCGCGAGCCGGGGCGCGCTCCGGACGCTGCTCGGCGCCTTCGGCTTCTCGGGTGACGATCACGAGAAGCCGGTGCGGGTCCTCTCGGGGGGTGAGAAGGCGCGCGTCGTCCTCGCCCGGATGCTCTTCGATCCGCCGAACCTCCTCATCCTCGACGAGCCGACGAACCACCTCGACGTGGAGACGAAGGAGATGCTCTCGCGCGCGCTCGTCGACTTCGAGGGCACGATGCTCTTCGTCTCGCACGATCGCGCGTTCTTGCGAGCGATCTCGAACCGCGTGCTCGAGCTCGACGGGCGCGAGGGCCCCGAGCGCAGCCCGCCGCGGCGCTACGGCGGCGGCTACGCGGAGTACGTGGAGGCGAGCGGCCACGAGGCGCCCGGCGTCGAGCCGCGGGGGAGCTGACGCGGGCCGAGCGCCCGCGCGCTCACAGCACGAATCAGTTGCCCTGATTCGTGCTGTTCCTTCCTTGTCGGCGGGTCTGCCCAGAGACCCTCCCTCACGCCGAGTGAATCGGGCTGAGCCTCCCTCCCGCCGAGCCAGCGCGCCTCGCCTCGACGGATCACGTCGAGTGAGGCGCGCTGTCAGGGGGGCGTGCGCTCGGTGGGGCGCGGCGTCGCCGTCCCCGAGAGCGCCGGGAAGCGCAGCTCGAAGCACGTGCCCGAGCCGAGCTCCTCGTCGCGCCCGGCGCTCGGGGCGTGCGCCGCCGTGCGGCTCGTCACCGTGATCGTCCCGTGGTGCTGCTCGACCAGGTTTCGGACGATGGACAGGCCGAGCCCCGTGCCCTTGCCCGCGCCCTTCGTCGTGAAGAAGGGCTCGAAGATCCGCGCGAGCCGATCGGCCGGGATGCCGGGGCCGTTGTCCTCGATGCGGACGACGATGTTGGGGCCCTCGAGCGCCGCGGAGAGGGTGAGCCTCGGCCGTACGCCCTCGCCCGCCCGCATCTCCGCGAGCGCCTGCGCCGCGTTCGTGAGGAGGTTGACGAAGATCTGGTGGAGCTGACCGCGCACCGCGTCGATCGGCGGGAGCGCCTCCGCGTACGCGCGCTCGACGAGGATGCCCGCCTCGTCGAGCACGTGCTCACAGAACCGGATCGACTGTTCGATGACCTCGACCACCGAGACCTCCGCCGGCGGCTCGGTGTTCGGGCGCGCGTAGGTGACGAGGTCGCGCGTGAACCGCGTCATCCGCGCCGCGCTCTCGGCGATCCTCGCGAGCCGATCGGTGTCCTCCTGGGGCCCCTGCGTCCGCTTCGCCTTCGAGAGCAGGTAGTCGGAGTAGACCGTGATGCTGGTCAGCGGGTTGTTGAGCTCGTGGAGCACGCCCGCGGCGATCTGGCCGAGCGTCGCCAGCTTCTCGGCGTGCAGCACCTGCTGCTCGAGCCGCTGGACGTCGGAGAGGTCCTCGCCCATCGCGACGACCGCGCCGACCGTTCCGTCGGTGTCGAGGATCGTCGCGACGTTCCAGCGCGTCCGGACGGCGCTCCCGTCGCGCTTCAGGACCCGGAGCTCGAGGCTCATCATCGCCGGGTGGGTGAGCGCGGCGGCGAAGGTCCTCGCGACCCGCTCGCGGTGGGCCTCCGCGCGCAGGAGCTTGAGCAGATCCTGGCCGATCACCTCCTCGCGAGGCACCTCGATGAGGTCGAGCGCGGGCCGGTTGACCGCACGCACCGTGCGATCGGCCGCGATCGCGATGATCGGACCGCGCGCGTGCTCGAACATCTCCTCGAGGTACGAGCGGAGGAAGTCCTCCTGGTGGCTCGAGCGGAGCCGCGCGATCGCGACGGCGAGCTCGTCGGTGAAGAGCGCGAAGAGCGGCTCGAGCGGCCCGACGCGCGTCGGATCCTTCGCCTCGAGCGTGGTGATCGCGAGGACGAGCTCGCCGTCCGTGGCGAGCGCGTCGACGGCCCCTCGGCCCTCCGCCGTGATCGGCTCGGCGTGATCGACGACGACGAGCTCGGGCGTGGGGGGCGTGAGGGCCCCCTCCGCGCCGCTCCCGAGCCGTCTCGCGCGCGTCATCGCCACGCGCGAGACGTGGACGGCGTCGCTCGACGCGCCACCGCGATCGCTCAGCGGGGCGCTCGACACGAACCACGCGACCGTGCGCTCGACGAAGAAGCGGACCGTCACCTCGAGCCCGGGGACGACCTGCTGCACCGCCTCGACGAACGTACGGGCGAGCTCCGCCTCGGTCGACCTCTCCCGGAGATCGGCGGCGAGCTCCGCGGCGGCGTGGAGCGCCGCGTCGAGCGTCCACTCGGGCGGGGGCAGGTGGGAGGGGCGCGGCAGGAGGCTCTCACGCGTCACCCGCTCGGCGGGGATCGGCCAAGCCCGATCCGGGCGCGACTCACGCGCGGGAGCGCCGGGGTGCGCGCCGCTCGCCCCGAAGGTCCCGGAGATCGGCGCCTTCGGTTGCTTCGGAGGGGGGCTCGGCTTCTGCGTCGGATCCGCCATCGACTGCTTCACCTTCGGCGTTCAGGGGCAGGGGCCGACGTCGATTCTTCGGCACTCGACCGATCCAAGTCCAGGATCTTCTGCGATCCGACGTAGGCCTTCGTCTCGTAGCGCGTGATCTTCCCGATCTTTCTGACGATGTCGGCCATGCGCTGCCCCTCGGACGCGATGACGGACGCGGCGCGGTGCGCGGCGTCGCCCTCGCTCGAGCGCCGCGAGAGCAGCTCCGCGTAGGCGAGGATGCTGGTCAGGGGCTGGTTCAGCTCGTGCGCGGCCGCGCCGGCGAGCTCCGCGAGGAGCGCGTGGCGCTCGCTCACCTCGAGCTTCTTCTGGGCCTCGGAGAGGCGCTGCTCGATCCGCAGCTTGTCGCGCAGGTCGGTGAAGACGCCGACCGTGCCCGACGCGCGGCCCTCGCTGTCGTGCATCGTGGCCGCCGAGAGCTGGACGGGCACGATCGCGCCGTCGCGATCGAGGACGCTCCATCGGATCGCCTCGAGCCGGTCGACGCCGCCGTACTGGGGCGAGCGGATCATCCGCATCACCTCGCGCGCGCCGTCGTCGGGGTAGAGCATCGTGACGGAGCGCTTGCCGACGACCTCGCTCGCCGACCAGCCCGTGATGCGCTCGGCGCCCGGGTTGAAGAGGAGGATCTCGCCCCCCGAGCTCGCCGCGATGATCGCGTCGACGCTCGCGTGGATGATGGACTCGAGGAAGTCCTTCGTCTTCGCGAGCTCGTCGGCGATCTTGCGCTCCGCGGTGACGTCACGGAAGGAGAAGAGGACGGCGCCGTCCGTCTCCTGGAGCGGCGAGAACGAGCACGAGAAGACGCGCGTCTCGCGCGAGCCGTCCTCACGCTGGGTCACCATGCGCAGATCCCGCGCGGGCGGATAGCGCCCCCGCTCGACCTCCTTCCAGAGCCGGAGCGCGCGGAGCCGATCGTGCGGATCGAGGAGCGAGATGAGCGGGCGATCGCGCACGAAGCCCTCGTCGGTGCCCGTGAGCTCGTAGGCGCGCGGGTTCGCGAAGAGGACGCGGCCCTCCTTGCCCACCGCGACGAGGCCGTCGGCCGCCGAGGTGAAGAGGTTCGCGTAGCGCTTGAGGCTGCGCAGGCGCCGCTCGGCCTCGAAGCGCGCGAAGCTCACCTGCTGGGTCTGATCGCGGAGCGTCTCGACGACGCGCGCGTTCGAGAGGGCGATCGCCGTCGCGTTCGCGATGATCCGGCAGAAGTCGAGCTCGCGCGGGGTGAGCTCGCCGCGCGCGCGCCCGCCCTCGCGCCCGCCGCGCGTGCGGAGGAAGAGCACGCCCATCGTCTCGCCCTGCGAGGCGATCGGGACGAGCGTGACCGCGCCGAGCGCGTCCCGCGGGATCGCGGCGCGCACGTCCTCGAGCAGCGGGTGGGTGGAGGCGTCGGCGATGGTGAGCGGCGCGCGTGAGCGCAGCACCTCCTGGATCTCGGGGTAGCCCTCGAGGTCGATCCGGAGGTTCTTGATGCCCTCGTCGTCGCTCGCCGCGACGACGTAGCCGGAGCGGCCCCCCTCGCCCGTCGGCGCGAGCACGACCGAGACGCGCGCGACCTCGACGATCTCGGCGACGCGCCGCACCACCGTGAAGAGGATCTCGCTCATGTCGAGCGCGCTCGTCAGCGCCTCGGTCAGCTCGAGGAGCGCGCGGATGGAGCGCTCCGTCGTGAGGACCACCTCGTCTCCAGCCGGGCTCGTCGTCGGGTCGGGCTCGCCGATCGGTCGCTCCACGGGGGACGAGGTTACCAGCTAGGATGCGCGCGTGCTCTCACCTCGGCTCGGCTCGCTGATCCTCGCCTCGCTCCTCGCGATCGCGAGCCTCGCGCCCGCCGCGCGCGTACGCGCGGACGACGACGGGGAGCCCGCGCGCGCGGGGGAGCTCGGCCGGCGAGGCGTCGCGACGGGCGGCGGGCGCGTGGGCGTCGTGCTCCTGCCGCGCGGCGCGGCGGACGCGGAGATGACCGACTCGCTCACGGAGCTCCTGATCGCGACGCTCGCGTCGCGCGGCGCGCGGGAGATCGTCGGGAAGGAGGAATTCCAGGCGGCGCTCGGCCGCGACGACGCGGGCACGCTCGCTTGCATCGAGTCGAACCCGTGCCTCGCGCGCATGGGGCGCGAGCTCCGCGTCGGCGAGCTCGTCGCGGGGACCCTGCGCCTCGACCGCGACGCGAGCGCCGGCGAGCACTATCGCTTCGACCTCTACCGGCTCGACGCGGCGACGGGGCACGTCCGCGGGCGGGTCGCGCGAGAGATCGACGGAGGGCTCGAGGCCCTGCTCGGCGCGCTGACGAGCTCGATCGACGAGCTCTACCTCGAGCACGTCGAGCCGGGCGCGCTCGTGCTCGCCGTCTCCCCGCGCGACGCGCGCGTCGAGCTCGACGGGCAGCCGCTCGAGGCGGGGCTCGACGGCTTCCGGCGCCGCGGCTTCCTCTCGCCCGGTCGTCACCGGCTCGTCGCGCGCGCCTCGGGGCACGAGCCGCTCTCGCGCGAGCTCGAGCTCGAGGCCGGGACGACGCTCATGCTCTCGCTCGCGCTCGTCGAGCAGACGAGCGCGCCTCCCGTCTCCTTGCGCACCGGCCTCTTCGTCGGGCTCTCGGGGGCGCTCCTCGCGAGCGGGATCGGGCTTGGGCTCTCGAGCCAGCTCGAGCCCGAGGGCGCGCTCACCATGCGCGCGAGCCAGCGCTTCTATGCCGATCGCGTGAACGACGCGCTCGCGGCCAACGTCCTCTTCGCCCTCGCGGGCGCGGCGGCGATCGGCGCGCTCGTCAGCCTCGGGGTCGACCTCTCGAGCGAGCCGGACGTCCCGCCCGAGGCGCTCGAGGCGGCGCTGCGCGGGGAGCTCGCGCGATGGTGAGGCTCGCACCCGTCGCGCTCGCCGCGCTCGCGCTCGGCGCGTGCGTCGTCACGCCGCCTTCGCGCGACGAGTGGGCGTGCGCCTCCGACGAGGACTGCGTCGAGGGGTACGTGTGCGCGGCCCGCGCGGGCACCGTGGGTCGGACGTGCGCGCTCCGCTGCGCGAGCGACGAGGCGTGCGGGGCCGACGCGGCCTGCGCGCCGAACGGGACGTGCGCGCGGCGCTGCACGTTCGCCCCCGACGCGACGCCGATCGAGCCCTGCCCGAGCGGGCTCGCGTGCACGCGGAGCCGCTTCCCGCTCGGCGCGGCCTCGAGGATCGAGGGCCTCTGCGGTTCGATCCCGACCTGCACCATCGACGGCGACTGCCCCGGCGGGATGCGCTGCGTCTCGTCGGACGGCGCGTCCCTGCGGGGCCTCTCGAACCTGATCTGCGCGCCGATCCCGACCGACGCCGGGTGCCCCTCCGCGTGGATCGAGACCGCGCTCGGCTGCCTCCCGCGCTGCGATGGGGAGGGTGGCGCGGCCGCGTGCCCGGCGGGCATGGCGTGCCACCGCGGCTCGCTCGTGCCCTTCGGCGCGCGGCTCGACGAGAGCGGGTGCTACTTCGGCGCCTACGGCGAGGCGTGCCGCGACGACGGCGAGTGCTTCGTCGGGCGCTGCGTCGACGTCGGCGGCGGCGCGCGGCAGTGCACGGAGAGCTGCGACGACGCGCGCCGGCTCTTCCTCGTGGACGAGGCGACGGCGGATCCCTGCCCCGCGCTCCTCGATCGCGCGGGCCCCTTCGGCGCCCGGCGCGTCTTCTCGTGTGAAGGGGCGGGGCCCTCCGCGTACTGCGTGGGCGCGGGCGGGGTCGGGAGCGGCTGCTCGATCGACGCGGCGGCGAGCGGCTGCGCGCCCGGCCTCGAGTGCCGGCAGGGCGTCTGCACGCGGAGCTGCGCGAGCGACCCCGAGTGCGCGCTCGTCCCGAACGACGCGAACCCGCTCGCGAGCGGGTACTGCGATCCGGCCACCGGGCTCTGCGCGCCTCGCCTGCCCGAGGACGCGCCCTGCACCCTCGACGCCGAGTGCACGAGCGGCCTCTGCGCGGCCCCCATCATCCCGATCGACGGCTACCGCTGCACCTACCCGCGCCGCGCCGCGACGCCCTGCACGCGCGACGCGGAGTGCCTGAGCGGGCGCTGCACCGGCAGCCGCTATGGAATCCGCGTCTGCGACTGACGGCGCGCCGCGATCGACGGACGCGTGCGGCGCGCGGCGACGCGATAGAGTCCCGCCGATGAGCTCCGCCCGCGAAGCGCGCCCCCTGCGAAACGACGCGCCCATCGGCGTCTTCGACTCCGGCCTGGGCGGCCTCACGGTCGCGCGGGCGCTCCGCCGCGTCGTGCCGAACGAGGATCTCATCTACCTCGGCGACACCGCCCGCGTCCCCTACGGCACCCGCAGCGCCGAGACCGTGATCCGCTACGCGAAGGCGTGCGCGCGTCTGCTCGAGGGCCACGGCATCAAGCTCCTCGTCGTCGCCTGCAACACCGTCAGCGCCGTCGCGCTCGACATCCTCCGCGTCGAGCTGGACATGCCCGTGCTCGGCGTGATCGAGCCGGGGGCGCGCGCCGCCGTCCGCGCGAGCGAGACGGCGCGGATCGGCGTCATCGCGACGAACGGGACGGTGGCGAGCGCCGCGTACCCGAGGGCGCTCGCGAGCATCGACAGCCGCGTCGAGGTGAAGCAGCAGCCCGCGCCGCTGCTCGTGCCGCTCGTCGAGGAGGGGTGGCTCGACGGCGAGGTGCCCCGCCTCGCCGTGCGGCGCTACCTCGAGCCCCTGCTCGCGCCCGCGCCCCCAGCGGCGCGGCTCGACGCGCTCGTGCTCGGCTGCACCCACTACCCGCTGCTCGAGGCGCTCATCACGGAGGAGGCGACCCGCCTCTCGGGGCGCCCGATCGCGATCGTCGACAGCGGGGTCGCCGCCGCGCACGAGCTCCGCGAGCTCCTCGCCGCTCGATCCCTCGCGAGCGAGCGGACGCGCGAGGGGACGCTGCGGCTCTTCGTCACCGATCGGCCACGCCAATTCCAGGAGGTCGCGAGCCGCTTCCTCGGCGAGGATCTGGAGGGCCTTCTCGTCGAGCAGGTCGACCTCGGATGACGCGCGTTGGTTTGCCAGAGTCGGCGGGAGCGTCTACGAAGCGCGGCTCGATGCTCTTCGCCTCCCGCACGCGCCTCGTGGTGGCCGTGGCCGCGCTCGGCCTCGCCGTGAGCGGCCTCGTCGCGTGCGGCGGCGCGCAGAGCGGTCGCGCGCTGAGCTACGGCGAGAGCGCCCGCCGCGACTACGAGCGCGCGCTCTCGGCCTTCCACGACCGCGACTGCCTCACGGCGACGCCGCTCTTCCAGCACGTCCGGAGGGAGTACCCCTACAGCCGCTACGCCGCGCTCGCGGAGCTGCGCTCGGCCGACTGCGAGCTCGAGCAGCAGCACTACACCGAGGCGATCCGCCAGTACCAGGCCTTCATCCGCGCCCGGCCGACGCACGCCGACGTCGACTACGCGCAGTACCGCGTCGCCGTCGGCTATTTTCGGCAGATCCCGCAGGACTTCTTCCTCTCTCCGCCCCGCGAGGAGCGCGATCAGGGCTCGACGCGCTCGGCGCTCCGCGTGATCGATCGCTTCCTCCGAGCCCACCCGGACAGCGAGCACGTCGAGGACGCAGAGCGGATGCGACGCGAGGTGCTCGCGCTCCTGGCCCACCACGAGCTCTACGTCGCCGACTTCTATCTCTTCCGGGATCAGCCGCGCGCGACGATCGCGCGCATCGAGACGATGCTCCGCGACTACCGCGGCTCGGGCCTCGAGCCGCTCGCGCTCGTCCTGCTCGGGCGCACGTACCTGCACCTGCGCGACGCGGAGCACGCGCGCGGCGCGTTCGAGGACGTGCTCGAGCACTACCCGGAGAGCGGCTTCGCCATCCAAGCGCGCAACTTCCTCGAGCAGATGGGCGCGAGCCTCGCGCCGGACGCGGCCCCGCGCGAGCGACGCCCGCCCTCCCACGTCGACGACGAGGCGGGCGAGCCGAGCGACGAGCCGTCGCGCTCGGACGAGGAGCCCGCGACCTCGAGCGGAGCGCGCCCAGGGCATGGCTCGAGCCCCGGCTCGGCGAGCGACGCGCCGCTCGACGACGCGTCGGAGGAGCCCGAGCCGCACGACGCGGCGCCCGTCGACGGCCCCACCGACGGCCGCGCCCCCTGAGCGCGCCTCGCCTCGGCGTGCGATCGAGGGCGAGGGCGTACTAAGCTCCGCACCCTTTCGCGTGCCAGGACTTGGAATGAGCGAGCGAGACGAGAAGGAAGCCGAGCACACCGCCGCCACGATCGAGCCCGGAGGTTCCGACGAGGCGTCCACGAGCGACGACGGATCGAAGCGCGCGGCCGACCCGGTCACCCACGAGGCCTCCGAGGAGGCCTCCCCCTCGCGCGAGGAGCGCGCCCCGAGCGCGCCCGGCAGCGTCCCGCTCACCGCCTCGGAGCCTGGCTCGGAGTCGCTCACGCCGCCCCCGCCGAGCGCGGAGGCCCCCTCGCCGCCGCGCCCGCGGGCGCGCCGCTCCGCCCGCGAGCTCCTCCGCGCCGTCCTCATCACGCTCGCGGGCTTCGTCCCGCTCTTCGTGATCATGACGCTCGATCACCAGATCCCGCGCGGGCCGCTCGTCGGGATCTTGAGCACGCTCGTGTTCGCCGTCGGCGTCTTGGACCTCGCGGGCTTCTTCGCCGCCACCGAGGAGGCGCGCGCGAGCGCGCGCTCGTGGCGCGACACCTGGATCGCGCCGGAGAAGGGCGAGCCGCTCTTCCTCGCGCCCGTGGTCTCGATCCCCGTCGCGTTCGCGATCGCGGCGCTCGGCGCGCACTTCGGCTCCTGGCCCGCGCTGCCGTGGATCCTGATCGCCTCGCTCGCCTGCCTCGTCCCCGCGGCGCTGCGGCGGCCGGGCCTGCTCGCCTTCGTCGTCGGCTCGGCGATCATCCTCCCCTTCCTCGGCGCGTTCGGGCTCTGGGATCCGTGGGAGACGCACTACGGCGAGGTGGCGCGCGAGATCCTCTCGCGTGACGACTGGATCAGCACCTGGTGGGCGCACGAGGAGTGGTTCTTCTCCAAGCCGATCTTCATCTTCTGGGCCGAGGCGCTCTCGATGGGCGCGCTCGGGGTGAACTTCCACCCCGACATGATGCTCTCGCCCTCGCCCGCGCTCTCGGAGCCGGAGTGGGCGCTCCGGCTGCCGCACTACTTCGAGTCGATCGGCGCGCTCATCGCGGTCTACGTCGCGATCTCGCGCGTCTACGGCAAGCGCGCCGGCGCGCTCGCGGCCGTCGTGCTCGCGACGATGCCGCACTTCTTCTTTCTGTCGCACCAGGCGATCACGGACATGCCGTTCGTCTCGACGATGACGATCGCGATGTGCTTCCTCGTCGTGGGCGTCGCCGAGGGGCCCGAGCGCGAGGTGCGCGGCGTGCGCTTCGGCAAGCTCGTGCTCTCGTTCCGGCACCTCATCGCCTTCTCGCTCGTCGTCCTCGTCGCGCCGCAGATCCTCTACCTCCTCAGCCGGAACGTGACGCTCGTCGAGGGGGGCTTCGCCTGGCACCGCGACGTCTTCTGGTTCGGCTCGGGCGGCGGCAACGCGGGCAACCCGGGCAACCCCGGGCTGCGCGAGCAAGGCCCCGTCTTCGACGGCCTCTTCGCCCAGCCCGCGATGCAGGCGCTCTACTGGCTCGTCGGGTTCGCGGTCCTGCTCTTCTTCGTGAAGCGCGAGCGCCGCGCGCAGGGCTTCGCGATGCTCGGCTTCTACATCTTCTGCGCCCTCTCGTTCATGGCGAAGGGGATCCCGGGCTTCGCGCTGCCGGGGCTCGTCGCGCTCTTCTTCCTCGTCGGGAGCAAGCGCTGGTCGCTCCTGCTCGAGGGGGAGCTGCACGTCGCGCGCGGCATCCTCACCGTGCTGACGATCGGCATGCCCTGGTACGTGGCGATGTACATCCGCCACGGCTCGGCCTACACGGACCGCTTCCTCGTCCACGATCACCTGAACCGCCTCGCGGCGGGCGTGCACGGCGACACGGGCAGCGTCGAGTACTTCATGCTCCAGCTCGGCGTCGGGATGTACCCGTGGATCGCGCTCGCGCCGCTCGCGATCGGGGGCTGGGCCTTCTACGCGCGGCGCGCGGGCGGGAGCGCGGAGGATCGCGTGAAGAGCGACATCGCGATGCTGCTCGGGCTCTGGGGGACGAGCGCCTTCGTGCTCTTCTCCGCGATGGTCACGAAGTTCCACCACTACATCTTCCCGGCCGTGCCGCCCTCGGCGATCCTCGTCGGCCTCGCGATCGAGCCGCTCTGGGCCCAAGCGACGACGCAGCGCTGGAAGAACGTCGCCGGCACGGCGCTCGCGGCGAGCTCGCCGCTCCCGGCCGTGCTCGGGATCGGCGGCGCGTGGGGGAGCCTGCGCGGCGTGGGCCCCGACGAGCTGAGCGGCCAGGCGCTCCGCGACTGGGTCTCGCTCCACCCGATCTCGCCCGCGCTCACGGCGCTCGGCGTGATCACGTCGATCGCGCTTTTCGCGCTCGCCTACCGGGTGCTCCGGCCCGCCGCCGGCGAGACGCTCCCCGCCGCGCAGGCGCAGCCGCTCGCGAGCACGGGCGTCACGCTTCAGACGACGCTCCCGGCCGCGAGCGTCGGGCTCGTCGCCTCGGTGGCGCTCGCCGGGATCGTCGGCCGCGATCTCGCCTGGGCCACCGACGCGCACCCGTTCGGCTACGAGCGGCTCATCCACCTCTTCGTCTACAACTACCAGCGCCCCTGGCCCGACCAGTTCGACTACCGCCCGATCCTCACGGGCTTCGCGATCACCGTCGGCGTCGTCCTCGGGCTCGGCGTGCTGACGCGCCTGCGCGCCACCGCGCTCCGCGCGCTCACCGGCCTCGCGTTCTTCTTCGCGCTCTGGTGCCTCGACGTCTACATGATCGACCTGACCCCGCACTGGGGCCAGCGCAGCCTCTACGAGCCCTACTACGAGCGCCGCACGGGCCCCGAGGAGCACCTCGTCGCCTGGCAGATGAACTGGAAGGGCGAGAACTTCTACACGGGCAACGCCTGCTACATCTTCGTCGACCTCGACACGCGCTCGCTCCAGCAGTGGGCCGCGCAGCACCAGGGCGAGCGGCACTTCTTCGTGCTCGAGCCCTCGCGCGTCGGCGGCCTGCGCTCGACGCTGCGCGGCTCGGAGGTCGTGCGCGAGACGACGATCCGCGAGAACAACAAGTTCATGCTCGTCTCGGTCCTGCTCGGCATGACGGGCGAGGCCGCCCAGCGCTACCGCGCCGAGCGCGGCATCCCCGAGCCCACGCCCGAGCAGCTCCAGTGAGGAGCCGAGCGAGCGCTCCCCTTGGCTGAGCCTCTCCTCGGGCTGGTCGTCCGCGCGCAGAGCGGCTTCTTCACGGTCGCGCTCGGCTCGGGCGAGCGGCTGACGGCGAAGCTCCGAGGCAAGCTCAAGAAGGAGCGGCGGCGCAGCGAGCTCGCGGTCGTCGGCGATCGCGTCCGCGTCGAGCGGGTGAGCGCGAGCGAGGGCGTGATCGAGGAGGTGCTCGAGCGCCGCTCGTGGATCGTGCGCCGCGAGCCCGGCCCGCGCGGCAAGCACTTCGACGATCTCGTCGCCGCGAACGTGGAGCTGCTCCTCGTCGTCTCCGCCGCGACCTCTCCGAGCCTCCAGCCGGGCCTCGTCGACCGCTTCCTCGTCGCGGCCGCCCTCGGCCACGTCGAGAGCGCGCTCGTCGTGACGAAGCTCGATCTCCTCGACCCGGCGAGCGAGGAGGCGCGCGAGCTCGCGGCGCTCATCGCGGTCTATCGCCGCCTCGGCGTCCCGGTCATCGAGACGAGCGCGCATGACGGCCGGGGCCTCGACGGGCTCCGCGCGCTCGTCCACGGGAAGATCGCGGCGGTCATGGGTAAGAGCGGCGCCGGCAAGTCGAGCCTCTTGAACGCGCTCGAGCCGCGCCTCGCGCTCGAGGTCGGCGCGCTCAGCGCCGCGAACAAGAAGGGCCTGCACACGACGCGCGTGGCGAGCCTCCACCCCTTCGAGGGCGGCTTCCTCCTCGACACGCCGGGCCTGCGCGAGCTCGGGCTCCCCGCGCTCTCGCCCGCCAGCCTCACGACGCTCTTCCCGGAGCTCGCCGCGCTCGGCATCTGCCAGTTCACCGACTGCCGCCACGAGGGCGAGCCGGGCTGCGTCGTCCAGCGGGCGATCGCGGGTGGGGCGCTCGAGCGCGGCGCGATCGCCCCGAGCCGGCTCGAGAGCTTCCGCCGCCTGCTCGCGGACGCCGCGGAGGACTGATCAGGCCCGCGCGCGCTCCTCGAGGCGCTGGTCGATCGCGGCGCGCACCGCGTCGAGGCTCGCGGGCAGCTCGCGCGGCCGGTTCGGCGCGAGAGCGCGCGCCCCCTCGCCCACCGCGTCGGCCGCCGCCAGCTTGAATTCCGTGAATTTGAGGGCGCTCGCGGTGCTCACGACGACGACGCGCTCGCCCCGCCGGACGGTGCCCGCGCGCGCGAGCTTCTCGAGCGCGGCGAGGGCGACCGCCGTCTGCGGGCAGACGTAGAGCCCGGCGCGATCGGCGCGGATCGCCGCCTCCGCGAGCTCGCGCTCGCTTGCCTCCTCGACGACCCCGTCGAGCGCGCGGAGCGCGAAGATCGCGCGATCGATGCTGACCGGCGCCCCGATCTGGATGGCGCTCGCCGCCGTCTTCTTCGCCTCGATCGGCGCGTAGCGCGAGAAGCCCGTGCGGTAGGCGCGGTAGAGCGGGTTCGCGCGCTCGGCCTGCGCGACGGCGAGCCTCGGCAGCCGCTCGATGAGCCCGAGCCGCCGCATGAGCAGCAGGCCCTTGCCGAGCGCGTAGGCGTTCCCGAGGTTGCCGCCGGGGAGCACGATCCAGTCGGGCACCTCCCAGCCGAGCTGCTGGACGAGCTCGACGCCGACCGTCTTCTGCCCCTCGATCCGCAAGGAATTCATGGAGTTCGCGAGGTAGATCGAGCCGTCCGCGGTGAGCTCGCGCACGAGCGCCATCGCGCCGTCGAAGTCGGTGTCGAGCGAGAGGACGAGCGCGCCGTGGGCGAGCGGCTGGGCGAGCTGCGCGAGCGAGACCTTGTCCTTCGGCAGGAGGACGATCGCCGAGAGCTCCGTCGCCGCGCAGTACGCGGCGAGCGAGGCGGAGGTGTCGCCGGTCGAGGCGCACGCGATGGCGCGGATGGGCGCCTCCCTCCCGGCGAGCCGCGCGCGCCGGTTCGCCTCGCGGACGGCCGAGACGAGCACGGTCATCCCGAGGTCCTTGAACGAGCCAGTGTGGCTCGCGCCGCACTGCTTGATCCACACGTCGTCGAGGCCGATCGCGCGGCCGTAGCGCTCGGCGCGCACGAGGGCCGAGCCGCCCTCGGCGAAGCTCACGACGCTCGAGGGATCGAGCTCGGGGAGCACCCACTCGCGCTTACCCCAGACGCCCGACGCCTCCGGCCAGCGCCCGCCCCGAAGGCGCGCGTCGAAGAGCGACTTCCAGTCCTCGGGCGAGCGCTCGGCGAGCGCCTCCTCGTCGTGCTCGACGTCGAGGAGCGAGCCGCAGCGCTGGCAGCGATAGACGATCGCGTCGAGCGGGTAGCGCTCACCGCACCCCGCGAAGCAGACGAACCGAGCCGAGGGCGTCATCCCGACGAGATAGCCCACGCTCGCGCGCTTGCCCACGCCTCTGCGCGCGGGAGCGCGGCGCGAGGCCCTCGCCCGCCCGCGCGCCTCCCGCTACGCTCCGCCGGATGACTTCTCGTCGCTTCGCTCTCTTCGCCCTTCCCCTCGTCGCCGCGCTCCCCCTCGCGGGCTGCCCGGCGAGCTCGCCGGGGAGCGCCTGCATGACGCCCGCGCCCGAGGCCTGCGCCGCCTCCACGGGCGGCGGGAGCCCGGCCGAGTTCACCGGGAGCACCGCGGGCGGCACGAACTCGACGCGCACGCCCTGCGGCGGCGGCGACGGCAACGACGTCCTCTTCCAATTCACCGCGCCCGAGGCCGGCCGCTACGACATCACGACCGCGGGCTCGAGCTTCGACACGATCCTCGCCGTGCGCCGCGGCGGCTGCCGAGGCATGGACATCGTCTGCAACGACGACGTGGGCGGCGACGTGCGCACCTCGGCCGTGACGGTCGAGCTCGAGGCCTGCGAGAGCGTGCTCATCGTCGTCGACGGCTGGGGCGGCCAGGCGGGCGAGGTCCAGGTCCACGTCACGAGCCGCGAGCACGCCTGCGACGACGGGCTCGACAACGACGGCGACGGCGCGATCGACTGCGCCGACACCGACTGCTTCTCCTCGAGCTGCACCGGCGACGACTGGCCGCCCGCCTACGCCGACTTCGAGTGGCGCGTGCTCGAGCTGACGAACGAGCGCCGCGCCGCGGGCGCGACGTGCGCCGACGAGACCTTCGGCCCCGCGGGCCCGCTCGAGATGGACGCCGTGATCCGGGTCGCGGCGCGCGGCCACTCCACCGACATGGGCGAGCAGGCCTACTTCGAGCACGACAGCCTCGATGGCCGCACCTTCTCCGATCGCATGGAGGAGGCGGGCTTCCACGGCGGCTACCCCTGGGGCGAGAACATCGCGGCCGGCCAGACGAGCCCCGAGGAGGTGGTGGAGGGCTGGATGAACAGCCCCGGCCACTGCAAGAACATCATGAACCCCGGCTACCACACGATCGGCATCGGCTACGCCGTCGTCCCGGGCTCGCCCTACACGCACTACTGGACGCAGGACTTCGCGGGCTCGCACTGACGGCGCGCCGAGCTCGCGCCAGCGTCGCACCTTGCCGCGACGCTACGCAAAGATTGCCGACCCCGCAGCGGATTCAGAGGGCGTTCCCTCGCGAAAGCATCGAGGGTAAGCTCGATCGCGATGGATCGGCCTCGTATGGCGTCGAGGCGCGGCCGTTGCTTGACCCCGGCGCCCCTGCTCTTGGAGGACATGATGCCCGGTCTGCCCGAAGCTGACCCCCCGCTCCGCTCGCTTCCCCGCTGGAGCGCCCTCGTCGGCGTCGTGTCGCTCCTCCTCGCGCCCCTCTCCGCCTGCCAGCCGACCGGCTCGAGCGCCGCGGATCCCTCGAGCCTGGGCGGCGGCCTCGGCCCCGACGCGGGCGTCTCCTGCGGCGCCGATCCGGAGGCGCCCGGCTGCCCCTGCTCGGCCGAGGGCACGGAGAGCGCCTGCTACCCCGGCTACTCGATCGGCGACGACGGCGCGCTCAGCTGCGAGATCGGCACCCACCGCTGCGAGGGTGGCCAGTGGACGGCCTGCGGCGACGTGCGCGTCGAGACCTACCCCGCCTCGCCCGGCGCGCTCATCGGCCCCGTCGACACCTGCAACCCGTGTAACCCCCTCTGCTTCCGCGGCTTCGACATCCCCACCTGCGACACCACGCCCGGCGGCTCGTGCGACCTCTGCACCCCCGAGCGCGCGGCGACGACGGGCTGCACGATCAACACGGACACGACCTCCTACGATCCGGGTCGCGGCGGCATCACGCCCCACGTCGACCCGAGCGGGGGCACGCCGCCGCCCCTCCCCGACTCGGACGGCGACGGTATCCCCGACATCGCCGACGAGTGCGTCGGCCCCGGCGCCTTCCGCGCGGCCGACGGGAGCTGCTACGGCGCGCTCTTCTTCTACCACATGATGCCCTACGGCGGCCCCGCCGCGATCGACCCGCTCCCGCTCAGCATCCAGGTCCGCACGGCCGACGTCTACATCCTCATGGACACGACCGGCTCGATGGGTGGAGAGCTGAGCCGCTTGAAGACCGATCTCACCGCCGGCTCGTTCCTCTCCGGCTGCGGCAACGGCATCCTCGGCGCGATCCGCTGCACGATCCCCGACGCCTGGTTCGGCGTCGGCTACCACGACGACTTCCCCTACTCGCCATTTGGTGGAGAAGGGTATGACTACGTCTATCGGAACGTCACGTCGATCACCGAGACGCTGTCGAGCGCGCAAGCCGGCGTGAACAGCCTCGCGATCCACTGGGGCAACGACGGCCCCGAGTCGCAGCTCCCGGCGATGTGGGCCGTAGCGACCGGGAACGGGATGTCGAACTGGACGGGGAACTACCTCTCGGCGCGGACGGGCTGCCCCGCCGGCCGGTGGGGCTACCCCTGCTTCCGCGCAGGCACGATCCCCATCCTCATCAACATCACGGACGCGCCGTACCACAACGGTCCGACGATCGCGGGGTACAGCTCGTACAACTACTACTCTGTTCCTGCCCCATCGTGGTCGTCCGTCGTCAGCGCGATCTCGTCGCGCGAGATCCGCGTGATCACCGTCCAGAGCTGCGGCTATTGGACCGACAGCTACTGCAAGGAGGGCGAGGCGCACGCGAAGGCGCTCGGCAACGCGACGGGCTCGCTCGGCTCGAGCGGCGCGCCCTACGTGTTCCGGATCAATGACAACGGAACGGGGCTCTCGTCGACGGTCGTCAACGCCGTCGTCGATCTCGCCAACTACTCGCGCATGGACATCTCCGCGCGCGCCTCGGGCGACTCGTGGGGCTTCACGAAGACGATCACCGCCGTCTCCTGGGGCCCGGGCGGCTGCACGGGCATCTCGGGCGGGACGACGTTCACCCAGTGCCTGCCAGGCACGCACGTCAACTTCAACGTGCAGTTCCAGAACACCTCCGTCATGCCGACGGCCACGGCGCAGGTCTTCAGCTTCTTCATCGAGGTCGTCGGCAACGGCACGACCGTCCTCGAGCGCGTGCCCGTGCGCATCGTCGTCCCCGCGATGAACTCGACCCTCTACGACCCCGAGGGTCGCTACTGGCGTGACTTCGACTCCACGATGCGCTGCGATCCGATCACGAGCTGCGCGGACTGGAGCCAGTTCACCTGGACCGCCGACGTCCCCGCGGGCACGCAGCTCCGCTTCGAGTTCCGCACGGCGAACAGCGCGGCGGCGGTCCCGAGCGCCACGCCCGTCGCGACCCACACCGTGACGACGAGCGGCGCGGGCTCGCTCGACGTCGGCATGCTCCTCGAGGCCGCCGGCGCGCGGAACCTCCTCCCCTTCCTCCGCGTGACGGCCGTGCTCGTCTCGAGCGCCGACCGCCGCAAGGCGCCCGCGCTCAACCGCATGGAGCTCACCTACTCCTGCCAGATCTGCAGCTGACCCGCGCGGCTCGCCTCGGCTTGCCAAGCCGCGGGTGAGCCGCCATCGCTCCGCCATGAGCGCGAAGCCTCGAGCGATGTTCTTCGGCACGCCGGAGATCGCGGCCGTCTGCCTCGACGCCGTCGTCGAGGTCTGCGACGTGGTGCGCGTTGTCGCGCAGCCCGATCGGCCGAGCGGGCGCGGCAAGGCGGTGCACCCGCCGCCGACGAAGGTGCGCGCGCTCGAGCTCGGCATCGAGGTGGAGCAGCCGATACGGCTCAAGCCGCCCGAGGTGGCGGCGGCGTGGCGCGCGCTCGACGTGGAGGTGGCGGTCGTCGTCGCCTACGGCCGCATCCTCCCGAAGACCGTCCTCGAGGCGCCGCGGAGGGGCGCGCTCAACGTCCACGCGTCGCTCCTCCCGCGCTGGCGGGGCGCGGCGCCGATCCAGTGGTCCATCCTGAGCGGCGACCGGGAGACGGGCGTCTGCCTCATGGAGATGGACGAGGGCCTCGACACCGGGCCCGTCGTCTCCTCGCTGCGCACGCCGATCGGCGCGGACGAGACGAGCGGCGAGCTCTTCGGCCGCCTCGGCGCGCTCGGCGCCGAGCTCATCCGCCGCGATCTCCCGCGCTGGCTCGCGGGCGAGCTCCCCTCGCGGCCGCAGGAGGGCGAGAGCACCTACGCGCGGATGCTGAAGAAGGAGGACGCCGCGCTCGACCTCGCGAGGAGCGCGAAGGAGGTGCACGACTGGGCGCGCGGGCTCCACCCCTGGCCCTGCGCGGAGACGCGCGTCGGGGGGCTCCGCGTGAGGGTCCACGCGACCCGCGTCCTCGAGCCGGTGGGGCGCTTCGGCGCGCCGGGCACGCTCGTCCGCGTGAGCGAGCGCGGCCTCGAGGTCGCGTGCGGCGAGGGGCTCGTCGCGATCGTCGAGGCGCAGCTCGACGGGAAGAAGCGCGTCCACGCGCGCGAGCTGGCGAACGGGCTCCGGCTCGAGCCGGGCGCGATCCTCGGCGGCGCGGGCTGATCGGCCCTGCGCGAGCGACGGGGGAGGGGCCCTTGCTTCGAGCGGGCGAGCCACGTACCGTCGTCTCCAGCGTGTCCCTCTGCGCGGTCCGAGATCGCCCACGGAAAAAGAAACTCTAACGACCTTGTGAACCTCGGGAGCCTTCCTCGGGCGTGGTGAGCAGAACCAGCGATCTTCACTGGGGAGCCTGAAGCGTCCGATACCGGCGCCCACCTATTGAGGCGACCAGGGTTTCTTTCCAGGGTGAGCGGCCGAGGCGGTCCGGACGCGCGCTAATTCTCCGGCCGGGCCGATCGGCGGCCCGCATCGATGGCGCAGGTGAGGTGAGAGATGGCGAAGGTGGCGTGGCTCGGGACGGGGCTGCTCGGCGCGGGGTTCGTGGAGGCGATGTGCGGGCGCGGCGACGAGGTCGTCGTCTGGAACCGCACGATCGAGAAGGCGCGCGCGCTCGAGGCGAAGGGCGCGCGGGTCGCGGCGAGCCCGGCCGAGGCCGTCAAGGGCGTCGAGCGCGTCCACCTCTGCCTCTCGGACGACGCGGCCGTGGACGCCGTCCTCGCGGCGATGGGGCCGATCGATCCCGCGATCCCCCTCCTCGACCACACCACCGTCTCGCCCAAGGGCGCGCGCGAGCGCTCGGCGCGCTTGCGAGCCGAGGGCCGCACCTTCCTCGGCTGTCCGGTCTTCATGGGTCCGTCGAACGCGCGGCGCGCGCAGGGCTCGATGCTGGTCGCGGGCCCGAAGGCCGCCGTCGAGCGCTACGCGCCCGCGCTCTCCCAGATGACGGGCCGGCTCTTCGTCTACGGCGAGGATCTGGGCATCCCGGCCGCGCTCAAGCTCTTCGGCAACTCGTTCATCCTCGGGATCACGGGCCTCCTCTCGGACGCGATGAGCGTCGCGGGCGAGGGCGGCGCGAGCCCCGAGCAGGCGCTCGAGATCCTCGAGTCGCTCGACCCGAACGGCTCGATGAAGGCGCGCCTCGCGCGGCTCTACCAGCCCGAGCGGCCCGCCTCCTTCGAGCTCTCGATGGCCCGCAAGGACGTGCGGCTGATGATCGAGGCGGCGGGCGATCGCCCGCTCGCGGCGCTGCCCTCGCTCGCCGCGCGGATGGACACGATGATCGCCGCCGGGCAGGGCCACCGCGACTCGAGCGCGATCGTCGAGCGCGCGCGAGAGACGAAGGCGACCTGACGGCGCGCCTCGCTCGGCTCGATCCGTCGCTCACGCCTTGTCGTGCGCGCTCCGCCCGAGCCAGGGCACGTCCGTGACGCCCGCGCGCTGGTTCGAGAGGCGCGCGAGCGTGAAGAGCAGATCGCTCAGGCGGTTCACGTAGCGGACGAGCACGGGCCGAACCTCGAGCTCCGCGCGGAGCGCGACGAGCTTGCGCTCGACGCGGCGGCAGGTGCAGCGCGCGAGGTGGAGGTGCGCCGCCATGGGCGTCCCGCCCGGCAGGATGAAGTGCTGCTGCGGCTCGAGCTCCCTCATCGCCTCGTCGATCGCGCGCTCCATCGCCTCGACGTCCGCGTCGTCGACGAGCGGGATGCCGAGCGACTTGTCGCTCGGCTTGCCGTTCGCGAGCTCCGCGCCGAGGTCGAAGAGGCGCGACTGGATGCTCGCGAGGAGCGCGTCGAAGTCGTCCGGGCCGTCCTTCCCGAGGGTGTGGAGCCGCACGAGCCCGAGCGTGCTGTTGAGCTCGTCGAGCTCGCCGTACGCGTCGACGCGCGGGCTCGCCTTGCTGACCCGCTTGCCGCCGTAGAGGCCCGTCTCGCCGCCGTCGCCCGTCTTCGTGTAGATCTTCATCGGGGCGCGATCTACCACGGCGGCTTCGAGCGTGAATCCGTCGCGCCGACGCGCGTCGTCAGCCGCTCATCTCCGCGGCGATCATCTGATCGAACCACCCCGAATTGCGCACGCCCGAGACGCGCCCGAGCTCGTCGCCCTTCTTGTACATGATGAGGGTCGGCGTCGCCTGCACGGCGAGCGCGCCGATGAGCTTGGGCTCGGTGCTCGCGAGGTCGATCTCGACGACGCGCACCTTGCCCTGGTAGCGCGTCGCGACGTCGACGAGCACGGGCTCGAGGTGCTTGCACGGCATGCAGGTCGGGCTCCACACGTCGATGATGACGGGCAGCTCGCTGTCGAGGACCTTCGCCTCGAAGTCGGCCATCGTGCGCACGCGCTCGGGGAGCATCTTGGGGGTCGGCTTGAAGAGCTTGTCGAGGAGGCCCATCCGCCCCTCGTGTCACGCGGGCGCGCGGGCGTCGAGCGAAGCGCGGCGAGGGACGAAGGGCCCTGTGCGCGGCGCTAGGAGGCCTGCGCGACCGAGAGCGAGCGCGCGCTCGACGGCTCGGGGCAGGGCGCGCCGTCAGCGCTCGGCCTCGATCACGACGGCGAGGCCCTGGCCGACGCCGACGCAGAGGGCCGCGAGGCCGTAGCGGAGCCCCCTATGGCGGAGCTCGTGGGCGAGGGTGAGCAGGATGCGCGCGCCGCTCGCGCCGAGCGGGTGGCCGATCGCGATCGCGCCGCCGTTCACGTTCACGCGCGCGGGATCGAGGCGGAGCGCGCGGATCGACGCGAGGGACTGCGAGGCGAAGGCCTCGTTCAGCTCGACGAGGTCGAGGTCCGCGACCTCGAGCCCGGCGCGCTCGAGCGCCTTCCTCGAGGCCGGGACCGGGCCGATGCCCATCACGCTCGGGTGGACGCCCGCGCTCGCCGAGGCGACGATCCGCGCGAGCGGGCGCTGCTCGCGCGCCCTCGCCCACGCGCGCGAGGCGACGAGGAGCGCGGCGGCGCCGTCGTTCAGCGTGCTCGCGTTGCCCGCGGTGACGCTGCCGCCCTCCTCGAACACCGGCCGCAGGCGCGCGAGCTTCTCGAGCGACGAGTCGGCGCGCGGGCCCTCGTCGCGCTCGAGGAGCGTCGGGCTGACGCCGGGCTTCGCGGGGCCGAGCGGCACCGCGACGCGCTCGCGCGCGAAGAGGCCCTCGGCCTCGGCGCGGCTCGCCTTCAGGTGGCTCTCGAGCGCGAACCGATCCTGATCCTCGCGCGAGATCGCGTGCTCCTTCGCCACGACCTCGGCCGTCTCGCCCATCGAGAGCAGCGGAAAGAGCGCCTCCATGCGCGGGTTCGGGAAGCGCCAGCCGAGCGCCGTGTCGTAGAGGGCCGGCGCCTTCCGCGGGAAGGGCTCGCTCGCCTTCTCCATCGCGTAGGGCGCGCGGCTCATCGACTCGACGCCGCCCGCGACGAGGAGGGACGCCTCGCCGAGCCGGATCGCGCGCGCCGCCTGGACGACCGCCTCGAGCCCCGACGCGCAGAGGCGGTTCACCGTCACCGCCGGCACCTCGACCGGGAGCCCGGCGAGCAGGCTCGCCATGCGCGCGACGTTCCGGTTGTCCTCGCCCGCCTGGTTCGCGCAGCCGAGGTAGACCTCCTCGACCGCCTCCCTCGCGCCGGGCGTTCGCGCGAGCAGCGCGTCGATGACGTGCGCGGCGAGGTCGTCGGGGCGCACCACGGCGAGCGCGCCGCGGTACCGGCCGAAGGGCGTCCGCACGCCGTCGAGGATCAGCGCGTCGTGGTCGTGGGGCTCGTGGGCGCTTCGCATGGCGCGCGCATCATAGCGTCGCGCGCGCCGTCAGCCGATCACCCCGAGCTCGCGCCCGACGTCCGTGAACGCGGCGATCGCGCGCTCGATCTGCTCCGGCGTGTGCGCCGCCGACATCTGCGTGCGGATGCGCGCCCGATCGCGCGGCACGACGGGGAACGAGAAGCCGATCACGTAGATGCCCCGCCGCAAGAGGCGCGCTGCCATCTCGCTCGCGAGCCTCGCGTCGCCGAGCATCACGGGGATGATCGGGTGCCCGGCGCCCGCGAGCGTGAAGCCCGCCTTCGCCATCCCGTCGCGAAATTGCGCGGAATTCTCGCGCAGCCGCGCGCGCAGCGCGTCGCCCTCCTCGAGGAGATCGAGGCACGCGATCGACGTCTTCGCGATGGTCGGCGCGAGCGTGTTCGAGAAGAGGTAGGGCCGCGAGCGCTGCCTGAGCCAGGCGACGATCTCCTTGCGGCCGGACGTGTAGCCGCCGCTCGCCCCGCCGAGCGCCTTGCCGAGCGTGCCGGTGATGACGTCGACCCGGCCCATCACCTCGCGCAGCTCGTGGGTGCCGCGCCCCTTCGCGCCGACGAAGCCGACGGCGTGGCTGTCGTCGACCATCGTCATCGCGCCGTACGCGTCGGCGAGGTCGCAGATCGCGGCGAGGTTCGCGATGACGCCGTCCATCGAGAAGACGCCGTCCGTGGCGACGAGGACGCGCTTGGCGCCCTCCTCGCGGGCCCTCTTGAGCTGCGCCTCGAGCTCCGCCATGTCGTCGTTCGCGTAGCGGTAGCGCCGCGCCTTCGAGAGCCGCACGCCGTCGATGATCGACGCGTGGTTGAGCGCGTCCGACACGATCGCGTCCTCCTCCCCGAGCAGCGCCTCGAAGAGCCCCCCGTTCGCGTCGAAGCAGCTCGAGTAGAGGATCGTGTCCTCGGTCCCGAGGAAGCGCGAGAGCCGCGCCTCGAGCTCCTTGTGGACGTCCTGCGTGCCACAGATGAAGCGCACGCTAGCCATCCCATAGCCGCGCTCGGAGAGCGCGTCACGCGCGGCCGCGACGAGCCGCGGGTGGTTGGCGAGGCCGAGGTAGTTGTTCGCGCAGAAGTTGATGACCTCCTCGCCGTTCGCGCGGATCAGCGCCCCCTGGGGCGACGTGATGACCCGCTCTTCCTTGTAGAGGCCCTGCTCCTTCAGCGCGTCGAGCTCGCGCGCGAGGTGATCGAGATAGTCGCGGTCCATTCGCTTCGTCCTCCGAGGCGCGGACAGTACCGCGTCGCGGGGACTCGCGTGGGGCTGTCAGCCCGGCGACGCCTCGGCGTCCGACGAAGGCTGGACCTCGGGCGGCTGCGCGGGCGCCTCGGCCGCGCGCGGGCGCTCGGCGAGGAGCCATGTGCGCATCTCGCCCTTGCCCTTGACCTGGATCACGCCTCGATCCTCGAGCGGGAGCGCGTCGCCGATCGCCTTGGCCGTCGCGTCGGAGACCTGGACGCGGCCCGGGACGCCGGTCGACTCCATGCGCGAGGCGGTGTTCACGGTGTCGCCCCAGATGTCGTAGATGAATTTGCGCTGCCCGATGACGCCCGCGACGGCCGGGCCGCTGTGGATCCCGATGCGGATCCCGAGCTCGGTGCCTCGCTCTCGGTTGAAGGCGTCCACCGCGTCCAGCATGTCGAGCGCCATCCGCGCGACGGCGATCGCGTGATCGCCCCGCGGCTCGGGGACGCCCGCGACGACCATGTACGCGTCGCCGATCGTCTTGATCTTCTCGAGCCCGTGGCGCTCGGCGAGCGTGTCGAAGCGCGAGAAGATGTCGTTCAAGACGACGATGAGCTCCTCGGCGGGGATCTTCGAGCTGAGGACCGTGAACCCGACGATGTCCGCGAAGAGGACCGTGACCTCGCCGAACGCGTCGGCGATCGTGCGCTCGCCCTGCTTGAGCCGGTTCGCGATCGGCTCGGGGAGCACGTTGCGGAGCAGGCGCTCGGCCTTCGCGCGCTCCTCGCTCAGCTCGGAATTGAGGCGCTCGAGCGAGGTGAGCATCTCGTTCACCGTCTGCGCGAGCGCGCCGAGCTCGTCCGTGCCCTCCTCCGAGACGCGGAGCGAGTGGTCGCGCGCCGCGCCGACGGCGCCGACCTCCGTGCTGAGGTGGAGGACCCGCTTCAGGATCATGCGCTCGAGGAGCAGGAGCACGAGGAGGCCGAAGGTGAGGCAGGTGACGGCGACCGACGCGGTGATGAAGTCCGCGTCCGCCCGGCCCTCCGAGTAGACGTCGCGCGGGACGAGGACGCGGATGAGCGCGACGGGCTGGTGGTGGAGGTCGCGGACCACCGAGTAGGCGCCGAGCGTGTCGTCGTCGAGCGGCGCGAGCAGGTCGCCGTCGGGCGCGAGGGCGTCGATCGCCGCGCGGCGCGCGGAGACGTCCTCGGGGAGCTCGCCGTCGAGGGGCAGGATCGAGAGCGCGAGCCGCACCCGCTGCGCGAGGTCCTCGATGGTCGGCGCCGAGAGGGCGCGCCCGAGCACCATCGTCCCGCGCGCCTCGCCGCTCGCGTCGCTGTGGAGGATCGGGTGCGAGCCGACGATGAAGAGCCCGGCCGACGTGCGGAGGATCCCCGCGTTCGGGCGGGCGGTCAGGATCTCGTCCCCGGGCGCCAGGATCTCGCCGACGGGGACGGGCGCGACCCGCTCGGCGCGCGCCGCGTCGAGGCGCGTCTCGTAGCGGACGCTCCGATCCGCTCGCACGATGAGCGCGAGATCGAGGCGCGACTGCGAGAACATGTCGTCCGGGAAGTTCTCGCGGATGTACTCGCTCTCGCTCGGGGGGGTGTCCTCCGCGACGAAGTCGTAGCTCGCGTCCCAGAGCGCGTAGTCCCGCGCCAGCGCGCCGACGGCGTCCGTCTCCGCCGAGAGGGTGTTGCGGACGGCGGCGAGGTCGTTCGTGGCGAGCTCCTCCTCGATGTGCGCGAAGCGATCGAGGATGTGCGCGCGGAGCGGGATGCAGATCACGAGCACGAACGCCGTCGTCGCGAGGACGACGACGAAGAGCGTCCGTGTGCGAAGGGAGGAGCCCCGCGTGCTCATGGAGGACGGAGGCTATCAGGCCTCGTCGCCCGCGTGTCGGCTCATTCGGGCTGGAGCAGCGTCATTCGGGCTGGAGCAGCGTCTCGCCGCCCGACGTGCCGCTCGTCGCTTGCCCAGCGGGGACGACCTCGCTCACGTAGCCGGCGGACGGCGGGAAGGGCGAGGTCGTCGGCGGCTCTCCCGCGCCGCAGCTCGTCGCCTGGAGCTGTCCGTTCGCGTCCTGGAGCAGCCGCTGGCAGCTCGCCTGGCACTGACCGGCGGCCGCGAACTCGTACTGGACCAGGTAGACGGCGCCCGCGAGGGGCTGCTGATCGAGCAGCGTGCCGCACCCGCCATCGGAGACGCGCGTCGTCACGGTCACGAGGCGCTGCTGAGGGACGCTGCGCGTGCAGTAGACGGGGCCGCTCCGGTTGTAGCCGCACTGGTAGCGCTGCGTCTCGTAGTACGTGCGCCACTCTTGGCTCACGACGTTGTGGAAGAACTCCGTCTCGAACCCGTACTGGATCGCCTCGGGGCGGACGCGCATCGTCCCCTCGCGGACGCCGCCCGCGCCGTCGGACAGCGTCACGGCCTCGCCGTTGATCGTGACGATCTCCTCCATGTCGGTGCCGAGCGTCGTGTGGTGGACCACGCGGATCTGGACGTCGGCGTGGGGCTCCTCGGGGCTCGGCTGCGAGTAGCGCTTCACGCAGCCGGTCGCGCCGAGGGCGAGGGCGGAGCCGACGAGGCCGAAGAGGAGAGGGCGGAGCGGAGAGGACGGGAAGGCCATGCGAACCTCGATGGGAGAAGCGGGATGGCGGAGCGACGAGGATCCGCGACCGGATGTTCATCGCGCGGGCTTCGGCCGCAATGCACGCCTCGCGCCGAGCTTACGCTCCGCGCGATCTCGGCGCGAGAACGGCGCGAAAGCGCGATCGTCGCGGCCGCGCCTCGAGGACGAGCCCTCGATGGGGAGGAGAGAATCATTGTTCACGATCGGCTCGAGCGCGTGGACGTCGAGTCACTCCGTCGCGCCGATCCCATGGAAATCGACGCGCGCTTCGCTTGACCCTCCCCCGAGCGACGCATAGCGTTGCGCTCCCCGATGCTGGGCCTGCTCGCATCCACGGACCCGAGCTGGGTCGACGCCGTCGAAGGCGACCTCGACCGGATGCTCCAAGACCACGCGCACTGCGAGCTCAAGGCCGCGCAGAGCGCCCTCTCGCTCGTGGCGCGCTTCGGCGGCGACTCCCCGGGCCTGATCGAGCCGCTCGTCGCGCTCGCGCGCGAGGAGACGGAGCACTTCGCGGAGGTCGAGCGGCGGATGCGGGAGCGGGGCGGGGCGATGAGCGTCCCCGAGCCCGATCGCTACGTGACCGGGCTCCAGAAGGCGTCGCGCGAGGGCGCGGGCGCGCGCCCCCTGCTCTTCGATCGGCTGCTCGTCTCCGCGCTGATCGAGGCGCGCTCGTGCGAGCGCTTCAAGCTCCTCGCCTCGCGGCTCGCGGACGCGTCCTTGCGCGCCTTCTACGCCGACCTGATGGCGTCCGAGGCGCGACATTTCCAGCTCTTCGCGCGTCTCGCGCGAGAGCGCTTCGGCGAGCAGGAGACGCGCTCGCGCCTCCAGATCCTCGCGGAGCGGGAGGCGAGCCTCGTGGCCTCGCTCCCGCTCGGGCCGACGGTGCACGGGTGAGCGAAGCGAGAGAAGAGGAGCCCAAGGGCGTCGAGACGAGCGCGGAGCCCGCCCCAGAGGGGCCCCGAGAGGCGGCCGAGGCGAGGCCCGAGGGCGAGCCGCGCGGGCGCGAGCAGCGCGCGGGCGCGAGCTCGGCCAAGCGTGCGCCGAAGGCGAGCGAGGCGAAGGCGGCGAGCGAGCCCGAGGGCGACTCGCTCCGCTCGAACCTCCGCACGATCGTCGGCGCGTTCCTCGTCGCGATCGTCATCCGCATCGTCATCTTCGAGGCCTTCGAGATCGAGGGGCCCTCGATGGAGCCGACGTTCTTGAACGGGGATCGCGTGATCGTCGCGAAGTACCCGTACGGCCTCTTCCTGCCCTTCATGAACGACGCCGTCGTGAGCTGGGGCATGCCGCGCGCGGGCGACGTGATCATCGTCCGCAGCCCCGCGGACGACGTCGACATCGTCAAGCGGGTGATCGGCGTGCCGGGCGATCGCATCGAGATCCGCGACGACGTCGTCTACCGGAACGGCGCGCCGATCCGCACGCGCGAGCTCGGGCCGTGTCGAGAGGACGAGACGTCCGAGGATCCGGGCATCTGCGTCTGGTACGAGGAGGAGCTCGACGGGCGGCTGCATCGGACGAGCGCGAGCGTGATCGAGCCGACCCAGTCGCTGTCCGAGCGCGAGGTGCCGCCGGGGCACGTCTTCGTCCTCGGGGATCACCGCGATCGCTCGAACGACTCGCGCAACCCCGCGGTGGGCATGATCCCGGTCGGGCGCATCAAGGGGCGCGCGATGGCGATCTACTGGTCGAGCGACGAGCAGGTGCGCTGGGATCGCTTCTTCACCGCCGTGGAGTGACGGCGCGCCTCGCGCGACGTGATCGGTCGAGTCGAGGCGCGCCTCGCGCGACGCGATCCGCCCCGCAGAGGAGCGCGGCGGGCGCCCGCTCGCGCTCGCGCTCGGGGCGCTCGGTGTGGTAGAGGGCCGTCATGGCGACGATGGTCCAGGCCGTGCGCATGGCGCTGCACGTGGGCGAGGCGAAGCTCGGGGTGACCGACATCCTCGGCGAGGACGTGGGGCCGCCGCTCGGAGGCGTCTTCACGGCCACGCAGGGCCTGCGGACGGCCTGGAACACCCCGCTCGACGAGCGCGGCATCGTCGGGGCCGCGATGGGCCTCGCGATGGCTGGGCAGCGTCCCGTCTGCGAGATCCAGTTCTGCGACTACGCCTTCAACACGATCGATCTGTTGAAGCTCGCGGGGAACACGTACTGGGCGTCCGCGGGCGCCTGGAACCTGCCGCTCGTCCTCATGACGCCCGTGGGCTCGGGCATCCACGGCTCGCTCTACCACTCGCACTCGATCGACGCGCAGGCGACGCGCCTGCCGGGCTGGAAGATCGTCCTGCCGAGCAACCCGCGGGACGCCTACGGGCTCCTGCTCTCGGCGATCGAGGATCCGAACCCCGTCATGGTGCTCATCCCGAAGGCGCTGATGCGCGTGAAGGCGGCCGGCCCCGAGGAGCTCATCCCGGGCGAGCCCGAGGACGCGCGCGCGCTGAGCAAGATGATCGACGCGCCGATCGGCTCGCGCGACGACTGGGAGCCGGACTGGCCCGAGACGGAGCTCGCGCGGGTGCCCATCGGCGTCGCGCGGACGGTGCGCGAGGGGCGGGACGTCTCGCTCTTCACCTACGGGCGCATGGTGCTCGTCGCCCGGCGCGCGGCGGACGAGCTCGCGGGCGAGGGGATCGACGTCGAGGTGATCGACCTGCGCACGCTCCACCCCTACGACTGGGCCGCGATCGCGACGTCGATCCGCAAGACGGGGCGCGCGGTGTTCGTGAACGAGGACACCGAGGTGACGAACTTCGGCGAGCACCTCATCCGGCGCGCGACGGAAGAGCTCTGGGGCGCGCTCATCTCGCCCCCGATCCTCGAGGCCGGCAAGCACGTGCCGGCGATCGGCCTCGCCGACGCGCTCGAGAACGCGTCGGTCCCCGGCCTCGACTCGGTCAAGGACGCGCTCCGCCGCGCGCGCTCCGGCTCGACGCTCCGGCTCGACGTGCCGCGCGAGCGCGCGCACGCCGAGCGCTTCGCGTTCAGCCACGTCGAGGCCGAGCCCGGCACGGGGCCCATCGCCCGCGAGCTCTTCTTCGCGATGGAGCGCGCACACCGGCATCGCTGAGCGCGCCTCACCCGACGTGTTCCGCCGCGTCGAGCGAGGCGCGCCGTCAGGGGCAGGCGTGCGCCTCGCACGCCGTGCTCCATTGGCAGCTCGCGAGGCAGAATTGCCAGCCGCTGCCGCCACCGCCGGGCGTGCAGCAGCGGAAATTGCTGCCGTCGAGGCCGCTCCGGCCGATGCGCAGGCAGCCGCCGGCGACCGTCGGCTCACAGGCCCCCCACGTGCAGCTCGCGCCGCAGCGGACGACGCCGCAGGAGTCGCCGTTGGGGCACCCGCGCGTCTCGCCGGGCGCGCACGCCCCACCTCCGCTGCACGAGCCCGCGTCGGTCCACGCGCCCCACGAGCACGACGCGCCGCACGACCGGGTCTGCGTCTTGGTGCCGAGGCCGCAATTGCCGCAGGCGACGGTGCGCGATTCCGTCGCGCCCGCGGTGCACTCGCCGCTCGCCGAGCAGGCGCTCCACGCGGGATCGTCCCAGCGGCAGTCGTCTCCGCAGGTGCGCGTGCGCGTGCGCGTGCCGCCGCAGCTCCCGCAGGGCTCGCTCTCGGGCGAGGTCGCGCCCCGCGCGCACTCCCCCATGCTCGCACACGTCCACGCGCCCCAGCTGCAGTCCTCCTGGCAGGTCCGGCGCTGTGTGCCGCAATTCGTGCAGGAGCCGCCTGTCTCCACCGCGCCGGCCATGCACGCGCCCTCGCTCGTGCACGCGCCGTCGACCCAGCGGCCACCCTCGCAGGTCTGCTGCATGCGACCGCACCTGCCGCAGCTCGCCGTGCGCGCGGGCGTGCCGGGCTCGCAGTCACAGCTCGTCGGCGCGTCACACGCCGCCCAGACCCCGTCGGTGCAGCGCTCGACGCCGCCGCCGCACCCGCTCGTGCAAGGGCGCTCCTTCGTCGGGCCCACCGTGGCGTCGAAGTCGTCGCAGTCCCGCGAGCGCGGGATGCCGTCGTCGTCCGCGTCGATGTCCGCGACGCAGGCGCCATCGACGCAGGCGAACCCCTCCGAGCAGGCGGGCTCGCAGACGCGGGCCGGCGCGTCGAGGCCCGCGTCGCGCGGGTGGACCGGAGGCTGATCCGTGCGCCCGCTCGCGCAGCCGACCGCGAGGAGCGTCGCGAGGAGCGCGAGCGCGGCGGCGTGGATCGGCGAGCGCGGCTTCATGCGCACGGTCCAAGCAGAACGCATCACCCCCCGATGCTCGCACGGGAGCCGCTCGGTCGTCGACTCCCTCGGGGCGCGCGAGGCGCGCGCGATCAGCGCCGAGGAGGCGCCGTGCCGGGCGCGGGCGGGGGCGCCGGCGCGTGCGGGGCGGGCGGCGGCGACGTCGGGAAGCGGCTCTTCACGAGCTGGGGCACGTCGATCCCGGTGACCGCCTTGATCTGCTCGCTCGCGCCGACGACCTGCGAGGCGAGGCTCGTCCCCGCGCCGTTGCCCGACGAGAGCACGGTCAGCCGATCGATGCGCACCTGATGCATGCTCGAGAGCACCCGGTCGATCGTCGGCAGGAGCTTCTGCATGAGGAGGACCTCGCGGCCCGACGAGCCGCTCTGGCGATAGGTGAGCGCGAGCTGCTTGAGCACGCTCGCGGTCGCCTTACCCTGCTCGATGATCTTGGCCGCGTCCGCCTTCGCGAGCTGCTCGGCCTGGAGCCGCCGCGCCTCGGCGGGCTGGATGACGTCGGCCTGGAGCTGGAGCTTGACCTGCTCGATGCGCGCGTCCTGCATCTGGATCTCGGCCTGCGCCTGCGCGATGAGGGCCTGCACCTCCGCCTGCTGCTCGGCGATCATCGCGCCGCGCTTCGTGCGCGCGTCGTTGAGCCGGCGGGCGTTGTCGGCGTGCGCGACCTGGATCTGGGCGTTGAGCTTGCCGAGCTCGGCCTCCATCGTGTTGCGCCACTTCTGCTCGGCCGTCTGCGCGCGCGCCTGGGCCTCCGCGACCTGCGCGTCCTTGCGGACGTAGGCCGAGCGCATCCGACCGATCGAGTCGAGGTAGCCGACGTCGTCGGTCACGTTCTGGATCTTCAGCGTGTCGAGCACGAGGCCGAGGTTCGAGAGGTCGTGCTCCGCCTCCTCGGTCAGGCGGACCGCGAACGCCTCCTTGTCTTGGTTCACCTGCTCGGGCGTGAGGCTCGAGAGCACGCCGCGGAGGTTGCCCTCGAGCGTCTCGCGCGCGACGTCCATGATCTCCGCGCGCGACTTGCCGAGGAAGCGCTCGATCGTGTTGTGGATGAGCGGCTCCTCGCCCGGCACCTTGATGTTGGCGACGCCCTGGACCGTGAGGGGGATGCCGCCCTTCGAGTAGGCGCCCTTCACCTTGAGCTCGATGATCATGTTCGAGAGGTCCATCGCGTCGACGGCCTCGAAGAGCGGGACGCGCATCGTGCGGCCGCCCTTGACGATGCGGTAGCCGACCGCCCGTCCGTCCGCCGTGGTGTGCGGCGAGGCGCCCGAGAAGATCAGGACCTCGTTCGGGGGGCAGACGTAGAGGACGTTCTTCACGAGGATGAGCGCGGCGAGCATGGCCGCGGCCGCGAGCACGAGGAGGATGAAGAGGGGGAAGAGGACGGTCATCGCGCGGCTCCTTCCTTCTGACCGGAGAGCAGGGTCGGGATGTCGATCCCGGTCGAGTCGGCGAGCGAGGCGAGGACGGCGCCGACCATCTTCGGGTAGCTGGCCGCGTAGCCCGCGACGGACGCGCCGTCGCCGCCGTCGAGGACGTGGACCTCCTTGGGATCGAGCGTGCCGAGGTTCTCGACGACCGAGCCGACGATGAGGTCGAGGTGCTGGATCACGTAGAGCTGCCGAGCGTCGGAGCCCATCGTCGACCACGCGTCGGTCATCGCCGCGAGCACCTGCACCGCGGCCGCGCCGTTCTCGATCGTCGGCGCCGCTTGCCCCTTCGCGATCAGCGCTTGGGCGTGGTTCTGGAATTCGGAGGGGATGACGACCTCGGCGAGGAGGCGCCGCTGCTCGAGCTGGGCGCGCACCCCCTGAAGGTCGCGCTCGGCCATCGCGCGCGCCGTCTTCGCCGCCGCCTCGGCCTCGCGCTCGACGGCCTGCGCTCGACCCTCGAGCTCGGCGCGCACCTGCCGGAGCTCGTTCTGCTTCGTCTCGATCGCGGTCTGGGCCGTCGTCCGCGCGACCTCGGCCTGCTGCGTCGCCATCGCCTGCGCCTGCTGGACCTCTTGGCTCGCCTGGCTCTCGGCGTTCTCCGCGTCGCGGAGCGCGGCGGCGATCTTCGGGCGGCCGATCGAGTCGAGGTAGCCGGTCGAGTCGCTGACGCTCTGGATCTTCAGCGTGTCGAGCTGCAGGCCGAGGATCTGGAGATCGTCCTCGGCCGCGTGGATGAGCTTCTCCGCGAACTTCAGGCGGTCCTCGTTGACCTCCTCGGGCGTGAGCTGCGCCAGCACCTCGCGCAGGGCGCCCTCGAGCGTCTGCTGCGCCACGATCTCGATCTCCTCGCGCCGCTTGTTGAGGAAGCGCTCGATCGCGTTGCGGAGGATCTTCGGCTCCGAGTGGATCTTCACGTTCGCGATCGCGTGGATCTCGAGCGGGATGTTCCCGCGCGAGTACGCGTTCTGGACCACGATGTCGACGGGGATCACCGTCATGTCGAGCCGCGAGACCATCTCGAGGATCGGGATGCGGATCGCGCGGCGCCCGCTCTTGACCAGCCGATAGCCCACCTCCTGACCGTCCTCGGTCTTGTGGCGCTGGCCGGAGAACACGAGCACCTCGTGCGGTCGCGCGATGAAGAGGAAGCTCCTCAAGAAGAGGATCAGCAGGAAGAGGCCGATCGCGACGACGAACGCGCCGCCGATCGCCGACCAGAGGATCGCCGGATCGAGGCCGAAGAGCGTCGGGCTCTGGGGGGCGGGGTAGTCGTAGGAGGGCATCGTTTCTCCGAGGGCGCTCGAGGCGCCGCGAGGGGGGACGGTTGCGAGCTCAGGTGGAGGGGGCGCCGGCCGCGACCGAGATGCGCGTCCTCGCGACGCGCGCTTGCGTGCCCTCCATCTCGACCACGATCACCTCTTCCCGAGGCTCGTACTTCTCTTCGTCGACGGCGATGCAGAGGAGGTCGATCGTCGAGCCCTTGACCTCGAGCCGCACCTTGCCGCTCGCGCCGGGGCTGATGCCGACGATGAGCCGCCCGGTCTTGCCGACGTAGTCCGCGGCGCTCGCGGCGCTGTTCGTGGACTCGACCGTCATGACGCGCACGAGCCAATTCGCGAAGAGGCCCGCGAAGAGGCCCATGCCGACGGCGAGCGCGCCGGCGACGAGCCGGCTCGGGACGACCCCGAAGCCATCGAGGATGACGCCGGTGATCCCGAAGAAGGCCAAGAAGAAGGTCCAGAAGCGGAACGAGAGCAGCCGCAGGAGGAAGCTCTCGAAGCCCTGGGCGTCGTCCGCGGACGCGGCTGCGACGTCGTTGCCGACCTCGCCGACGTGGACGTGCGCTTCGATGGCCGCCTCCGCGCCGTGATCGGCGTGCCCGCCCAGGATGAGGCTCGCCCCGAGGAGCAGGCCGCCCACGATCAGCGCGAAGATGTAGACGTAGATCATCGGTAGCTCCGCCGCTCGACGGTCTACCATACGCCAAGCCGAGCGTCGCCTCCCCCGGTCGTCCCTCGCGCGCCGAAGAGGGGCTCGCGCCCTCCCTCGCTCGGCTCAGGCCTTCTTGTGGCCGCGCGTGACGCGCTGGAGCTGCTCGCCGAGGAACGCCCCGAAGAGCGAGATCATCACGCCCATCGCGCCGCCGATGATGTAGGCGATGAGCGAGGGCTCGAAGCCGTCCGGCGTGACCCACTTGAGGTAGGCGATGGTCGGGACGGCGGCGACGAGCGCGCCGACCGCCGGCTCGAGGAAGGTCTTGCCGGGGGACAGGAAGCCGACGGCGATGCCGCCGACGAACCAGACGCAGACGGAGATCCCGAGGCCCGCCACGCCCTGCGGATCGTAGGAGGCGATCACGAGCGGGAGCGCCCCGATGATCAACCCCTGGAGCAGCAGGTAGACCGTGAAGGCGATGATCACCCAGAGGACCGAGAAGCCCTCCTGCTGGTTCGCGCGCGCGGCCTCTTCCTCGGCCGTGTACTCGACCTGGACGGCCTCGAGGCGAGCTCCACAGGACACGCAGCGTTCGGCGCGCGGCTCGTTCTTGAAGCCGCAGACGTGGCAGGGGACCGGATCCTTCGAGGCCATGTTGCGGCCGATTGTCACCTCGTCTCGGGTCCATCGCAACCTTCGCGCGCGGCTCGCCCTCCGCCTCGACGCGCGACCTCGCGCCCCCGGGCGGCGCGGCCCGCGCTAGGCTCCCAGACCCGGCGAGCCGTTTCGTGATCCGCACGCTCGAAAAATACGAGCTCCTCGAGGAGATCGGCCATGGCGGCATGGCGACGGTCTACCGCGCGCGCGACACGGGCCTCGGCCGCTTCGTCGCGGTCAAGCTCATGCACCCGCACCTGCGCGGCGCGAAGGAGGCGCGGGCGCGCTTTCGCCGCGAGGCGCAGAGCGTCGCGCGCCTCGAGCACCCCAAGATCCTCGAGATCTACGACTACTCCGGCGAGGGCTCGGACGAGAGCTACATCGTCACCGAGCTGCTCACGGGGCCGACCCTCAAGGCGTACGTCGAGAGCGGGCCGGAGCTCCCCGCCGAGATCGCCGCCTGCTTCGGGATCGAGATCGCGAGCGCGCTCGTCGCCGCGCACGAGAAGGGCATCATCCACCGCGACGTGAAGCCGGAGAACATCCTGCTCCACGACGCGCGCTGCCTGAAGCTCACGGACTTCGGCATCGCGGACATGGTCGACGCCCAGTCGATGACGGCGACGGGCCAGGTCCTCGGCTCCCCGGGCCACATGGCGCCCGAGCAGATCGAGGGGCACGACGTCGGTCCGCGCGCCGACGTCTTCGCGCTCGGGACCGTCCTCTACTTCCTCGCGACCGGGCGGCTGCCGTTCACAGGGAAGAACCCGCACCAGATCCTGAAGCGCGTCCTCGACGGCGCCGCGCCCGATCCGCTGCGCTTTCGCCCCTCGATCGGCGGCAGGTTCAAGGCGATCGTGATGAAGGCGATGGCGACGTCGCCCGAGGATCGCTACCCGAGCGCGGCCGCGCTCGAGGCGGCGCTGCGCGCCTACGTCGCGGTCGTCGGCATCGACGATCCCGAGCGCGAGATCGCGCGCTTCCTCGCCGACCCCGTCGCCGCGACGGCCGCGCTCGTGCCCCGCGTGATCCGCGCGGAGATCGAGCTCGGCAAGCGCGCGAGCGCGGAGAGGCGCCTCGACGACGCGTCCGACGCGTTCGCGCGCGTCCTCGCGCTCGACGAGGCGAACGAGGAGGTCCTCGCGCTCCTCGCGCGCGCCGATCGCGCCCGCAGGAGCCAGGCCGGCGGGCGCCGCGCCGCGCTCGTCGCGCTCGCCCTCCTCGTCGTCTCGGCGGGGCTCGCCCTGCTCCGCTTCGCGGGCGAGGGCTCGTCGCTCTCCGAGGCGGCGCTCGCGCTCGAGGACGCGGGGCGGCCCACGTCCGCTCCCCCGCCGGCCTCCGCGCGCGTCGACGCCAGCGTCGAGGCGCCCGCGCTCGACGCGTCGATCGCGGTCGACGCCTCCGCCGCCGAGGCGGACGGAACGTCGCGCGCGCCGCTCGTCGTCGAGCTGCGGCCCGTGCGGCGCGACCTCGCGCTCGTCCGCCCGCGTCGCGTCGTGCTCAACCCCGATCCGCAGAACGTGCAGATCGGCGTCGACGGTCAGCCGCCGCGCGCGTACGGGCCGTCGTTCGAGTCGCTCGAGCTCGCGGTCGGCCGGCACACCTTCGTCGTCGAGACGGACCTCGAGTGCTGCGCGAGCGCGACGTTCGAGCGCGAGATCCCCGCTGGGGAGGGCGCGTTCACGCTCGCGCTCGCGCTCCCGTCCAGGCCCGCGGTGCTCTACGTCACCGCGAACGTCCCCGCGGACGTCGTCGTCGAGGGCGGCGCGCACGGGCGCGCTCGCGAGGCGATCCCCATCCCGATCCGCGCGCGCTCGCGCTCGGAGCGGCGCACGATCACGGTGACAGCGCCCGGCCATGCCGCGTATACAGGCGTCGTGGAGCTCCAAGCCGGCACCGTGCTCGACCACCCCGTCACCCTCTCGCGCCTCGAGGCGACGGAGCCGTGACGAGCGGGCGCGCGCCGAGGGCCGAGCGCCTCGTGCTCGCGCTCGTCGTCGCCGTCGCGGCGCTCGTCGCCGCGCCTCGCGGGGCTCGCGCCGGCGACATCGAGGACTTCCAGGCCGCGCGCGCGCTCTACGACGCTCACGACTGGGCGCACGCGGTCGACGCGTTCGAGGCGCTCGTCGGCCGCGATCCGCCTTCGCTCACGAGCCGACCGCTCGTCCTCGAGTCGCGCAAGTACCTCGCCGCCGCGTACGTCTTCGTCGGTCGCGAGCGCTCGGCGATCGATCAGCTCGAGCGCCTGCTCCGCGACGAGCCGAGCTACGAGCTCGACGAGGCGCGCTTCCCGCGGGAGGTCGTACAGCTCTTCGAGCGCGTGCGCGAGCGGCTGCGGCAGGAGGCCGTGAGCGACGAGGCGCGCGCCGAGCTCGCGCGCGAGGTGTCGCGGCTGCGCGACGAGAACGCCGCGCTCCGCGCCGCGATCGCCGAGGAGCGGAGCGTGGAGGTGCCGCGCTCCCAGGCGCTCGTCTCGATCCCCTTCGGCGTCGGTCAATTCGAGAACGGCGAGGAGGCGCTCGGCCACTTCTTCCTCGTGAGCGAGGCCCTCACCGCCGTCGGCGCGATCGCGGCGACGCTCGTCCACCTCGGCTACATCGCCTTCCTCCAAGACAACGCGAACGGCGTCTCCGTCGAGACGTGGCGCGCGGTGAACGACGCCATCCACGTGCTCGCGCCGGTGAGCTGGGCCTTCGCGAGCGCCTTCGGCGTCCTCGCGATCGCCGGCGTCGTCCAGGCGAACGTCGCGTTCACCCCCACGCGAGCGGTGCGCGTGCCGGGTCGAGCGCCCCCCCCGAGCGCGGCCCTCGGCCTCGGCGCGGGCTCGCTCTCCCTCTCGCTCCACTTCTGAGGGACCGATCCGGTTTCACCCGCGTTTCCCGCCGATCCCGCGCGCCCGGATCACGAACGAGCCAGGCGATCCTTGACAGGCGGAGCGCCACCAGTAATGTTCCGGCCCCCTCCCACCGGGGCAACGACGTTTTCCCTGGGTTTCCCCGCGAAATCCGCTCGTATCGCCGAAAGATCCGCCGCGCATGCCGACCATCAACCAGCTCGTTCGCAAGGGCCGCTTCCAGATCGTCAACAAGACCGCGTCGCCCGCGCTCGAGTCCTGCCCGCAGAAGCGCGGCGTCTGCACGCGCGTGTACACGACGACCCCGAAGAAGCCGAACTCGGCGCTCCGCAAGGTCGCGCGCGTGCGGCTCTCGAACGGCATCGAGGTCACCTCGTACATCCCCGGCGAGCGCCACAACCTGCAGGAGCACTCGGTCGTCCTCGTCCGCGGGGGCCGCGTGAAGGATCTGCCGGGCGTCCGCTACCACGTCGTCCGCGGCGCGCTCGACGCGTCCGGGGCCACGGGCCCGTCCAGCACGAACGACGCCGCGCGCACGCAGGGTCGCTCGAAGTACGGCGTCAAGCGCCCGAAGAAGTGAAGTCGGTTTCCTCGAGGAGTCAGCCAGATGCCGCGTCGTCGTGAAGTCCCCAAGCGCAAGATCCTTCCCGATCCGAAGTACCACGATCGGCTCGTCGCGAAGTTCTGCAACATCGTGATGAAAGAGGGCAAGAAGAGCACCGCCGAGGGCATCGTCTACGGCGCGCTCGACGTCATCGCCGAGCGCTACAAGGAGGACGCGATCGAGGTGTTCCGCAAGGCCCTCGACACCGTCAAGCCCAAGGTCGAGGTCAAGAGCCGCCGCGTCGGCGGCGCGACCTACCAGGTCCCCGTCGAGGTGCGCCCCGAGCGCCGCGTCGCGCTCGCGATGCGTTGGCTCGTCGACTACTCCCGCGATCGCGGAGAGAAGACGATGATCGAGCGCCTCGCCGCCGAGCTGAAGGAGGCCGCCGAGGGTCGCGGCAACGCCGTCAAGAAGCGCGAGGACGTCCACAAGATGGCGGAAGCGAACCGCGCGTTCGCCCACTATCGCTGGTGATCGCGCCGCGCGTCGCGCGCCGTGTCGAAATCGCTGGCGCGTCGCCGCCGCTCGATCCATACCCCGGCCCCTTCGATCCCCTCGCTCGCTCCGGCGAGCCTCGCGCCCAAGGTCCCTCCCACCTCCTCATGACGACCACGCCATAGGCGAGTGCTTCCAGCGGCGCTCCGAGCTCGTCCGACGACGAGCGCGGCGCGCGAAGGCGAACCACTCGAACCCTCTCGGGAAAGTGCCGGTCCAAGGGTGACCGGGAGAGGCCCGGGGGGGTTTTCGTCTGTCCAGCGCCCCGACGGCCCAGGCCCCGCGCACCCAGCTCCGGCCACCCAGCCCCGCCCGCGTCCCCGATCCACCACCACGGAGATCATCGTGCCCCGCGAATACCCGCTCGAGCGAACCCGCAACATCGGCATCATGGCCCACATCGACGCGGGCAAGACGACGACCAGCGAGCGCATCCTCTACTTCACGGGCGTCAACCACAAGGTGGGCGAGGTTCACGACGGCGCGGCGACGACCGACTGGATGGAGCAGGAGCAGGAGCGCGGCATCACGATCACGTCGGCCGCGATCACCTGCTCGTGGAAGCCCTCGACGGGCCTCTTCAAGGACCAGCGCTTCCGCATCAACGTCATCGACACGCCCGGACACGTCGACTTCACGGTCGAGGTCGAGCGCTCGCTCCGCGTCCTCGACGGCGCGATCACCGTCTTCGACGGCGTCGCCGGCGTCGAGCCGCAGTCGGAGACGGTCTGGCGTCAGGCCGACCGCTACCACGTGCCGCGCATCTGCTTCGTCAACAAGATGGATCGCGCCGGCGCCAATTTCGAGCGCGCGCTGCTCTCCATCAAGGATCGCCTGACCAAGAACGCCGTCGCGATCCAGCTCCCCCTCGGCACCGAGGAGAACCACAAGGGCGTCATCGATCTCGTCCGCATGAAGGCGGTCGTCTTCGACGACGCCACGCGCGGCCAGAGCTACGAGTACGTCGAGATCCCGGCCGAGCACCGTGAGGCGGCCGATGCGGCGCGCGAGAAGCTCATCGAGATGATCGCCGAGACGGACGACGCCCTCGGCGAGCGCTTCCTCGAGGGCGACACCGACTTCAGCGTCGAGGAGATCCTCCTCGCGCTCCGCAAGGGCACGCTCGCCTACAAGTGCGTCCCCGTGCTCTGCGGCTCCGCCTTCAAGAACAAGGGCGTCCAGCCGCTGCTCGACGCCGTGCTCGACTTCCTCCCCTCTCCGCACGACATCCCGGACGTCGAGGGCACCGACCCGGACGATCACGACAAGAAGCTCCACCGCAAGGCCTCGGACGACGAGCCGCTCTCCGGCCTCGCGTTCAAGATCATGACCGACCCCCACGTCGGCACGCTCACCTTCTTCCGCGTCTACTCGGGCGTGATCCGCACCGGCGAGCAGGTGCTCAACGCGACGAAGGGCAAGCGCGAGCGCGTCGGCCGCCTCGTCCAGATGCTCGCGAACAAGCGCGAGGCCATCGACGAGTGCCAGGCCGGCAACATCTGCGCGATCGCGGGCCTCAAGGACGTCCGCACGGGCGACACGCTCTGCGACGAGAAGAACCCGATCGTGCTCGAGCGCATGGTCTTCCCCGAGCCCGTCATCAGCCAGGCGATCGAGCCCAAGACGAAGGCCGATCAGGCGAAGCTCGGCGAGGGGCTCTCGAAGCTCGCCGCCGAGGACCCCTCCTTCCGCATCTCGACGAACGAGGAGACGGGCCAGACGATCATCGCCGGCATGGGCGAGCTGCACCTCGAGATCATCGTCGACCGCCTGCGCCGCGAGCACAAGGTCGAGGCCAACGTCGGCGCGCCCGAGGTCGCCTACCGCGAGTCGATCACCAAGGACGTCCGCGTCGAGGGCAAGTGGGTCAAGCAGTCGGGCGGCCGCGGCCAGTACGGCCACGTCTGGCTCGAGATGGGCCCGAGCGAGCCTGGCGCCGGCTTCGTCTTCGAGAACAAGATCGTCGGCGGCGTCATCCCGAAGGAGTTCATCCCCTCGGTCGAGAAGGGCATCCGCGAGGCGATGGAGCGCGGCGTCCTCGCCGGCTATCCGGTCATCGACATCAAGGCCGCGCTCGTCGACGGCAGCTACCACGACGTCGACTCGCAGGCGCAGCACTTCGAGCTCGCGGCCTCGGTCGCCTTCCAGGACGGCGCGAAGAAGGCCGGCCTCCAGCTCCTCGAGCCGCTGATGGGGGTCGAGGTGGTCTGCCCCGAGGAGTTCATGGGCGACGTCATCGGCGACCTCAACAGCCGCCGCGGCCAGGTCAAGAGCATGGACCAGCGCGGCAACGCGAAGGTCGTCAACTCCGTCGTGCCGCTCGCCAACATGTTCGGCTACGCGACGGATCTGCGCAGCAAGACGCAGGGCCGCGCCACGTACTCGATGGAATTCGCCCACTACGCCGTCGTCCCGAACAGCGTCGCCGAGGCGATCATCGCGAAGGTGAAGGGCAAGGGCTGAGTCGGCGCGGCGTCGCGCCGCGTCGAGGTTGTCTCCAACTGACGATCGAAGAGGAAGCGTCATGTCGAAAGAAAAGTTCGTTCGTACCAAGCCCCACGTGAACGTCGGCACGATCGGCCACATCGATCACGGC
>JBDHVC010000027.1:0-55597 GCA_039809495.1 Sandaracinaceae bacterium
CACCGCCGCGCACGCGCCGACCCCGCAGCTCGTCTCGACGCTCACGTACCCGTCGTCCGCGACCCCGTCGCAGTCGTTGTCCACGCCGTCGCAGTTCGCGTCCGACGCGCCCGGGTGGACCGCGGCGTTCGAGTCGTCGCAGTCCTCGTACGAGGGCGATCCGTCGCCGTCGGCGTCCATCTCGAGCAGGAAGTCGAGCTCGTTCCGGAAGAGCTGCGTGAGCGCCGACCCGGCCGTGTCGCTCAGGAAGCCGTTGATCAGGGTCGTTCCGCTCGCGTTGGCGATGATGCCGTCGCCCGATCCCAACGTCGCGTACGAGACGCTGCCGGTCCCTGCGGCGAGGACCATCGAGAACGTGCCCCAGCCCGGACTGGAGAGGCCGATGGGGTTCGGCGACACGAGGTGCGAGAGCGGCGGCAGCACCCCGAGGGCCGACGCGTTCGTCGAGGAGGCGTACGCCGCGCCGAAGAGCGCGCCGAACGACGCGTTCCTCGTCCAGTCGGCGAAGATCGCGCGTCCGCCCGACGTGACGAAGCTCTGGAACCCGCTCAGGGCGGGGACGCCGCCGCCCTGCACGAAGACGATCGCGAGGTCCGGCGTCGTCGACGCGATCTCGGCGTCGCAGTCCGTCGCGGTGGTGCGACGAACCACCGCCGAGGGGTGATCCAGCTCGAACGCGGCGAGCGCCTCACCCATGCGATCGGTGCCGACGACATAGTCGACGCAGTAGAGGATGTTCTGCGCCGAGGCGACCTCGGGGAGGACGAGGATCATCGCAAGGGTCACGAGGAACATCAGGCGACGTGGGTGGTGAATCATGACGGATAGGTTAGCTGCGTCTCCCGCGCGCGCACAACAGGAGCCGCAGCGAACGCACGCGGCGCCTGGGCTCAGCGGCGCGGGCGGCGCGCGCGCGCCACGATCACCTGGCTCTCGCAGTCGACGTGCTGGGGGCCGCGCTCGAAGTCGCCCCAGCGCTCGAGGATCGAGAACCCGTTGTAGTGCAGCAGGAGCTCGAGCTCCTGGGGGAAGAATTGTCGATGCGCGAGCGGCTTGACGAAGGTGCGGTGAGGCTCCTCCGCCTCGCGGTAGACGCTCGTGATCATCTGGACCTGGCTCGTCGCGTCGTAGGCGAAGAGCTCGCTCGTCTGAAAGAGGACGCCGTCGCGCGGATCGCGGAGCGGTGCGCACTTGAACGCGCGCTCCGGATCGCGCGTGAACGATCGGATGTCGGGCATCCGCACGTCGAAGACGAAGAGGCCGCGGGGCGCGAGGTGCTCGCGGACGGAGCGGAGCATGCGCTCGAGCTCGCGCCGGTCGTAGAGGTGCATGAGGACGTTGAAGGGCGCGATGACGAGGGGGAAGCTTCGCGCTCTGCGCCCCGCCGGCGCGGGGACGCGGAAGCGCCGGAGATCGCCGCGCACGACGTGGACGCGCGCGCGGACGAGATCCGGCTCCCGCTCGAGGCGCTCGTAGAGCCGATCGATCATCGGCACCATCTGCTCGAGCGCCGTGACGTCGTGGCCGTCCCGCGCGAGCGGGATCGTGATCCGGCCCGTCCCAGCGCCGAGCTCGAGGATCGGCCCGCCGTGCTCGGCCGCGAAGAGGCGATAGAAGGTGACGTCGTGGTGACGTCGCCGGTAGGTGCGATCGTAGCGCTCGGCGTCCTCGTAGTGCGCGAACGTGCCCCACCGGAGCGCGTCCTCGGAGTACGCGCCTCGCTCCTTCTCGCTCACGGCGTCGCCTCCTCGAGCAGCCGCGGCGTCTCGGTGAGCACCGCCCCGAGCTCCATCCGTCGCACGCGGAACGCGCGCGGCGAGCCCTCATGCGGCTCCACCTCGAAGCGCACCTCGCGCCGGTAGGGCGCGCCCATGAAGTCGTAGCTGGCGACGCCGGCGAGCGCGACGGCTCCCCCCTCGAGCTCCTCGCTGCCGACGAACTCCACCTCGAGCGGCGCGCTCGCCAGGCGCTCCCAGACCTCGCGCGCCATCTCGCGATCCTCGGGGTTCATCACCCGATCCCGCTCTCGCTTCTCGAGCGCGGCGTCGTGGGCCGCGCCGACCGAGATGCGCGCGGCGGCCTCCCACGATCGTCTCCGCCAGGCGTCGAGGAAGCTCTCGGCGACGGCCTCCGCGCTCCGATCGTCGACGACGAGCGCGGCGAGCGCCGCGCGCGAGCGCTCCTCCTCCTCGACCCGCTCCCCGACGTGCGCCCCGATGAACGCCGCGATCCCGATGGCGATCATCGCGCTCGAGCTGGCGAGCACGAGCGGGGTCGAGAGGCGCCTCGCGCGCCGGCTGCCCCCGTCAGCCATCGCGCACCCCGAGCGCGAGCAGGCGCTCCGCGAGCTCGGCGAACCCTCGACCGCGCGGCGCCTCGGTCACGTAGCGCGGCGGCGTGGGCAGGCTCGAGAGGTGCTCGCGCACGTTCGCGACGCCGACGCTCAGCGCGAAGCGCGCGAACGCGGCGGCGTCGTTCCCCGAGTCGCCGACGAACACCGTCCGCGCCGCGAGCTCGTCGCCGGGCCGCGCGAAGCGCTCCTCGATCGCGCGGAGCGCCCCCGAGGCCTTGTCCCACGCGCCAGGGACCGCGTGCAGGTGCACGCTCGAGCGGAGCGCGCGCATCCCGCTCGCCTCGATCGCGTCGGTCGCCTCGAGGACGAGCGCCTCGGGCGCGCGCCAGAGCTCGCCGACGTCCCACGCGGCGTCGCAGACGCGGAGCGGCGCGTCGCCGGCGAGCGGGAGCGACGGAAGGCTCCGGCCCAGCGCGGCGACGAGCGCGTCGAGCGCCTCACGATGCGCGGCGCGGGCCGCGGCGGGCTCGAAGTAGCGGCGCACGAGCCGGCGCCCCTCTCGCCACATCCAGCCCGCGCCGTTCTCGCCGATCGCGAGGTCGACGGGCCACGTCCACGCGAAGACCTCCGCCCAGCCGAGCGGGCGCCCGGTCACGGCCGCCGTTCGCAGGCCCGCCTCGCGGAGCGACGCGAGCGCGGCGAGCGCGACGGGCTCGAGGTAGCCCTCTCGCGTCACGGTGTCGTCCACGTCGAAGAGCAGGAGCGAGGGGCGCTCGACGAGCTCGGTGATCGGGCGCATCAGCGCACCACCCGGAAGAACGCGCACTTGAGGTAGCGCCCCTCGGGGAACGCCGACGGGCTCGGGTGATCGGGGCCCTGCTCGCCGAGCGCGAGGAGCGTGAGGTCGGCGTTCGCGTCGCGCGCCCCGAGCGTCACCGTGCGGACGAAGTCGTCGACCTCCATCGCCGCCGAGCACGAGCAGGTGACGAGGACGCCGTCGGTCTCGGTCACCTTCACCGCGTTCGCGTTCAGCCGGCGATACGCGGCCCGCGCGCGCTCGAGGTGCCGCTGGCTCGGCGCGAGCTTGGGCGGATCGACCACGACGAGATCGAAGCGCTCGCCTCGCTGGTGGTGCTCCGCGAGGACGTTCCGGACGTCGGCGCGCACGGGATCGAGCCGCTCGGCGACGCCTTGGCGGTGCGCGTTGCGCGCGATCATCGCGACGGCCGGCGCGGAGCCGTCGACGGAGCGGACGCTCGCGGCGCCTCCGCGCGCCGCGAAGAGGCCGAACGAGCCGACGAACGCGTAGAGATCGAGCACCCGCGCGCCCCTCGCGAGCAGCTCGACGCGCGCGCGGTTCTCGCGCTGATCGAAGTAGAACCCGGTCTTCTGCGTGATCGTGGCCTCGAGCTCGAACGCGAGCCCGCGCTCGCGAAATTCGATCCGTTCGGGCGAGGGGCCGCGCACCACCGCCGTCCTCGCGGCGAAGCCCTCGCGCGCGGCGGCCCGCTCGTTCGCGACCTCGACGATCGTCTGCACCCCGAGGGCGCGCGCGAGCTGACCGAAGACGGCGTCCTCGCGGCGCTTCATCCCGAGCGTCAGGAACTGCACGACCGCGACCGCGCCGAGGACGTCGACGACGAGGCCGGGCAGTCCGTCCCCCTCGGCGTTGACGAGCCGAAAACCCGTCGTCGCCTCGCTCGGGAGCGCGAAGCGCGCGCGGAGCGCGAGCGCGCGGTCGAGCGCGCGGCCGATCGACGCCTCGTCGAGGGGATCGTCCTGGTCGCGCGTGGCGATGCGCACGGGGATCGCCGAGTGGGGAGAGTAGTAGCCGCGCCCGAGGTAGTGCCCCTCGCGATCGACGACGTCGACGACGTCACCCGCCGCAGGCGCTCCGTCGATGCGCTCGATCGCCTGCGCGAACACCCACGGGTGCCCCGCCCAGACCGGCTGCACGCGACCGCGCTCGAGGATGATCGTCGCCACCGCCCCGTTTTCGCACGCCCCTCGCGCGGTGCCAGACGGCGCCCGCGGCTTGCCGATCCTCGGGGCGGCTCGTAGGCTGCCCCGCTGCTAGGAGGCTCTCGTGCCAAACCTCGGAATGCCCGAGCTGCTCGTCATCTTGCTCATCGTGCTCCTCGTGTTCGGGGCGAGCAGGCTCCCCCAGATCGGCGAGGGGCTCGGCAAGGCGATCAAGGGCCTCAAGCGAGGGCTCGCCGCCGACGACGACATCGAGATCACGCCACAGGACAAGCGCGTCTCCGAGAAGTCGAGCGCGAAGAAGGTGGCCGAGGGCGAGGCGACCGACGCCGAGGTCGCGCACAAGCCCTGACCGCGTCGCGGCGCGCGGTGCCCTCCTCGGGGCGCGCCGTCAGTGGAGCGTCGGGCGACCGAGCAGCGTCGCGCACGCCTCGCGCAAGCGAGGATCGAGCTCGGGCGACGCGGTGATCGCGCGGAGCGCCGCGACGCTGGCGCTCGGCGCGAGCCGGAGCCCGAACGGCACGGGGAGCTGCGGGTTCTTGAGCAGCGCGACGCGCACGGAGAGCCGCACCACCCACCGCGTCGAGCAGCACACCTCGCGGAGCACGTCCGCGTGGATCGGGCGCTGGGAGACGAGGCGGATCACGTCCGTCTCCGTGACGTGGGGGTTGTCGAGGAGGATGCGGATGACGGCGGGGTGTGGATCGCGGATGACCCGCGAGAGCAGCCCGCGGTCGTGCGTGCGCGCGATCGACTTGCGCTCCCCGAGCGAGAGCGGGCGCCCCTTGCCGAAGTCGGGCACGCGGGCCGCCGCCGTCGAGACGACGGGGACGCCGCGCATGACCTCGGCGAGATCGGCCTGACCTCGATCCTCGAGCACGCGCACGACCTCCTCCAAGAGCTCCTCCTCGGTCGCGGCCGCGAGCACGACGGCCACGATCAGCCAGAGCCCGCTCGCGCGCGGGTCGCGCGTGACGCTGGCGGCGTGGAGGATCGTGAGGAGGTCGGAGCGAGGCTCGGGCGCGAGGCCCCGCAGGATCGAGCGGACGTAGCTCGTCGTCATGGCCGGATCGCTGAGGGATCCTGCCACCGAGAGCACCTCTCGCGCGAGCTCGTCCACCGATCGAGAGTCTGACACGGACCGAGGCGCCATGGGCCGCGCGCTCGCTCACCCGAGCCGCGCGCCCCGACCCATCGATCCTTGACGCGCCGCGTCGGGTCTGGAACCGTCGACGCGACCGAGAGAAGCCGACATGGAGAGCACCACCGCGAATCCGCCCGGAAAGAGCCCCCGCGTCGTCAAGCGCTACGCGAACCGCAAGCTCTACGACACGCGCGACAGCCGCTACGTGACGCTCCAGCAGATCGCCGAGTACGTCCGCGCGGGCGAGGACGTCACGATCATCGACAACACGACGAAGGAAGACCTCACCAACGCGACGCTCGCCCAGATCGTCTACGAGACGGAGAAGAGCAGCGCCGAGAGCGGCGAAGAGGGCCGCCCGAAGACGATGGGGGCGCTCCGCTCGCTCATCCAGAACGGGGGCGAGCTCTTCCAGAGCTCGAGCGAGCGGCTGATGAGCTCGCTGCGTGAGGGACCGGTGGGCAAGCTGATCGCGCGACGCGACGCGCAGGACGAGCGCGCCGAGGAGCCCAAGCCGACGCCGCTCGAGGAGAGCGGCGCCAAGGCCGAGCGCAAGAGCCGGCTGCTCCACCCCAAGGAGGCGATCGACGAGCTCTCGCGGCTCGCCGATGAGCGGGTGAAGGTGGTGCTCGGGACCGCGATCCAGTCGGTCCATCAGCTCCAGGGTGAGGTGATGCGCCTCCACGCGCGCATCGAGGAGCTCGAGCAGAAGCTCGTCGAGGTCCAGAAGCGGCGAGGTCAGGCGGAGGACGAGGAGCCGAGCGCGCGCGAGGCGGGGTCGCCCAAGCGCTCGGAGCGCGCCTGATCGAGGCCGAGGCCCGCGTGTCCACGCCGCGCTCCGGAGGCCGACCTGGACATCGGAGCAGCCTCGCGCCGAGCGATCGGCCTGCCGCCGCGGAATGGCGGCGCTACCCTCCGGGTTGGTCCCTCGCGCCGCGAGAACGCCCATGAACGCCGATCCCACCCTGAAACCGGCCGACGCCCTGCTCCGCGAGCAATTCGCGGCCGAGGCGCTGACCCACCTCGACTCCCTCTACGGGGCCGCGCTTCGCCTCACCCGGAGCCAGGCCGACGCGGACGATCTCGTCCAAGACGCCTTCCTCAAGGCCTACCGGTTCTTCGACCGCTTCGAGCCGGGGACGAACATGCGGGCGTGGCTGCTCCGCGTGCTCACCAACACCTTCATCAACAAGTACCGGCGCACGCACCGCGAGCGCTCCCTCATCGACGGGGACGACGCGGCGCCGGTCGGCGACGGCGTGATGAGCCGCGCGGCGATGCGCGCGCTCTACGACCCCGACGGCGACGCGCTCCGGCCGATCATCGCGAAGGAGATCGAGGCCGCGCTCGACGCGCTCTCGGAGGAGCACCGCCTGATGATCCTCCTCGCGGACGTCGAGGAGCTCTCCTACAAGGAGATCGCCGAGATCGTGGGGTGCCCCATCGGCACGGTCATGTCCCGGCTCCACCGCGCGCGTCGACAGCTCCAGGCCCGCCTGATGGATCACGCCGCCGAGTGGGGCATCGTCCCCAAGGAGGCGCCCGACGCGGACGGGGCCGACGCGATCGACCTCGACGCCTACCGCCAGAGCCGGGAGGCGCGGAGGAAGGAGGCCGCGCGATGATCTCGTGTCGCGTCGTCTCCACGCACGTCGACGCGCTCGTCGACGGCGAGCTCGACACTCCGACGCAGGTCGAGTTCGACTCCCACCTGGCGGTGTGCGCGCGCTGCCGCGAGGAGGCCGCCCTCACACGCGGCGTGAAGGCCGCGACCCGACGCGCGCTGGGTGACGTGAGGGCGCCCGACGCCCTGCGGCAGCGGCTCCTCGCGGCGCTCGAGGCGACCCCCGTCGCGAGCCCGACCGAGCGCTTGGAGGAGCCTCCGGCGGCGCCCGATCCCGAGGAGAGCGCCGCGCTGGCGCCGCGCGCGGACGAGCGATCCGTCGCGCGCCGCCCCTACGTCGTCGCCGCGCGGCTGATGGTCCCCGCGGCCGCCGCGGCCGTCGTCTTCGCGGCGTTCGCGGCGCAAGAGAGCGACGACATCCGGCGCCCGAGCGAGGCCGCGGTCCAAGCGCTGCCGTTCTTCGAGGACGTCGTGCGAAGGCACGCGAACGAGCACCCGATGGAGGTCCGCGGGAGCGAGGGCGAGGTCAGCCAGTTCTTCCGCGGCCGCCTCGGCTTTCAGGCGCGCCCCGTGGTCTTTCGGAGCCCCAACACCGAGCTCGTCGGCGCGCGCTTGTCGAACGTGCGCGAGCAGGACGCGGCCGCGTTCTACTACGACGTCGACGGGCATCGCGTGACGGTGTTCGTCTTCGAGCGCCCCTCCGAGACGCGCGGCGCGGGGCTTCGCTCGGGCGCCGAGCACACCCACGTCGGAGATCAGGACGTCTACTACCGCCGCGTCCACGGCTACACGGTGCCCGTCGTCGAGCGGGGCGGGCTGACGTACGCGTTCACCGGCGACCTCGACACGCAGTCGATGATCCAGCTCGCCGCCTCGGCGCAGCCGGCGAACTGAACGCCCGGAAACCGCCCCATTTTTCACGGGTTTCTCAGGATCGCATCGTTGACACCAAAGGCCGCGCTCCCCTATCCTCCGAGCGGTGCGTGAGCGCGCCGAGGCGTGCACTCGCCGCAAGGAGCGCCATGGGTCAACGGGTCCTGTTCTTCGAGGAAGACGCGCAGTTCGCCGAGGCGGTCCGCGCCGCCCTGCGAGCGCGTGGTGTCGAGGTGGAGGTCACGAGCGACGGCAACGAGGGCGTCGATCGCGCCGCCAGCCTGAAGCCGGACCTGATCCTGCTCACGATCGAGAATTCGAGCGTCAACGGCTACCTCGTCTGCAAGAAGCTCCGCAAGCTCCCCGAGACGGCGTCGACGCCGATGATCATCCTCTCGAGCAAGGCCACCGAGAGCGACTTCGAGCAGCACCGACGGCTCCGCACGCGGGCTGAGGACTACGTCCACAAGCCGATCGCCCCCGAGGCGCTGATCGTGCACGTCGGCGCGCTCATCCCGCTCCCTCCGCCGCGGCAGGACGAGGACGTCCCCTTCGACAGCCCGAACACCGATCTGCACGCGCTGGCGAAGGAGGAGCCCGCGAGCGATCAGGAGATCGACGCGTTCGCCGACTCGGCGTTCGACGCGCTGATGGTCGAGGAGGAGGAGGAGCCGACGTCGATCGGCCAGCTCCCCGAGGGGATCGAGCCCGCGCCGAGCGCGAGCGCGGCTCCCGCTCCTCCCACGCCGCCCGCCGCTCCCCCGATCCCCGCGGCTCCGGCCGCCGCGCCCGAGCCCGCATCGAGCTCGGCCGACGCCTTCCTGCGTGAGCGGCTCCACGACCTCGAGGCGGCGCTCGACGAGGCCGAGCGGAGCGCGAGCGAAGGTCGCGATCGGGTGAAGGCGCTCGAGGCGCGCGTCGCCGAGGCCGACGAGCGCGCGAAGGCGGCGGAGGCGCGCGAGGCGGCCTCGAAGGCGAGCGACGACGCCGGCAAGCGCGCGAGCGACGAGGCGCTCGCGCAGATCGAGCGGCTCGAGCGCGAGCTCTCCGAGGCCAAGCGCTCGAGCACCACGGCGTCGGTCGCGCCCCCGCGGCCCGCCGCCGGATCGGGTCGCGAGATCCTCGATCTCCAGGCGCAGATCAACCGCAAGGACAAGGAAGCGCTCGATCTCAAGGACCAGCTCAGCGCGAAGGAGAAGCAGCTCCTCGAGCTGCGCGATCGCAACCTCGAGCTCGAGCGTGATCGCGCCGACGCCAACGATCGTCAGCTCGAGCTCGAGCGACAGCTCGTCGATCTCCGGGAGGCCGGGCAGACGCTCGCGCTCGACAAAGAGACGATCGGCAAGCGCGCCGACGACCTCAAGGCGCGCCTCGAGCGCACCGAGGCGCGCCTCAAGAGCGTCGAGGAGGACCTGGAGGCGGAGCGCGCGCTCCGCGCCGCGGACGTCGCGCGGCTCACGGAGGACCACACCGCGGCCACCGCCGAGCTGGTCGCGAAGCAGGCCGCGACGCTCGAGACGGCGGCGCGCGAGGCGAGCGAAGCGCGCGAGGCGCTCCGCGAGGACCACGCGCGCGCGGTCGCGAAGCTCGAGGCGGAGCACGCGGAGCAGGCGCGAGCGAGCGCCGCGGCGCACGAAGAGGCGATCGCCTCGCGAGGGGCGGAGCACGACGCCCGGATCGCGGCGCTCCGCGAGGAGCTCGAGGCGGCGAGGGAGAGCGCCCTCGAGGCCGCGCGGGCGGCGTCGGATCGCGCCCTCGCCGAGGCCGAGGAGCGGCGTGAGCGCGAGGCGGCGAGCGCCTCCGCCGCGCACGCGAGCGCCGTCGCCACCCTGCGCGAGGAGCTCGAGGGAGCCGCGAAGGCCGCGCGGGAGGAGCTCGAGCGTCGACACGGGACGGATCTCGCGGCGCTCGGGCGCAAGCTCGCCGAGGCGGAGAACACCCTCACGACGCGCCAAGAGGCGATCGATCGGATGACGAGCGAGCTCGAGGCCGCGCGCCGCGAGGCGTCGGCGAACCAGGAGCAGCTCGAGGGGACGAGCGCGGAGCTCGCCTCGACGAGGGCCTCCCTCGAGTCGACGACGAGCGAGCTCGAGAGCGCTCGCGCGACGGTCGCGTCGCTCGAGGCCCGCTCGGCGGAGCTCGCGGCCGAGCGGGCGCTCTTGAACGACGCCCTCTCCCGCACGCGCGAGAAGATCGCCGGAGACGAGGCGCTGCTCGAGCGGGCGCGGCGCGCCGTCTCGATCGGCCTCAGCCTGCTCGAGGATCAGAAGGCGAACGGCGTCCCCGACGCCGAGTGAGCGCCGATCGCGGCGCGCTCGTCGGTCGCGCGCTCGTCGAGGCCATCGCCTCGCGTCCCCGACGACGCGCTCGCCCCGTGAGCCTCCGCGACACGCCCCTCGCGCGGTCACTGCGCGCTCGATCGCTCCGCGAGATGCAGCTCCACCACGGCCGCGGCGTGGCTCGTGGACGCTGCGCTTCAGATGGCGCCCGAGGCCGGCGGCGGGATGAACGGCACCGTCTCGGTGGGGACGGCCTGGACGTTCGTCGGATCGATGTCGGGCGTCCCGGGCGCGATCGTCGTCACGACGCGCGTCGTGCCCGTCTCGTAGAGATCCTGCCCGACGCAGCCGCTCGCGTCGCGATCGAGCTGGACCAGGTTCTGACCGAGCACCGTGACCACCGTGTACTCGTGGTTCCGCCGCGCCTCGTCGCCGAGGCGCACCGACTCCTGGAGCGAGGCGACGCGATCGCCGAGCGTGCGCAGGTGCGCGTTCACCTGGGTGAGCTTGTCGTCGAGGCAGTTCACCCGGACCATGTCGTGCTCGCGGCGCGCCTGGTCGAGCATCCCCTGGATGCGCGTGGAGAGCCCCTGGCCGTTGCTCAGGATCCGCTGCCCCTCGGCGATCTGATCCTCGGGCGTGAGGTCCGCGCCCCGACGAACCTCGATCGCCGCCTCGGCGTCGCCCGAATCGCTCTCTTCCCCTCGCTGCGCGCCCCCACGCTGGGCGCCCCCACGCTGGGCGAGAGCCATCCCCCCAACGGCGAGTGCCGCGGCGATGACGACGAAGGCCGCACGAAGTCGAACGCTCATGGTGGCTCCAGTGGCTGCGAGTGTATCGGGCGCTCCCGAGGGTGTCAAAGCCCGCCGCGGGGCGTCGGACGGTCCCACACGAGAGCCTCGGTTGTCGCGCCCCGCGAGAGCGTTCACGACGGCCGCTCGGTGGGTAGCACGATCTCGACGCGGAGCCCTCCCCCCTCCGCGTTCGTCGCGCGGACGCGGCCCCCCGTGAGGCGCACGGAGCGCTCGGCGATCGCGAGCCCGAGGCCCGCGCCGCCCGTGCCGCGCTCGCGCGCGGAGGAGAGCCGCGCGAACGGCCGGAAGATCGCCTCGAGCTGGTCGTCGGGCACGCCGGGCCCGTGATCGCGGACGGCGAACACGACCTCGTCGCCGCGCGCCTCGAGCGCGATCTCGATGGCCGACCCGTCCGGCGCGAAGCGGAGCGCGTTGCGGACGACGTTCTCGAGCGCGCGCCGCAGGAGCTCCGCGTCGGCGCGGACCACGCTCGGCGCGAGGGGGGACGAGACGACGCTCCTCCCCGTCGTCCGCGCCTCGTAGTCCGCGTCCCCGAGCACCTCGGCGACGAGCTCGTCGAGGTGGACGTCCTCGACGCGCAGGAGCGCGCTCGTGTCCGAGAGGCGCGCCATCGTGAGCACCAGCGAGACGAGCTCCTCGAGCCGCTCGCTCTCGCGCCCGATCCGCTCGAGCGCCGGCAGGGTCGCCTCGGGCGCGCTCTGCTTGGCGATCTCGAGCGCGATCGAGAGCCGCGCGAGCGGCGAGCGCAGCTCGTGCGAGACGTCGCGCAGGAGCCGCTCCCGCGCGCCGATGGACTCCGACACCTTCACGGTCATCGCGTCGAAGTCCTGCGCGAGCGCTCGCACCTCCGCGTCGGCGCGACGCGAGATCGAGGGCGCGACGCGCACCGAGAGGTCCCCCGCGCTCACCCGGGCCGTCGCGAGCCGGAGCGCGCGGATCGGCGCGCTCAGCCAGCGCGCGAGGGCGAACGACACGATCGCCGCGCACACGAGGACGAGCACGAATTGGAGGTGGAGCGGCGAGAACCCGATGCCGCCTCGCGGGGGCCAGAGGTACGAGGCGGCGAGGACCACCGCCGGGTCGCCCTCGACCGGCGCAACGAGCACCCAGTCGCCCACGACGCGCTCGCGGCCTCGGTCACGCGACATCCGGTCGAGCGCGGGCGACACGACGCGCGACGCCTCCGGCGTGAGCGGCGAGGACGCGATCGCGCCGTGCGGCGTGTGGAGCACGAGCTGGATCCCCGTGCGCGCCTCCACGTCGGCGAGCACCGCGCGCGCGTCGTCCTCGTGGCCCTCGGAGGCGAGCCTCGCCGCCGCGCCCCCCTCGGCGCGCGCGACGATCCCGGCGAGCGCGACGTGCCCCGCCCTACGGCGCTCGAAGCCCGCGGCGAAGAGCGCCCCGATGGCGGCGCTCACGAGGAGGTTCGTGAGCACGATGGCGGCGAAGATGCGCGCGGCGAGGCTCTTCACGACGCCTCTCCCTCGCGGACGTAGACGTAGCCGCTGCCGCGCACCGTCCGGATCCGCTCACGGCCGGAGCGGCCGGGGCCGAGCTTCTTCCGAAGGTTCGAGACGTGGACGTCGATGCTGCGCTCGAAGGGTGAGAGCCGACGACCGAGCACCTCCTCGGCGATGACGTGTCGCTCCACGAGCTTGCCGGCGCGCCCCAAGAAGAGCTCGAGCAGCGCGTACTCGACGCTCGTCAGCGCGAGCTCCTCGCCGGCGCGCCGCACGAGCCGCGCCTCGCGCTGCATGACGACGTCGTCGACCTCCAGCACGTCGAGCGGAGCCCTGGGCTCCGCGCGCCGCAGGATCGCGCGGAGGCGAGCGACGAGCTCGCGCACGTTGAAGGGCTTGGGCAGGTAGTCGTCCGCGCCAAGTTCGAGGCCCACGATCCGATCGACGTCGTCGCCGCGCGCCGTCAAGACGAGCACCGGCACCCGAGCGCTCGCCCGCAGCGAGCGCAGCACGTCGAGGCCGCCCAGCCGCGGGAGCATGAGATCGAGGATCACGACGCGGTGCTCCCCCGAGCGAGCGCGCGCGAGGCCGGCCTCCCCGTCGTGGACGACCTCGAGCTCGAACCCCTCGCGCTCGAGCACGCCCGCGAGGAGCTCCGTGAGCTCGACGTCGTCGTCGATGAGGAGGACTCGCGACATGCACCGAGCTTGTCACCCCGAGCGCGCGACGCGGGTGCGAGCAGGCGCTTTCGCGGCCTTCGTTTGCAATTCTTGAGGTTCGATGGCCCCCCGTGAAGCCGAGCGCGACTAGGCTCCACGGGTGACCCGGCGCGCCCTTCGACTCCTCCTCCTCTTGTCCTCTCTCCTCGCGGCGGCCCCGGTGGCGGCCCAGGAGCGCCTGCTCACGGAGGCGGACGTCGTCTCGAGCGTGCTCGAGGCGAGCCCCGACGCGCGCGCGGCGCTCGCCGACGTCCGCGCGGCCGAGGCCGCGGTCCGGGGCGCGGCCGGGGCGCGACGCCCGACCCTCTCCGCCACCGGGAGCGGAGGGCACACCGAGCTGCTCGCCAGCTCGATCGGCGGCGCCATCGTGCGTCAGCAGACCGACTCGCTGAGCCTCGGCTCGAGCGCCACGATCCAGACGGATCTCGGCACGGTCGTCGATCTCGGGCTCTCCTCGAGCGTCTCCATGCGGACCTCGAACCTCAACCCGGCCTCGACGATGCTCAACGTCGTCGGCCCGATCTACTCGACGAGCGTCACCCTCGGGCTGCGACAGCCCCTCGTCCGAGGCGCCGGCGACGACGCGAGCCTCGGCCCGCTGCGCCAGGCGCGGGCGAGCGCCCGCGCGGCGGAGCTCACGCGGCACGACACCCTCTCGGCGCTCGTCCGCGACGCGCTCGTCGCCCACCACGAGCTCGGCTACGCGGAGGCCACCTACGAGGTCGGCCGCCGAGCACGTGATCTCGCGGAGCAGCAGCGCGACGAGGCGCGTGCGCGTCTCGGGCTCGGCACGGGGAGCCGGATCGACGTCCTCAGGACCGAGTCGGCGCTCGCCACCGCCGAGAGCAACCTCCGCCAGGCGAGCGCGCAGCTCGAGCGGGCCGCGGTCGCGCTCGCCGCGCTCCTCGGCGTCTCGAGCGAGCGGGCCCCATCGCTCCGGGTCGCCGCCGAAGAGCCCCCCGCGGCCGACGTCGCGCCGAGCGGGCTGCTCGTCGAGCGAGCCATCGGCGCCTCGCCGAGCCTCGCCGCGCTCGACGCGCAGATCGTGGCGGCGCGCGAGCTCGAGGCGACGCGACGCGACGCGGATCAGGTCCAGCTCGACCTCACCGCCTCGCTCGGCGCCGGCGTCGTCTTCAACGACGCCAGCCTCTCGACGTTCGCGCTCCCCGACGGGCGGCCCGCGTGGAGCGGCACGGTCGGGCTCGAGCTCGGCCTGCCGCTCGGCCCGGGCGACGCACACGCGGCGCGCGAGCAGGCGAGCGCCCAGCTCGAGGCGGCGATCGCCCGACGCGAGGCGCGGGCGCGGAGCCTCGCGACCGACGTCGCCTCGGAGCGCGCGAGCTGGCAGGCCGCGAGCGAGCGGACCGAGCTCGCGCGGGCGGCGCTCGAGTCCGCGAGCGCGCTCGCCGAGGCGGAGCGCGCGGCGCTCGCCCTCGGCACGACGACGACGCTCGCGCTCGTGCAGGCGCAACAAGACGAAGAGAGCGCCGCGCTGACGCTGCTCCGCGCGCGCGCCGATCGGCGCGAGTCGGAGATCCGGCTCGCCTACCTGACGGGCTCGCTCCTCGAGGCGTGGGGGATCACGCCCGAGGCGACCCGCGCTCGCCCGCCAGCGAGCGGCGATGGAGGAGAGCCGTGAAGAAGAAGCTCGGAGCGATCGCCGCCGTCGTCGCGCTCGTCGGGGCGATCGCCGCGTACGCCTACCTCTCTTCCTCGAAGCGCCAGGGGGCCCACGAGAGCGTCGAGACCCTCCTGCTCGAGCCGAGCGACATCACGCTCGTCGCGAGCGTCTCGGGCACGATCGAGCCCCACGCGCAGGTGGCGATCGGCTCGCGGATCTCCGGGGAGATCGTCGAGGTCGCGGTCGAGGAGGGCGCCGTCGTCCACGAGGGCGACGTCCTCTTTCGCCTCGACGACACGGACGCTCGGCGCGCGGTCGCGAGCGCCGAGGCGGATCTCGCGCGCCTGCGCGCCTCGCTCGCCCAGGCGCGCGCCGATCTCGAGTCGGCGCAGCTCGGCGCGAGCGACGCCACGACCACGTCCGACCTCGCCGAGCGCTCGCTGGCCGCCGGGCTCACGACCGCGGACGCGGCGCGCCAGTCCCGCAGCGCGCGCGAGGCCGCGCAGGTGACCGTCTCGCTCCGACGAGCGGCGATCAGCGCCGTGCGCGCGCAGATCGAGGCCGCGAGCCTCGCGGTGGAGGACGCGCGACGGAGCCTCGAGCGCACGACGATCCGAGCACCCTTCGACGGCACCATCCTCGCGGTCGACGTCGAGCGTGGCGCGATCGTGTCGTCCGCGATCGGCTCGATCAGCAGCTCCACGCTCGCGACGCTCGCCGATCTCTCGGACCTCCGCATGATCGGGCAGCTCGACGAGTCGCAGATTGGCGTCGTCTCGGCCGGCCAGGAAGTCACGTTTCGCGTGGACGCGTACCCGGATCGGACCTTCCACGGCGTCGTCAACCGCGTGAGCCCGCTCGGGACCGCCCAGTCGAACGTGGTCGTCTTCGACGTGGAGATCCGCGTGACCGATCCCGCGGCGGAGCTCCTGCGCTCGGGCATGAGCGCCGACGCGGAGATCGTGACGGCCCACGAGACGAACGTGATCGCCGTCCCGCTCGCCGCGATCCGCACGCGCGGCGGCGCGCGCGAGGTGCTCCTCCCCGACGGCGCGAGCCGCGTGATCCGCACGGGCGCGACGGACGGAGAGCGGATCATCGTCACCGAGGGGCTCGCCGCCGGAGAGGTGATCGTCGCGGACGCCCTCTCGATGCGGGAGGCGGCGCCCAGGCGCGCCGAGAGCGCGCTCCTCCCCATGCCGGGTCGGCGCCCGAGCGGCGGCGGCGCCAGCGGCGGCGGGGCCGGCGGCGGGGCCGGGAGATCGCGATGACGGACGACGTCCTCGACGTCCGCGAGCTCCGCCGCACCTTCCACGCCGACCGCGCCGAGCTCGCGGTCCACGCGGTCGCGGGGGTGACGTTCCGCGTGCGGCGCGGCGAGTCGGTCTCGATCGTCGGCGCGTCGGGGTGCGGGAAGTCGACGCTCCTCCAGATCCTCGGCTGCCTCGATCGGCCGACCTCGGGCTCGTATCGCCTCGAGGGCGAAGAGATCGGCTCGCTCTCGGAGCAGGCGCTCGCGGCGCTCCGCAACCGCCACGTCGGCTTCGTCTTTCAGAGCTTCCATCTCCTCCCGCGGCTCACCGCGCTCGAGAACGTCGCGCTCCCCTTGCTCTACGGCCCCTATCACCCCGATCGCGTGGAGCGCGCGCGCGCGGCGCTCGAGCGAGTCGGGCTCGGCGATCGCGCGCACCATCACCCGTCCGAGATGAGCGGCGGCCAGCGGCAGCGCACCGCGATCGCGCGGGCGATCGTGACGCGCCCTTCGCTCTTGCTCTGCGACGAGCCGACGGGCGCCCTCGACACGCGCACGAGCGAGGACGTGCTCCGGCTCATCGAGGAGATCCACCAGGGGGGCGCGACGGTCGTCATGGTCACCCACGACATGAGCGTCGCGCGCCGGCTCGACCGGACGATCTGGATGAGCGACGGTCGGATCGAGCGAGACGGCCCCTCCCACGACGTGCTCGAGGCCTTCGTCGAGCGGCTCGCGAGCGACGAGGTGCGCGCGTGAGGCTCCGCGACGCCGTCGCGTCGGCGATCCAGTCGCTCCGCGGCAACCGCATGCGGACGGCGCTCACCGCGCTCGGCACCGTCATCGGGGTCGCGTCGGTCGTCATCGTGCTCGCGATGGGCGAGGGCGCGCAGGCCTCGGTCGCCGATCGGGTCCGCGCGCTCGGCACGAACATCCTCACCGTCCGCCCCGGCGCGGGCGGCTTCGGCCCCGTTCGGACCGGGAGCGTCGAGACGCTGACGCTCACGGACGCCGAGGCCATCGCCCGCCTCCCCGGCGTGCGCGCGGTGTCCCCCGAGGCGAGCGGCTCGGCGCAGCTCCGCTACCTCGGCGCGAACACGAGCGCGTCCGTCGTCGGCGTGACCGACGCCTACTTCGTCGTCCGCACCCTCGACATCGCGAGCGGGCTCGGGATCTCCTCCATGGACGACGCGAGCCGCGCGCGCGTGGTCGTCCTCGGCTCGAACGTCGCGAGCGACCTCTTCGGCGCGACGAGCCCGCTCGGTGAGCGCGTCCAGATCCGCGGCATCGCGTTTCGCGTGGTGGGCGTGCTCGCGCAGGTGGGCGACGCCGGCTTCATCTCCCCCGACGATCAGGTCTACGTCCCGCTCTCGGTCCACACCGGGGCGCTCTTCGGGGGGACGTCGCTCTCCCAGATCAGCGTCGCCATCCAGCGCGAGGATCAGGCGGCCGAGGTCACCGCCCGGATCGCGAGCCTGCTCAGGCTCCGCCACGCGCTCCGCGACGATCAGGACGACGACTTCTCCGTCCGCTCGCAGACGGAGATGCTGAAGACGATGAGCGCCATCACCGGCACGCTGACCGCGCTCCTCAGCGCCGTCGCGCTCGTCTCGCTGGTCGTCGGCGGCATCGGCATCATGAACATCATGCTCGCGTCGGTGACCGAGCGGACCCGGGAGATCGGCGTCCGGATGGCCGTCGGCGCGCGTCGACGGGACGTCCTCGTCCAGTTCCTGCTCGAGTCGGTCGTCGTCTCGCTCGCGGGCGGGCTCGCGGGCACGCTGCTCGGCGTGCTCGGCGCGATGGCGATCGCGCGCTTCGGCGGTTGGTCGATGATCGTGCCGACCTACGGCGTCGTCCTCGCGCTCGGCGTCTCCGCCCTCGTCGGCGTGATCTTCGGCGTCGGGCCGGCGAGACGCGCGGCCTCGCTCGATCCCGTCGAGGCGCTGCGCCAGGAGTGACCGCGCGCCTCGCTCGACGCGGCCCCGAGACGGCGCGCGAGCCGGGTCCGCTTGCGATCGCGCGCCCGAGGCACCATGCCTCCCGCCTCGAAGAGGAGCACGAGCGTGTCGACGACCAACGCAGAGACGGGGCGCGGCTTCGGCCGCATCGAGGAGAAGGCGGACGGCTCGCACGAGGGGACGCTCGAGCGGCTCTACGAGGGTCACTCGCCCACCGACGTCTGGCGGGCGATGACGGATCCGAAGCGCCTCGGCGAGTGGCTCGCGCCCGGGACGATCGAGCTCCGAAGGGGCGGGAAGGTCCACATCGACTTCGTCGACAGCGGCATCGTCATCGAGAGCGAGGTGCTCGAATTCGAGGACGGACGCCTGCTCTCATACTCGTGGAGCAAGCCGGGCGAGCCCACACGCCCGCTGCGCTTCTCCCTCGAGGCCGTCGGCCGAGACACGAGGCTCACCCTCCGCGTCGGCGTCCCCGCGGGCGAGGACGCGGCCAAGGCGTGCGCGGGGTTCGAGGGCCACCTCGACATGCTCGGCGCCGCGCTCGAGGGCGTGCCGATCAAGTTCCCCTTCCAGACCTACCTCGACGCGCGCAAGGCGTACACGGCGCAGCTCGGAGGCTGACCGCGAGGCGGAGCCGCGCGCGCTCACCCCGCCGCGTCGAGCGAGGCGCGCCGTCAGGCGGCGTCCAGCTTGCTCTTCACCAGGTCGTAGACGGCCTCGAAGTGCGTCATCGACTGGAGCTCGCTCTCGGGGATCGAGAGCTTGTACGTGCGCTCGACCTCCGCGACGATCTCGATGGCCATCATCGAGTCGATGCCGAGATCCTTGAACGGCGTCGCGTCCGGGATCTCGTCGACCTCGCTGACCTCGCTGATGATCGCGCGGAGCTTGTCTCGCAGGTCGGCGGGAGCGGGCATCACTCGGCCTCGGCTTGGACGAGGTCGAGCAGCTGCTTGACGCTCTGGATGCCGACGAGGCGCTCGTCGGGGATCTGGACCCCGAGCTCCTGCTCCATACGACCGACCAGCTCGAGCATGCCGAGCGAGTCGATCCCGAGCTCCGCGATCTTCGCGTCCTCGGAGACCTTGCTGAAGTCCTTCTCGGCGATCTCGGTCGCCATCGTCCGAAAGAGCCCGATCAATTCCTGTCGCGTCATCTCACTCGCTCCATCGCGGGACGTCCCGCGTCGTTCCATGCCCTCGGTGCCCGATCCGCGCTAGCGATGCTGCTCGAGCTCGCGCGCCTCGTAGAGGGCCTTCGTCTTCGCGCGCTGCGCCTTGCCGCTCGAGGTCTTGGGCAGCGCCCCGACGGGGCAGATCGCCACGTCGGCGGGCGTGAGGCCGAACGTCTCGGACACGAGGCGCGCGATCTCCACGCGCAGGTGCTCGGCGTCCGACGAGTTGCCCTCGGCCGCGATGACGAGCTGCTCGAGCCCGTCGCGCATCACGGAGAACGCGGCGACGTTCCCGCGCCGCACGCCCTCGAGGTCGCCCACGACCCACTCGATGTCCTGCGGGTAGTGGTTCGCGCCGTTGACGATGATGAGGTCCTTGACGCGGCCGCAGACGTAGAGGTTGCCGTCCGCGCGGTAGCCGAGATCGCCCGAGTGGAGCCAGCCGCCCCGGAAGCTCTCGGCGGTGGCCTCGGGGTTCTCGAAGTAGCCGTCGTTCACGGACGGCCCGCGGCTCAGGATCTGGCCGACGACGCGCTCGGGGAGAGGCCGCCCCGCCTCGTCGACGATCGCGAGCTCGTGGCCCGGAAACGGGACGCCGCACGAGACGAGCTCGGTCGCGTCGGGCGCGTCGCTCGGCGCCGCGCGGCCGCGCTGGAGCTCGGCCGGATCGACCCGATCGACGACCATCTCGGTGCCGCGCTGGTGGAAGGTGATCGCGAGGCAGCTCTCGGCCATGCCGTAGCTCGGCAGGAGCGCCCTCGGATCGAAGCCGCACCGCGCGAATTTCGCGGCGAAGTCGCGCAGCGTCCGCGCGCGGATGGGCTCCGCGCCGCAGCCGGCGACGCGCAGGCTCGAAAGGTCGAGCGCGGCGAGGTCCTTCTCGGTGACCCGCTTCGTGAGCAGGTCGTAGGCGAAGTTCGGCGCGTAGGTGATCGTGCCGCGGTGCTTCGTGATGAGCTCGAGCCAGAGCCGGGGCATCCGCACGAACGTCGACGTCTGAAAGAGCACGACGGGCAGCTCGACGATCAGCGTGCCGAGCACGAAGCCGATGAGGCCCATGTCGTGGAAGAGCGGCAGCCACGAGACGCCGACGTCCTCCTCGGTGCGCGCGAGCCCGCTCGGACCGAGGAACGACGTCGTGTTGGCGACGAGGTTGCGGTGCCGGATGGCGACGCCCTTGGGGCGGTTCGTCGAGCCGGACGTGAACTGGAGGAAGCAGAGATCGTCCGGCGTGATCGTCGGCCGGGAGAAGGGCGGCGGCGCGCCCTGGAAGTCTCGATCCGCGACGAGGACCGTGAGGCCCGCCGCGCCCTCGCGGCGCCGGAGCGCCTCGATCACCTCGACGTTCTTCGAGTGGCAGACGAGCACCCGCGCGCGCGCCGCCTTCACGATGTGCTCGAGCGTATCGACGTAGTGCTCGCTCGCCTTGAACGTGGCGCCTGGGAAGATCGGCACGGGCACGAACCCGCCCACGCTCGCGCCGAGAAAGGTCAGGACGAATTCGTGGTTCTCCGGGCAGACGAGGGCGACCGTGTCGCCCTTCTCGAGCCCGGTCGCCGCCAAGACCGCCGCGCGGCGGTAGGCCTCCTCGCGGAGCGCCTCCCACGGGTAGTAGCGCTCGGTCCGCTCCGTCGTGAGGAACCGGAAGCCGCGGGCTTCGCCACCAGGCAGGCGATCGAGCGCCTCGACGAGCGTAGCGGGGGAGTCGAACATCTCGGGGCGCGGTTCCTACGGGTCGCTCGGAGCCATGTCAAGCGCGGGGAGCGCGGTTTCCGGCCAATTTCGGCCACATGGCCGGATCGCCGTCGCGGCGGATCTCGCCGCGAAGAGGCCGCTCGATCCGCTCGACGAGCGCGCCCCGATCGAAGCGCTCGACGCGGCGCTGGCCGAGCAGCACGGCGAGCTTCGCCATCGCGGCCTCGGACGTGAGATCCCCTCCCGCGATGACCCCGACGTCGGCGAGCGCCCGGCCCGCCTGATAGTCGGCGCGCACCTCGCCGCGCGGACACTGCGTGACGTTCAGGACGACGACGCCCCGATCGATCGCGTCGCGGAGCACGGCGTGGAGCTCGGGGCGCTCGGGAAAATTGCCCGCGCCGTAGGTCTCGAGGACCAGCCCCTCGAGGGGCGGGCGCAGGAAGTTCGCGAGCACCTCGGGCGTGATGCCCGGATAGATGCGGAGCGAGGCGACGTGCGGGGAGAGGTCGGTGCGAGCGCGGAAGGGCCGCGGATCGGGGGGGAGAAAGAGCGACTCGTCCACCTCCACGTCGATCCCGACGCGCACGAGCGGCGGCAGGTTCGGCGAGTCGAAGGCGTCGAGGCTCGAGGCGTCCACCTTGCTCGCGCGGTTGCCGCGCAGGAGCTTGTGGTGGAAGTAGAGCGTGACCTCGGGGATCGGCACCATCGCCGCGAGGCCGAGGGCGCCGAGGAAGTTGTCGAGCCCGTCGCTCCTTAGGCGCAGGAGCGGGATCTGCGAGCCGGTCAGGATGACGGGCCTCCGGAGCCCCTCGAGCATGAACGAGAGCGCCGCGGCCGAGAACGCCATCGTGTCCGTGCCGTGCAGGACGACGAAGCCGTCGAACGCCTCGTGGAAGCGGCCGATCTCCTCCGCCATCCGGATCCAGTGCGAGAGCTCGACGTTCGCCGAGTCGATGAGCGGGTCGTACTCGAAGAGCTCGTAGCGGACCGAGTGCCCCGACTCGAACGGGGGCGTCCTGAACACCGTGCGCCCCTCGAGCTCCGCCACCGGGACGGCCGGATCGTGGAGCTGCGGCGTCGCGCGGATCGTCTCCGCGAGCGCGCCTCGCCGCGGCGCGAGCCCGCGAGGGCCGAGGCGCATGCCGATCGTGCCGCCCGTGTGCAGGACGAGGAGCCTGCGCTCCATGCTCGAGGTGCTCATCCCCGAGAGCCTCGCTCAGGACGACGATCAGCGCACGACGACGACGCCGCGCCGGCCGCGAACCACGCGCCCTCGATAGAGAGGCGGCGCGGGCGGCGCGTAGTAGGTCCCGGGATAGCGCGGCGCGGGCGCCACGTACGGCGCGGGCGCCACGTACGGCGCCGGCGCGTAGTACAGCTGGGGAGAGCGGTAGGGAGGCGGCGTCACGACCATCGTCCCGCCCCACGGCTGGACGAGCCCCGGAGAGACCTGACCCGGCTGCACGATCACCGGGGCCCCATACGCCGGTGTCCCCGAGACGATCGGCGCCCCGACGCCGCCCGCGCCGATCGTGATGGGCCCGCTCGCGCCCGCGGCGCACGACGCGTAGCCCGAGGGCGCGTCGGTCCGCGTGAGGTCGGGCGTGAGCTGCCCCGAGCTCACGCCGGACGTCATCGGGAAGTACCACCAGCGGGCGCTCGAGCAGACCCAGTAGGCGAGCGTCGATCCGTCCGGCGCGCGCACGGCGACGACCTGGCCCGGCGCGCCCACGGCGCCCACCCCAGCCAGCGCGGGCGAGGGACCGAGCGCAGGCGCGACGGCGATCTGGGCCTCCGCGAGCGCGCGAGGCGCCTCGCTCGAGGTGGTGGGCGCGGCCTCGCTCGAAGGAGGCGGCAGAGGCGGGGCGCTCGTGACGCTCGGCGTGGGCGGTGTGGCCGCGGTCGGCTCGATCCGCGCGAAGACCTCGGTCAGGTAGACGCCCGACGCCGCCCGCGTCGCGGCGATGCCGACGTGGGTGAAGCGCGGGTTCAGCATGTTGGCGAGGTGCGCGTCGCTCTGCTCGAGGGCCTCCTGCGCGGCGTCGGCGCTCGCTCGCATCGCGACGTTCTCAGCGATCTCCGCCGTCTCGAGCCCCGCGGCGTGGACGCGATCGACGGGCGTCCCCGTCGCGTCGGAGACGTGCATGAGCCGGCCCGTCGACGCCATCTCGTCGACGTGGACGCGCGCGGCGCTGACGAGCGCGGGATCGAGCGCGAGGGGCGGCGCTCCCGCGTCCGCTCGGATCGCGTTCAGTCGCGTCAGGATCGCGCTGGCCTCGCTCGCGGCGCTCGCGTCTTGCGCCGAGACGACCGACACGGTGAAGACGAGCGCGAGGATGAGGAGCGAGGCCGACGATCGCATGGTTGCCTCCCGAGGCTGGCCGCTCTCAGCAAGCGGCACGCCAGCCATGAACCATGACAGATCCCGCCTCGTCACGCGATCGGGGTGGGAGATCGTGAAGCCGCGTTCACGCTTGCTGACCCCCACGCCACGGCACAGAAGGAGCGCATGAGCGAAGGCGAGCGCGAAGGCGAGCGCGAAGGCGAGCGCGAGGGAGAGGGCGAGGCGTGGCTGCGGTCGGTCGGGATCCACCACGACGCGAGCGCCGTGGTGATCGCGGTCGAGGGCGACGATGCGCGCTCGTGGCTCAACGGACAGACGACGAGCGATCTGCGCAAGCTCCAGCCCGATCGCGCGCTCTACGGGCTCGTCCTCACGCCCAAGGGGCGCATCGTCTCGGACGTGATCGTCTTCGAGCGGGGGGGGACGCTCCACTTCGCGGCGCCCCGCGACGCCTGGTCGGCGCTGCGAGCGCGCCTCGAGAGGTACGTGATCATGGAGGACGTGAGCCTCACGGAGACGAGCCTCGCGCTCGTCTCGGTCCTCGGCGAGAGGGCCCTCGGCGTGGCGGTCGAGCGAGCGCTCGAGGGGCTCGGCGCGAGCGTGTTCGCCCACGACCGGCTCGGCCCGGGGCGCGCGCTCGTGATCGAGCGCGCGCACGTCGAGGAGGCGATCGCGCGCCTCCTGGCCGAGGCGGGCTCGCTCGACGCGATCCGCGTGGACGACGCCTCGTTCGAGCGCGCGCGGGTGCGCGCCGGCGTGCCGCGATGGCCAGCGGACTTCGGCGAGCAGAGCTATCCGCAGGAGGCAGGGCTCAAGCGCGCGGTCGCCTTCGACAAGGGCTGCTACCTCGGGCAAGAGGTCGTCTGCACCCTCGAGAACCGCGGCCAGCTCTCGCGCTCGCTCGTCACGCTCGCGGTCGCGCGCGGCGCGTCGGTGGGCGAGGAGCTCCGGCACGAGGAGAAGATCGTCGGGGAGCTGACGAGCGTCGCGGGCGGCTACGCCCTCGGGTTCGTCAAGCGCGCGCTCGGCGAGGCCGGGAGCGCGCTCGAGGCGCCGAGCGGGCCCGCGCGCGTCCTCGGCGTCGTCGGCTGACGGCGCGCGCGAAGCGAGCGAGCGGGCGTGCTATGAGCGCGCGCCCATGGCCCGCACGAAGCCACGCCTCAGCGCGAAGACCGCCGATCGACACGCGCTCTACCAGCTCAGCGTCCAGGCGACGGATCACGAGATCGCCCTCATCTCGGGCATGTACCGCCGCCACACGGGCGCTCGCGCGCGCACGCTGCGCGAGGACTTCTGCGGGACCGGCCTCTTGGCGGCGGCGTGGGCGAAGAGCGGGCGCGATCGGCGGGCCGCGGGCCTCGACATCGACCGGCCGACGCTCGAGTGGGGGCGCGCGCACAACCTCGCGCCGCTCACGGACGCCGAGCGCGCGCGGGTGCGCCTCATCGAGCGCGACGTGCTCTCGAGGCCCACGCGCGAGCGCTTCGATCTCGTCTGCGCGTTCAACTACAGCTACCAGACCTTCCAGACCCGGCCGCTGCTCGAGCGCTACTTCCGCGCCGTCCGCGGCGCGCTCGCGGACGACGGCCTCTTCGTCCTCGATCTGCTCGGCGGCTGGGAGTCGCGCCAGGCGCTCGAGGAGCCCCGCCTCGTCGGAGGACGCAAGACGGGCTTCATCTACGTCTGGGAGCAGGCGGGCTTCGATCCGATCACGCACCACTTCCTCGCGCACATCCACTTCCGCTTCCACGACGGCACCGAGCTCCGGCGCGCGTTCACCTACGACTGGCGCCTCTACACGATCCCCGAGCTCCGCGAGGCGCTCCTCGCGGCCGGGTTCATCGACGTGGACGTGTACTGGGAGGGCGACGACGGCGAGGGAGGCGGCAACGGCGTCTTCAAGCGCGTGCGCTCGGTCCGGGACGAGCCCGGGTGGAACGTCTACCTCGTCGCGAAGAAGAGCCCGCCCTCGCCGGGCTCGCCGGACGCGGCGCGCCGCGCGCGCTGAGCGCCCGAGGCACGCCCGAGCGCGCTCGCCGTCGGCGTTGACGCGGCTCTTCGAGGCTCCCTACCTTCCCTCCATGCGAGAGCACGAGCGAGCCGACGCCACGGGGTCCCCGATCGATCCGCGCGAGCGCTACCCGGCGCTCGAGTCGCGCGTCGACCGGCGGAGCGAGCGCTTCCGCGCGAACGACGAGGCGAACCGCCGCTCGCTCGAGCGGCTCGCCGAGGCGCTCGAGAAGGCGCGCGTCGCGGGCGGCGAGCGCGCGCGGGCCAAGCACGTCGACGCCGGCAAGCTCCTGCCGCGCGAGCGGGTCGATCGCCTGCTCGATCCGGGCAGCTACTTCCTCGAGATCGCCCCCCTCGCCGGGCACGAGGTGAGCGGGCACGCGAGCGGCGCGAGCGTCATCGGCGGCGTCGGGATCGTCTCGGGCGTCGAGTGCCTCATCACGGCGAGCGAGGCGACGGTGAAGGGCGGCGCGATGAGCGAGCTCAGCGTCGTGAAGACGACGCGCCTCTCCGACATCGCGGCGGAGAACGGCCTGCCGAGCGTCTCCCTCATCGAGAGCGCCGGCGCGGATCTCCCGAACCAGTCGAAGATCTTCGTCCCGGGCGGGCGCGTCTTTCGAGATATCACGCGCCACTCCACGAGCCGGGCGCCGTCGGTGTGCCTCGTCTTCGGCAGCTCGACGGCCGGCGGCGCCTACGTGCCCGGGATGAGCGACTACGTCGTGATGGTGAAGAAGCAGGCGCAGGTCTACCTCGGCGGGCCGCCGCTCGTGAAGATGGCGACCGGCGAGGAGACGACGCACGAGGAGCTGGGCGGCGCCGAGATGCACGCGCGCGTGAGCGGCGTCTCGGACTACCTCGCCGAGGACGAGCACCACGCCATCCGCCTCGGCCGCGAGATCGTCGCGCACTTCGCCTGGGAGAAGCGCGGTCGCGCGCCGCTCCCCGTCGTCGAGGAGCCGATCCACCCGATCGAGGACCTCCTCGGCATCGCGTCCTCGGACGTGCGGATCCCCTTCTCCGCGAAGGAGGTCATCGCGCGCGTCGTCGACGGCTCACGCTTCAGCGAGTTCAAGCCGCTCTACGGGCCGGAGCTCGTCTGCGGCTTCGCGCACGTCCACGGCTACCCCGTCGCGATCCTCGCGAACGACGGCATCCTCTTCACGGCGTCGGCGAACAAGGGCGCGCAATTCATCGAGCTCGCGAACCAGCGGAGCATCCCGCTGATCTTCCTCCAGAACATCGTCGGGTTCATGGTCGGCCGGCGCTACGAGGAGGAGGGGATCATCAAGGCCGGCGCGAAGATGATCAACGCCGTCTCGAACAGCACGGTCCCCGCGATCACGATCATGACGGGCGCGAGCTACGGCGCGGGGAACTACGCGATGAGCGGCCGCGCGTACGCGCCGCGCTTCCTCTTCAGCTGGCCCAACCACCGCATCGCGGTGATGGGCGGCAAGCAGCTCGCGGGCGTGCTCGACATCATCCAGCGGGAGGCCGCGGAGAAGCGCGGCCTCCCCGTCGACGAGGAGAAGCTCGGCGTGATGAAGCAGATGATCGAGGCGCAGGTGGAGCTGGAGAGCGACCCCTTCTTCGCGACCGCTCGGGTCTGGGACGATGGCATCATCGATCCCCGCGACACGCGGAGCGTCCTCGGGATCTGCCTCTCCGTCGTCCACACGAGGCCCGTCGAGGGGACGATGCGCTGGGGCGTCTTTCGACACTGACGAGCACGGATCGTCCGCGATCCACGAGGTACGCGATGACGGGATCGATCGAGAAGCTGCTGATCGCGAACCGCGGCGAGATCGCGAGCCGCGTCGTCCGCACGGCGCGCCGCATGGGCATCGCGACCGTCGCGGTGTTCTCCGACGCGGACGAGGCGCTCCCGTTCGTGCGCGAGGCCGACGAGGCGTTCCGCCTGGGCCCGGGGCCCGCGGACGCGTCGTACCTCTCGGTCGCGCGCGTCCTCGAGGCGGCGCGCGTGAGCGGCGCCGACGCGATCCACCCCGGCTTCGGCTTCCTCGCCGAGAACGACGCGTTCGCGCGGAGGGTGAGCGAGGCGGGGCTCACCTTCGTCGGACCGAGCCCCGAGGCGATCGCGAAGATGGGCAAGAAGCGCGAGGCGAAGGCGATCGCCGAGGCCGCCGGCGTACCCGTCGTGCCCGGCTACGCGGGCGAGGATCAGCGCCTCGAGGCGTTCCGCGAGGCGGCCGAGCGGATCGGCTACCCCGTGCTCCTCAAGGCGTCCGCGGGCGGCGGCGGCAAGGGGATGCGCGTCGCGCGGAGCGTCGCCGAGCTCGAGGCGGCCTTCGCGAGCGCGAGGCGCGAGGCCGAGCACGCGTTCGGCGATCCCACCCTCCTGCTCGAGCGCCTCGTCGAGCGGCCGCGGCACGTCGAGGTGCAGATCCTCGGCGATCGGCACGGCGGGCTCGTCCACCTCGGCGAGCGCGAGTGCTCGATCCAGCGCCGGCACCAGAAGGTCCTCGAGGAGGCGCCCTCCCCGGCCCTCGACGACGCGCTCCGCGCGCGGATCACGGACGCGGCGCTCCGGCTCGCGAGGAGCATCGGGTACACGAGCGCCGGCACCGCCGAGTTCGTGCTCGCGCCGAGCGGCGACTTCTTCTTCCTCGAGGTGAACACGCGCCTCCAGGTCGAGCACCCCGTCACCGAGGGCGTCTATTGGGGGATCGATCTCGTCGAGGAGCAGCTCCGGATCGCCCGCGGGGAGGCGCTCCGCTTCACCCAGGCCGAGCTCGACGAGAGGCGCGCGGGCTCGGCGATCGAGGTGCGGCTCTGCGCCGAGGATCCGAGCGCGGGCTTCCTCCCGGCGAGCGGCGCGCTCGACGACTTCCACCTCCCGCCCGAGCTCCGCCGCGAGCCGTGGCTCCGCGTCGAGGCCGGCGTCGAGGCGGACAGCTCGGTGAGCGTCCACTACGACTCGATGATCGCGAAGCTGATCGCGCGGGGCGCGGATCGAGAGGAGGCGCGGGCGCGCCTCCGCCACGCGCTCGGCCAGCTCTTCGCGGCGGGCATCGCCACCAACCGGCGGTTCCTCCACGCGCTCCTCGCGCACCCCGCCTTCGCGCGAGGTGAGCTCCACACGGGCTTCATCGACGAGCACCTCGCGGGAGGGAAGATCGAGCCGCCCACGTCCGACGCGAGGGCGCGCGCGGCCATCGTCGCGGCGCTGGTGCTCGTCGCTCTCCGAGACGCCGAGCGCGCCATCCTCCCGCGCCTCCCGAGCCACTTCCGCAGCCACCGCATGGGGCCCGAGCGGATCGAGCTCGCGTCCGGCGACGTCCGGGACGAGATCGCGTTCACGCCGGAGCGCGACGGCCGCTTCCTCGTGCGCTCAGGCGCGATCGAGGCGCGCGCCGAGCTCGTCCGGCTCGAGCGAGACGACGCGCCCCGGGCGCGCTCGATCCGAGGCGCGCTCACGCTCTCGCTGGACGAGCGTCGTCTCCGCGTGCGCTTCGCCGTCACGGCCTCGAGCGTCCACGTCCACCTCGCGCCCGAGACGTTCTCGTTCGCGCGCGTCTCGCGGCTGCCGCTCCGCGCCGGCGCGGGCGGCGCCGACGCGGCCGTCGCGCCGATGCCCGGCAAGATCCTCGAGGTCCGCGTCGAGGCGGGCGCCCTCGTCGAGCGAGGATCCGTGATGGTGATCATGGAGGCGATGAAGATGGAGCACGGGATCGAGGCGCCACGCGCCGCTCGGGTCGCCGCGATCCACGTCAGCCCGGGCGATCAGGTCGAGGGTGGCCAGCTCCTCGTCGTCCTCGGAGACTGACGCCGCGATGGCCGGGAGCCGCCCGCTCGGGAGCCCGGAGCCGCGCGCCGCGCCTGACGTCCTCCCCGAGCTTCGCTAACGTCCCCCCACCTTTGCGCTCGACCTCGCACCGCCCGGACCACACCCACGACGGCTTCGACGGCCCGCGTGGCGTCCTGGCGCGCGCGCGCCGCGTGGCGCTCGCCTCGCTCTTCGCGCTCCTCGCGCTCTTCGTCGCGATCCCCGTGATCCACGCGGACATCCCGCGCGATCTCGCTGGTCGACCGATCGGCGAGGTGGTGGTGCTCGGGGAGGCGCGCGGCCTCATCGACGCGAGCGACGCGCGGCTCGAGGGGGCCCGGCTCACGCGCCGAGCGCTCCGCGCGTCCGCCCTCGCGCTCCTCGCGAGCGGCGACTGGGCCGACGTGACCTACGAGGCCGAGCCGCGAGGGGACGGAACGGTCCGCGTGCGGGTCACGCTCGTGCCTCGGATCCTCCTCACGCGCATCGAGATCGAGGGGAACGAGGCGCTCACGGACGCCGCGATCCTCGACCTCCTCGGCGTGCGCGCGGGCGGGGAGCTGGTCGCCTCGCTGCCCGATCTGACGCGCGCGCTCGAGGACGAATTCGCCTCGCGCGGCTACGTGCACGCGGCGATCGACGTCACGCTGCGCGACACGGACTCGCCCTCGCACAAGGTCCTGCGCGTCCTCGTCCGCGAGGGCGAGCCGCTGCGCATCCGCGAGCTCCGCTTCGTCCCGCTCGGCGCCGGCATCGAGGGCGGCGTGCTCGCCTCGCCGGACGACGTCGATCTCGCGAGCGCGCTCGGCCTCGCGGTGGGCGACGTGCTCGATCGACAGCGCCTCGCGGACGCCGTCCCCCGCGCGGAGATGGCGCTCCGCGAGGCGGGCTACCTCGAGGCGCGCCTCGAGCCGGCGCTCGTCGAGCCCGAGGACGGACGCGTCGTCGTCCCGGCGCGCTTCGGGCACCGCTACCGCGTCGAGGTGCGGAGCCCCGATCCGCTCTCGCGCGCGGACGTGGAGAGCGTCCTCGATCAGACGAGCGAGCGGCTCTCGCGGGTCCAGCTCGAGAGCATCCGGGCGCGGGTCGTCCATCTCTACGAGCAGCACGGCTTCATGCACCCGGACGTCGCGATCCGACGCGTGCTCGATCCGAGGCGGCTCCGCCCGGAGGACGGCGAGCCCGATCCCCGCTTCGCCGTGCTCGTCGTCGAGATCGCCGCCGGGGATCGGACGCGCGTCGTCGGGATCTCGTTCCCGGGCGCGACCCACTTCGCCCCCGAGCTCCTGCGCGATCAGATCCGCAGCTACCTCGAGGAGGATCTGCCGAGCTCACAGCCCTTCGAGCCCGTCGACGACGACACCGTCGATCGGCTCGTCCTCGGCCGAGAGCCCGCGCGGCGGACCTTCCCCGCGCCGATCGTGGACATCCCCGCCACGGTGTGGATGGAGGCCACGTACGCCGAGGCGGTCGAGCACATCGCGGAACTCTACCACGCGGCCGGCTTCCTCGACGCGCACGTGGGGCCGGCGGAGCTGCGCGAGCTCGAGGACGGTGACGCGGTCGTCACCGTGCCCGTGTTCGAGGGGCCGCGGACGATGGTCCACGACGTCCGCGTGGTCGGCAACCACCTCGTCGCGACCCGCGCGCTGCTCGAGGCGACGCGGCTCATGCGAGGCGCGCCGTTCAGCTTCGTCGCGCTCGAGGAGGGGCGGCGACGCATGCTCGCGCTCTACCAGGATCGCGGACACTTCTTCGCGCGGGTCGACTCGACGGTGCACCGCTCGAGCGATCAGGAGCGCGCCGAGATCGTCTTCGAGGTGATCGAGAGCTACCCGGTGCACGTCGGCGAGATCCGCGTCCGAGGCGCCTCGAGCACCAGCGAGGACCTCGTCCGTCAGGCGCTCCGGTTCCGGCCCGGCTCGCTCCTTCGGCCCGAGCTGGTGCGCCAGAGCGAGGACGCGCTCCTCCGCCTCGGCGTGTTCTCGAGCGCGAACGTCGCGCCGATCGATCCAGAGCTGCCGGAGCGGACCAAGACGATCATCGTGACCGTCGCCGAGCGTCTGCCGCAGGAGCTCGCGCTCAGCGCCGGCGTCGGCACGGGCGAGGGCGCGCGCGGCGCGTTCGAGTACACCTACCGGAACCTCTTCGGCTACGCGATCGCGCTCTCGCTCCGCGCGCAGCTCGCGTACCAATTCTTCTTCCAGGACTCCGAGCTCGAGCAGGCGATCGGGGGGCTCAGCCTCATCGATCGCGTCGAGCGGCGCATCACGATCGGGCTCGCCGTCCCGCACATCCCCGAGCTGCCGGACGTGCGCGCGAACCTCGATCTCGTCCACCTGCGCGACAATTTCCGCGACTTCGGCCTCGACAAGAACGGCGCCGTCCTCGCGTTCACCTACCAGCCCGAGCGCCGCTACACGGGCTCCATCTCCGCCGAGCTCGAGCAGAACACCGTCTCGCTCTTCAACCAGCAGCAGTCGCTCCAGGACTACCTCGCGATGACGACGGATCCGCGCATCCAGCGCCTCCTGCGCGTCCCGAACGGGGTCTCGGCGTTGACGAGCGTGCGCGGCCTCTTCGCGCTCGATCTGCGCGACAGCGCCTTCACCCCGACCGACGGCTTCTACGCCTCCGCGGCGCTCGAGTGGGCCCACACGCTCGTCACGGAGCGACCCGAGGACTACAGCCACTTCCTCAAGCTCACCCTCACCGCGAGCGGCTACGTGCCGATCGTCGATGGGTGGGTGCTCGCGCTCCAGGCGCGCGGTGGACGCGTCTTTCACCTCGAGCCCGCCTCGCGCGTGTACCCGAACCGCGCGTACTTCCTCGGCGGCGTCGACTCGCTCCGCGGCTTCCTCCAGGACCAGGTCATCCCGCAGGATCAGATCGAGGCGATCGAGGCCGCGCGGCGCGAGGGGACGCCGCTCCCGGCCGCGGCCGTGACGCGCACCGGCGAGCTCTTCTACCTCGGCCGCGCCGAGCTCCGCTTCCCGATCGCTGGCGATCTCCAGGGCGGCGTCTTCGTCGACTTCGGCAACGTCTGGGCGTTCGCGGACGCGGTGGTGCCCGAGGACCTGCTCCAGGTGCGGGTCTCGGTCGGCGCGGGCCTCCGGCTCTCGACGCCCGTCGGCCCCATCGCCGCCGACTACGGGGTGAACGTCACGCGCCGCGACGACGCAGACGTGCAGGAGCCCTTCGGCGCGTTCCACTTCTCGATCGGGCTCTTCTGACCGCGCGCCTCACAGCACGAATCAACGCGACGGGCTCGTGCCGTGAGGATCGGAGGTCGCCGAGGCTCCCCGCGGCGAGCCCGTCCGCTTGCAGCCGGGCGAGACGCGCGTACCCTCGGCCGCCATGACGACGAAGCAAGAGTTCCTCTTCGACAAGCGAGTCGCCGAGCGCAACATCGAGCGAGGGCTCCTCGACGCGAAGGTGTACGAGAAGTCGATCGCGAGCCTCCCCGATCGCGCGGACAACGTCGCGCTCACGAGCTACGACGACGAGGCCGCCGACGAGCTCGCCGACGCGTCGAACGACGAGACGGAGTGAGCGGATGTCGAGGGAGCGAGAGGACGACGAGGGCCTCGAGCCGCTCCCCGGCGGCGAGGGGGAGCCGCCGATCGACTTCGTCACGTTCATCCTCTCGCTGAGCACGACGTGCATGATCCAGCTCGGCGAGCTCGACGCGAGCCAGCTCGAGGCGCCGCGCGGCGTCGTCGATCTCGCGGGCGCGCGGCACACCATCGAGATCCTCGAGATGCTCGAACGAACGACGCGCGGGAACCTGAGCGGCGAGGAGGAGCGCGTCCTCTCGCACGTCATCGGCGATCTGCGCGCCCGCTACCTCGCGAAGCACGCGGCGCGGGCCTGATCGAGCCGCGTCGGCCGCGTCGTCGACTGCGATAGGATGCGCCCATGACGCGCAGCCTGACCCTCCGCCTCGACGCCTACGACCGCGACGCGCAGCGCGTGATCCACGCGGCCCAGGCGCTCGCGGACGAGCGCAAGAACCCCGAGGTCGAGCCGCTCCACGTCTTGCATCGGCTGCTCGACCGGAACGACGCGACGCGCGCGATCGTGCGCCGCGCGGACGCCGATCCGACGGACGCGCTCCTCGAGGCCGAGGCGCTGCTTCGGCGCCAGCCCAAGGCGGACGGAGTGGTCGCCTATTTCTCGCAGGCGATGCACGATCTCCTCGCGCGCGCCGAGGGAGAGGCAGCGCGCGTGAAGGCGCCTCGGGTGACGAACACCCACCTCTTGCTCGCGCTCGCGCAGGACACGACGGGGCCCGTCGCGCAGGTGCTGAAGAGCGTCGGGCTCAGCTCGACGCTGCTCCGGGCCGCCCTCGAGCCGAGCGAGGCCCCGGCGCCCGGCGCCAGCGCGCCGCTCGGTGAGCCCCCATCGACCGGCGCGAGCTCGGGCGCGAGCGGGAGCGACCTCATCGACGGACAAGGGATCGATCTCGTCGCGCGCGCGCGCGCCGGCGCGCTCGATCCCGTGGTCGGGCGCGACGCCGAGGCCCGGCGCATGCTCCAGGTCCTCGCGCGCCGCCTCGAGAACAACCCGCTGCTCGTCGGCGAGCCGGGGATCGGCAAGACCTCGATCGTCTACGGCCTCGCGCAGCGGATCGCCAAGGGCGACGTCCCCGCGGTCGTCGCCGGCAAGCGGCTCGTCTGGCTCGAGCTCGCGACCCTCCTCGCGGGCGCGCGGCTGCGGAGCGAGGGCGAGGATCGGGTGCGCGCGCTGCTCGCCGCGGCGCGCTCGGCCGGCGACGTCATCCTCGTGCTGCCCGATCTGAGCTCGCTCGTCGGCGATCGATCGCAGCCGGGCCTCGCCGCCCTGCTCGGGAGCGCGCTCGGTCGCGGGGAGCTCCGCGCCATCGGCCTCGTGACGCCGAGCGTCGCGAAGAAGCTCGCCGACGACGAGCCCTCGCTCGCGCGCCGCTTCGTCACGATCGCCGTCGAGCCGCCGACGCCGGAGCAGGCGATCGCGATCCTGCGCGGGATCATCGATCGCTACGAGGCCAAGCACGCCGTCCGCATCGCGGACGCCGCGATCCAGGCGGCCGTACGCCTCTCGCGGCGCTACGTGCCGTCCGCGAACCTCCCGAAGGTCGCCGTCGATCTGATCGACGAGGCGGGCGCGCGAGCGCGCGTCGAGCTCGACGGAAAGCCCGCCGCGGTGGACGCGCAAGAGCGGCGGCTCGAGACGCTCGAGGCCGAGATCCGCTCGCTCCTCGACGACACGGACGAGGCGAGCGTGCGAGCGCGCGAGGCGATCGAGGAGGAGGCCGACGCGCTCCGTCCGCTGGTCGAGCGCGCTCGCGCCGCGTGGAGCGACGGCGCGGCGAAGCTCGCCGAGCAGAAGCGGCTCGAGGCCGAGCTCGACGCCCTCCGCAAGAGCTGCGACGAGGCGACGTCGCGGGGCGACCACGCCCGCGCTGGCGAGCTGCGCTTCGGCGCGATCCCCCTGCTCGAGAGGAAGCTCGAGGAGAAGCGCGCGGAGACGGACGCCCTCGAGCAGCGGAGCGATCGCGTGACCGACGCGGACGTCGCCGACGTCATCGCGACGTGGACCGGCGTGCCCGTCACGCGGATGCTCCAGGCCGAGCAGGATCGCCTCCTCTCGATGGAGGCGCACCTCACGGAGCAGGTCGTGGGCCAGGACGCCGCGGTCACCGCGATCGCGAAGGCGGTGCGGCGAGGGCGCATCGGCCTGCGTGACGCGCGGCGCCCCATCGGGAGCTTCCTCTTCCTCGGGCCGACGGGCGTCGGCAAGACGGAGCTCGCGAAGGCGCTCACGCAGTTCCTCTTCGACGACGAGGCCTCGCTCACGCGCCTCGACATGAGCGAGTTCATGGAGAAGCACATGGTCGCGCGCCTGCTCGGCGCGCCTCCGGGCTACGTCGACAGCGAGGCGGGAGGGTTCCTCACCGAGGCGGTCCGGCGCAGGCCCTACAGCGTCGTGCTCTTCGACGAGATGGAGAAGGCCCACCCGGACGTGTTCAACATCCTGCTCCAGGTGCTCGACGACGGCCGCCTCACCGACTCGCGCGGTCAGCTCGCGCACTTCTCCGACACGGTGATCATCATGACGAGCAACGTCGGCTCGGCGGCGATCCTCGATCACGACTTCCCCGACTCGGAGGACGAGGAGGCGATCCGCGCCTCGCGCGAGGCGCTCCGCGCGAAGCTCGATCGGGAGCTTCGCGGGCATTTTCGCCCGGAATTCCTGAACCGCGTCGACGACGTCGTCATCTTCAACCCGCTCGGGAAGAAGGAGCTGCGCGGCATCGTCTCGATCCAGCTCCGCTCGCTCGCTCGCCTGCTCGCGGATCGCCAGATCACCCTCGCCGTCTCCGACGCCGCGAAGAACCACCTCGTCGAGCTCGGGTACGAGCCGGCGTTCGGCGCGCGACCGCTTAGGCGGGTGATCGCGAAGAACCTCCAGGATCCGCTCGCCGAGGCGATCCTGCGCGGCGGCTACGGCGCGGGAGACACCGTCGTCGTCGATCTGAAGGAGGGCGAGCTCACGTTCGAGGCGCAACGCCCGGGCGCCTGAGCGGCGATCCGCGCGCCCGCCGTCACGGGGCGCCCGCCTCGCGCTCGACCTTCTGCCTCGCGCGATCCTCCTCGTCGGCCGCGAGCTCGCGATCCTCCTCGTCGGGCGCGGCGACGCGCACGGCGGGCAGCCGATCCCTGCGCCCGTAGCGGACGACGCCGATCTCCTCGTCGACGAACGCGTCCACGTTGCTCCGCGGGTTCGAGGCGAGCTCGGTCGCGAGCCGCTCGGCCTCCGCCTCGCTCGTGCCGAGGCGCTGCGCGAGCTCCTCCGCCGTGGAGGCCGAGGTGAGGAGCAGGCGCTTGGCCTGCTCTCGCCGCGCCGTGCGAACGTGCTCGGCGAGCGCGCGATCGCGGGCCGACGCCGAGGCGAAGAGCCGCGCCGCGAGGCCGACGCCGAGCGCGGCGACGAGCGTGGCGACGACGAGCGGGGTGACGCTCGTGCCGAGGATCATCGTCGTCCCGGCCGCGAGGAGCACCGCGAGCGTGATCGAGGCGACGCCGAGCGCGCGCTCGAGCCGCTGCCGCATGCGGCTCGCGAGGTCGGGCGCGAGCGTGGTCTCCGGCGTGAGCGGGCGGGGCTTGCCGCACGCGGCGCAGGCGTAGCCGTCCTCGCTCGGACGAACCGCCGCGATGGCGTGGCAGTGCGGGCAGCGGTTCCCTTCACCGAAGACGCGCCCACACTGCGGGCAGCGGGAGGCGCCCTCCGGCAGCGCGAAGCTGCACGTCGGGCAGCGGCTCGGCGTGCTCATCGACGCCCCGGCACCCGGGCTCGCGCGGGCGCCTCAAGCATCGGAGACCCCGAGCAGCTTCGTCATCGAGGCCTCGTCCGCCGGGGTGAAGGGGTACTGATCGAATTCGTCCGACGTCACCCACCGGAACGCGTGGACGTTCTTGCAGCGCGGCTCCATCGCCCTCGTCCGGCACTCGTAGAGGAAGAGATCGACCGTGTAGTGCTCGTAAGGGTGCGTGACGTAGGAGATGAGCTCGCCGACGGTCACGTCGATGTCGAGGCGCTCGCGCATCTCGCGCGCGAGCGCCGTCGCGTCGCTCTCGCCCGTCTCGACCCGGCCCCCCGGGAACTCCCAGAGCAAGGGGAGCACGGCGTTCGGGCGGCGCTGCGTGATGAGGTAGCGGCCGTCGCGCTCGACGACGGCGGCGACGACTCGGATGGTGCGCACGGGATCGCTCTTGTCGGGTGGGCTCATGGCGAACCGCGCGCGCCGCGGGCGGCGAGCGCGAGGCGTCGAGATATATCATCGCTCGTGCGATTCCTGTATTTCGGTCTGCCGCTCGGCGCGGAGGTGCTGCGGCGCGCCGGCTTCGTCCCGAGCGTCGCGTCGTTCGGGCACCGCGCCCCCGGCCTGCGCCGCGCGCGGACGCGCCTCGCCGTCTCGGCGATCCCCGACGCGGGGCGCGCCGAAGCTCGCGCGCTCGAGCGCCCCCTCCTCCTCTTCAAGCCCGATCTCGACGACCCGGTCGTGCGAGCCGCGCTCGCGAGCGCTCGACCCGACGCGATCCTCTCCTGGTTCTGGCCCAACCGGATCCCCGAGGCCGTGCTCGCGCTCGCGCCGCGCGGCGCCTTCGGCGTGCACCCCTCGCTCCTGCCGCGTCACCGCGGGCCCGACCCGTATTTCCACGCGATCCTCGCGGGCGACGAGGAGAGCGGCGTGACGCTCCACCGCCTCGATCGCGGCTACGACACGGGCCCGATCATCGCGCAGCGCGCGCTCGCGATCGGCCGCGACGACGACGCCTACCGCCTCGCGCGGCGGCTCGATCGGCCCTCGCTCAGCCTGCTCGTCGAGTGCGCGCGGCGGCTCGAGGCGGGCGAGGCTCTCGAGGGAGCGCCCCAGGATGAGGCGCGCGCGACGCTCGCCCCGCGGCCCTTGGAGGACGAGCTCTCGATCGACTGGGACGCGCCGCTCGATCAGGCCCTCCGCCTCGTCCGCGCCGCCTCACCCGCGCCGCTCGCGAGCGTCCTCTTCGGCGATCGACTCGTCTTCGTCCGAGCGGCGCGCGCCTTCGACGGCGTCGTCCCCGACGTGCTCGAGCCGGGCGAGGCGCTGCGCGTCCCCGAGGGGATCGCCGTCGTCTGCGGCGACGGGCGCGCGCTCCTCCTCGTGGAGGTCGAGCTCGAGGACGGCGAGCGGGTGCGCGGTCCGACGATCGACCGCCTCGTCCCGAGCGCGTGAGCTCGACTAGGCTCCGCGCCATGCCCGCCACGCGCTCGGTCCCTCGCCCCGTTCGCCCCGTCGTGCTCGTCCACGGCGGCGCGGGCGACGTCCCCCCGCAGGCGCGCACGCGACACGCGGAAGGCGCGCGCGTTGCTGCCGAGGCGGGGCTCGCTCGGCTCCTCGAGACGCGCTCGGCGCTCGAGGCGGTCGTGCGCGCGGTCGAGGTGCTCGAGGACGATCCCCTCTACAACGCAGGGACGGGCGCTTGCCTGAACGAGGCCGGGGAGCTCTCGCTCGACGCCTCGGTGATGGAGGGCGCGCGCCTACGCGCGGGCGCCGTCTGCGCGCTACCGCCTTTTCGGAGCCCGATCCGCGTCGCGCGCGCGGTGCTCGAGGAGGGGCGTCACGTCCTCTACGCCGCCGAGGGCGCGCGGCTCTTCGCGACGGCGCACGGCTTCGTCGAGGCGGATCCGGTCACGATGACGACCGACGCCGCGCGCGAGCGCCTGCGCGCCGTCCTCGAGGGGCGCGCGAGCGGCGGCTGGGCGGGCGGTACGGTGGGAGCGGTGGCGTGCGACGCGCGGGGGAGCGTCGCCGCCGCGACGAGCACCGGGGGCACCGTGGGCAAGCGTCGAGGCCGCGTCGGGGACTCTCCGATCGTCGGCGCGGGCACCTACGCCGACGACACCCTCGGCGCCGCCTCGGCGACCGGCGACGGCGAGGCGATCCTCCGCCTCGCCTCGACCCACCGCGCGACGCTCCTGCTCGGCGAGGGCCTGCACCCAGAGGAGGCGGCCCAGCGCGTGATCGACGAGCTCCTCGCGCGCGTCGGCGGGACGGGCGGCATCATCCTCGTCGATCGCCTGGGTCGGGTGGGGCACGCGCGCTCGACCGCGACGATGAGCTGGGGCCTCGCGCGCGACGGCGAGCCCGCCACCTGCGGGTTCTGACCGCGCGCCTCGCTCGACCTGATCCGTCCGCGCGGGCACGCGGGCTCGGCGGGAGGGAGGCGCGCCCTCAGTCCTCGAACGTCGTGTCGATCACCTCGATCGGCGTGTCGTCGTGGCAGGAGATCTGCGGCCGCACCGGGTACCAGCTCCCGCCCGTGTTGTGGCGGATCACCGTGCGATCGAGGCGGATGTCCCCGCTGTGATCGTTCGAGACGAAGAAGATCGCGGCGCCGTACTCGTTGACGACGTTCTCCTCGATGAGCGAGCCGCAGATCGAGAGCGTCATCGTGTTGCCGTCGTTGTAGATGGCGCCGCCCGAGCCGCCGCCCGGCGTGCCGCTCCGCGCGGGGTTGCCGCCGCGCCCGATCGCGTGGTTGTACGAGAAGAGGCTGTTCACGATCGTCCAGCTCACGCCGATGCTGCTCAGCGCGCCGCCGTTCGAGCTCACGTTGCCGAGCCCGTCGCGCCCCCCGAACGTGCTGTCCACGACGAAGACGGGCCGATCCTCGAATTGATCGAAGGCGCGCACCGCGCCGCCGCCCACGTCGGGGCCCTCGTCCGCGCTCCGGTTGCGGAAGAAGCGGCTGTGGAGGATCCGCAGCTGGCCGCCGCGCGCCCAGATCGCGCCGCCCCCGTCGTACTCGCGCTCGCTCCGCGCGTCGCCGTCGATGAACGTGAGGTTCTGGATCGTGAGGCGCGGGTGGTCCTGATCCTGACAGTGCGAGGTCGTCCAGTGCTGCGCCTCGTCGCAGGTGTTCATGTAGAGGATGCGACGCTCGCCCGCGCCGCTCAGCGTCACGAGCCCGCCGCCGTCGATCACGACGTCGGGGCCCGTGTCGTTCACGACCTTGGCCGTCTCCTCGAGCGTGATCGTGACCGGCGCGGGCCCGCAGTCGAAGACGATGACGCCCCCGGCCGCGACGGCCCGGACGAACGCCGCGCTCGTGCAGCTCTCGGGCGTACCCGTCCCGACGACGGTGCGAGGCGCGGAGACGTCGGCCGCGCTCGCCTCCGCGGGGATCGCGCAGGTCCCCGACGGATTGCCCGCGGCGGGGAGATCGTCCGGCGTCGAGGGACGTGCCGCGTCGAGGTTCGCGTCGCTCTCGGCCGGCTCGAAGGCGTCCCGCCGCGCGAGGCCGCCGTCGCCCTCGGTCGCAGGCGCGTCACACCCACCGGCGAGCAGCGTGAGCGCCGTCCACGCCGATACCCCGAGCCCTCGTCGTCGCATGCGGAGAGCGTCGCACGGAACGCCGCGCCGCGACCAGCCGGCCAGCGCGACGCGCCACACTCGGGCGACCCTCGACGCCTCCTGCCCCCGCCCTCGCGCGCTCGAGCGCGAGCCTCCGTCCACGCCTCGATCCTCGCTCGAGGCGGGTTGACACCCGAAGACTCCATGATAGGAAGCGCCTCCCTCTCGGAGACGAGCGGGAGACCACCCAGGGGTGGTAGTTAAGTTGGTTATAACGCCGGCCTGTCACGCCGGAGGCCGCGGGTTCGAGTCCCGTCCACCCCGACCAGAGAGACCCTCGCGCGAGCGGGGGTCTCTTATTTTCTCCCGCCTGCGCCCTCGCGCCAGCCCAGCGAGCTAGCGCCCCACGGGGCTCAACCGGACCTCGCTGCGGAAGGGCGCAGCGTCGTCGACCCCGAGTACGACGCCTCGGAGGCGTCGAGCTGCGGCGGCCATGCCGCTCGCGGCGCAGCGACGATCGGTGTCCAGGGAACTGAGCGCGGTATAGTCTCGAGCGACGGCGGTGATGGCGTTCGCCACGTCGTAGGCCGTCGTCGAGGTCGCGAGCGCGTCCGCGATACTCGCCGCGGAGGAGTTCGGCGGGAGGAGGCCCTGCGCGGTCGCGAACTCGCGGCCGATGGCCTGCACCTCCGACTGGGTGAGGCCGAGGACGCGGAGCCCCTCGATCTCCTCGAGCGCGTCGTCGACGAGCACCTCGGTAGCCCTCCGCCACCGGTCGAGGTCGCCGCGGGCCTCGGCGAAGGCGGCCGGGATGGCGTCGCGGAGCTGCTCGTGGAGCCGCTTCGGGTCGCCAACGTGTCGCATCCGCACCGCGGCCTCGCTGCGCCACGCGCGCATGCCGTTCGTGCAGACGAGCCGGTAGGTGATCGGGGTGACCTGCACCGACCTCAGCCCGACCTCGGAGTTGCCGATGTCGATGCCGTACTCGATCACGTCGTCCTTCCGCACCGCGATGCTCTCGGTGGGCAGCGTGATGCGCAGGAGCGTGTGCGAGCCGACGGCCGACGCGCGCACGCGCGTCTCGGCGAGGTAGCCAGCGCGATCGAGCGTCTCCTCGACGGCGTCGAGGAGGAGCGCGTCGTCGATGGCGGCGTAGCGCTCCGAGACGATCGCCCTCACCTCCCCGCCGGCGAGGCGGAGCAGCGCGGACTGCTTCTGCCGGGTCATCCCGTAGTTGACGCAGGCGATCTGGAGCTTGCCCGGGAGCGTCTCGAGGTACGTCGAGGGCGCCCCGATGCGCTGCGCGAGCTGCCGGAACGCGAGGTCGCGGATGGCGATCGGCGGCGAGTGTGTCCGCCCGGGAAGCGGCACGGGTGCGAGCTGCATGGTGCGCCCGTCGCCCGAGCCGAAGGCCCACGAGCGCAGGTCGTGGGCGACGACGTCATCGCGCTCGCCGTCCTCGGCGTGCGCGTCGAGGACGAGCTGCGCGGCCTCCTCGAAGCCGATGGGCTCGCGGTGCGCGATCCACTGCTCGCGCTGGTCGGGGCGAGGCGTGAGCGGCGCGGGCATCTCCAGCGCGCCGGGCTTGGTGGTGATGGTGGCGGTAGGGGTAGCGGTGGTCATGTTGGTTCCTCCTGAGCGTTACGAGGCACGGCGCCTCGGAGGGCTGATAGGGAGAAACTCGGTCGGTTTACGGGTGCGCCTATGCCGCGGCCTGACCGCGGTTCATCTCCACCGGGATGGGAGCTCGCGCAGCCGCTTCGCGAGGTGACCGCGGACGATCTCCCAGACCACCGGATCGCGGCCGACGCTGATGGGTGGGCGAGGCCTGCTGATCTCGGCCTCGAGAAAGAGCCGCATCGCCTCGACGCTCTGGCGAGCCGCCGCCGGCTTGCAGGCTTCCGTCTGCACCAGCGCTCGCAGCGCGCATATGGCTCGCGTGCGCTGGTGGATATGGTGTTCCCCCTCTCTTAGTTGACACTCGAGGGCGTCCGAAATGGTCGAGGATTCGGGTAGGAAGAGAGCTGCCATGTCCCGCCGTCCCCGAAAGAAGAGCCTGAGCCCCACCGTGTCGTCACCACCCGCCGAAGGCGCGGGAGCCGAGGAGGCGGCGAGCCCCGAGGCCGCCCCAGAGATTTGCGCCCGCCCCGGCCGCCGCAGCGTCCAGGAGCGTCAGCGAGAGGTGCTCGAGCTGATGGCCCACACTCGCCGCCGGCACGTCGCTGCTCGACTCTCGCTGGGCGAGATTCACGAGCCACGCGTTGAGCGAGCGGGGATCCGCGCCGTGAGCCCGAGCCCCCCGCCACGCTGAGGCCGCTGGTCTCGCCAGTCTCCAGCCATCGCCGTGCGTCTTGCTCGTCGCGGATCGCTCGCATCACGACCCACGCTGTTCCAGCAGGAAGCGGGGGTCATCCCGGCGTCGCTGAGCGGCCACGGCGCACCGGCATGAATGTTCAGCCCCCCAGAACTTTCATCGCTGCGGTCTTCGCGTCCCCGAAGAAGATCGGGTCGACGTACTCCACGATGTCGGCGCTAACGTCGAGGAAGTTCCGCTTGTTCTCGATGGGGATGAGGGCGCGCTTGGCGCCGTTGTCCTTGGCGATCTGCAGCGGTTCGGTGAGCGAGCGTAGGGGTTTGATGTTCCCCTGCACGCTGAGGTCGCCGAGGATGAGGAGCGCGGGGCTGACGGGCGCCTTGCGGATCGCCGAGTAGGCGGCGACAAAGAAGGCGACGCCGAGCTCGGCCTCGACGCGGTTGGCGAGGAGGTCGATGACCTCGACGTGGAGGTCGGAGACGTCGAGGTCGCGCGCGATGCCTAGCTCGGACTTCCTTGTCTGGAGGAAGCTGAAGGCGCGCTGCACGGACTCCTTCATCGCGCCAGCCACGCCGCCCGCGAGCTTCAACTTGCCCGTGCCGCTCGAGACGGAGACCTCAACGCGGTAGAGACCGACGGTGCCGTCGGACGTGACGCCCGCGCTGTAGACGGTGCCGGGGGCCAAGGGGTCGGTGGAGATGAGGTCGCGGCCGCCCTGCTCGGGCACGCCGACGAACTTCTCCTCGCCGGTCTCGTTGTCCGAGTAGCTGAAGGACGTGTGGTAGTACTCGAAGGAGCCCATCTTCTTGAGCTGCTCCTTCACACGGCGGCGGCCTTCGACGGCCAGCTCGAGGATCTCGCCCAGCTCGTCGCGAGTGATCTCGCCGTGCGGGAAGAGGATCTTCATCAGGCCTGAGACGGTCTTGCGCACCGCCTTGCGGTCGCGGGCGTTGAGGTGGGCGCCGAGCGAGAAGTGGCGATCGATGACCTCGGTGAAGTTGTGCTTCCGCATCTCGCGGAGCGCCTCGGCGAGGTAGTCGACGACGAAGCCGTAGTGGCTCGTGAACATCTCGTTCCGCATCTTTGGGATCTCCCAGCCCGGGAGGTAGAAGTGCATGCGGTCGATAAAGGCCATGTCGTCGCGGATGATGTCGGGCATCGGCGCGAAGAGGTGGCCGGTCTGCACCATCACGTCGACGGGCTGGTTGGTGTTGCCGAACATCGCGATGCTCGCGTCGCCCGAGACCGCCTCCTGCCCGCGCTGGAAGGTGCCGGACTCGCAGTAGGTCTTCATCGTCGTGATGACCTCTTTCGGCATCTTCTGAAGGTCCGCGACTTCGTCGAAGCCCACGACGTCCCAGATCTGCACCATGCCCTTCTGGCGGCCGTTCATGTGGCCGAAGAGGTTGGCCACCGTAGTGCCGCCCGTGAGCAGCGCGGAGTACGGCGAGACCTCCTGCACGACGTAGCTCTTGCCCGTGCCGCGCGGGCCGAGCTCGACGAGGTTGTAGTTGCGCTCGGCGAGCGGGATGAGTCGGATCAGGAACAGCAGCTTCAGGCGGCGGCTCATCTCGCCGGGCTCGTAACCCATGCTGCGCATGATGAGGTCGAGCCACTCGTCGAGCGTGAACTCGCTGCGGACGCGGCGGTACTCCTCGAGGTCGAAGGTAGCGATCTGGATCGGAGTGAGCTTGTCGATCCAGAACGGGTTCTTCCCCCGCGACTCCTCGTCGTATTCGAAGCGCATGTCGACCTGCGCCCAGACGCCGCCCATCACCAGGCGCTCGAAGTCGCGCACGTAGTGCTCGGGCACGTGGACGTTCTTGTGGCCGAAGTTCGCGACCTCGGCCCAGTAGTCCGAGTCGACGAGGCGCACCTTCACCTTGTCGATGAAGGTGTGGCGGCCACGATCCTTCACCATCGCCTGTGCCTTCATCGACTCGTCCGAGCGGATGTAGTTGTTGGCGAGCGTGTCGTTGACGACCTGGAGCCCCATCTGGATCGCGACCTCGTCGGAGGACGCGCAGTATTTGCCGAGCAGGAACTCGAGGACGAAGACCGGCACGTTGGCGCCGACCTTCACCTTTCGGACGAGGTCCTTGCGCACCACCTTTCCTGCGAACAGGCGGTTGACCTTGTCGTCGAGGGCGTCTCTCTGAGGGGTTGCTCCGTTGCTCATGGCTTACACTCCAAGTCGAACCGGGATGTCGGTCGGCGATCGATACAGCTCCGCGTCGGTCGTCGGGTCCTGCACCACGACGCGCAACGAGGCGGCGCTCTCGTCGCTCAAAAGGAAGGCGATGGTCACCGGCTTGTTCGGCTCGAGCTTCACCGTGCCCGTGGCCCGGTCGAACTGCGCGTCCACCGCCATGCCCACCGCGCCGACCTGCTTGCCGGCCGCCATCAAGAGCGGCCGCACCTGCGTCGTCGCCTCAGGCGCAGCACCAAGCGAGTACTGCATCGGCGGCAGCTTGAACGTGACGCTGAAGATGCGGTTGGTCACCGCCTCGGGCAGGCCAGTCGCCTCGATGGTGCCGGTCTGCTTTGAACCAGGCCGCACCGAGTCACGCGTCTTCGTGCGCACAGTCAGCACGGGGATGACCATCTCCTGGAGCGACGGGCCGCCGTGGTGGAAGGCGAGATCGCCGCCCGCCTTGAAGACGCCCGTGGCGGCCGGGAACACCAGCTCGAGGTCCGAGGCGTAGCCGAGCTGCGAGGCCGCGACGCGCACGCAGCCCGCCGAGGTCGCGCCGCCACGCCCGAGCCAGCAGCGCCGGTGCAGTTCGACGGTGTCGCCGCCGGGGGCGTCAGTGCGCATCGACTCGTCGCGATCGGTGGCGAAGAACAGGTGGCCGTGGTCGGCGCTCACCACCGCGTGCTCGATACCCGCCCTTGCGAGCTTGCCGAGCGCGCGCGCCAGGTTGTCGATGACGGTGTCCATCACCTGGCGCGCCTGGTACGTGAAGCCGTTCTCGCCCGCGTGGTCGATCTCCTGGGATCGAACGAGGACGACCTGCGCGCCCTCGACCTTCTTCGCGAGCTTCGAGGGCTGGAGCGAGAGCAGCTCGTCGAGCGCGAGGTCGACGAGCTTCGGGACGCGCGCCGCCGCGTGTTTCTTGCGGGCCGCGAGATCGGGCAAGAAGGCGTCGTTGATGCGGGCGCCGAGCTTGTCCTTCTCCTCGACGACCGAGAAGCTCGCGGAGGCACCGGGCATCAGCGCCGCCATGCCGATGGGCGTGATGCTGGGCAGCGCGCCGACGGCGGCGCGCACGGCGACCTCTGAGGTCTTCGGCAGGCGCTCGGCCAGCTCGACGCCCATCTCGAAGCGCATCGCGTCGACGAGGAAGTAGGCGACGGGCTTGGGCTTGTCAGTCACCACCTCGCTCCAGATGCGCGTCTGGTGCAGGGCGCCGGGCACCGTCCACCCAGCCTTGCCGAGCGCCTTGGTGAAGCCCTCGGCCATCGCGTGAACGGCGTCCTCGTAGGCGCGGCGCACGACGGCGAGCGGGCGCTCTTCGGGCTCCTCGTCGAGGTTCGCGACCCAGGCCTCCATGCGGCGTTGGGCCTGGTCGAGGCGGAACCAGCCGGAGCCCGACTGCGTGACGTAGGCCTCAAGCCACGTCGCTGCATCTCCCGAGGTCTTGCCCACTGCTGCCTTCACTTGGACCGCCAGATGGCCGAGCTCGGCGATGCGCCGAGTGGCCTCCCACTGGGCCTTCCGAGCGACGTCACGGTCAAGCCAGAAGCTCTGTTCTCGCTCGGACACGAGCGAGAGGGCGCTCTCGAACTTGCAGTTCGCGACGAGATCACCGGCGTGACGGAGCAGCGCGCGTTCCTCGAATCGGAACGTGTCGATGGAGCCGAGCGCGCCGGGGGACAGCTTGGCGTTCTTGAGCCCCAGCTCCTCCTCGACGCGATCGGCGAGCGCCGCGTAGGTGTCAGCGTGGCCGGTGCGCAGGCGTCGCGCGAGCTCGCGCACGGCCGACTCCTCGTCCTTCGTGGGCGGCTTCGCGATGCTGTCGAGCGAGGCGGGCGGGTCACACGAGAGGTCGAGGCGGAACTCGCCTGCGAGCACGTAGCGCAGCACGATGGCGCGCAGCTTCGCGAGCGGTGAGTCCGCGACGAGCTCGAGCCCCAGCCGAGCCTTCACGAGCTTGGTCAACTCCCGCGTCGCCTCCTTGCTAACGATCTCCGGGTCGCGTGCATCGCTCACGAGCCACGCCGTGAGGAGCCCGTCGTTGCCGCTGGCGTCGTGGAAGATGCTCTTCAAGATCGACGGCGGCTCCGCGCCCGAGTTGCCGGCGGCCGCACGCGCCAGGTCCTCGTAGGAGACCTTCCGGTCGAAAGGCAGCATCTCGTCGACGACGCCGAGCGTGTACTTCTGGAGCAGGACGTTCTTGGCGAGCTGCTTCAGCTCGGGCTTCCAGGTGCGGCCCGCCTTCTCCAGCTCCATCAGCACCGAGGCCTTCGCGTCGTGCGCCAGGCCCGGGATGTAGACGACCACCACCTCGGGCTTGTCGCCGCTCACCAGCGGCTCGACGACCGCGCGCAGTTCGAAGAGCGAGCCCGCGTACTCGGCCAGGCTCGCCTTGGCGCCTCCCACAGCCACCGATACGGGCTCGCTCGCCGCGCGCGGGCCACCACGCACCTCGTCGACGAACGGCCGGAACTCGCCGCGCTCGTCGTACCAGACGACGACGCGACGGTCCTTGAGCTTGTCGGCGAGTTGCTTCGCCACGTAGTCGTGAAGCGGGTGCATCAGGCCTCTCCTTCTTCAGCGGCGGCAGCAGCCTTGCGACGGCCACCGCCCTTGCGCCCGGTGCTCTTGCCGGCTGCCGCAGGCGCTTCGAGCAGGCTCTTCAGCGCGGATTTCACGGCGGGCGAGGTTCGCTCACGGACGAGCTCGTCGACGCTCCGCGTGGGCGTCTTGCGCGCAGTCCACTTGCCATCGGTGCCCTCAACCCAGAACACGTCCTCGAGCTCGTGGGCGATGGCAAGGCTGCGGTCCTTGGCGCACTTCGGAACCACGCGCTCGGGCCAGAGGTGCATGGCCATTCGCGACCAGTCGTAGTCGCCCGCGCACAACGCATCCCAGGTCGCCTTCAGCTCCTTCTGCCAAGCCTTGTGGCCCGGCACGAGGCGCCACAGCGGCGCGAAGTTGATCACGGTCCCGTCGTCGGTGTTCGGCTGCCAGAGGGGCGCGACGCGCTTGACCTCGTCCACGAGCGCGCGGAGGGCGTCCAACGCCGCCTCCTGCTTCTCGAGGGCCTTGCGTCCCTTGGCCGTGCTGGCGTCCGCCTGTGCCGCCGCGAGGCGTCCCTCTTCGAGGCGCAGCTTCGCGGCAAGTATCTCGCTCTGGATCGTGAACAAGGAGTCGCGCGTTGCGCGTTGCGCGTTGAGCCAGATGGTGAAGTCGGCGCCCTGCGAGGAGAGCGGGACGTAGATCGGCGCGGAGCGACGGCTCTTCGAGTACTGGCGCAGGTGCGAGTCGAAGAACTCCGTCTGAAAGTAGCGGCGAAGATCGGCGCCGAGCAGACGCACCAGCTCGTCGTGAAGCGCACCGGCGTGCTTCGGAGCGACCTCTTCGAGCGCCGCATCACAGCGGGCGACGATGTCGAGCGGGTGCCCTTCATCATCAACGAGGAGCAGAGGAGCGTTGGGCGTCTCGTACCTCGTCGCCGTGGGCGTTTCGTATGCGCGCGCCGCGATCAGTTCGTAGGAGCGACCAAGGCGCGTCGTGCTCCACCGGCCGAAGGCGCAGCCGACGAGGAACGAGGCGATGCTGCGAGCCCAGGCACGGCGGGCCCCGTCGTCCACGGCGACTTCCGGCCGATGTACGTCGCCAATGTTGCTTTCGATTTCGACCCAGTCTTGGGCGGTGAGCCCGTAGAGCTTGCAGGTTCTCCTATCGATAGCCTCCTGCGCCTCGACGTACCGCTGGAGCCCTTCTTGGTCGCGCGCGACGAGCGCCGCCCACGTCGCCTCGAGCGAGCCCTGAAGGTCCAGGGGCGCGACCGGACTCACGAAGATGGCCGCGGTCTCGTCGCGAAGTCCTGACGACGACGCGCTCGCCAGCCACGCCTGCTTCGACTGCTTGGCGAGTTCCACATCAGCCGTCAGCGACTTCGGAACTGGGAGGCGCTGCACGAGGCCGACTTCGTAGGAGTTGGCTCCGGCACCGCCTTCGGCTTCCGCAGTGCCGAGACCGAGACTGATGAGGTAGCTCACGACTCGCGAGTTGAGGGCGGCGAGCAGGGCCCACGCGTCAGGCTCAATTCCCACCGTGACGGGGCCCTTGTCTCCAAACGCACATCCGACGGGCAATGCTCTCGGAGCGAAGCGCTTGTTGGTGCGGCGAGGCCAGGTGAGCCCAGGTTTCCCGAAGATGTCCGTGTTCTGCGGGCGTCCTTTTCCCCAGGCGATGATCTCAGCGCCAGCTTTCTGCCAGTTCAGGAGGAGGTAGATGTCGTCGTAAAAGGGGCTGTACTCGCCCCCCTTCGCGAACGGCATCCAGGAGCCGACGCCGATCGCATCGTCTTTGACCTCCCAGCGTAGACGCAGGAAGCGGAAGTCGTCGGCGGTCGCCAAACCTTGCCGAGCGCGCCCGGTGTTCCCTTCCAGGACCGGATGATTCACAAAGGCATCGCGCAGCTCCGGCGAGCACCAGTAGCCGAACACGGCGTAGGGGAGCTTCTCGAACTCGCGCTGATCGGTGCTGAAGACGCGCTCCGACGGTGTGCCGCTGCGAACGCTCTCGATGGCCTGCTGCATCGAGGGCTCGCGCGAGACTTTGCCCTCGCCGAGGAGCCGCAGGTAGAGCGACGTACCGGTCTTCGAGCCGCACGCGAGGGCATAGGCCGCGACGCGAACCGTCGCGCCGTCCAGCACGTGGCCGCCCAGGTGCGCCATGACCTCCATGCGGCTCGCGGCGAGCAAAACGTGACGCCGCCACGGCTCCAACGTTCGCCGGTAGAAGCCCGCCTCGGTGGAGATGACACCGACGAAGCCAGTTGGTGCCAGCTCACGCACGCAGCGGTCGACGAACACCGCGAAGATGTCTTGGCGGCTGTCGGGGTAGGCCCCCTCGACGTAGTCCTTCGACGGCGCGCTCACGTCGCCGAAGGGCGGATTCATGACGACGACGTCGAAGCGCGTGCGGGCGGCGTCGAGCAGGGCCAGACCATGCGCCGAGTCATGGCGGAACAGGCGTCGCCGCTCGTGGTCCTTGCCCGGGGCTCCAGCAGCGAAGCGGGAGAGTTCGCCGAGCAGTTGGTCCTCGGCCGAGTCCCAGAATGCCCGGGTGGTCTGCGCGGAGCCAAATAGCTCGCTCTGACGCGTGCCGCGTTCCGCTTCGCGGATGGCGTCCTCGAGCGCGCGCTCCACGCGCAGCATGAGCCCGAGGTCACCTGCGAGCTGGAAGGCGGCGACGACCTTCTCGAAGAGACCGGCGAGGACGGGGTGCGCGACCTGCTTGGCGAACTCGCGCACGAGCCGCTCGTCGCCGGGCATCGCCTCCGCGAGGATGATGTGGCTGTGTTCGATTCGGCGTCGGGCGTTGCGCTGCACGCGAAGCTCCAGCCACGCGCGCTGCGCGCGCAGCCAGAGAGCGAACGAGGCGACCTGGACGGCACGGGGGTCGATTTCGACGCCGAACAGGTTGTGCCGGATGATCAACTCGGGGAGCGCCGCGTTCAGCTCGTCGAGCGTCGGGTAGTCGTGTCGGATGGTGTTGCCGGTCTCGCTCGAGGTCCAGTTGCGAGGCTCGCTCCACGCCTCCCGGTAGATCTCGAGGAGCAGGTCGAAGACGTAGAGGAGGAAGTGCCCGGAGCCGCAAGCAGGGTCGATGACCCGGATGTCGCGCGGGTCCTTGCCCGGCCTCGAGGGCGGCGTGGCACCAGGAGCCACGGAGAGGAACTCGCACCGCGCCGTGAGCTCGGTGGCTCCTTCGCGCATCTCCCACCAGAGACGCGCGAGCGTGTTGTCGACGAGGAAGCGAACAATGTAGCGCGGCGTGAAGAACTGGTTGCGTGTCGCGAGCTCGCGGCTGTTGCGCGGCGCCTGTGAGCCGCCAGCCGTCGTGTCCTTCATCGCTTGGCGCTCTTCGAGCGAGTTGAAGTACTGGTAGACCCAGCCGATGGTCTCGTCCTCGCCCCACACACGGGCGAGCTCGGTGGCGTTCAAGATCTCGAGGAGCTGCTCGAAGGTCGCCCGCTTGGGCCACAGCACGCTCGACGGATCGCGCCGGTCGAAGAGGACCTTCACCTCGGTCGACAGCTCGTCGAAGAGTGACTCGATGTAGAGCCGGTAGCCCGCGCTTTCGGGCAGAAGCGGCAGGCCCGGCGCCATGCCGCAGAACTCGCGGTAGCCGCCGGACTGCTCGCCCTTGGTGATGCACTCCTGCACCAGCTCTCGGGCCTCGAGCATCTTCAACGCGACGAAGCGGTTGAGCGTCGTGAAAGCCGCATCGCGCAGGTAGTCGCGGGCGGCGTCGGCCACACTCATCCCGGCCGCGCGCTTGTGCTCGATGGCGGCGACGATGCGCTCGCGCCGATACGCATCACGCGCGGAGAGGTGCTTGCCCGCCTTGGCGGCCACCTCGCCGTCGCGATGCACGTCGAAGTCGCCCTCGAGCTGGGCGGCGAAGTCCTCCTCGAGGAGCTTCCGCGCCTTCTGGGTGGCGCGTTCGATGGCGTTGCGTGTGTCCTTGTCCATCTCTCGGGCGCCCCTTACTGAACGATGACCTTCTTGCCGGCGCCGATGAGGCGCGCGCACTCTTCGCGCACGCCGTCGAGCGCAGCTTCGAGCTGCTCTTCGGTCTCGATGCCCCCGGCGAAGTAGCTGCCGACGCTGACCGCCACGACGCGCTCGCCGTCGATGATGCGGCGTAGCTCGCCGATGGCGGCGCTGAGACGGCCGCCGCACGCATCACGGTCGGCGCGAAGCTGCGGGATGGGCACGCGGCCTTCGTCGCGCTTCTTCCCCCGCTCGAAGGGCTCGGCGAGGCGCCGCTGCTGGTCCTCGTCGATCTCCGTCCAGCCCGGCGTCTTCACGAGCTTGTCGAAGGCCTTGGTGTACGCGGCGACGCGGGCGTCGAGCGCCTCGTCGAAGCGCTTCTGGTACTCCGTCTCAAGCGCCTTCGTGTGCTGCTCGATGGTCGGCAGCTCCTTGAAGAAGGTCTCGCGCTGCAGGAGATCTTCGAGCTCGGTCGCGCGCATGCGCAGGTCGTCGGAGATGTCCGCCTCCTGGCTCAGGAAGCTCCAGAGCGAGGCCTGCGCCTTGCGAGCGCGCTCGAGGTCGTGGAGGCGCGGCTCGTTCAGCACCTGCTCCAGCTCAACGGCGCGCTTGACGGCGTCCTTGATAGCGCGGTGGCTCGTGTTGAAAGTCGCGATGGCGTTGTCTTCGGAGCCGCGCAGGATGGCCTTCATCTGGCCGATAGCGCTTTCGAGCACCGCGCCGCCCGGCAGGCGGTGCGCGGTGAGCGTCGCGAGCGCGGAGGCAACGGTGTCCTCGTTGCGGGCGACCTCCTTGCGGAGCTCGGTGACGATGGCGCCGGCGTTCAGCTCCTTCACCTCGCTGCCGAAGGTGTCGCGGAAGGCCTCGGAGGACTTCACCAGCTCCTCGAACTCGATCCCCTTCTTCGGGCGGAAGGCCGCCTGCCGGAACAGGTTGTTGTTCGAAAAGGTGTCGCGCGCCTCGACGCCGGTGACGGTGTCGAGCGTCTGGCCCTTGCTGGTCGCCTCGATCTTGCCGGCACGCAAGAGCGACAGGACGAGCAGGCGCACGACCTCGAAGTCCCAGCCGAACGGCTCCTTCGCGAACTCGTCTGTGAGGTAGCGGCCGCTCGCAGTGTCGCCGTAGTTGGCGCGCTCCTCGATACGGTCGAGCACTTCCTTCAGCGTGCCGCTCTCGGTGCGGAACACGGTCTTGCCCTTCTCATCGCGCAGCAGACCGATGCTGCCGAACACGCTTGGAAGGCCCTGAAGGTTCTCGGCGGTGAAGAGCGCGTCGGTTCCCTTCTTCACGTCTGTCGCCTTGGCGGCGGCCTCTTTGAAGCGGTCGAAGACCTCGGGCAGCACAGTGCCGAGCACTTCGGCGGCCGTCTTGCCGACGTCCGTGGCGCGATCGGTGGGGCTGCGGTCGTTGCCCCGGAAGTAGATGCGGCCCGAGAGCGCCGCCGCCTTGAGCAAGCGGCGCAGCTCGTCGCCGTGACGACGCAGGCGAACGCGCTCCTCGGCGATGAGGGCGGGCGTGTCCTCGCCCTTGGTCTCGCGCTCCTTGCGGGCGAGCATCTCCTTCGAGCGGAAGAGTTCCACCGTCTCGCGATCGATGGAGTCGGTGAGCGCGATGGCCCAGAAGACGTGCTTGCGCTCCTGCTGGCTGCGGGTGCGCAGCTCGGCGGCGAGCGCATCGAACTCCTTGCCGTCCTCGGCGAGGTGGACCTGGAACATCATGTCGCCCGCCGTCAGCTCGCGGCCGTGGATGGCGAGGCCCGCCTTGAAGGTCTTGGTGTCGAAGAGCGTGTGCGAGGGCTGCGGCTGCCAGAAGCCCGAGAGCACTTCCTGGTAGAGGCGGTGCGAATCGCCGGGCTTCGGGCTGATGCCGTTGCGCAGGCGCTCCCAATCGTCTTCGGCGGGAGTCGGGATGCGGTAGCCATCGTCGCCGTGGCGCACCTGATGGGCCGCTTCGAGCGCCCGGAGAGCTTCCTTCACGGAGGCGAGCTGCGAGTCGCCGCCGACGCTGCCGTGAAGGGCAGCCGCGAGGTTCTCGGCGCTGCGGTGGACGCTTTTCACGTACTGGAGCAGGCAGATGACCTTCGCCACCGGCTGCGCCAGCGGGTGGTCGACCAGCTTCGAGATGGCTGCGATCTTCGCGCGCACCTCGGAGCCGATGTTGCCCTCGACGAGGTCGTAGACCTGATCGAGCCGCACGAGGTCGCCGACTGCGCCGTCAGCGAGGTTCACCGCTGGGTTGATGAGGAGCTGCTGCGCGAGCTTGATGATGGTGCGGTTCGCACCGCCAACGTGCTTGCTGGCACCGCCCTGGGTTCGCAGGCCGGAGACGACCTGGATGATGAGGTCGATCTGGTACGGCAAGAGCGGGTAGAGGTCGATGAACGCCTCCCGCGTCACCTCCGGGAGCTTGATGTCAGCGGTGAGCCGCGTGTGCTCGGTGAGCCGACCTCGGTGCTCGTCGAAGAGCTTCCCGAGCGTGGTCTGCGCATTGGCGTTCTTCGACAGCACGCGGCGGCTCGTGACCTCGGAGATGTCGCTCGGCTCCAAATGAACCTGGAGCGGGAAGCGGTCCATCAGGCGGGCCAGCTCGATCTTCTTGTCGTCGAGGCCGGAGACGAGCTCGCCGAGCTTCTCCTGTGAGGTGACGACGACCCAGTGTTTGCCGCGCCCCTTCACGCCGAGCTGCTGCACGATCGCCTGCAGGTCGAGCATCTTCTGGACGTCGCGGGCGACGAACTGGCCGACCTCGTCGACCACGAACATGAGAGAGAGCCCGGGCTTGCGGCGCTTCATCAGCTCGCCTGCGCGCTCGGCGAGCTTGCCCGGCGTGATGTCAGCCTTGTTCTTGACCGCCTTCACCCACGAGTCGGCCATCGGGTACGTGTCGGGGTCCAAGCTGTGGAGCACTCGGCTCGCCTCGGAGAGCGCGAAGGCGACCTTGCCCTTCTCGCTGGACCACTCCTTCTTGAAAAGGCGCTTGTACTCATCCTCGAACTTCCCGAGCGTGCCCTTCTCCTCGAGGCCGATCTCCAGCTCCGAGAGGTCGAGGTCCTTGGCGTAGCCGAGGCTCTGGAGGAAGAGCCCGTACATGATCTCGGTGAGCGTCTGGTTGCCGCTGCGGATGCCTCGGTCCGTCGAGACGTCGAAGATGACCGCGTGGGTCGGGATCTTCTCGTTGATGGCCTTGAGCAGGACCTGGAGCTTCTTGTCGCCCGTGCGGTCGGCGAAACGCTCTGCCGCCGACTCGCCCGCGACCGTGCGGTTCGCGACCGAGAGGCCGAGCATCTTGGCGAAGCTCGACTTACCGGAGCCGAAGAAGCCCGAGACCCAGATGGAGACGCCGTCGGTCGGCTTGTTCGGTGCCTCGCGGTACGCCTCGAAGATGCCGGTGTAGTGCGTGCGAATCGCGTCCGTGACGACGTACTCGGTGATCTCGTCGCGGATGATCTCCTCGTCGGTCTGGTCGACCTTGATGACCTCTTCGATGCGACGGTGGATGTCGTTCGCGAACAGGGTCTTGATGGGCGTCGTCATCGTCATGGTCCTCAGAAGATCTTCGGGCGGTAGTTGTGCTCCGCGTCGAGCACGCCCATGAAGCGCAGGCCTGCCGCGCCATCGAGGTCGCCGGGGTAGAAGAGAACGGTCGGAACGTGGACGCGGCCCTTGAGCTGCTCCAGCAGCGAGAAGGTGCGGTACACGGGGAACAGCGCGCCGGTACGCAGGATGAAGACGATGTCGTGGAGCGGGTCCCCATCGTCCGGGAGCTGCGATGCGACGAGGTCGACGAGCGACGACTCGCCCTCGGAGAGCACAGCGTGGACTGTCTCGACCACGGTCTCCGTGCCGAGCTCGCGCTCGACCTCGAACCACTCGGGCAGCGGGCGTTGCAGGCGCATCGCGGCGTCGAGGCACTGGGCCAGCGAGATGCGGCGCACGCGCTTGCCCTTCTGTTCGAGACGGGTCTCGAGCAGCTTCACCTGCTGACGCAGCGGGAACTCGTCCTCCGGGTCGTAGCGGAAGAGAGCGTAGGGCATGTCGTGGTACGCGCTGATGCGTTGCCGGGGATCGGGCAGCTCGAGGATCGGCTCGAGGTTCTGCTTCAGGCGGTGTTCGAGGTCGCTCATGCCACCATCCTCTCTGCGTACTCACAGGTGCTCGCGCAGGGCAGCGAGAGCTGCACGAGGCTGCCAGCGACCTGGTATTCGAGCTTGCGGTACTGATGCAGACGCAGAAGCTCGTGCTCGACGTCGGAAGGGCGCATGAGGAACAGGCGCCACTCCCGCGAGGCGACGAGCTTCGACGGGCTCAGCTTCTCGTCGCGCATCGCGTGCAGCAGGTAGAGGAAGCTGCGCTCGGGAAGGTGAAACGAGACGAACTCCTTGGCGACCGAGCCGCGCAACAGGCCGAAGTCGACGGCCATCTTGAGCAGGCCCGCCGCCACGCGCTGGGTGGTCTGCTCGCTCCAGGCGTGCTCGATCGTGCCGCCACGCTTGCCAATGCCACCGAGGTACTGAGCGACGTCTTCAGTGTGGACGCGGAACGCGCCGGCATCATAGGGGTCTCCTGACCGATCCGTGGGTCACGAATGCCCCGGAAGCGGTGGGCAGAGACCACCAAGCCGCAGCATTCCAA
>JBDHVC010000028.1:0-54250 GCA_039809495.1 Sandaracinaceae bacterium
GGAGAAGCAGCGCTTCGCCATCCGCGAGGGCGGCCGCACCGTCGGCGCCGGCGTCATCACCAAGATCCAGGCTTGATCCCTCGAGGGTGAGGGTGCTCGGTCACCCTCACCCCCGTCCTCTCGAGAAGGCTCGTCGACATGACCACCAAGATCCGCATCCGCCTGAAGGCCTACGATCACCGCCTGCTCGATCAGAGCACCTCGGAGATCGTCGACACGGCCAAGCGCACCGGCGCGCGCGTCGCCGGCCCGATCCCGCTCCCGACGCGGATCAACCGCTTCACCGTGCTGCGCGGGCCGCACGTCGACAAGAAGTCGCGCGAGCAATTCGAGATCCGCACCCACAAGCGCCTCCTCGACATCCTCGACCCCAACCAGCAGACGCTCGAGGCGCTCATGAAGCTCGACCTCTCCGCCGGGGTCGAGGTCGAGATCAAGAGCTGAACGATTCCTCTCACGCGTGCTCGCGCGTCGATACGCGAGGCGCCGGAGTTCCGAGATGGCCAAGGTCACCGTGTACAACCTGAAGCGCGAGAGCGTGGGAGAGCTGGAGCTCTCCGACGAGATCTTCGCGCGCGAAGTGAACGAGGGGCTGCTCCACGAGGTGGTGCGAGCTCAGCTCGCCTCGCGTCGCTCGGGCAACGCGTCGACGAAGACGCGCTCCGAGACGAACGGGACGACGAAGAAGATCTACAAGCAGAAGGGCACGGGCTCGTCGCGTCACGGCGATCGCGGCGCTCCGAACTTCGTCGGCGGCGGCCAGTCCCACGGCCCCAAGCCGCGCGACTACGGCTTCCGCCCCAACCGCAAGGCCCGCATCGGCGCCATGCAGTCGGCGCTCGCGCTCAAGCTCAAGGAGGGGCGCCTCACGGTCGTCGACGCGTTCGAGGTCCCCGAGATCAAGACGAAGCAGCTCTCCGGCATCCTCGACACGCTCGCGGTCGCGAAGGGCTCGCTCATCGTCGACGGCCCGAACGACAAGCTCCGCCTCTCGGCGCGCAACCTCGCGAAGCACTCGGTGCTCCCGCCCGAGGGCGTCAACGTCTACGACGTGCTCCGCCACGAGCACCTCGTCCTCACCAAGAGCGCGGCTCGAGCGCTCGAAGCGCGCCTCAAGGGCTGAAGAGGGACCATGGAGATCGAACGCATCATCAGGCGTCCGCTCGTGCTCACGGAGAAGGGCAATCGCCTCCGCGAGACGGAGAACAAGTACCTCTTCGAGGTCGCGCGCGGCGCGAACAAGCACGAGATCAAGCTCGCCGTCGAGACGCTCTTCAAGGTCAGCGTCGTCGACGTCAACACGCTCGTCGTGCGGGGTCGGCTGCGGCGCATGGGCCGCGGCCACGCCAAGACGCAGAACTGGAAGAAGGCGCTCGTCGAGGTGAAGGAAGGCGAGAGCATCGACATCGGTGAAGCCGATGGGAGCGAGGGCTGAACATGGCCGTTCGACAGTACAAGCCGACGTCCCCGGGGAGCCGCTGGCGCGAGGGCGCCGACGCCTCCGAGTTCTCGAAGGACGCGCCGGAGCGCAAGCTCACCGAGCACCGCCGCACCATCACCGGCCGTAACCACCACGGCCGGATCACGGTGCGGTTCCGCGGCGGCGCGCACAAGAAGCGCTACCGCCTCATCGACTTCAAGCGCAACCGCGTCGGCGTCCCCGCGAAGGTCGTGTCGATCCAGTACGATCCGAACCGCTCGGCGCGCATCGCGCTCCTCCACTACACGGACGGCGTCAAGTCGTACATCCTCGCGCCCGACGGCCTGAAGGCCGGCATGACGGTGCTGAGCAGCAAGCACGCGGACATCACGCTCGGGAACGCGCTCCGGCTGCGCTTCATCCCGGTCGGGACGATGATCCACAACGTCGAGATGAAGGTCGGCAAGGGGGCGCAGCTCGTCCGCTCCGCCGGCACCGCCGCGCAGCTCGTCGCGAAGGACGGCAGCTACGCGCAGCTCCGCCTGCCCTCGGGCGAGGTGCGCATGATCCACCTCGACTGCCGCGCCTCGATCGGCCAGGTGTCGAACATCCACCACGCGCGCGCCTCGCTCGGCAAGGCGGGTCGCAGCCGCTGGCTCGGGCGGAGGCCGCACAACCGCGGCGTCAGCATGAACCCGGTCGATCACCCGATGGGCGGCGGCGAGGGCCGCACCTCCGGCGGTCGCCAGCCGTGCTCGCCCTGGGGCCAGCTCTCGAAGGGGCTGAAGACGCGCACGAACAAGGCCACGGACAAGTTCATCGTCAAGCGCCGCAAGTGACGGCCCAAGAAGCGAAGGCAACGACATGCGCTCCACCAAGAAGGGTCCCTTCGTCGACGGCCACCTGATGGCCAAGATCGACACCGCCGTCCAGGCGAACGATCGCCGCGTGATCAAGACCTGGTCCCGCCGATCGACGATCACCCCCGAATTCGTCGGGCTCCAATTCAACGTGCACAACGGCCGCAAGTTCATCACGGTCTTCGTCACGGAGAACATGGTCGGCCACAAGCTCGGCGAGTTCGCCCCGACCCGCACGTTCGGGGGCCACGCCGCCGATCGCAAGGTCAAGGCGCCCGTCCGCAAGTGACGCCGCGCGTTTCGGCGCGAGGTATCGAACACGATCAGAAAGTTCTTGAGAGGTCCCACCGCGGGTGCTAGATCCCGCGCCCTTTTCGCCCCGGGAGCGCCAGGCTCCCCGAGCGCCCCCGAGAAGAGGGAATTCGGGCCTCGAATTGGGCCGGCTCGCCGGTCGTTGCGTCAGGACAAGGTCAGCTCTCCATGGAAGCCATCGCCAAGGCACGATTCCAGAAGATCTCGGTGCGAAAGGCCCGCGTCGTCGTGGATCTCATCCGCGGCCGCAACGCGGCCGAGGCGCTCGAGATGCTGCGCTTCACCCGCAAGGCCGCCGCCCCGATCGTGTTCAAGCTGCTCGACAGCGCCATCTCGAACGCGCGCACGAAGGACCAGGGGCTCGATCTCGACAGCCTCACGGTCATGACGGCGTTCGCGGACAAGGCCCCCGACCGCTTCATGCGGCGCTGGCGTCCGCGCGCGCAGGGGCGCGCGACCCGAATCACCAAGGGCTTGAGCCACATCACGATCGTCGTGGGGAACTGAGGAACATGGGCCAGAAGACACATCCGTACGGCTTTCGCCTCGGCGTCATCAGGACGTGGAATTCGCGCTGGTACGAGAACAAGAGCTACGCGAAGTGGCTCCACGAGGATCTCGCCTTGCGCGAGCACGTCCGCAAGAACTACGCGAACGCGGGCGTCGCGGGCGTCGAGATCGAGCGCGCCGCGAACAAGTGCAAGGTGGTCATCCACACCTCGCGCCCGGGCGTCATCATCGGTAAGCGTGGCGCCGGCGTCGAGCAGCTCCGGGCGGAGCTCCAGCGCCACACGTCGAACGACCTCTTCGTCGACATCCAGGAGGTGCGCCGCGCGGAGACGAACGCGCAGCTCGTCGCCGAGAGCATCGCGACCCAGCTCGAGCGCCGCGCCGCGTTCCGCCGGACGATGAAGAAGGCCGTCTCGACCGCGATGAAGTTCGGCGTGAAGGGCATCCGCGTCTACGCGGGCGGCCGCCTGAACGGCTCCGAGATCGCGCGCTCCGAGCAGTACCGCGAGGGCCGCGTGCCGCTCCACACCCTGCGCGCCGACATCGAGTTCGGCGTCGCGACCGCGAAGACCACCTACGGCACGATCGGCATCAAGTGCTGGATCTTCAAGGGCGAGGTGCTCCCGCAGCGCCGTCGTCAGCCGCGCGTAGGCGCCTGACCCCTCACCTCGAGCTCGACCATGCTTCAACCCAAGCGCACCAAATTCCGGAAGTTCCACACCGGCAACCTGAAGGGTAAGGCGACCCGCGGCGCGAAGATCTCCTACGGCGACTTCGGCCTCCAGGCGCTCGAGCCCGGCCACGTGAACGCGCGGCAGATCGAGGCGGCGCGTATGGCGATCCAGCGCCACGTCAAGCGCGCCGGCAAGCTCTTCATCCGCGTGTTCCCCGACCTCTCCTACACGAAGAAGCCGCTCGAGACCCGCCAGGGAACCGGCAAGGGCGGCGTCGAAGGTTGGCACGCGAAGGTGATCCCCGGCCGCGTGCTCTACGAGATGGAAGGCATCACCGAGGAGATGGCCAAGGAGGCGTTCCGCCTCGCTGGGCACAAGCTCCCGATCGCGACGCGCTTCGTCTCGAGGAAGGACCAGCTGTGAAGGCCTCCGAGCTGAAAGACAAGAGCATCGACGAGCTCGTCGAGCTCGAGAAGACGACCGCCCGTGATCTCTGGCAGTCGCGCTTCTCGAACTACTCGAGCCAGCTCGACGACACCGACAAGATCCGCCGGCTGCGTCGCGACGTGGCTCGGATCAAGACCGTTCTCGCCGAGAAGCGCTCGGCAGCCAAGTGAGACCGACGATGGGCGAAGCTGAGAAGAAGGGGCCGACCCCCAAGGCCGATCGCGAGCGCGGCAGCCGCCGCATGATCATCGGGCGCGTGGTGAACGACACCGCGAACGCCGGGCGCGCGAAGAAGACGATCGTCGTCGAGGTCGTGCGACGCCTCCGCGATCCGGTGTACGGCAAGTACGTCAAGCGCGCGAAGCGGTTCTCGGCGCACGACGAGACCGAGCAATTTCGGACGAACGACGTCGTCGAGATCCGCGAGAGCCGCCCGCTCTCCGCGACGAAGCGCTGGGTCGCCGTGCGACTCGTCGAACGCCCCGAGGCGGTCTGAGCCCTAGAGACGGAGGACAGTCGTGATCCAGCAACAGTCCGAGCTCGACGTCGCCGACAACAGCGGGGCGAAGCGCGTCGAGTGCATCAAGATCCTCGGCGGCTCGCGCCGCCGCTACGCCGGCCTCGGCGACCTCATCGTGGTCGCCGTGAAGGAGGCTCTCCCGACCGCCAAGGTCAAGAAGGGGGAGGTCTCGAAGGCCGTCATCGTCCGCACGGCGCGCGAGTACCAGCGCGCGGACGGGAGCTACATCAAGTTCGACGCCAACAGCGCCGTCCTGCTCAACAACCAGCTCGAGCCCGTCGGCACCCGCATCTTCGGGCCCGTCGCGCGCGAGCTCCGCGCGAAGAAGTTCATGAAGATCATCGCGCTCGCGCCCGAGGTGGTGTGATGACCGCTCGCATCAAGAAGGACGACGTCGTCGTCGTCATCTCCGGAAAGTACAAGAAGACGCGCGGGCGCGTGCTCGCCGTCGACCGTGAGCTCGATCGGGTGGTCGTCGAGGGCGTGAACACCGTGAAGCGCCACACGAAGCCCACCCCGAAGAACCCGAGCGGGGGGATCATCCAGCGCGAGGCGCCGATCCACCTCTCGAAGGTGATGCTCGTCGATCCGGGGACGGACAAGCCCACGCGCGTCCACTTCAAGGTGACCGAGGACGGCAAGAAGGTCCGCGTCGCCAAGAGCGGCGCGACCATCGAGTGACGCTCGTCGAAGGACGAGCCCAGTGCCCGCCCCGCGCGGGCGTCATCGAGTGACCGAGGGTCGCTCGAAGGACGGATGAGAAGATGAGTGAGACCCAGCTCCCGAACCTCCAGCGACACTACCGCGAGCACGTCGTCCCGGCGCTCCGCAAGGAGTTCGCGTTGACGAACCCGATGCAGATCCCGCGCCTCGAGAAGCTCGTCCTGAACATGGGCCTCGGGAAGGCCGTGCAGAACCAGAAGATCATCGAGGCGGCGGTCGAGGAGGTCGGCGCGATCACGGGCCAGAAGCCCGTCGTCACGCGCGCGAAGAAGTCGATCGCGAGCTTCAAGCTCCGCGAGAACGCGGCGATCGGCGTGATGGTCACGCTGCGACAGGCGCGGATGTGGGAGTTCGCGGAGCGCCTCCTCACCTTCGCGTTGCCTCGCGTCCGCGACTTCAAGGGCGTCTCGACCCGCGCCTTCGATGGGCGCGGCAACTACACGCTCGGCCTCCGCGAGCAGATCATCTTCCCCGAGATCGACTACGACAAGATCGACGAGATCAAGGGCATGAACATCACGTTCGTGACCACCGCGCCGAACGACGAGCAGGGCCGCGCGCTGCTCCGTGAGCTCGGCATGCCCTTCCGTAAGTGAGAGAGGAACCGAGCCATGGCCAGCACCCGGGCGTTCGCGAAGATGGAGAAGGAGCCGAAGTTCAAAGTTCGGTACCGCAACCGCTGCAAGAGCTGTGGGCGCTCGCGCGCCGTGTACCGAAAGTTCGAGCTCTGCCGCATCTGCCTTCGGAAGTACGCGCTCGCGGGAGACATCCCGGGCGTGACCAAGGCGTCGTGGTGATTCAAGGCGCACGCGCCCGATTCGGAGACCCCCACCCATGATGACCGATCCCCTCAGCGACATGCTCGCGCGGCTCCGCAACGCCGCGCAGGCGCGGCACGAGACCACCGAGGTGCCGCTCTCCAAGCTCAAGCTCCACGTCGCCGAGCTCCTGCGCGACGAGGGCTACATCCGCGACGTCCAGGTCGACGGGCGGACGATGACGGTGACGCTCAAGTACGGGCGTGATCGCCGCTCGGCCTTCATCGGCCTGCGCCGCCGCAGCCGACCGGGCCGCCGGATCTACGTGAACGCCGAGGCGCTGCCGCACGTGCAGAACGGCCTCGGGGTCGCGATCCTCTCGACGTCGCAGGGCGTCATGACGGATCGCTCCGCGCGCGCCAAGCACGTCGGCGGCGAATTCCTCTGTGAGGTGTGGTGATGTCGAGCCCGACGACGACCGTTCGCACCTCGCGGGTCGGCAAGCGCCCGGTGCCGATCCCCGCCGGTGTCACCGTGAAGATCTCCTCGAGCGCGCTCGAGGCGAAGGGCCCCAAGGGCACCTTCGTCCGCAAGCTGCCCCCCCACGTCCTCATCTCCGAGGAGGGTGGCGCGCTCTACGTGAAGGCCGCGGACGCGGCCGGCGGCTACGCGGCGCAGTTCCAGGGGCTCGCTCGCTCGCTCGTGAAGAACGTCCTCCACGGCGTCTCGCACGGCTACGAGGTCGCCCTCGACCTGATCGGCACCGGCTACCGCGCCGAGCTCAAGGGTCAAGAGCTGACGCTCGCGCTCGGCCTCTCGCACCTCGTGAAGTACCCGCTGCCCGACGCCGTGAAGGCGCGCGTCGAGATCATCGACGTCGGCGGTACGAAGAAGCCGCGCCTCCTGCTGAGCAGCTACGACAACGAGCTCCTCAGCCAGACGGCCTCCCGCCTCCGGTCGTTCCGGCCGCCAGAGCCGTACAAGGGCAAGGGCGTCCGCTACGTGAACGAGCGGATCCGCGAGAAGGCGGGCAAGGCCGGCAAGGGTGCAGGCAAGAAGTGAGGAGTGAGCGACTGGGCCGCTCGTGGGCCCAGCCTTCATCGTGAGTCCCATTCGAGGTGGACGGTGCCCGCTCGCAACGTCGCATCGCCTCAGGGGTAGAGTGAGATGGCTACGGACGATCAGAGACTCAAGCGCAAGAAGCGGATCCGGAAGAAGGTCAATGGCACGGCCGAGAGGCCGCGGATGTCGATCTTCCGGAGCGCGAAGCACATCTACGCACAGGTGATCGACGACGCGAAGGGCGAGACGCTCGTCCACGTCTCGACGCTCAGCAAGGATCTCCGCGCGCAGGCGAACGGCGACGGCACCAAGACCGACGCGGCGAAGCTCGTCGGCGAGGCGATCGCCAAGGCGTGCAAGGACCGGGGCATCGACAAGGTGGCCTTCGACCGCAACGGATTCATCTACCACGGGCGAGTGAAGGCTCTCGCCGACGCGGCCCGCGAGGCGGGCCTCGACTTCTGAGTCGGAGACATCATGAGCAACTCGATCGATCCCGAGGGCCTCGAGGACCTGAAAGAGCGCGTCGTTCGCGTGAACCGCGTCGCCAAGGTGGTCAAGGGCGGCCGCCGCTTCAGCTTCAGCGCGCTCGTCGTCGTCGGCGACGAGAAGGGCCACGTCGGCGTCGGCCTCGGCAAGGCCAACGAGGTGCCCGACGCGATCCGCAAGGGGAACGACCGCGCCAAGAAGAACCTCTTCAAGGTGCCGCTCGTCGATGGCACGATCCCGCACGCGATCCTCGGCCAGGCGGGCGCGGGGCAGGTGCTCCTGCGCCCCGCGAGCCCCGGCACGGGGGTCATCGCCGGCGGCGCGGTCCGCGCGGTCGTCGAGGCCGCGGGCATCCGCGACGTGCTCTCGAAGATCGTGGGCACGAGCAACCCGCACAACGTCGTCCACGCGACGCTCGACGCGCTCCGCTCGCTCGAGTCCGCCGCCGACGTGGCGCATCGTCGCGGCCGGAGCGTCGAGGAGCTCACCGCCGGGCACGGCTCGAGCGCCGAGGAGTGAGTTCGATGGCGAAGAAGCTCAAGGTCACGCAGGTGCGCAGCACCGCCAACCGTCCGGACACGCAGCGGCGCACGCTCGCGGGTCTCGGCCTCCGCGGCCCGCACTCGGTGGTCGTCGTCGACGACACGCCGTCGTTTCGCGGTGCCATCAAGAAGGTGATCCACCTCGTCACGGTGGAGGAGTCCCATGGCTGATCAGTACGTCCCGATCCTCTCGCGGCTCGCGCCCCCCGAGGGCGCGACCCGAGAGAAGAAGCGCAAGGGTCGCGGCCCCGGCTCGGGCCTCGGCAAGACCGCTGGCCGCGGCCAGAAGGGCCAGAAGGCCCGTCAGCCCGGCAACATCCACAAGCTCTTCTTCGAGGGCGGCCAGATGCCGCTCAGCCGACGGCTGCCGAAGGTGGGCTTCGTCAACCTCTTCGCGCGGAACCTCGCCGAGGTCTCGCTCGCCCGCCTCGACACGTTCGAGGCCGGCGCCACGGTCGACGAGAAGGCGCTCCGCGAGCGCGGCTTCATCAAGGGCCGCGCGGACGGCTTCAAGGTGCTCGGCAACGGCGCGCTCACGAAGAAGCTCACGGTCCGCGCCGACGCCTTCTCCGCCTCGGCGAAGGCCAAGATCGAGGCGGCTGGTGGGACGTGCGAGGTGCTCGACAAGAGCCCCGCGCCCGTCGTTCGCCACAAGCACAAGAAGAAGGCCTGAGGCAGGCTCGCGCGCCCCGCGAGCTCGACGGTTTCCCCCCTACCTGGGACGAGCCCGACCCCCATGTTCGAGTTTCTCGCCAACATCGCCAAGATCCCCGAGCTGCGACGCCGCATCGGCTTCACGCTCTTCATGATCGCGGTCTACCGCGTGGGGATCTTCGTCACGACGCCGGGCGTCAACCGAACGGCGATGCGCGAGATCGTCGCGCAGGGCGGCGGCTTCTTGGGGATGTTCAACCTCTTCTCCGGAGGCGCCCTCGAGCAGCTCTCGATCTTCGCGCTGGGCATCATGCCCTACGTCACGGCGAGCATCGTCCTCCAGCTCTTGGCGGTCGTGTACAAGCCGCTCGAGGAGCTCCGCAAGGAGGGCGAGGCCGGGCAGCGGAAGATCAACCAGTACACGCGCTACGGGACGATCGTCCTCTCGATCGTGCAGTCGGTCGGCATCGCGCAGTGGCTCGTGACGCTGAACGACTCGGCCGGCGGTACGGAGGACGTCGTCCGCGACGTCGGGCCGTGGTTCTACGTCATCACCTGCATCTCGCTCACGACGGGCACCGCGTTCATCATGTGGCTCGGCGAGCAGATCACCGAGCGCGGGATCGGCAATGGCATCTCCCTCATCATCTTCGCGGGCATCGTCGCCGACCTGCCCGACGCGGTGACGAGCACGCTCCAGCAGGTCGCCGTCGGGCAGATCCAGCCCGTCTCGCTCCTCATCATCGCGCTCATCGTCGTCGGCGTCACGGCGTTCATCGTCTTCTTCGAGCGCGGCCAGCGGCGGATCCCGATCGCCTACGCCAAGCGCGGGATGGGCCGCAGGACGTACGGCCAGGGGCAGCTCCAGCACCTGCCGCTCCGCGTGAACGCCTCGGGCGTGATCCCGCCGATCTTCGCGTCGTCGCTCCTGATGTTCCCGCAGACGCTCGCGAACCTGAACGTCCCCGGCATGCAGACGCTGCGCGACAACCTCGCGCCGGGCGGGTGGCAGTTCAACGTCGCCTTCGTCTTGCTCGTGGTCTTCTTCTGCTTCTTCTACACCGCCGTCACCTTCCAGCCGGTCGAGGTCGCGGACAACCTGAAGAAGCAGGGGGCGTTCGTCCCGAACGTGAAGCAGGGCAAGGAGACGGCCGACTACCTCGACTTCGTGATGACCCGCATCACCGTCGGCGGCGCGATCTACATGTCGCTCGTCGTGCTCATCCCCTCCTTCCTCCAGAGCCAATTCCACGTGCCGTTCTTCTTCGGCGGCACGTCCATGATGATCGTCGTCGGCGTGGCGCTCGACACGATCCAGCAGGTCGAGTCGCACCTCATCACGCGCCACTACGAGGGCCTGACCGGCCCCCAGGGGCCGCGGATCCGCGGGCGGAGAGGCTGAGCGGCGATGGATCTCGTCCTCTTCGGGCCGCCGGGCGCGGGCAAGGGAACCCAGGCGAAGTTCCTCGAGCAGGAGCTCGGGCTCCCCCAGATCTCGACCGGCGACATGATGCGCGCCGAGCGCAAGTCGGGCTCGGAGCTCGGGCAGCGCTTCGACGCCTTCATGTCGAAGGGCCTGCTCGTGCCGGACGAGCTCGTCCTCGAGCTCTTCGAGAAGCGCCTCTTTCAGCCCGACGCGAAGGGCGGCGCGATCCTCGACGGCTTCCCGCGGACCGTCCCGCAGGCCGTCGCGCTCGACGCGACGCTCGCGCGGCTCGGGCGCCGGGTCGACCGGGTCCTCTCGCTCGAGGTCCCCGAGGACGCCATCGTCGACCGCATCTCCGGGCGGCGCGTCTGCCTCGACTGTGGACAAGCCTACCACGTGCGCTATAACCCGCCCCCTCCGTCGGGTGCGTGCTCGAGCTGCAAGGGCTCGCGCATCGTCCAGCGGGGCGATGACACGGAAGAGACGGTGCGGACGCGACACGCGGCGTACCTGAAGGACACCCTGCCCATCCTCGAGCACTACCGGCGAACGCCGGGCGTCGTCTTCGCCATCGACGGGATGGGCGAGGTGGCGGACGTGACGAGGCGCCTGCTCGAGGCGATTCGGGCCTGACGAGACCGGCCGCGCGAGGCCGGGCATGACGAGAGAAGGCCGCGCGTGACGCGGTGATGGAGTGGATCGATCGAAGAAAGCCGAGCTCTGGTGCAGCGTCGTCGAGGAGCTTCCGAGGGCGCTCTATCGTGTGCGAAGCGATGATGGACAGTGTTACGTCGCCGGCCTGCCGGCGAGCAGCAGGCATGGGTTGGTGAGGGTCGCGCGCGGCGACCGCGTCGAGGTGCGGGTCTCGCCGACCGATCCGACCCGAGCGCGAATCCTCCGGAAGCAGTGAGTCCTCCGGAAGCAGTGAGTCCTCCGAAGAGAGTGAAGGGCAAGAGCCATGAAGGTCCGTCCCAGCGTCAAGAAGATTTGTGACAAGTGCAAGGTCGTCCGCCGCAAGGGGACGGTGCGCGTGATCTGCGAGGATCCGCGCCACAAGCAGCGTCAGGGCTGAGCCGACAGGGCGAAGAGGAGAGAAGGAAATGGCTCGTATCGCAGGCGTCGACCTCCCCGGTCGCAAACATCTCGTCATCGCGCTCCAGTACATCTACGGGATCGGCCCCGCCAAGGCGCAGGAGATCTGCGAGAAGACCGGCATCTCTCCGAGCAAGCGGGCGGACGATCTCGACGACACGGACGTCAAGAAGATCCGCGACGAGCTCGAGACCCACCACAGGGTCGAGGGCGATCTCCGCCGCGAGATCGCGATCAACATCAAGCGCCTGATGGACCTCGGCAGCTACCGCGGGCTGCGCCATCGACGCGGCCTGCCGGTCCGAGGGCAGCGCACGCACACGAACGCCCGCACCCGCAAGGGCCCGCGCCGAGGCGCCGGGCGCAACTGACCCCCTCGTGAAGTCCGCTTTCAGCCTGGAGCTCTGAGATGTCGAAGCCCGCCACCGCCGCCAAGGGCGCGAAGGTCAAGAAGAAGGTCAAGAAGAACGTCGGGAGTGGCGTCGCCCACATCCTCTCGAGCTTCAACAACACCATCGTCACGGTCACCGACCTCTCGGGGAACGTGGTCTGCTGGTCCAGCGCGGGCGCCCGCGGGTTCAAGGGCTCGCGCAAGAGCACGCCCTTCGCCGCGCAGCTCGCAGCAGAGGACGCCGCGCGCAAGGCCCAGGAGCACGGCATGAACACGGTCGCCATCTTCGTGATGGGGCCCGGCGCCGGCCGCGAGTCCGCGCTGCGCGCGTTCCAGACGGCGGGGATGCGCGTGACGCTCATCCGCGACGTCACCCCCATCCCCCACAACGGCTGTCGGCCCCCCAAGCGCCGCCGCGTCTGAGTCGAGCCCGAGGAGATCCAGGATATGGCCCGCTACATCGGCCCCGCTTGCAAGCTCTGTCGTCGTGAAGGCGAGAAGCTCTTTCTGAAGGGCGATCGCTGCTACACGGACAAGTGCGCCTTCGACCGTCGCCCCTATCCCCCCGGCCAGCACGGCCAGCGGCGTCGCGTGAAGGTGATGGAGTACGGCGTCCGCCTCCGCGAGAAGCAGAAGGTGCGTCGCATCTACGGCATCCTCGAGCGGCAGTTCCGCAAGTACTTCGCCGAGGCCGATCGCGTGAAGGGCGTGACGGGCGAGAACCTCCTCTCGCTCCTCGAGCGCCGGCTCGACAACGTCGCTTTTCGCCTCGGCTTCGCGCAGACCCGCGCGGACGCGCGTCAGCTCGTGCGCCACGGCCACGTGGTCGTCAACGGCAAGCGCGTGTCGATCCCCTCCTTCCTCGTGAAGAAGGGCGACAAGATCTCCCTCCACGAGGGCAGCCGCGAGCTCTCGCGCGTGAAGGTGGCCGTGGACGGCGTCGACCGCCGCGGCGTGCCGGAGTGGCTCGAGCTCGACAAGGGCCTGCTCCTCGGCACCGTGCGGGACAACCCCGTGCGCGAGGCGATCACGCTGCCGATCAAGGAGCAGCTCATCGTCGAGTTCTACAGCCGCTGAGCTGGAGCGGCTGCGCCGGATCCCGCGCGGCGCGCGGGCGTCCTCGGGCTCTCGGGGCGCGTCGAGAGGCGCGACCTTCATGACGGTCATACTACCGATCAGGAGTGTTTCTCATGTCGAACGCGTTGGTGGCTCGGAATTGGCGTGATCTCATCAAGCCCAAGAGCGTCCCGGTCGAGGACGCCACGGGGACGTACGGGAAGTTCGTGTGCGAGCCGCTCGAGCGCGGCTTCGGCATCACGCTCGGCAACGCGCTCCGGCGCGTCCTCCTCTCGTCGCTCCAGGGCGCGGCGATCACCGCCGTGAAGATCGACGGCGCGCTCCACGAGTTCACGTCCGTGCCCGACGTCGTCGAGGACGTGACGGACATCGTGCTGAACCTCAAGGAGGTCGTCTGCAAGGCGCACTCGCCCAAGACGCACACGGCGCGGATCGACAAGGAGGGACCCGCGGAGGTCACCGTCGCCGACATCCAGGGGAGCGATCAGCTCGAATTCCTGAACCCGAAGCACGTCATCTGCACGGTGGCGAAGGGCGGCCGCTTCTCCGCGGAGCTCACGATCAACGTCGGGCGCGGCTACGTCCCCGCGGAGCGGAACAAGACGCTCGGCATGCCGATCGGCACGACCGCCATCGACGGCATCTTCTCGCCGATCCGCAAGGTCAACTACACGGTGACGAACGCCCGCGTCGGGCAGATCACGGACTACGACAAGCTCACGCTCGAGGTCTGGACGAACGGCGCGGTCCGCCCCCACGACGCGGTCGCCTGGGCGGCGAAGATCCTCAAGGACCAGCTCTCGATCTTCATCAATTTCGAGGAGGAGGAGGAGACGGCGAGCTTCGCGCCGGCCGACGACGAGCCGCTCAACGAGAACCTCTTCCGCTCGGTCGAGGAGCTCGAGCTCTCGGTGCGCTCGGCGAACTGCCTCCAGAACGCGAGCATCCACCTCATCGGCGAGCTCGTGCAGCGCACCGAGGCGGACATGCTGAAGACGAAGAACTTCGGGCGCAAGTCGCTGAAGGAGATCAAGGAGATCCTCGCCGACATGGGCCTCTCGCTCGGCATGCGCGTCGACGGCTGGCCGCAGATGCTCGAGCGCTGGAAGCAGCAGCAGGCGCAGGCCTGAGGAGCGACGAGACGTCGCGCGAGACGGAGAACCCCCATGCGTCACAAGAAATCGGGTCGTAAGTTCAACCGGGACAGCTCGCATCGTCGCGCGATGTTCCGCAACCTCGCGGCCAACCTGGTCCTGCACGAGCGCATCGAGACGACCGACGCGAAGGCGCGCGAGCTGCGCGGCATCGTCGAGCGGCTGATCACGCGCGCCGTGCGGCTGGGCGACGATCTCACCGCCGACATCGGCAAGCTGCCGCCCGCCGACGCGAGGTCGGTGATGACGCAGCGGGTCCACGCGCAGCGCCTCGTCAGCCAGTTCCTGCCGCCGCGCGGGACGGTCAGCAAGGCGGACGGAACGAGCGAGGAGATCGACCTCGTCCACAAGCTCTTCCACGACATCGCGCCCCGCTTCGTCGCGCGCGCGAAGGAGAACCGCGGCGGCGGCTACACCCGCATCATCAAGCTCACGGAGCGCCGCGGCGACAACGCGAAGATGGCGCTCATCGAGATCCTGCCGGCGAGCTGACGCGCGGCTCTGGACCGCGATCGTCGAGGGGGCGCTCCGAGCGGGGCGCCCTCTCTGCGTCTCTGGGCGCCTCGAGTGGCCGAGGGCGCGGCGATCGTCCAACCTCCGCGCGATGCTCTCCCGATCGTCTCGCGCGCTCGGCCTCGCGCTCGGCCTCGCGGCGCTCGCGCTCGGCCTCGCGCCGCTCGCCGAGGCGCGGATGGTGCGGCGCGGCCCCGTCTTTCGCACGACCCGCGGCGGTCCGACGCTCGAGGTGCTCGCGCGCGCGCGCACGGGCGTGCAGCCCAAGAGCGTCACCGTCTCGCCCGACGGCTCGCGCGTGGTGGTCTGCAATTTCGGCCGCCCCGATCGCGACAACGTCTTCGTCTACGACAGCGCGACGCTCGAGCACGTCGGCACGATCTCCTTCGTCGGCAACGCGGTCGAGAGCGTCTTCTCCGCGGACGGGCGGACGCTCTACGTCTCGAACTTTCGCGAGAACGTCGTCGAGGCGATCGACTTCACGAGCTGCGCGAGCGCGAGCGCGAGCGCGCCCTGCACGCTCACGCCGCGCGCCACGATCGCGGCCGGTCATCTCCCGAAGTTCATGGCGCTCTCGCCGGACGGGGCGACGCTCTACGTGGCGAATTGGGGCGATCGCAGCGTGAGCGTCATCGACGTCGCGAGCGAGCGCGAGGTGCGACGCCTGCACACGCTGAGGCACCCGCGTGGGCTCGCCGTGCGGCCCGACGGCGCGCTCCTCGCCGCGGCCTTCCACGGCGACGTGGTCCACGTCTTCCCCGCGGGCGCGAGCGAGGAGTCGGAGCGCTTTCCGATGTGCCAGCTGCCGCGCCACCTCCTGCTCTCGCCCGACGGCGCCACGCTCTACGTCACCTGCTCGATGGGCTTCGTCGGCTTCTACGACGCCGCGACCGGCGCGCGGCTCGGGATCGGCACCCTCGGCCGCAACCCGCGGTCGATCGCGATCACGCGCGACGGCCGCTACATCGGCGCGGCCAACTTCACCTCGAGCGACGTCTCCCTCGTCGACACGACCCTGCGCACGCACCGCACGATCGCCGTCCCCGGCGCGAGCCGGATCGTGGGCCTCGCGATGCACCCGACTTCCAGCCCGATCCGCCTCTACGCGACGAGCTGGGACACGAACGAGCTCATCCTGCTCGGGACGCGATGACGACGCACGAAGGGCCGGGGCCCACGGCGCCGGGCGAGCCCCCGCGCTCGCCCCGGCCGCTCGGCGCGTGGCGCCTCCACGCGGCGCTCCTCGCCCTCGCGCTCGTCTGCGCCGGGGCGCTCGTCGCCCTCGGCTCGCGCGCGCCCGAGGAGCGCCTCGAGCCGCTCTTCCCCATCTCCAGCTTCGAGCTCACCGACCAAGACGGTCGGCCCTTCGGGACCGAGCAGCTCCGCGGCCGCGTCTGGATCGCGAGCTTCTTCTTCACGAGCTGCACGCAGGCCTGCCCGAGCGCGAGCGCGCAGCTCGCGAACCTCCGCGCGCGGCTCGCGCATCACGGCGACCGCGTCCACGTCGTCTCCATCACCGTCGATCCCGAGGTCGACACGCCCGAGCGCCTGCGCGCGTACGCCGCGCGCTTCGGCGGGACGTCGCGCTGGACGCTCCTCACGGGCGCGCCCGACGACGTCCACCACACCCTCGAGCGCGCCTTCTTTCAGCCGCCGGCCCTGCGCACGCCGCTCGACGTCGCGCCCGGCTACGACCTCCTGCACGGCACCGGCGTCCTGCTCGTCGATCGGGACGGCGTCTGCCGCGGCCTCTTCCCGACCGATGGTGAGGGCCTCGATCGCCTCGTCGCCGCCATCGATCGCCTGCTCGGCTGATCGATGCCGTGACACCGAGCGGCTCGAGGCCCCGAGAGAGGGTAGAAACGCCAACGTGAAGACCGCGCTCACCGGCATCAAGCCGACCCACATCCCCCACATCGGCAACTACCTCGGCGCCATCCGCCCCGCGCTCCGCTTGAGCGAGCGCTACCGCACGGCCTACTTCATCGCCGACTACCACGCGCTCACCACGATCCGCGACGCCGCGGCGCTGCGCGGCCACGTCCACGACGTCGCCGCGACGTGGCTCGCGTGCGGCCTCGACCCCGAGCGGACGCTCCTCTACCGACAGTCGGACGTCCCCGAGGTCTTCGAGCTGAGCTGGCTGCTCGCCTGCGTCACGGCGACCGGTCAGCTCGAGCGGGGCGTCTCGTACAAGGACGCGCTCGCCCGCGGCGAGGCGCCGAACGCGGGGATCTTCTTCTACCCCGTCCTCATGGCCGCGGACATCCTGCTCTTCGACACGAACGTCGTCCCGATCGGCGCCGACCAGAAGCAGCACCTCGAGCTCGCGCGCGACATGGCCCTGCGCGTGAACCACCTCTTCGGCGAGGGCACGCTCGTCGTCCCCGAGCCCCTCATCACCGAGGCGCCGCTCGTGCCGGGGACCGACGGCCAGAAGATGAGCAAGAGCAAGGGCAACACGCTCCCCCTCTTCGAGGCGGGCAAGCCGCTCCGCAAGCGCTGCATGTCGATCGTCACGGGCTCGGAGCCGCTCGAGGCGCCCAAGGTCGCGGCCGGCGCGCCCGTCTTCGAGATCTACCGGCAGCTCGCCACCGCCGAGGAGGCGGCCGCGCTCGAGGCCAAGCTCGCCGCGGGCAACTTCGGCTGGGGCCACGCGAAGGAGGCGCTCTACGAGGCGCTCGAGGCGCACTTCGGGCCGATGCGCGAGCGCTTCGTCGCGCTGCGCGCCGATCCCGAGGGCCTCGATCGCGTCCTCGCCGAGGGCGCGGCGCGCGCGCGCGAGCTGGCCCAGGCGACGCTCGCGCGCGTCCGGTCGCGCATCGGGATGACCCCCCCGCGCCGCTGACGACGGACCCGGCTCGACGGCTCACGTCGAGCCAGGCGCGCCGTCGGAGTGGCTCGGGTCGAGCTGCTCGTCTCGGAGTGGCTCGTCTCGGAGCTGCTCGTCTCGGAGCTGCTCGTCTCGGAGCTCCGCCCGCCCTGGTCGCGACCCGCGGCGACCCCGCAACGTTTGCATAGCCGCGCATCGAATGCGGTCTGGACCCCACGATTCTGGGGCGATTCGGCCCTTTGTCCGTGAAATCGCGGGGCACGGCGTACCCTCCGACCTGGAATGTCGCTTGCTGGAAGGGGCGCGTGCGCGCTCGCCCCAGCCCCGTCCGCTCCGCGTCGCGAGACCGGCTCGCCGGCTTCACGCTGATCGAGCTCATGATCGTGGTCACGATCATCGGGATCTCCGCGGCGATGATCGCGCCCGGGATCGCGCGCTCGATGGCGATCAACCGCGTGAATCGCTGCCAATACGACGCCGCGCGCATGTTCCGCGGGGTGCGCGCGAGCGCGATCGGGACGGGCCGCGCCTACCTGGTGCGCAGGACGGGCGCGGCGGGCGACATGCGGTTCGACGTCTACCTGGGCGACTCCTCCAGCTGCGCCCGCTCGCGCTGGGATCTCATCGTCGTCCCGGGCAACTTCCCGGTCGATCATCTCTACGAGGCCGACTACGCGACCGGCGGGCACAGCGCTCAGATCCGCTACGCGCCGAGCGCGACCGGCGGGCGCGCGACGGCGACGCCGACCGACGTCTGCTTCGACCCGCACGGCGAGCGCTACCAGCGCGCGGGCACCGCGGGCGCCTTCGCCCGCGGCGACGACACGCTGGTGATGATCATCGATCGGCTCGAGAACGGAGCGCTCGCGGGGGATCCCGAGCGGCGCGTCCTGCTCCCGCGCCTGGGGGCGCCGAGGGTGTGGCAGTGAGCGCGCGCGGCACACGGCGCAAGGCGCGCTCGCGCGCGGGCTACACGCTCGTGGAGGTGATGCTCGCGCTCGGCGTGCTCGCGGTGGGCGCCGCCGGGATCGTCGGGATCCAGGGCCTCGCCATCCGCGGCAACCAGGAGGCGAGCGAGCTCGCGACCGCCTCGCGGACGGTCGAATTCTGGCTCGATCGCTTCCGGATGGACGCGCTCGCGTGGCGCACCGGCGGCTCGGGCACGATGCCGTCGGGGACGATGTTCGCCAACACGGAGCTCATGCGGGCGATGCCCGCGACGGGCTCGACCGGCTGGTTCGCCCCGACGGCGGTCCGAGCGACGTCGTTCCCGGCCGCGGCCCAGCTCGCCGCCAACGGCAACCCCATCGTCACGAGCGGCGCGCCGACGCCCGTCTTCTGTACGCAGGCCAACCTCACCTGGGTGTACGACGGCACGGCGATCCGCGTCGACGTGCGCACGGCGTGGCGGCGACGCAACGGGAGCGCGACGGGCGCGCTGACCTGCCCGGCGAGCCCCGATCGGGTCGGCTACCACATCGTCAGCGCCTCGACGCTCATCCGCTGGAACCCCGAGAACCCACGCCGCGAGAGCGCGCCATGACCCGTCGCCTCGCGATCCGCCGCGCGCGCGCCCGCCGAGCGGGCTTCACCCTGCTCGAGCTCATGGTGGCGCTCACCATCGGCGGCGTGGTGATCGCGACCGTCTACACGCTCGGCGCCTCGGCCTCGCGCCACTTCCACGAGCAGCAGCGCGTCGCGCAGGTGCAGCTCGCGGTCCGCATCGCGCTCGATCGCATCCGACGCGACGTCGCGCGCGCCGGCTTCCACGCGACGATGAACAGCGCGATCGACCAGCACTGCGGGCCGGCTCCGGCCACGCAGATCCGCGGGCTCCGCGTCACCAACGCGAGCCCGATCTCGAGCGCCGCCCTCGGCGCGATGGCGACGCCGTCGCAGGGGGATCGCCTCGAGATCGTGGGCAATTTCCGCACGGATGACGTCTTCCTCGTGCGCGACTGGAACGGGACGAACCTCCAGCTCGCGACGAATTTCCTCTCCTATCGGCGCGCGTTCCTGGCCGATCCCGACACGGGCACGATCGATCCGTCGCTCGTCGCGCGCGCCTTCGCGCCCAACACGGCGATCATGGCGCGGCTCGGCGGCGGCATGCGTCTCTGGACCAGCGTCGCGGCCACGACGGCCGACTCGGTGGGCAGCTTCGCCGCGCTGACCACGACCAACGCGCCCAATTGTCCCGGGGCGGTCGGCATGGAGGGCTGGGCGCAGGGGGGCGTGACGGTCGCCCCGATCTCGCGGGTCGTCTACGAGATCGCCAACGTCACCGGCGGCTACGCGGGCTCGGCGCCGATGACGGATCTGATGCCTCGCAACGCGGCCGCGACGGGCCCGAACACGGCGCTCATGCGGACGGAGTACAACCCGCTCACGGGCGAGCGGATCGACGGCCCGACGCCGATCCTCGAGTACGCGGTCCACTTCGACGTCGACGTCTTCGCCGACACGGGGGTGGGGACGAACGTCTCGACGATCGACGTCTTCGACGACGCCGCCGCCGAGACCCGCACGACGACGAACCCCGCGACGGTTCGAGGCGTCCGCATCAGCCTCGGCGCGCGCACGCCCGAGCAGGACCCGCACCTCTCGAGCGACGTCGGCGCCCTCGGCGACGGCACGCCGCGCGTGTTTCGCGTCTTTGGGACGCGCCCGGGCGCCGCGCGCGTGCGCTCCGCCTACACCGAGGTCTTTCTCCCGAACGCGAGCCTGCGATGAAGCGTCGACCCACGAGCCACGGCACCGCTCGGCGCGCGCGCGTCGAGCCTCGGGAGGCGGGCATGGTGATGCTCGTCGTCCTGCTCGTGCTGCTCGCCGTGACGGCGAGCGCGACGCTCGCGGTCTACTCGACGCAATTCGAGCTGCGCGCCGTCGGCCACCAGCGCCAGGCGATGCAGGCCGAGATGGTCGCGGAGGCGGGGCTCGTCGCGGCGAGCACCACGGTCGAGATGACGGGCGGCGCGCGCGTCTTGCGCTGGCGGATGGAGCGCGCGCCTCGGATGGTCGGGACGCGGCTCTCGCCCGAGGACCCGCCGCTCACGGCGATGAACAACCAGACCGAGCGCATGCTCTCGACCGAGCTCGTCCCGGGGCTCACCCCGAACGTGCGCTACGCGTCGACCGACGCGAGCGCGATGGGCCTCTCGGCCTTCGAGCCTCGCTACATCGTCGACATCTCGGACGGCTTCAACACGCTCCCCACCTTCGTCGGCCAAGCCGCCGGGACGCGCGTCGACGGCAACGGGACGATCCAGCTCCGCTACTACGCCGCGGTGTTCACCTCGCGAGGTCGCATCGTTCGGAGCGGCATCGTCGACGCGAGCGGCGGCTACACGGGCGGCATGTTCACGCCGGCCGAGGCCAGCCGGCCGATGCACCTGCGGCGCGACATCTTCGAGACCGCGGCGACCGCGCGCTCGCTCACCATCTCGGGCCCCTATGCCCCGATGTGATCGGAGGAACGTGATGACCAGGCTCCACGCATCGATCCACCTCGTGCTCGTCGCGGCGCTCGCCTGCGGCGGCGCGGGCCTCGTCCCCTCGAGCGCGCGCGCCGACGACCCCGACGTCCGCAACGTGCGGCCCGCGGTGATGCTCCTCGTCGACACGTCCGGCTCGATGGAGTACGCGCTCCAGGCGCGCTCGGGCACGGTCGCGGGGCGGGTCGCCGACTGCTCGCGCGGGGAGCGCGATCGCTGGATCTCGCTCCTCGAGGTGCTCACGGGCCCGATCCAGAACTACAGCTGCGCCTCGCTGGATCGACGCGTCGTCTTTCCGGGCGCGCCGGATCAGTTCTATCCGCTCCACTTCGCGCGGCCGCGCTCGAACGGGCAATTCTATGGCGTCCCCGGCTTCGTGCAGTCGGCGGGCATCCTCGACACCTACCTCGAGCGCGTGAAGTTCGGGCTGATGGTCTTCGACAACATCTACGGCATCCAGACGGGCACCGACGAGGACCTGACGATGATGCCGTCGGCGGCGTTCGCGCCTCGCATCGCGGACTCCACCGGGCCGCTCGGGGACTACTCCTACGGCCCCAACCGCACGCTCACCTTCCCTGGCTGTACGACCACCTACACCGTGAACGGCGGCGCGCGCCGCGAGGGGGTGCCCGCGAGCGCGGGCGGCGCGCTCGTCTCGTATGGCGTCGACGATCCCTCCGATCCGAACCTCTTTCGGACGATCAACGGCGTCATCCAGGATCGCCTCCTCACGACGCGACCCTACGGGGGCACGCCGACGGGCGCGCTGCTCCAAGACTACGAGTACTACCTCGACCACCACCCGGACGCGGCGCCGCCGACCGCCGCGGGAGCCGCCGATCGACTCGCGGCGTGCCGCCCGCAGTACGCGATCCTCATCTCGGACGGGCAGCCCTCCGATCCCTTCCGCTCGGTCATGCACTGCGACGCCGTCGGGCCGGGTGGAGCGCGGTATCAGTGCCCCTACGATCGCCCGGTCGACATCGCCTCGCGCCTCTGCGCGGTCGGCGCCGACGGACGCTGCACGGCGTCGCGCTTCCGCGGCCTCTTCGCCGTCCTCTTCCAGCCCGGCACGGCGAGCGACGCCGACGTCGTCCAGGCGACGGCGGCCATGAACGACATCGCGGCCGCCGGAGGCACGTGCGCCGCGCCTGGGGCGTGCGCGTACCTCGCGACCGACACGGCCTCGCTCACGGCGGCGATCGCCGCCGCGCTCGACCGCGCCTCCCCCGGCACGCGCACCCGCACGACGCCGGCCTTCGGCTCGGTGGCGATCTCGGGCGGCACCGGGCTCGGCCAGTTCGAGGTCACCTCGGGCTTCCGCGTCGGCGACTCCACGCGCCCCTGGTCGGGGGTCATCAACCGCCAGCGCTGGGAGTGCGACGGGACGACGCCCGTCGCCCGCACGCTCGAGACGCGCGATCGCTTCGCCGAGACGCTCGACGCCCAGGCCACGCGGACGATCCGCACCGTCGTGACGGGCGCGCCCTCCGCCCTCTCCGGCATCGTCGTCGGACCGACCGCGGCGAGCTTCCCGATCCCCTCCGCGCCGACCGGGAGCATCCCGCGGACGACCGTCGCGGCGATGAGCGACTTCAGCCGGCTGAACCTCGCGATCAACGCGGCGACCTTGAACGTCCCGACGGCGGCGGCGCGCGTGGCGACCATCGCCTGGGTCCGCGCCGATCCGGACACGGATCCCGCGCGCGTCGCGCACAAGATGGGCGACGTCTACCACTCGCAGCCGGTGATCGTGGGGCCCCCCTCGGGTGACATCGCGGACGAGTCCTACAACCTCTTCATGCGTAGGCCCGAGGTCTCGGGTCGCCCGCCGATGATCTACTACGGCACCAACGACGGGATCATCCACGCCACGGTCCTCGCGAACCACACGAGCCCGATCGACGGAACGACGCTGAGCGAGGGGCAGGAGCTCTGGGGCTTCATCCCGCCGGCGCTCCTCCCGAAGCTCGCGACGGCGCGCACCTCGCATCAATTCCTCGCCGACGGCGCCCCCGTGGTGCGCGACGTCTTCTTCCAGCGGCACGCGGGGGACGTGCCGAGCAGCGCGCAGTACCACACGGTGCTCCTCATGGGCCTGCGGCAGGGCGGCTCGCAGTACGTCGCGCTCGACGTGACGGATCCGCGTAACCCCGTCTTCCTCTGGCAGTGGACGCACGAGGACATGGGCATGACCTACGGCCGCCCGGGGCTCACCCAAGCGCTCGTCGATCTCGGCTCGGGCCCGGAGGAGCGCGCGGTCGCGATCCTCCCGGGTGGCATGGGACAGCGCGCGCCCGGCGACTGCCCGCTCGACGCGGCCAACCGAGCGCCCCGCAGCGTCGGTCAGACGCGCGACGCGCGCCTGCGCGTCTCGTGCTGGAGCGGGACCGCGGGGCGGAGCTTCCACGTCGTCGACGTGGCGAGCGGCGTGGCGATCCGGTCGTGGACCGCGGCGGACATCCAGGTGCCCTTCACCGGCGCCGTCTCGCTCTTCACCGGCCAGACGGGCTCGATCTCGACGCGCGCGTACGTGACGAACGCGGACGGCATCCTCTGGCGGCTCGACATGTCCTCGTCGAACCCGGCCGACTGGACCTTCCGGCCGCTGCACGACCTCTACTGGAACGATGGGCCGCTCGCGGGTCACGGCTCGGTCGAGCCGCCGGTCGTCTCGATCGACATCGAGCGGCGCCCCGTCGTCATCCTCGGGACCGGGGATCCGGAGAACTTCGAGACGCCGGGGCGCAACCTCGTCGTCTCCCTGCTCGAGCGCACCACCGCGACGCCGTACGTCGCGTCGGCGGAGATCAACTGGGAGATCCCGCTGCGGGAGCAGGAGATGGTCACCGGGCCGCTCGAGCTCTTCGACGGACGCGTCTACTTCGGGACGTTCGCGAGCGGCACCACGCCGGCGGACGCCTGCAACTTCGGCTCGAGCCGCCTCTGGGGCGTCGACTTCCTCGCGACGGGCACGACCCCGGCCGGCTATCCGGCGCCGGCCTCGAGCCGCTCTCCCGCGTTCGGGTGGGAGAGCGCCGCGGACGCGGGGCGATCCATCTTCAGCACCCACTACACGGATCTCGGCGCGAACCAGATCGTGATGGGCGTCGGCGTGACGCAGCGCCCGACGTGCGTGCAGGGCTCGACCGTGGCCGACCCCTACATCGGCCCGCGCTTCGACGTCGACCAGATCGGCGGCGGGCAATTCGAGCTGGTGGCGCAGGTGAGCTCCGACTCGGTCACGTCGGCGAGCGCGCCGGCGGAGGTCGCCACGATCCGGCGCACGCTGCCCGCGCCCATCTCCTACACGCGCACCCTCGGGACGGCCTCGGTCGACTTCTGAGGGCCGCTCGCGCGCGCCTCGCCCAAGCGGCTACGATCGAGCGATGACCTCGGCCCCTCGCCCCGCCCGCGCCGCGCTCGCGCTCGCCCTCGCCCTCGCCCTCGTCGCGTGTGGGGGCGACGAGGCCAGCACGGACGAGTCGGGGCGTGAGACGGAGGCCTTCGTCCCGCTCGCGCGCCCGGAGGAGCCTGCGCCCCCGCCGCCCGATCGCGGCCCCGACGGCGCGCTGCTCGAGTCGAGCGAGTCGGTGCTCGGCCTGCGCCTGCCTCGCGGGCTCACGGCGGGGGCGGTCATCGATCGCGAGCACCACTACGAGGGACCGTACGCGCCGGAGCTCTACGCGCGCTACTTCGGGCCGCGGCTGACGACGGGGACGGTCGATCGCACGTCGGGCGGCGGCGCGCGCTACGTCGCGGCCGTCCCGCGCGACGTGCGCGGCGGCGCCGTCGCGATGGACGTGATCATCGCGCCCGGGCCCGAGGGCTCCTCGCGCGTGACGATCATCGAGCTCCCGCTCGCGCCGCAGCATCCCCCCGACGAGGCCGAGACGATCCGCAGGGCGGAAGAGGCGCTCCGCGGCGCACGCTGAGCGGATCGAGGCCCCGAGGACGATCGCGCGGCGCGCGCGGATGCGGCCGGGCGCGGCTGGGCCTATGCTCGCGCGCTCCACGAGCCCAAGGGGGATCCCCCTGATCGAGAGGTTCTCATGATGGAAGAGCATCCGCGCCTCGCCCTCACCTTCGACGACGTCCTCTTGCTCCCCGGCTACGCCGACTTCCTCCCCGCGGACGTCGAGCTCGGCACGCGGCTCACGCGCGGGCTCCGCCTCAACATCCCGATCCTGAGCGCCGCGATGGACACCGTCACCGAGTGGCGGACGGCCGTGACGATGGCGCGCGAGGGCGGCATCGGCGTCATCCACAAGAACCTCTCGCCCGAGAACCAGGCGCACGAGGTGCTCAAGGTGAAGCGCGCCGAGGCGGGGATGGTCCTCGATCCGATCACGATCGAGCCCAAGCGCTCCCTGCGAGAGGCGTTCGACGTCATGCGCGCCCACGACATCTCGGGGCTCCCGGTCGTCGATCGCGGCAAGCTCGTCGGGATCCTCACGAGCCGCGACGTGCGCTTCGAGCAGAACCTCGGTCAGCCCGTCGAGGCGCTGATGACGAAGAAGCTCGTGACCGTCCCGGTCGGCGTCTCGCAGGAGCGGGCGCGTGAGCTGCTGCACACGCACCGCATCGAGAAGCTCCTCGTCACCGACGAGCAGGGCGCGCTCGTCGGGCTCATCACCATCAAGGATCTCCTCCAGGCCGATCGTCACCCGAGCGCGATCAAGGACGAGATGGGTCGGCTGCGCGTCGGCGCGGCGCTCGGCGTGGGGGGCGATCGCGCCGATCGCGCCGCGGCGCTCGTCGGGGTCGGCGTCGACGTGCTCGTCATCGACACGGCGCACGGGCACAGCAAGGGCGTCCTCGACGCGGTGAAGAGCACCAAGCGCGAGCACCCCGACGTGCAGATCGTCGCCGGCAACGTCGCGACGGCGGAGGCGACGCTCGCGCTCATCGAGGCGGGCGCCGACGCGGTGAAGGTCGGCATCGGCCCGGGCTCGATCTGCACGACGCGGATCGTCGCCGGCGTCGGCGTGCCGCAGTTCACGGCCGTCGCCGACTGCGCCCGCGCCGCGAAGACGAAGGGCGTCCCGGTCATCGCGGACGGCGGCATCAAGTTCTCGGGCGACGTCGTGAAGGCGATCGCCGCTGGCGCCGAGAGCGTGATGGTCGGCTCGCTCTTCGCGGGCACCTCGGAGACGCCCGGGCAGGTCGTCCTCTACCAGGGCCGCAGCTACAAGCAGTACCGCGGCATGGGCTCGCTCGGCGCGATGCGCAGGGGGAGCAAGGATCGCTACGCGCAGGCCGACGTGGAGGACGTCGGTAAGCTCGTCCCCGAGGGGATCGAGGGGCGCGTCCCCTTCCGCGGCACGCTCTCCGAGGTCGTCTACCAGCTCGTCGGGGGCCTGCGCGCGGGCATGGGCTACACGGGCTGTCGCACGATCGACGAGCTCCGGACGAAGGCGAAGCTCGTCCGACAGAGCGCGCAGGGCCTGCGCGAGAGCCACGTCCACGACGTCGTCGTCACCGAAGAGGCGCCGAATTATCGCGTGTGACGGCGAGCGGTCACGCTCGCTCACGGCGTGAACCCACCGCGCCGAGCCACGCCGCTCCTCGACGGTCGGTGGCTGGCCAGAGCCCCGCTCTCACGCCGAGTGGGTCGGCGTGAGCCTCCCTCCCGCCGAGCCAGCGCGCCCGCGCGGGGTGGATCACGTCGAGCGAGGCGCGCCGTCAGTCGACCGCGCGCATGAGGGCGAGCAGCTCGTCCGGCTCGATGAAGCGCGTCACGCGGTGACGCTCCTCGCCGTTCGAGCCGTGCAGGACGACGAGCGGGAGGCCTCGCTGCGCGTAGCCCGCGAGGAGCGCGTCCTCCTCCGCGGTGCGCTGGGACATGTCGACGCGGATCGCGACGAAGCGGCCCCCCTCGCGCACGACGCGCGGATCGGTGAAGGTGTCCCGCTCGAGTTCGCCGCACGCGCCGCACCAGTCCGCGCCGAAGTCGACGAGGTAGGGCTGGCCCGCCGCGCGCGCCTCGGTGAGCGCCGTCGAGAAGTCCTCGCGCCACGCGATGCGGGCGCCGGGCGGGGGCAGGCTGAGCCACATCACCGCGAGGAAGCCCCCCGCGCTCGCGAGCGCGATGCCGATCGCCTTGCGGACGCGCTCGCTCTTCGAGCCCTCCTTGAAGTCGAGGTGGACGGCGCCGAGGGCGAGCCCCACGACGAGGAGCGCGCTCGCCGCCGCGATGAGGACTGCGTCGCGCGAGAGCGCGTCGATCATCGTGGGGAACGCGTAGCGCAGGTAGTAGAGCGCCATCACGACCATCACGAGCCCGAAGACGCTCTTCACGGCGTCCATCCAGCGCCCCGACTTCGGCAGCCCGACGGCGAAGACCCCGACCACCCAGAAGAGCGAGCCGAGGCCGAGGGCGTAGATGAACATGCCGACGCCGCCGAGCACGACGTCCTTCGTCTGGCCGATGTAGGTGAGCAGGCCGATCAGCGCGGGGCCGGTGCACGGCGCGGCGATGAAGGCGGACACGAAGCCGAGCGCGAAGGCGCCCTTGGGGCCGATGCCGCCGACGTCGGCGAGCTTGTTCTGGAGCGCGGGCGGGAGGTTCAGATCGAACGCGCCGAACATCGAGGCGGCGAGCGCGAGGAAGAGGAGCGCGAACGCGATGTTCACCGCGGGGAGCGCGAGCCAGCTCCCGAAGACGCCGCCCGTGAGCCCGACGAAGATGCCGAGCGGGACGAAGGGCGTCGCGATCCCGAGCACGAAGACCGTCGAGAGGAGCGCCGCCTCGGTCTTGCTCTTGGCCTCGCGCGCGCCGAAGACGCTGACGGTGATCGCGATCATCGGGTAGACGCACGGCGTGAGCGCCGTGCCGAGCCCGACGAGGAAGATGAGGCCGAACGCGACGAGGTAGTTGCCCGAGCCGAGCGCGCTCGTGAACCGATCGCTGATGTCGCCCATGACGTCGGCGCGGGCGAGCGAGGGGGCCCAGGCGACGAGCGCGGCGAGGGCGATCGACGAGGCGGCGACGGACCCGCCCCAACGGCGCGGGTCTGCTCTTCGAGACGACGGCATCATGCGATCCAGCATAGCGTGATAGGTTCGAGTGTTGAGCCGACCGCCCCGATCGTCGAGGGCATCGCCCTCGCGCGGTCGGCTCTCCCCACCGTGGTGCCGATCGAATGAGAGAGAGCTGGAGGGTCATCGGGTGCGCGTTCGCGGCGATCCTCGCGCTCGTCGGGGCGGCGGGGTGCTACCGCTCCCACGCCCTCGGCTCGGAGGCGCTCGACGCGTCGCCGCTCGACGCGTCGATCCCCGACTCGCCAGAGCGATGGGACGCTTCGGCTCGAGACGGCGGCCAAGACGCCGGCGCGCCGGCCTCGCCCTGCCTGAGCGATGGGGAGTGCGCGTCGCCCGACCACTGCGTCCACGCGATCGACCAGCCGCCGCGCGACCTCGCCGCCGTGCCCTTGCGCTGCGCCGATACGCTCGGGGTCGGCGCGCCGGGCGCGCGCTGCGAGCGGATCGAGGACTGCCTCCACGGGCTCTGCGCGCTCGCGGGGAGCTGCGTCGCGCCGTGCCGGAGCGACGCGAATTGCGGCGCGGATCAGCGCTGCGGCGAGGTCTGGGTCACGACCAGCGGGAGCTCGCTCCAGCACGTCCAAGCCTGCGTGGGCTGGGTCGATCCGCCGCCCGGCGTGCTCGCCCGCGTCGAGCCTCCGGTCGCGCTCCCCGTCGGCGCCCTCACGTCGCTCGCGGTCGCGCCGATGCGAGGCACCTCGGAGCTCGTCTTCCTCGTCGCCGACGTCTCGGACAGGGATCGCTTCGTCACCGCGGTGAGGACCGGCGCGGGGGAGCAGGTCTTCGACGCTTACAGCCTCACCACGCGCCGGCAGCCGCTCCTCGCCGTCGCGATCGATCCGCACGTCGGCATGCTCGTGCCGAGCGGTGACCGCGATTTTCCGGCGGGCACGTCGTTCGTGATCGACCTCGCGACGGGCGCGCGGCGCGCGACGATCCGACCGATCGTCCTCGAGCGCGTCGCGCCCGCGGACACCCTCGATCTCTCGCTCTATTACCTCGACGCGACCGCGCCAGGGGAGGCGATCCCGCCCGCCGACGTGGTGGAGCTCGTGACGCGGTTCGGCGCGATCCTCGAGACGATCGGGCTTCGGCTCGGCGAGGTCCGGCACGTCGTCGTCCCAGGCGCCACCGCGCGGCGCTTCTCCGTCATCGACGACGACGGCGAGATCGCCGACCTGCTCCCGTACTCGGCGGGGGCGGGGCGCCCCGTGCTCAACGTCTTCTTCGTGCGGACCAGCTCCGACTTCTACGGCATCGCCGGCGGGGCCCCGGGCGCGCAGGCCATCCACGGGCTGAGCGCCTCCGGGGTCGTCCTCGCGCTCGAGGACATCCGCTCGGCCGCCGCGGTGACCGGCCCCGCCTTCCCCGCGATGGTGCTCGCCCACGAGGTCGGGCACTTCCTCGGCCTGCTCCACACGACGGAGATGGACGGCACCGTGTTCGAGCCGCTCTCCGACACGCCCGAGTGCGACCTCGCGACGCACGACCGCGACGGCGACGGTGTCCTCCTGCCCGACGAGTGCGTCGGCGTGGGCCCCGAGAACCTGCTCTTCTGGGGTGGCTTCGCGCCCGGCGCGGGCTTCAGCCCGCGACAGGCCGAGATCCTCCGCAACGGGATGGTGCTCCGATGAGCTCGACCCTCGCTCGCGGCTCGGCGCTCGGGCTCGGTCTCGGTCTCGCGCTCACGCTCTTCGTCCTCGGCGCGCGGGCCGATGGGCGGGTGAGCGTGGAGGATCGCGCTCGGATCGAGCGAGCGCTCCTCGCGATCGACAGCCGCCCTCCCGCCGCCTTCTGGGCCTCGCTCGGCGAGCGCGGGCGCCTCGGCCTCTTCGACATCCTCGACGACACGGCGAGCCCGCGCGCGCTCCGACGGCGCGCCGTGCTGGCGCTCGCCCACTTCCCTGGCGCGGCGAGCGAAGCGCGCCTCGTCCGGCTCGCCTCGCTCGCGAGCGAGGATCCGATCGTCTCGCGGTTCGCGCTCCGCGCGCTGCTCGAGCTGGACGCCCCCTCGGCCCTCGCGAGCGTCGAGCGCGCCCTCGAGGACGCTCGCGTCGAGGTGCGAGAGGGCGCCGTGCTCACGCTCGCGCGGCTCCGCGAGCGCGGGCGGGTCGAGCCGTCGAGGGCGCGCGCCTCGCTCGAGGCGCTGCGGCGGCGCGAGCGGGACGTCGGCGTCCGGGAGGCGATCGATCGCGCGCTCACGCGCTGACGGCGCGCCGTCAGGGCGTGGGCTCGATGCAGCGCCCGGCCACGCAGGTCAGGGGCGCGGGGCAAGGGCCCTCCTCGCACGAGGGGCGCAGGCAGAGCCCCTCGCCGCTCCCGCTCGAGCAGACGTAGGGGCTCGGGCATGGGCTGCCGGCGCTGCACCGCCGAACGAGGCATCGGTGGGTCGGCGCGCTGCAGAGCATCCCGGCGCTGCAATCGAGGTCGGTCGCGCAGTCGCGGACGCAGGCCCCGATCCCATCCGCGCACGCCGTCCCCGAGGGGCAGTCGACGTCGCTCGCGCACGAGCACACGCCGCCCGGCGCGGCGTCGTTGCAGGTGGCCGCGCCGCTGGGGCAGCCGACCTCGCCGCCGCACTGGATCGGCCCGAGATCCGAGCGAAACGCGTCCGTGCCCGCGTCGGTGAGCGCGGTGTCGGGGCGCTCGAAGGCGTCGGGCGTGAACGCGTCGTCGGGCGTGAACGCGTCGAGGCGCGCGGCGTCGAGGTCGGGCGCGTCGGGCGCGTCGGGCTCGAGCGCGGCGTCCATCGGGCTCGGCGCGTCGAGCTCGGCGGCGTCTTCGCCGCTCGCGTCGAGGGGAGCGCCGGCGTCTCGGGCGACGAACGCGTCGATCGGCGTCTCTTCGCCGGGGCAGCCGCCCGAGAGCCCGAGGGCCAAGGCGAGCAAGGGAATCGAGAGCCACGGTCGCATCCGGACGGTGTACAGCAAACCCGCCCTCGCCTCCAATGGGGGCCCACTCGACGTCCGACGGGGGATGTGACCTCGATCATCGGGTTTGATTGGCGATGTCCCGCGCCGGGCATAGAGTGGATCCGTGCCTGTCGATGAGCAGCCGAGAGGGCGACGAGCGTCGATCAGCGACGACTGGGACGCGAGCGTCACCCAGGCGCTCCGAGAGACGCTCGAGGCCTACGCCTCTCCGACGCTGGCCGTCGAGATCCTCCTCGGCGCGCTCGCCGACGGCGGCTACGAGGCGCCTCCGGCCCACGTCGAAGAGCTCCGCGACTTCGTCGTCGGCCCGCTCTGCTCGGAGATCTCGGCCGTGCTCGGCGCCGACACCGCGGACGCCGTCCGCGATCACATGGCGATCTTCTTCCGCACGATGCGCACCGATCGCGTCGAGCTGCGATCGTCGGTCACGCCCGCCCGCGGCACCCCCATGGGCGACGTCGACGACCTCGTCGGCACCTCTCGCTCCGATCGGCCATCGCTCTCGCCGCGCTCGACCCCTCCGGCCTCGCGCAGGATCGAGGCGCGCCCGACGTCGAAGCCCGATCTCCCCGCGATCGCGCCGCGGCCCACCTCGAGGCCGGATCTCCCCGCCGTCGCGCCGCGCCCGACGACATCGGAGGCGCTCGTCGCGAGCGTGGCGAGCGCTCGCGACGACGCGCCTTCCCAGACGACGACCTACCGCGCGCCGGAGCCCGACCTCCCCTTCGCGCCGCGCGCGCTCCCTCGCCTCTCCCTCTCGGGCCCGCGCCCCTCGCCGATCGACGCGATGAGCGAGCCGCGCCCCGCGCCCGCGGCGCCCGCGCCCGACGCGCGGCTCTTCCGTGAGCCGTCCGTGCCGACGCTCCCGCTCGTCGATCTCGGGGTCGTCACGGACGACGAGGCGCTCATCGAGCGCATCGAGGCGCGCTTCGGCGGCCGGATCGTCGCCGTCGGCGCGCTCTTCGACGGCCTGCCGCGCGCGCGCGTGGTGCTGCTCGACACGCGCCACGCGTTCGAGGCGCTCCGCGCCACCTGGCCGGCCGCACGCTCGCCCGACACCGTGCTCCTCTGGCCCGCGGAGGCGCGTGAGGGCAGCCTCTTCCAGGCGATCCAGCCCCACGTCCGAGAGGTCGTGTGCGCCGGGGACGAGGCGGAGCTCGAGGACGTGGTGGCGCTGCTCGCGCTCCAGCTCACGCGCTCGTGCTGAGCGCCGCGCGCCACGACGAGCCCGACGCGGACCGAGGCAGCGTCCGAGGCGGGGCGAGGCGCGTCGTGGCCGTGGGCGCGCTCCTCGGTGGGCTCGCCGCTGGGTGCGGCGAGGCGCCGAGCACCGCGCGCACCCACGTCGAGGACTGGCGCGACGAGGTGATCTACCAGCTCGTCACCGACCGCTTCGCGAACGGCGATCCGTCGAACGACACGGTCGACGGCGTAGGCCCGATCGAGGGCGACTTCTCGCGCTTCCAGGGCGGCGATCTGCGCGGCATCGAGGCGCACCTCGACTACGTCGAGGCGCTCGGCGCGAGCACGATCTGGATCTCGCCCATCACCCAGGACGTCGCGCGCGCGCCGATGGCCGACGGCTACCACGGCTACTGGCCGAGCGACGCGACGCGGATCGAGCCTCATTTCGGCACCGAGGAGGACCTCACCGGTCTCGCTCGGGCCGCGCACGCGCGCGGGATGCACGTGCTCGTCGACGTCGTCGTGAACCACACGGGCCGCGTCTTCTTCTATGACCTCGACGGCGACGGCGTGCCGAGCGAGGGCGAGTGGGAGCCGCCCTACCGCGCCGAGGGCTACGACGCGCCGATCGTCTTCGTCGAGCCCGCGCGCCTCTTCGCGCCGCTCCCTCCCGCGCTCGAGGGCGACCTCGCGGCCGAGCTCGCGCCGGCCGCGCTCGAGCTCGACGCGAGCGCCTTCCACCGCCGCGGCGCGGGCGCGCTCACGATCCCCGAGGAGCGCCGCTGGGGCGACTTCCCCGACGGCCTCCGCGACCTCGCCACCGAGTCCGACGCCGTGCTCGACGCGCTCGTCCAGACGTGGGTGACGTGGGCGCTCCGGAGCGACGTCGACGGCCTGCGCCTCGACGCCGTCCCCCACGCCGAGGTCGCCTTCTGGCGCGCCTTCGCGACGCGCGTGCGCGAGCGCCTCGCGCGCCTCGGCAAGCACCGCTTCTTCCTCCTCGGCGAGATCTTCGAGACGGATCCGCGCGAGATCGTCCCCTACGTCTCGGCCGGCGCGCTCGACGCGGGCTTCGACATCCCCCTCAAGTACGCGCTCGTCGACGGCGTCCTCGCGAGCGGGAACCCGCCAGCGTCCGCCGTCCTGGCGCTCGAGGGCGCGCGCGCTCTCTTCCGCGACGCCCCGCAGCCAGGCGGGATCGGCCTCGATCCGTGGCAGGCGCGCGTCGCGCTCGTCGACAACCACGACACGGGGCGCCTCCGCGCCTTCGTCGACGACCCCTTCGTCGTCGATCAGGCGCTCGTCCTCGTCTTCACGATCGACGCGATCCCCGCCGTCTACTACGGCACCGAGCAGGAGCTCGCCGGCCCCGGCGGCCACGCCTCTCGCGAGCCCCTCTGGCTCACCGGCTACGACCGCGACCGCCCGACCTTCCGGCTCATCGCGCTCCTCTCGCGCCTGCGCCGCGCCTCCCGCGCGCTCCGCTACGGCGCGCTGTCCGTCCGCTTCGCCTCCGAGCACGGCGCCCGCGGCGAGGACGGCCTCCCGAGCGAGGGCCCCGAGGACGCGGGCCTCCTCGCCTACGAGCGCGCCTTCGAGGGCGAGCACGTCCTCGTCGCGCTCAACTCGCACCCCACGCAGGCCTCCCGCGCGCGCTTCCCGACGACGCTCCCGCCCGGCCGCTACCGCGACGCGCTCGAGGGCGAGGCCACGATCGACGTGCCCGTGGGCGGCGAGGTCGAGCTCGAGGTGCCGCCGAGGCGATCGCGGATCTTCGCGCGGGAGCGGTGAGGGGGCCGTCGGTCGCGGGATCCCGTCGAAGGAGCACGCCCCCTTGGCGTCGCAGGATCCATCGACACAGGCGTCGATGGCGTTCGACGCAACCCCCGGGTCGACGGGAGTAGGATCGTCGGAGGCCTCATCGCGAGGTCAACCGAGCGCTACGAGGTGGAGCCATGGGTTCCTGGGGTTCGGGCGTGTACCAGAACGATCACGCGATGGATCTCTACAGCCTGGAGATCGAGCACCTCGCGAAGCAGCTCGAGGAGATCCTCGAGCTGGAGCCCGTCGCGTGGGACGACATCGAGGGGCCGCTCCTCTACGTCCACCTCCTCTCGGTGCTCCACCGAGATCAGGCGTTCGAGTGGTTCTCCCGATCGCGGGTGATCGGCTGGAAGGAGAAGTACCTGTCGATCTTCGACGGAACGATGGAGCGCCCGTGGCCCGAGCGGCGCGCGGTGATCGAGCGCGTCTTCGACGACCTCATCGCGGCGCTGCCGCCCGACGAGCCGACCAAGAAGGCGGGATCGAAGAAGACGTCGAGCCGAAAGCGCCGCGTCGATCGCTGAGTGCGGATACTGGTCCCCTCTTCCGTCGTGCGCCCATGAAGCCACGTTGCAGACTCAGCAACGGCTAGGCATCCAGCGTTTTTCGATCGCGGCGGTAATCGCGGAGACGTTGATAGCTCGCGGCTAACCGCGAATGGGTCGCTCTCACGGAGCCAGGTGGCCTCGTCAGAGGCGCGCTTGAGTAGGGGATGACTCGGTGCACCAGGGCCCAGTCAGGCTTGTTGCGTTCAGCGGGTAGAATTTTCAAACAATGCGAGTTGGGCAACTTTCGCGAACGCGGGGTCGAGGTTAGACTGACGCCTTGGAGGTGCCCGCGATGACTACCGATCTCGTGCAACTGTGCAGTAAGTGTGGGTCGATCCGTGGTGGATGCTCTGAGAATTGCGCTGAGTGTGGGAGCTACTTCTGTTGTTCCTCTGGGCTCTGTCCAATTTTGGATCGAGAAGAGAAGCTCGAAGAGTGCGCTTCGATTCGATGCTTGGTCCATCTCTTGGACGGACGAGGAGAGAAGCCGCCCTTCTGGGAACACCGGGACAACCCAGATCTGCTACTCCGGTACCCAGGGAGACGGGTCGGTGTCGAGATTGGCAGCGCGACCGTCCAGGGCGAAGCGGCACGATTGGGGCGCGAGTCGGATCTCACCAAATGGATGGGTCAACGCCTACGTCATGAGGGCCTAGAAGCGTACGTCATCATTGGGTTCCGTCATGATGTGAGTCGCGATGCCCTGTTGGAACTTGATCGGCGGGGTGCGAGGGAATCGCTAGCGATGTTCATCCTGTCTTTCCGCAACGTGGGGCTCGTTTCGATGAATCGCTTCGATCTGGCGCAGCGGGGCTTCCCTTGGCTTGACTGGCTCTTGATCGAGCCCACGCCACGGCAAGAGGCGGAGGTTCGGAATGCGCAGATGGCGCATGGAGATCACGAGCCGATGAACGATGCTTTCGCCCGGCTGATTTCTGCCAAGAGCGAGAAGGCCGATACGTATAGGAAGAACCTGGCCGAAGCAGGAGGTTGCGACGATCTCTGGCTCGTGGTCTCGACCGGCGGAACCCTGGCGCAGCAACTGCAAATCGAGTTCCTGCCGAAACCGATCCTGATGCGAGCAGGCACGTTCGACCGCGTTTTCCTAGCGGATCTCAAATCGCGCCGTGCCGTCGAGATCACGGATCGGATCGCCTTTGTCGATGACGTCAGTCTGGCAAGCTGAAGGGTATGGACTGCTATTCGCTGTAGCCAGCTAGCGGTGAGCGGAGCAGCAGGTTGGTGGGCGCGCTCAGTCCGGGAGCCAGCTGCGGGCTCGCTCCTCCCCGACGATCGCGGCGATGCGCGCGAACACCATGTCCGTGACCTCGTCTCGGATCGCGTAGGTCGAGTCGTCGATGTCTCCGGAGAAGTGCCCGTGGACGACGTCGATCCACTCGACGAGACAGCGGGCCCACTCGTCGACGCTCGAGGCGATCTCCACCATGCGCCAGTACCCGATGCCGTGCGGCGCGGTGAGCACGCGCCCGTCGTCCGTGGAGAGGACGATCGGGTCTCCGGAGATCGACGCGAACACGTAGTGGTGATCGCTCCAACCCGAGAGCGGCGCGCCCTCGATGGTTCTGCTGTAACCGATCTGGAGCTCCGGGAGTCGAGCGCACGGCGGGCACTCCAGGTCCTCGACCCACCAAGGGATCCGCAGCCCGTGGGAGAGGCCCCACAGCGCGCTGGGGACCTCGGCCGGGGGAGGCGTCGGGTCGAAGACGGCTTCGAAGCCGTGTCGTCGACACGACTCGACGAGGCGCAGGTAGTGGGGCGTCGGGGTCATCACCTCGCTCCCGTTCAGTCCCGCGCGACGTACTCCGCCGCGATCGAGGCGACGACCATGATCGGGAGCTGCGGGTTCACGCCGAGGTTCGTCGGGAAGACGCTCGAGTCGACGACGTAGAGATCGCGCACGTAGTGGTGCTCGAAGTGGGGATCGACGACGGCGTCGCGCGGGTCGCTGCCCATGCGCGTCGTGCCGAAGAGGTGCGTCATCGACATCGCGTAGGCGCGCGGCGAGAGCGGGCCCTCCTCCTCGAAGCGCGCCATCTCCTCGCGGCTCCGGACGATCTCGGGGTAGCCGAGCGCGCCCGGGTAGACCTCCGTGGCGCCCGCGGCGAAGAACATCTCGCCCATCCTCCGGACGGCGCGGCGGGCCCGCACGACGTCTTCCTTCGCGAGCGAGTAGAAGACCTGCGAGCGGCCGCGCACGAGGCGGACGCTGCCCTCGCCCTCGGCGCGGATGGCCGTGCCCCAGATGGCGTAGCGATCGAGCTCGGCGAGGCGCGGGGCGAGCGGGCCGCCGAAGCCGGGGACGCGGCTCGCGACGATCGAGGCGTCGAAGCCGAGCGCCTCCACCTTGAGACCCTCGGCGCGCAGCCCCGTCACCTCGTGACCCTGGGTCGCGCCGCGGAAATTGGTGACGGGCTCCTCGAAGCGTGCCGTGAGCGAGACGCCCGGGTGGGCCGTGAGGTGGCGGCCGACGGGGCCGTCGTCGAGGCCGCTCTTGAGGAGGAGCGCCGGCGTGCCGATGGCGCTCGCGGCGAGGACGACGCCGCGGCGAGCGCGCACGTCGAAGGCTACCCCCGCGGCGCTCGCGCCCGCGACGCCGATCGCGCGGCGGCCGTCGTGGAGGATCCGATCGACGCGCATGCCCGCGAGGACGCGCGCGCCGCGCTCGACGGCGTCGACGAGGAGGTTGCGATCGACCGAGAGCTTGTGGCCGTGCGGGCAGCCCTGGAGGCAGCGGCCGCAGCCCTCGCAGCCCTCGACGTTGCGCGCGATGGGGCGGTGCGAGAGGCCGAGCGCCTCGGCGCCCTCGGCGAGGAGGAGGTTCTTCCGGCCCGCGATCGCGTCCTCGGTCGGCGTGATGCGGAGGCGCGCGCGGAGCTCGCGGTCGTAGGCCTCGATCCGGCCCCGATCGAAGGTCTCCGCGAGGGCGGGGTCCCGCGCGATCCAGCGCTCCACGACGTCGTCCGGGAGGCTCCAGTTGATCGCGCCGTTGACGACGCTCGTCCCGCCGACGGCGCACCCCTGGAGGAAGGGCATCGGCGCGTTGCCGAGCGCCATCGACGTGCCCATCTCGCGGTAGAGCCGCGCCATCGCCCGAAGGCCCGACGCGGAGAAGCTCGCGGGCTCGGCCTCGAGGCCCTCCTCGACGACGAGCACGTCGAGGCCGCGCTCGGCGAGCTTGCGCGCGCACGCCGCGCCCGCGGGGCCGCTCCCCACGACGACGACGTCGCACTCGAAGGCCGCGGGCCGGAGCAGCGTGCGCCCGTCGACGTCGACGAGGTGGCTCGCGCCCGAGCTCCCCGAGGGCGCGCTCGCGTCCACGTCGACGCCCGTCCGCCTTCGCACCTCCGGGTCCTCGTAGTAGGCGAAGGTCGCGAGGATCTTCAGCGTCGAGAGGATCTGGCGGAGCACGAAGACGTCGCGCTCGCCGAGGCGCTCGACGGCCTCGCGGCGCGCCTCGAGCGGGAGCCGCGAGAGCCGCGCGCGGTGCGAGGGCAGCGTGGCGAGCTCGATCGTGCGGAGCATCGCGCGGAGGCCCGGGAGGAAGAGCGGCCCAGGCGCCGTCTCGAGGATCCGGTGGAAGTCCTCGCGATCCACCGACCGGAAGGCCGGCAGCCCGTGCGCCTCGACGGGACCGAGGATCGCCTCGAAGATCGCCGCGAGCGCCTCGCGCTCCGCCTCGCTCAGCCGATCCATCGGTGCTCCAGGAAGATGTCGGGGACGAAGTCGACGCGGTGCTCGCGCTCGAGCGTGAAGTACGTCGGCGTCTCGATCGTGCGCCCGCCGACGACGAGGTAGCTCACGCCGAGGAGCGCGTCGTAGTCGCCCGGCGTGAGCGCGACGAGGGGATCCTTGACGAGGCGCTGCTGTGGCGGGTTCGGCGCCCGCGCGTAGTCGATGAGGAGGCCCCGATCGAAGCCGGGCGGCGTCGGGATCCCGCTCGGCGAGACGACCTCGTAGGGCCAGGTCCAGAGGGGCAGGGAGTGGCGGCGCTTGGGCCGGCTCGGCGCGTCGATGCCGTCCTGCTCGAGGCGGACGTTCCAGCCGACGAGGCGTCCGTCGGCGAGCCGGTGGAAGGTCTTCTGGAAGGTGCGCCAGGTGAGCTTCACCGCGATCGCCGGCATCCCGAGCGCGGTGCCGCGGTAGACCCAGCCCTCGATGGCCTTCGGATCGACGGGGTGGCCCTCGGTGATCCGAGCGCGGAGCTCGTCACGAGAGGCGCTTCGGAGCGAGCGTAGAGCCGTGATCGACACGAGCGCTCTTATGCCTGCCTCGGCGTGGTGAGCGCAAGCGCGCCCCGGGTGCGCCCGTTGCGCTCGCACGCGCGAGCCGGCACGCTCGAGGCATGCGCGATCCCGATCTCACGCGAGCAGCACCTCCCGCACCCTCGCCCCGCTCCGCGCGCACCCGGGTCGCCCTGCGCGCGGCGCAGGTCGTCTGCGGCCTCTCGCTCGCCGCGTGCGGCGCGACGACGACACCGAGCAGCGACGGCGGCGGCGCGCTCGACGCGCGGGCGATCGACGCGTCGATCCCCGACGCGGGCGCGATCGCCGACGCGGGCTTCACGGGCGACGCGAATTGCACCGAGCTCATCCCGACGAACCAGTACTGCTGCGAGGCGGACGGCGGGACGTGGTGGGTCTACGACGGCGGCTTCGCGGAGTGCTTCATCGCGGTCCCGGGGCCCTTCGTGCCGCCCGCGGAGAGGGCCTGAGCGGTGGGCTGGCTCCGGCTCGGCGTCGGCGAGTCGCCGCTCCGCGGAGAGCACGAGCGCCTGCTCCGGACGGCGCTCAAGCGCGGCGAGCCCGCCCCGGAGATCCCCCCCGACGCGAAGCTCGAGGGCGGCTACTCCGAGATCGCGGTGCGCCTCGCGCGCGAGGCGTGGCGCGCGCGCTCGCTCCACGAGCACCAGAGCGCCTGCGTCTTCTCGCGCCTGCTCCCGCAGCTCATCGAGGCCGAGGCGTCGATCGAGTACAAGAGCGTCGTCCTCCGCGCCGCGATGGACGAGGTGCGCCACGGGAGCCTCTGCCTCCAGATCGTCTCGTACCTCGGCGGCGAGCCGGAGGCCGAGGGCGATCTCGCGACGCTCCCGCTCCCCGAGCACACGGGCCGCTCGCCGCGCGAGCGGGCCCTCCGCAACGTCATCTTCGCCTCCTGCCTGAGCGAGACGATCGGCACGTCGCTCCTCGCCGAGGAGCGCGAAGAGACGCGAGAGCCGCGCATCCGGCGCGTGGTGGAGCAGCTCTCGGCCGACGAGATCCTCCACGCGAAGCTGGGCTGGGCCCTCCTCGGCGAGTGGCTCCCCGCGCTCACGCCGGACGAGCGCGCCGGGATCGAGCGCTACCTCGCCCTCGCCCTCGGCACGATCGAGGCGAAGATGCTTGAGGCGATGCCCATCCCGCGCCGCCCGCTGCCCGCGGCGCTCGTCGCCGAGCTGGCGGCGCTCGGCGCGATGGACGGGCACGTCGCCCGCGAGATCCTCTACGCCGTCCTCGAGGACGTCATCGTCCCCCGCTTCGAGGAGCTCGGGATCGGCGCGGCGGCCGCCTGGGCGAGCCGCCACACCGACGCGGCGTGAGCCTCCACCCGCCGAGCCAGCGCGCCTCTGCTTGACCGATCACGTCGAGTGAGGCGCGCTGTCAGAGCAGCGACATCAGCCGCTTCGCGCGCTCGTCCGCGTCGGCGAGGATCTGCCTCGCCTCGTCCGCGGGCACGCGCAGCTTCGTGACGAGCGAGGCGAGGACCTCCTTCTCCTTCTCGCTCTGCGTCCCGTCGATGTACGACAGGATCGTCGCGTGCTGGAGCAGGACGCGGCGGTCGCTCGCCGAGAGCTCGCTGAGCGGGACGTCGTCGAGCGTCTTCGGCGTCTTCGCGTAGTCGCGGATCATCGCGGCGCCCTCGTCGTCGATCTCGAACGCCGAGATCAGGGCCTCGATCACCTCGTGCTCCTCCTCGTCGACCCGGCCGTCGGCCCAGGCGACGACGACGAGCGATTTGAGCATGGCCTCTTGGTAGTCTTGCATCGCGATCCCTCTTCGGCGAGCACGCTAGCACGGCGCGCGGGCCGCCGTCTCCGGGGCGCGTGCTAGAGGCCGGGGATGGACCTCGAGCTCGTCCTCCTCGACGCGGGCAACACCGTCATCTTCCTCGACCACGAGGCGGTGGCCGACATCGTCACGAGCCACGGCGAGCCCGTCGACGCGCGCACGATCGCGAAGGTGGAGGGCGTCGCCAAGCGGCGCTACGAGGCCCTGATGGCCCGCGGCGTCTCGCACGAGCGCGGCTGGGGGCTCTACCTCTCGAGCCTGCTCGTCGAGGCCGGGCTCACCGAGGCGGCCGCGCGCGCGATGATCACGCCGCTCCGACGCGCGCACGACGCGTTCAACCTCTGGCGCCTCGTCCCGCACGAGCTGCCCGGCGCCCTCGCGCGCCTCCGCGCGGCGGGCGTGCGCGTCGGCGTCGTCAGCAACTCGGAGGGCAAGCTGCCCGAGGTCTTCGAGCGCGTCGGGCTCGGGGGTGCGTTCGAGATCGTGGTCGACTCGCACGTCGAGGGCGTCCGCAAGCCCGACCCGGAGATCTTCCGCCGCGCGCTCTCGCGCCTCGGCGTCGAGGCCTCGCGCGCCGTCTACCTCGGCGACATCCCCGGCGTCGACGTCGAGGGTGCGTACGCGGCGGGCATGCGGGCCGTGCTCGTCGACGCGCTCGACTTCTACCCCGAGCACGTGCGCTCCCCGCGCGTGCGGAGCGTCGCGGAGTACGTCGACGGCTTGCTCGCCTGATCAGCGCGCCGTCCGTGCAGCCGATCGCGACGCGGCCGTCGCCGAGCGCGTGAGCGAGGGCGCGCGTGCACCCGGGTGTACGATGGAGCTGGCCGTGCGCGCCGTGTCCCTCGTCATCGGTTGCCTGCTCCTCGCGCTCACCGCGGGGTTCGGCGTCGCGCGCTCTCAGGCCACGTCCTCGCCGTTCAGCGTCGTCGTCCACGGCGACAGCTCCGACCGCGCGTGGATCGAGGCGCAGATCGTGAGCGCGAACGCGATCTTCGCGCCCGCCGACGTGTCGTTTCGGGTCGTCGAGGTTCGCGCTCCGCTCTCTCCCGCCGCGCGCGCGTCGGTCCCCGATCGGGCCGCGCGCGATCAGCTCGGGCGCGCCGTGGAGCTGCGCGGAGGCGAGCCGCGGTGCGTGTACGTCTTTCTCACCGAGCAGCTCGTCGACGTGGACGGCTCCTCGCGCGAGCTCTCCGGCGTGCACTGGCGCATGCGGAGCGACAGGAGGAGGCACTACGTGATCCTCTCGAAGCGCGCGCGCTCGAGCACGCTCGCCCACGAGCTCGGCCACTACTTCGGGAACCCGCACAGCCCGACGCCCAACAACGTGATGAGCTATGCGCGCGACGGCGTGACGCCCCCCTCCTTCGACGGGGCGCAGCTCGCGCGGATCCGCAGGTACGCTCGCCGCTACGCGCGCGCCGATCGCGCGCCTCTTGGCAGCCCCGAGGACGAGCGATAAACGCGCGGGCATGCCCCCCAAGAAGCGCTCCGAGTCCTTCCCCGCGCGCCTCGCGCGCTACTTCGGCCGCGGGCTCCTCGTCTTCGTCCCCTTCGTCGGCACGATCTACACGATCTGGCTCGTGCTCTCCTACCTCGACGGCGCGTTCGGGCTGCCGATCCCGGGCCTCGGCCTGCTCGCGACGCTCCTCTCGATCGTCCTCATCGGCTTCCTCCTCTCGAACGTCGTCGGGCAGGCGGCGCTCGAGGCGTTCGAGCGCGCGATCCAGGCGCTGCCGGTCGTGAGCCTGCTCTACCGGAGCCTCAAGGATCTCCTCGGCGCGTTCGTGGGCGACAAGAAGAGCTTCGATCGCCCCGCGATGGTCGCGCTCGACGCGGAGGGCCGCGTGCGCGTCTTCGGCTTCGTGACGTGCGACACGTTCCACGACCCGGAGCTCGCGGGGATGTGCGCGATCTATCTCCCGCAGGCCTACAACTTCGCGGGCAACGTCCTCATCGTGCCCAAGCGCGCGGTCTCGCCGGTGGACGCCGATCCCGCGCAGTTCATGGCCTTCGTCGTCTCGGGCGGCGTGAGCGCGATGGACGGCGCGCGCACGCGCATCGACGAGACGCTCATCTCGGGCTCGCGCTGAGCCCGCCCGGCTCGCGCGCGACGACGCGCTCGATCGCCTCCGCGAGCGCGCGCGCGACGAGCCGGCTCCCGGTCCTCCCGTAGTGGAGGTTGTCCTGGCCGATGCGCAGCTCGTCGGGGGCGTGATCGGCGAGCGCCTCGCGCAGATCGAGGACGTCGAAGCCCGCGCGCTCGGCCTGCTCGCGCACGAAGGCGTGGAGCCGGGCCCAGCGGTAGTCGTCCCAGCGCTCGAGCACGGGCGAGATCACGAAGAGGCCGCGCGCCCCGTCCTCGCGCACGCCGCGACCGAGCCGCAGGATCGCTCCGCTCGCGCGCGCGCGGCGCGCCTCGTCCTCGAACGCGAGGAGGTACTCGTCGACGTAGTGCCCCTCGAGCCACGCGCGCTCGATCCGCCCGCGGAGGTGGGCGATCAGGCGCAGCGACGCGCGCTCCTCGCGCTCCTGGCTCACCCAGTCGATCGTCTCGCGGCGCACGGGCGCGACCGCCTCGAACCACGCGTCCTGCGCGTCCTTGCGCGCCCGATCCGCGCCGCGCGCGAAGCGCTCGAAGGGGCCGCTCATGATCACGAGGTCGTTCATGCAGTAGACGACGACGACGATCGCGGGGTGGAAGCGGCGCACCGCGTGCTCGTACCAGAGCGCCTCCTGGGTCGTGTCGTAGCCCGTCACGCCGAAGGGCAGCACCTCGTAGCGATCCGCCGGGAGCGCCTCGGCGAGCCGCCTCGGGATCGTGTCGTCGAGCGCGAGGTACTCGCCCCAGACGAGCGAGTCGCCGAGGACGGCGAGCCGCGTCCGGCCCGGCTGCGGCTCGAGCGCGTGCTCCTCGTCGTCGCGCATCGCGGCTCGGTTGAAGGCGGCGGGGCCGTACTCCATCTCGACGCGCGCGCCCGGCACGGGCTCGTAGACGAGGCCCTCGATCGCGGAGGCGCGGTAGATCGTCTCGTTCATGTGGCGGTAGCGCGCGCGCCACGAGCCGTCGTCGCCTTGCGGCGTCTCGTCGGAGGCGGCGCGCACGCGATACGCGAGCTCGGCGATCCCGAGCGCGGCGAGGCTCGAGAGGACGAGGAGGCCGAGGCGACCGATCGCCACGATCGCCCGCGCGCGCCGTGGGGTCGATCGTCTCGCTCGCGGCTCGTCTCGCATGCGTCGAAGCCCTAGGAGCGGTGCGCGCGCGGCGGCCGAGCGCGCCGCGATCCTCGAGGCCGCTCAGAACGTGCAGACCCCCGCGGCGCAGTGCCGCCCGCCTCGGCAGGCGTTGCCGCACGTGCCGCAGTGGCTGTTGCTCGTGTCGGTGTTCACCTCGCACCCCGTCGAGGTGCGGCCGTCGCAGTTCGCGTAGCCCGTGTCGCACGCCGCGACGCGACAGCGGCTGGAGGAGCAGCCGGGCGTCCCGTGGTCCACCGTGCACGCGTGGTCGCACGCGCCGCAGTGCTCGACGTCGCTCGTGAGGTCGAAGTCCTCGTCGACGTCCCCGTCGCAGTCGTCGTCGAGCCCGTTGCACAGCTCCGCGGTGGGGACGCACCCCGCGTCCGAGGCGCTCGCGTCGAGCGGACCGACGTCCGCGGGCGTGAACGCGTCCGCGGGCGTGAACGCGTCCGCGGGCGGGACGAAGGCGTCGGGCGGCGGGACGAAGGCGTCGGGCGGCGGGACGAAGGCGTCGGGCGGCGGGACGAAGGCGTCGGGCGGCGGGACGAAGGCGTCGGGCGGCGGGACGAACGCGTCGGGTCTCCCCGCGTCTCGGATCGACGCGTCGACGTCGCCGCCGTCGCTCGGGCCCGGCTCACCGGCGTCGAGGCGATCGATCGTGCCCGTCCACGGCTCGAGCTCGCTCGGATCGATGTCGACGTCGCGGCAGCCCTGCTCCGCGCAGACCTGGGGATCGCGGCACGTCGTCGTGAGGCAGCGCGCGACGAGCGTGACGCGGAGCACGAGCGTTCGCTCGGGGACGAAGGAGAAGCGCGCCGTGCGGCTGAGGACCGGCGAGGAGCCGCGGAGGCCGGTGACCACGACCTCGTAGGGCCCGAGCGGGCCGTCGGTGAAGTAGAGGCCGAGCGTGCGCGGCATGGACTGCCCATCGTCGAGCGAGGCGCTCGCCGAGCGGAGCGCGCCCGAGGGGCTCGTCACGTCGATGCGGATCGTGTCGATCAGCCGGGAGACCGTGCGATCGGCGTCGGCCGCCACGATGACCTCGGTGCGCGGCGAGGTGCACCCGACCACGCCGAGGAGGGCGACGAGCGCGAGCAGCGCGCGTGGGGCCGCGTGCCCAAGGCGTGCGAGAGAGAGCGTGCTCAGGGCCATCGGATCACTCCCGGCATGAAGTTCCCTTCGACGGGGCCCTCGGGGCCGCTCGCGGCCGCGACCCCGATCCCCACCCCGATCGCGACGACGAGCGCCGCGCCGCCCGCGACGACGGGCCAGAACCAGACCTCTTGATCCACCGACGCGTCGAGCGGCTCGGCGGGCGGCAGCGCCGCCGCGATCGTGCCGAGCTCGATCGTTCGGCGCGTGCCCGCCACGATCTCGACGTCGCGTCGCGCGAGCTCGCGCTCGTCGAGGCTCGCGGTGACGACGTGAGCGCCGGGCGCGACGGGGACCTCGAGCTCCGGCGCCTCGAGCGTGTAGCCGTCGATCGCCACGCTCGCGCCCTCGGCGTCGCCGACGCGGCTGATCCGCAGCTGGCCCGCGTGGCTCGCGATCGCGGCGCGCAATTCCTCCGCGGCCTGCCGCACCGCCTCGGGGAGCTCCGCCGCGCCGAGGGCGCGCGCGTTCTCCGCCTCGGCCTCCGGGTAGCGCCGCTGCTCGAAGAGGACCGACGCGAGGTTGAAGTGGATCGCGGGCGCCTCGTGGAGCGTGAGCGCCTCGCGAAAGCGCGCCTCCGCCGCCTCGAGCTGGTGCTCGCCGACGAGCCCGACGCCCTCGCGAAAGAGCTCGCGCGCGCGGGTGACCTCGGGCGCCTCCGCCTCATGGCTCGCGGGCGCGCCGGCTCGCGACCGCGAGCGGCGCTGGGCGTGAGCCTCGGTGGGTGTGAGCAGCGCGGCGCTCGCGCCGAGGGTGGCGAGCAGGGTCGCGGCGAGGAGGGTCGCGGCGAGCTTGGGACGAGCGGCGATGGGGCCCACCTGCATGACGGAGCATGGTAGAACGAATCCGTGGCGTTCGGCGACAAGTATGCGCTCGAGGTCCCGCTCGGCGAGAGCGAGGCGTGGACGATCTGGGCGGCGACCGAGGTGGCGACGAAGCTGCGCGTCGTGCTCGTCGTGCTCGAGGACGACGCGCCGGCGGCGCTCGGCGAGCGGCTGCTCGAGCAAGGGCGCGCGCTCGCCAAGGTCACGCATCCGAACCTCGCGCGCGTGCTCGAGGCCGACGTCAACGAGGAGGGCGCGGCCTACCTCGCGGTGGAGCGGCTCGAGGGGACGAGCCTCGCGAAGCGCTGGGAAGAGGGCCCCGCGCTGCGCGCCGATCGCACGCTCGAGCTCGGGATCGGCGTCGTCGAGGGGCTCCAGAAGCTCCACGAGCTCGGCTTCGCGCACGGCGACGTGGAGCCGGGGAACGTGCTGCTCGTCGGGGCGCCGGGGAAGGAGATCCCGAAGCTGATCGGCTTCGGCCTCGAGCGGACGGCGAGCCGGATCGCCCCCGAGGCGCGCGCCTCGGTGCCCTCGCTCGCCGCGATCGCCTTCGCGGCGCCGGAGCAGGCGCGCGGCGAGGTGAGCGCGTCGAAGAGCGCCGACCTCTACTCCGCCGCGGCGCTGATCTACGCGGGGCTCGCGGGGCGGCCGCCGCATGTCGCGGAGGACGAGGCGAGCCTCCGAGCGGCGCTCGCGAGCGAGCCGGCGCTCGCCTTCTCGTCGATCCGAAAGGACCTCGCGGCGTTCGCAGCGACCCTCGACCGAGGCCTCCAGCTCGACCCGAAGCGACGCTTCGCGGACGCGGGCGCGCTCCTGCGGGCGCTCCGCACCGCGCTCGCGATGGGGCGCGTCGTCGCGAACAAGGAGACGCCGATCGGACCGCGGAGCGCGCTCGGCGAGGAGCGTGTCGAGGCGAACGCGGGTCAGCCCGGCTCGGCGCCGAGGCCCGACGCGTCGCCGCGCGCGCCGGTCCCGCGCCGCGTCCCGAGGCCGGGCGCCTCCGAGCCGAAGGCCCCCGAGGTCGACACGAAGGCTTCGGGGAGCGACGCGAAGGCTCCCGAGGTCGACACGAAGGCTTCGGGGAGCGACGCGAAGGCTCCCGAGGTCGACGCGAAGGCCTCGGAGAGCGCTGCAAAGGCTCCGGAGGCCACGGCGACGGGGCCGAGCGCCGACGAGGCGGGGGCGAGCGAGCGCGAGGCGACGTCGCCCGCCGCGCCGGAGCCGAGGAGCTCGATCACGGAGCTCGAGCCGGACGAGGTCGAATTCGAGGCGGCGCCGGCCGAGCCGCGCACGCCAGCGCCTCCCGCGCCGCCGCCGCCCGCCGTCGCGCCGGTCGTGGTCGTGAAGGACGCCGAGCCCGCGCCCTCGTCGTCGGAGGAGGCGCCCGCGCCCTCGTCGTCGTCGGAGGCGGCGCCGCCTGCCGCGGCCGCGCGCTCGTCGTCGGAGGAGGCGCCCGCGCCCGCGCGCTCGTCGTCGAAGGAGGAGGCGCCCACGGCGCCCGCGCGCTCGTCGTCGTCGTCGGAGGAGGAGGCGCCCGCGCCCGCGCGCTCGTCGTCGTCGTCGAAGGAGGAGGCGCCCACGGCGACCGCTCCGACCTCGCCCACGGCGGGGGCGCTCGCGTCGCCGTCGGAGGAGCTCGAGGTCGACGAGCCGCCGACGCTCGCGCCGTCCCTCGGTGCTCGCCCGCCCAACTGGCTCCTCGGCGCGCTCGCGGCGACCGCGCTCGCGCTCCTCGGGATCTGGCTCTGGGTTCGCTCGAGCCACACGCCGGAGCCCGCGCAGACCGACTCGCTCGGCACGATCCTCGACGCCCCGCCTCGGGACGTGGCTCGAGCCCACGCTGCCTCGCCCGCCGCGTCCGCCGTCACGCCCGAGCCGACGACGCCGGCTGAAGGCACGCCGCCGGGCGAGCTCCAGCCGAGCACCGCGTCGACCTCGGAGCGAGCCGAGGAGCCTCGGAGCGACGTCGCGGCGCCCGAGGCGCCGAGCGCGCCCGCGGTCGAGCCGAGCGCCCAGCGCCCCTTCGCGGCCGACGCGCCTCGGGTCACGCCTCGCGAGCAGGACCACGAGCGGCCCTCCGCGACGCCCCGCGTGAGCGGCGCTCCCACTCCGCGTCCGCCGACGACGCGGCCCGCGCGTGAGCCGAGGCCGCACGGCGCGGAGGCGCCGCCGGCTCGCCCCGGTCGCACCACGATCGTCACCGATCCGGGCTTCTGAACGCCATCGGCGCTCGGCGCGAGCAGCGCCAGCTTGGGCGCGCCGTCAGGCGCCCGATACGGGGCCCTCCTGCTCGAGGCGCTGGATCAGCTCACGCACCTCGGGGCGCGCTCGGAAGGGCAGGACGAAGCTCGTCCCCAGCTCCGAGAGGTGCTTGTCGAGCGCCTGGAGCGCGCGGCCGTTCTCGCGCAGGAACGCCTCGAGCTGCGCGCGATCCTGCTCGAACTGCGTCTCGAGCTTCTCGAGCTGGGCGCGGAGCGACGACGTCTGGTACTCGAGGTCCTTCACCTCGTTCTGCTTCGAGGCGAGCCACGCGCGCGCGCGTTCGCCCGCGTCGCGCGCGAGCAGCCACCGATCGAGCCCCTCCGCCGCCTCGCGCAGCGCCTGGACGATGGCGCGATCGGGGACCTGGATGGGCTCGAGCCCGCCGGCCGCGCGGAGCCGCTCGTAGGCCTGGCGATAGCCCTGCTCGCCCTCGCTCTCGGCGTCGAAGTAGGGCTTCACCTCGAGCTCCGCCGCGCGCGCGCCCTCGCGAGCGAGCGAGAGATCCTGGCCGAGCGTGCTCATCGCGTGGCCGAGGCGCTCGCGCCCCTCCCGAGCGCCCTGCTCCATCTGCTCGAGCTTGCGCTGCTCCGTGAGCCCTCGCGAGCGCTGCTCGTGCATCTGCGTCATCGTCCGGCGGACGTCCGCGAGCATCGAGGCCGCCAGCTCCGGCACCCTCCCGTCCGGGAACGCGCGCTGGATCATCTCGGCGAAGATCGCGGCGCGCGAGGTCCAGCGCTCGAGGGTCGTCGGCGGGAGCGTCGGCGCTAGCTGGCGCTGCGTCGGGCCCAGGGTGACCGGCGGCGGCACCTCGTCCCTCGGCGCGAGCACGGCGAGCTCACGCTCGACGTGGTGGGCGTCGATGGGTCGCTCCTCGGGCCGCTTCGCCATGAGGCTCGCGACGAGCTGATCGAGCCTCCTCGGGACGTTGGGGACGAGCGTGGAGGCGAGCGGCGGCACCTGATGCATGTGGGCGACGATGAAGCCGGCGATGTCGTGCGCCTCGAACGGGAGCCGCCCGGTCAGCATCTCGAAGAGGATCACGCCGAGCGAGTAGAGGTCGGCCGAGGGCCCCGCGTCGATCGAGGTGACGCGCTCGGGCGCCATGTACTGGGGCGTGCCGAAGATCTGCCCGGCGCTCGTGAGCCGCTGATCGTGGAGCGAGCGGGCGATGCCGAAGTCGAGGATCTTCGCCGTCTGGTGCCCCGCGGCGTCCATCGAGATGAAGATGTTCTCGGGCTTGAGATCGCGGTGGATGACGTGGAAGTCGTGCGCTCGCGCGAGGCCTCGCGCGATCTGGGCGCCGAGGTTCGCCACCTGCGCGATGGGCATCGGGCCTCGCTCGATGAGGGCGTCGAGCGATCGCCCCTCGAGCAGCTCCATGACGAGGTAGGGCGTCCCGTTTTCCGTCTCACCGTAGTCGGAGATCTCGACGATGTTCGGGTGGGCGATCGCCGCGGCGTTCTTCGCCTCTCGCCGAAACCGCTCCTTCAGCGCGCGGTCGGCCACGAGGTGCTCGTTCATCACCTTGACGGCGACGGGACGATCGACGAGCTGCTGACGCGCCCTGTAGACGACCGCCATCCCGCCTTCGCCGATCTTGCTCTCGAGGAGATAGCGACCGGCGAGGAGCGTGCCGATGCGCGGATCCGCGAAGGGCACGAGCTCGGCGCGATCCACGAAGCAGTGCGTCTCTTCGTCCGAGTACTTGAGCTGGCAGACGGGACAGATTCGCATGGCGCCCGAGCATCGTGCGGGTAGTCGCCCGAGCAAAGCAAGCCTCGCGGCCCGCCCCGCGCCTCGGGCTCACCGCTCGACGCGTGCGCGGTCTCGGCGCGTCGAGCCGGCTCGCTCGTCGAGCGAGGTCTCCGCCTGCTCGAGCCGCGCCCGATCGCTCTTCGTGCGCGCGGTGGTGGCGGAGCGAGCGCTCCTCGTCGCGCTCGCCCTCGACCGGCTCGGCTCCTCGCCGGCGCCGACGTGATCGATCTCGACGAGGAGCCCGAAGATGGCCGCGATCGCCGGCAGGACCAGCACGGGCACGGCGATCCAAGAGAGCCCGCCGTCCTCGGCGAGCGAGGCCCCTGACGGGGCGAGCCGCGCGACGATCGGCGCGGGCAGCCGGACGTCGAGGTAGCTCGCGAAGAGCCAGTAGAGGAGCGCGCCGATCCCGACCCCCGCGAGCATCTTGATCGTCGCGACGATCCACGCGCCGTCGCGCCAAGGCGCCTCGCCCCCGGCGACGCCCGTCGTCCCCGCCGCGCCCATCGCGGCGAGGTAGCCGGCGAGCGATCCGGCGGGGAGCGACCAGCCGAGGCCGTAGCTCAGCCCCGCGCCGACGAGCGCGCCGACGACGAGCCCCTTGAGGAGGCCGCTGGCGATGGCGGTGCCGAGCGAGCGCATGCGCTCGGATGCTAGCGCGAAAGGCCGCTCGGTTCAGTGACCGTCGCCGCACGCGATCGTGTCGATGCTGCCCTCGGCGCAGCCGCAGCAGCCGCACTCGGTCACGGGGCCGCCGCACACCGTCACGCACGAGACCGCGCGAAAGCACTCCGGCGGGCACGGCCCACGCCCGCACTCGCCCGGCCGCGGACCGCTCGACGCGTCGTCCGCGGCGCTCGCGGCGTCGTCGGGCAGGCTGGCGGCGTCGTCCGCGGCGCTCGCGGCGTCGTCGGGCAGGCTGGCGGCGTCGTCTGCGGCGCTCGCGGCGTCGTCCGCGGCGCTGGCGGCGTCGCTCGGCGTGTACGCGTCCAGCGAGACGCGCGCGTCGTGGGTGGGCTCGGTCGGCTCGGGGCAGCCGCCGAGCGCGAGCAGGAGCGTGGTGAGGGAGGCGAGAAGCAAGATGGATCGCATGCCCGCATGCTACCTCGTCCGCCTCGCGCGCGCGAGCCGCTCGACCGGCGGTCGCCTGCGCTGGACCGCGCTTCGCCGCACGGGAGAGGGCGTCGACCGCGAGTGAGGCGGCGCGGCAGACTACCGATCCACCTCGACGCGGCTCGCCCTATACTGCGCCCATGCGGAGCAGGAGTCTTTGCGCCATCTCGCTGATGGTGGCGCTCGCGATCGCGACGGGGGTTCACGCGCAGGCCGCGCCGAGGAGCGTCGATGAGGAGGCTCGCGTGACCTTCGAGCGCGCGCGCGGCGCCTTCGCGGCGGGCGATTACGAGGCGGCGCGTGTCGGCTTCCGGCGCGCGTACGTGCTCTCGCCGCGCTACGCGCTGCTCTACAACGTGGGCTTGGCGGAGCTCATGTCGGGGCACGACGCGGAGGCGCTCGAGGCGTTCGAGGCCTTCCTGCGCCAGGCGCCCGCCGACGATGCCCAGCGCGCGGAGGTCGAGGAGCGGGTGCGTGTGCTCCGGCAGCTCGGCGCGGATCGCGCGCCGGGTACGCCCGCGCCGCCCGAAGCGCCCGCCCTCCACGTCGAGGGTGGCCCCGAGGACGAGCCGCGCGGGGAGCTCGAGCCGGCGGCCGAGCCCGCGCCGGCTCCGGACGGCGAGCCCTCCTCGGGCGGCGTAGTCGTCGCGGAGCCGCCGCCGCGCGCGAGCGCCGACGAGGCGTCCGGGAGCGACCCGGGGCCCTGGATCCTCACGGGCGTCGGCGGCGCGGTCGTCGTCGCGGGGGTCGTCTCGATGGCGGTCGGGGCGGACGCGGCGTCGCGTCTCGTCCGCCCGCTGCGGCCAGCTCCGCTCGGCGAATTCGAGCAGCTCCGCCAGGAGGCGGAGCTCGCGTGGGGGATCGGGCTCGGGCTCGTCGGAGCGGGCCTCGCGGTGGCGGGCTCGGGCCTCGTGTGGGGGCTCTCGAGCGGAGGAGGGCCGGAGGACGCGAGCGCGAGCCTGCGCCTCGCGCCCGGCGGCTTGGTCGTCGAGGGGAGGTTCTGATGCGTAGCTGGATCGTGGGGGCGATCGGCGTGCTGCTTGCGCCGCTCGCGGGGGGCTGCCTCGACACGTCGCTGCCGGAGGGCTTCATCACCTGCGAGACGGCGAGCGACTGCCCGACCGGCTGGTCGTGCCGGTCGAGCCACACCTGCTGGCGCGGGGAGGCTCTCTCGGAGATCGACACGGACGAAGACGGCGTGAGCGACGAGCTCGAGCGCTACGCGGGGACCGATCCGATGGACGCCGGCAGCGTCCCGCGCGACGCCTACATCGTGGTCCCGTACCGCAGCGAAAGCCTCCGCGTGGACCTCCCGCTCCGCGCGCGTCTTGCCATGGCCGACGTGGTCTTTCTCGTCGACACGCGGAGCTCCATGAGGGCCGCGATCGGCGACCTCGCGGGCGGCTTCGGTCCCTGGATCGCGCCCCGCCTGGACGAGCTCATCGCGGGGAGGCGCCTCGGGCTCGCCCAGTTCAGCGGGCTCGATGACACATCGGCGGCCTGGTTTCGCGCTCCGCTCCCGCGCGGCACCCCCCATTTCCTCGATCAGCTCGGGATGTTGGCGCCCACTGGGGGCGATGAGACGCACGCCTGCGCGCCCGAGGCGATCCACCGCGCGGTCGCGAACTCCATCACGGACAACATCTACGGCGACGCTGAGTTCGACGTGGCCGCGACGCCGATCCTGGTCCTGGTGTCGAACAGCGCGTTCGAGAACGGCCCCTCGAGCGGCGCGACCAACCCGCGCGGCGCCGCGTGGACGACCATCGAGGACACGCTCAGGCGTCGCAAGCCCGCCATCCTCGCGGTGGATCCCCTCGCGAGCATGGCCACGAGCCGGTACGCGTCGGACTTCGACGCGATCGCCTCCGCCGTCGCGCCGAGCCCCTCCCGATACGCTCACACAGGGTCCTCGGAGACCGCCGCGACGATCGCGCGGGAGCTCGGCGACCTCGTCCAAAGCCTCCATCAAGACGTCGACCTCGAGGTCTCGGGGCTCCCCAGCGGCGCGCCGAGCGACGCGATCCAGGCGGCGATCCCGTGGAACGGAACGCTCTCTTCCTCTGCGAGCGATGTCCCGGCGGGCGCGTCGTTGCCCATCCGCCTCACGCTCACGAACGGCGCGTGGCCTCCGCGCGAGGCTCCCTACGACGTCATGTTCCAGCTCACGCTCCGCGACCGCGGTAGCGACCAGGTGCTCGACTCCCGCACCGTCCACATCGTCGTCCCGGCGACGGACGGTCGCATCTCCCGCGAGTGAACGGCCAACCACGACGAAGAGGCCGGGGAGCAGGGCGCTCCGCCGGCCTCTCTCCGCCTCGTCGGGCGCTCGGGATCAGACGTCGAACTCGCCCGCCTCGAGCAGCTCGTTCACGCGGTAGAGGAAGTTGTTCGCGGCGACGCCGTCGACGATGCGGTGGTCGTAGGAGAGCGCCATCATCATCACGGGGTGGATCGCGATGACGTCCTCGCCGTCGCGCTCGACGACGACCGGGCGCTTCTTGATCTCGCCGATGCGCAGGATGCCGACGTTCGGCTGGCTGATGATCGCCGCGCCGACGAGGTTGCCCTTGCGTCCCGGGTTCGAGATCGTGAACGTCTTGCCGACGAGATCGTCGGGGACGAGCGCGTCGGTGCGCGCCCGCTCGGCGATGTCGTCGATGCCGCGCGCGAGCCCGCGCACGAGGAGCTCGTCGGCGCGCCGCACGACCGGCACGACGAGGCCCTTCTGCGTCTCGACGGCGAAGCCGAGGTTGATGTCGCGGATGAGCGCGTAGGCGTCGTCGAGGACGCGCGCGTTGAGCACCGGGTTCTCGCGGAGCGCGCGCGCGACGGCCGCGGCGACGAAGGCGAGGAAGGTGAGGTTCACGCCCTCCTTCTTGAGGGCGGCCTTGTGCTTCTCGCGCAGGAGGTGGGTCTTCTGGAGATCACACTCGGCGAAGGTCATCACGTGCGGCGACGTGAGCTTCGAGTAGAGCATGTGATCCGCGATGATCCGGCGGCGCCGATCGAAGGGGACGATCTGATCGCCGGGCGCCTGCTGGTAGGGCGGGACGCGGAAATTGCCCTGCCCCCCGAGCACCTTGAAGAGCTCGGGCAGGGTGCCGCCGGCCATCGCGCTCGCGGCGCTCGGAGCTGGCGCGACCTGCGCTGGCGCTCCGCCCCGGCCCGCGCCGATCACCTCGCGGACGTCGACGCCGAGCTCGCGCGCGCGCAGCAGCTCGGCCGGCGTGCCGACCGGGCCGCTCGCGCTCGCGGGCGTCGCGGCGGGCGCGGGCGCGGGCGGAGGGATCGCGGGCGCGCTCGCGGCGGGCGCGGGCGCGGCGGGGGCCTTCGCCTCCGCGGGCTTCGCCTCGG
>JBDHVC010000029.1:0-53394 GCA_039809495.1 Sandaracinaceae bacterium
TTCGCCTCGGCCGCCGGGCTCGCGTTCGCCTTCGTGGCCGCCTCGTCGATCTCGAGCAGGGGGGCGTCGACCGCGACGACCGCGCCCTCGGCCGCGAGGATCTTCACGACGAGGCCCGCGATGGGCGCGGGGATCGCGCTGTCGGTCTTGTCGGTGAGGATCTCGACGACGGCCTGTTCGCGCTCGACCCACTGTCCCTCACGAACGAGCCACTTCCCCACCTGGCCTTCGAGAACGCTCTCGCCGAGGGGGGGCATCTTCACCGTCGTCGACATCTCGATTCCTCCATCCGATGGGCTCGCGCGCGTCGCGCGAGGGCTCGGGTTCCTATCACTGGCCGATCGTGGGATCAACGCGTCGGCGCATGGCATGATGGGCCGTGGCCGACCTCGAAGATCACGCGATCCAGCGCGACAAGGGCTTCGTCGTCAAGCTCGTCGTCGCGCTCGTCGTCGGCGCGCTCGCCGGGGCGTGGGTCATGTACCACCTCACCTCGCGCCGGACGGCCGAGGCGGGCGTGGAGCTGTTCGGTGGCGCGAGCCCTCCCTGAGCGAGGCGCGCCCTCGGATCAGGGGTTGAACTCGAGGCGGTACGCCCCGCCCGTGATCGGAGGTCCGTCCAAGAACACGTAGAAGACGTCCGATCGGCCGGTCGCGGTCATGCCCGTGTCCGTGAGCGTCGCCGTGCGCTCCATGGCGAGCGCGCAGCCGACCTCCGACGCGGACGGAGCGCAGCCTCCCTGCCGCACGTAGAGATAGGGGTCGAAGTCGACGCCGGTGAGCGTCAGCCGCTCGAGCTGCCGGTCCGTCTCCTCGATCCGAACGATGGCCTCGGGCCACGTGTCCACGCCGAACCGGCACGAGCCCTGCTGCGCGCTGAGGCCGCCCGTGATCAGCCCGAGGACGGTCCCTCCGCCGCTGATGTCGAGCGGGCGTGGAGCGCCCCCCGAGCCGGGGCAGACGTTGGGCGCGACCGGGCGCGTCGTCACCTGCAGCGTCGCGGTCCCCGTCGCGTCGCCGTCGTAGCGATCGACGAGGACATAGACGCGGACCGGGGCGCCGCTCGCGACCGGGACGGGGTGGAGCCAGATGCGGCTCGTCCGATCGAGCCCGAAGTCGCGGTCGTCGTTGCACGACTCGCGGAAGGCCCCGACGTCGCACGAGAACGCGGCGGCGAGGATCGTGTCGACGGCTCCGGTCGTCTCGATGGTCACGTCGCTCGTCGAGGAGACGAGGAAGGTGTAGATGGCGTCGCGCCCAGAGCTGCCCCCACAGCGCGTCGCGTAGTCGTTGGCGAGCGCCCCGAACGAGACCGTCACGCTCCCGGTCGAGGAGCCACCGCTCGTGCTCGTGAGCGGGATCTCGATCGGGTTCGCGCACGTGTCGCCCGGTGTCCCGGCGCAGGCGTCGGGCGTGCGCGGGTCGCAGTCGTCGTCTCGCCCGTTGCCGCAGATCTCGGGAGCGCCCGGATGGACGGCCGGGTTCGTGTCGTCGCAGTCCGTCCCCCCCGTGCACGCGGTGCTGCCCACCTGCATCGCCGGGTAGCCGTCGCGGTCGGCGTCGAGCGGGCCCTCGTCGACGCAGCCGGTCATCGTGCAGCGGCTCCCCACGCGGCAGGGATCGGCGCAGCGCGTGCTCTCGGGGACGAATTCACAGCCCGTCGGGCCCGACGTCCCGGTGCACCGATCGGCCGTGCACGCGACCCCATCGTTGCATCGCTCGTCGTGGCGCTCGTGGACGCAGCCCGTCGCGGGCTCGCAGCGATCGTCCGTGCAGCTCGCGCCGTCGTTGCAGTCGAGCGTGGTCCCCGCGACGCAGCCGTGCGCGTCGGCGCCGGGCGTCCCGGGCACGCAGCGCTCGAGGCCGTTGCAGGCGTTCGCGTCGTCGCACTCCGCGTCGCGCGTGCAGAGGTCGCTCGCGCACCCGGCGAGCGGGGTGCAGTGCTGGCCCGGGGCGCAGAGCGCGTCGTTCGTCGCGTGGACGCAGATCCCATCGACGCACGCGTCGTCCGTGCAAGGGACCCCGTCGTCGCACGAGGGCGGGCAGACGGGCCCCGCGTCCTCGGGCGGGACGAGGCCCGTGTCGAGCGCCGCGTCCGCCCTCGGGCCCGTGTCGGGTCGCGGGCCGGCGTCGTCGCGCGAGACGCTCGCGTCGATGCCGACGATCTGCGCGTCATCGCCGCCGAGCCGGGTCGTGTCCGGCTGCACGATGGCGCTGCACGCCTCGAGCGCGAGGAGCCCGAGGACGCAGGCGAAGAGCGTGACGCGAGACGAGTGGGTCATGGGTACCTCGGAAGCGAAGCGTGAGGACGAGCTCAGAAGCGACCGCGCAGCGTGAGCCCAGCGGCCTGAGGGGTGACGGTGGGCAGGAGCGCGACGTCGCTCTCGCGCTCGTCCTCGCCCTGCGCGATGATGAAGAGGGCGGTCGTGACGCCCGCGCCGACCACGGCGCCGACGAGCAAGACGTCGGTCACCGCGGCGTACGTCCTCGCCGCGCTCGCCGCGTGCTCGCCGTCGGCGCGCGCCGCCTCGCGGTCTTCGCTCGAGAGGCCGAGATCGTTGGCGTCGAGCACGGCCGTCTCGAACGAGCCGTTCGCGTCGAGCGCGAGCCCGCCGAAGATGGCCACGCCGACCAGCGCGGCGGCGGTGATCGATCCCGCGACGATCACCGGGGTGGTGATGCGCAGGCCGCTCCCCTCGTCGCTCGGGGGCGGCGCCTCGAGCGGCGCGGGTGTCGCGCTCGCGTCGGCCTCCACCTCGGCGCTCGCCTCGGTCGCCTCGGTCGCGGAGGCGCTCGGCTCGCTCGCGGGCGCGGCCTCCGGGGTCCGCGTCGTCGCGGCGCTCGCGACGGCGGCGCTCGCCTCGGCGCGCGCGAGCCGGATCGAGACGCGGGTGCTCTCGCCGCCCGCGACCTCGACCGTCTGCCGATCGGTCGTGTAGCCGTCGAGCCGCACCTCGATCGTGTGCGAGCCCTGGACGACCCGCACCGGCTCGGCGACCGGCGCGCGTCGCGTCTCGGTGTCGTCGATGGTGACCGTCGCCCCGTCGGGCGTGACCTGGAGCGAGAGCGTCCCGACGCGACGGCGCAGCCGCGCGATCGCCTGCTCGACCTCCCGCCGCTGCGCCGGGGCGGGCCGCTCCGCCTCGGCGAGGAAGCCTTCGTAGTGGACGAGCGCCTCGATCGGCCGATCGAGCTGGTCGTAGCAGCTCGCGATGTTGAGCCGCACGCTCGGATGCGGCGCGATGCGGTAGGCCTCCTGGAAGTGATCGAGCGCCTCGCGGTAGGCCCCCGCCTCGTAGGCGGCGCGCGCCCGATCGAACTCCGCGCGGGCGAGCTCGCGCGTGTCTTGCGCGCGCGCGTGGGGGGCTCCGAGCGCGAGCCCGAGCGAGAGCGCGAGCCCGAGCGAGAGAGAGAGGCGAACGAGAGAGGTCATCATCGTGGCTCCAGGCGGGCGCCTCGCCGAGGCGCGGGCGCGTCGCGCATGCCTCGAGCGTAGAGATCCTGCGCGCCGGAGGTCAAACGGAGAAGCGGCGAGGCTTGGATGCCGCGCCGCTTCGCCCCGTTCGAAGACCGCCCTGCCGTCAGTGGATGACGACCGTGGCCTCGAGCCTCGCCGCGGGGACCTCTTGGATCACGACCCCGCTCGAGGGGGGAGCCGGCTGGACGACGACGGCCGCGGGGGGTGGGGCGGGCGCGGGCTGGACGACGACGGTCGCGGTGGCGGGCGGCGCCGGCTGCACCGGGGTGACGACGATCACCTGGGGCGACTGGCGCGCGAGGGCGGCCACCTGCGCCGGGATGTTCCGCTGGAGGTTCGCCATCCACCGCTCGTACGAGGGAGACGTCCCGTCCCCGCGGAAGCGGAGGCCGCTCGACGAGAGGTAGCTGATCGTGGCCTGGGTCGGCCAGTACTCGACCTGGATCTGCACGGTCTCGTGGCCCCGCCGGTACGCGGCGACGATGCGCTGGCCATCCTCCCCGGCGACCGAGTAGCCCAGATCGGCGAGCGCGCGGATGACCGCGGCGCGGACGATGGGCAGCGGCTGGGGCTGTGCGATGAGGACGTTCGTCGGCGCCGGCTGGAAGTACTGCGGCGCGGCGGGCGCGGCGACCGTCGCCGTCTCGACGCGCACGCGTCGTGCGCAGCCGGCTCCAGCGAGGGTGAGGGCGAGGAGCACGAGGGGCGCGAGCGCGCGGAGAGCTTTCGACATGGCGCGCGACCGTAGCACGGCCCGAGCCAACCCCCGCGCCTCGCGATCGCACCGTTTCTCGAGGCGCCGCCGCTCGTACGATGAACGCGGGTTCACGCTCCGAGGCTCGGAGCCCGGACGCGCGTTCACTCGGCGCGCCGAGGTCGGGGGCCGCCGCCCCACGCTCGCGCGCGGGAGCCCGCTCACGCGGCGGGTCCGCGCGCGCCGTCACTTCCGGACGTCGCCGCGCGCGAAGATGCTCGCGACGTAGCTGAGGACGTCCTTCGCGCTCGCCTCGTTGTACCCGTAGTACTTGATCAGGCGATCCTTGATCACGTCGATCTTGTCCTGCGTCTCCTTGTCGATGACGTTCGAGACGAAGCTCGAGAGCTTGATCGAGTCCTTCTGGTCCTCGAAGAGCTTCATCTCGAGCGCGCGGCGCAGGCGGTCGTTCGTGTCGTAGCTGAACTTCTTGCCCTCGATCGCGAGCGCGCCGATGTAGTTCATGATCTCGCGGCGGAAGTCGTCCTTGCGGCTCTCGGGGATGTCGATCTTCTCCTCGATCGAGCGCATGAGCCGCTCGTCCGGCTCCTCGTCCTTGCCCGTGTAGCGGTTCTTGACCTTCTCCTTGAGCGTGTAGGCGCGGACGTTGTCGATGTAGTTCGCCGAGAGGCGGCTGATCGCCTCCTCGTCCGCCGAGATCGCGCGCTGGACCTCGTTCTTCACGATCTCCTCGTACTCCGTCTTCACGACGCCGATGAGCTCGCCGTAGCGCTTCTTCGTGTCGACGTCCGAGAGGAGCGAGTGGTGCGCGAGCCCCTTCTCGAGCTCGTTCAGGACCATGAAGGGGTTGATGTAGCCCTCGACGCCGTCCTTCACGAGCGCGTTCGAGATCTTGTCCTGGATGTAGCGCGGCGAGATCCCGTCGAGGCCCTCGCGCGTGGACTCCTTGCGGAGCTCCTTCACGTTGTCCTGCGTGAAGCCGGGCAACGTCTTGCCGTCGTAGAGCTTCATCTTCTGGAGGACGCTGAGCTGGTGCTTCTTCGGCTCCTCGAGGCGCGTGAGCACGGCCCACATCGCGGCGACGTCGAGGGTGTGCGGCGCGACGTGCTTGCCGCGCAGGCGCTGCTCGCCGAACTCCTTCACGTAGATGCGGCGCTCCTCGCTGAACTTCGTGATGTAGGGGATGTCGATCTTGATCGTGCGGTCGCGCAGCGCCTCCATGAACTCGTTGTCGAGCAGGCGCTTGTACTCGGCCTCGTTGGTGTGGCCGATGATCACCTCGTCGATGTCCGTCTGCGCGAACTTCTTGGGCTTGATCTTCCGCTCCTGCGTCGCGCCGAGCAGATCGTAGAGGAAGGCGACGTCGAGCTTGAGGATCTCGACGAATTCGATGAGCCCGCGGTTCGCGATGTTGAACTCGCCGTCGAAGTTGAACGCGCGCGGGTCGGAGTCCGAGCCGTACTCGGCGATCTTGCGGTAGTTGATGTCGCCGGTGAGCTCGGTCGAGTCCTGGTTCTTCTCGTCCTTGGGCTGGAAGGTGCCGATGCCCACGCGATCCTTCTCGCTCAGGATCAGGCGCCGCACGCGGACGTGCTTCTGGACGAGCTGGGCCCAGTCGCCCTGGTAGCGCTCGAGGAGCGCGCGGAAGATGAAGCGGCTCGCGGGGTTCAGCGTGCCGGGCACGACGACGCGGTGTCGGTCGCTGCCGAGCCCGAGATCGGCGATCGCGCGCTCGCGCCACTCCTCGGGGATGAGCTTGAGGGGCTCCTCGTTCATGGGGCAGGGCAGCTCGTCCTGATCGCCCGCGAGGCCCGTCGCCTTCAGGTTCACCCACCTGTACGTGTAGAGGGCGCCCTCGGGCGTGCGCGAGTAGCGCTCGATGCCCTTCTTCAGGAGGCGCGCGATCGTGCTCTTGCTCGAGCCGACGGGGCCGTGGAGCAGGATGATGCGCTTCTCGGGGCCGTAGCCGAGCGCCGCCGCCTCGAGCGTCGAGACGAGGCGCATGAGGGGGATGTCGAGGCCGAAGATCGCGTCCTTGCCGCCGTCGATCGGGTCCTGGAAGAAGGGGTGGCGGACGAGGCGCTTCTTGTTGTCGACGTACTCCTCCTCGCCGTAGCTCACGATCATGTCGTGGAGCCGCTGGAAGGCGTTGCGCGTGATCTGCGGGCGCTCGCGGACGAGCCGGAGATACTCCTCGAACGAGCCCTCCCACGAGAGGTCGCGGTACTGCGCGTAGTCTTGAAGGGCCGCGATGCGGCCGACCAGGCTGTTCTCGGAGTTCGGCATGCGAGCGAGACCTCGAGCTCTAGGGTCACGACGGTGTGACGAGCGGAGCCTACCATCCCGAGCGAGGGGGCGGTCCTCGCGCGACGCGCGGCGCGGCGCCGCGCCCCGTGGCGCGGCGCGCGTGCGCGCCTGGGCCCGATCCGACAGAGTCTTCGGGTGATCGGACGCGGCGCGGCGACGGCGCTCGATCGCGCGCTCCTCGAGCTCGCGAGGCGCTCCCGCGTGCTCCCGCTCTTGCACCCGCCCAACGCCGCCAGCGAGCGCGCGAGGCTCGTCGACGAGCTCGCGGCGGGGCGCCTGCCGGTGCCGCGCTTCGAGGCGAGCCCACGCCGGGACGTGCGTGGCCTCGTCGGAGCGCTCGATCGGCTCCGCGCGGGGCTCCTCGGGGTGCTGCCCGGGCCGCTCGCCTCGCTCTACGCCGCGCGCCTCGACGAGCTCGAGCTCGACGTCGCGCTCCTCGACGCGCTCGGCGATCCGCGCCGGGTCCGCCCGATCGCGGCGCGCCGATATGGGACGGGCGCCGAGCGGATCGACGGCCGTCCGCTCCGCGAGCACGCGGTCGAGCTCCTGGAGCGGCCCCCCTCGCCGCCCGAGGCGCTCGTCGTCCCCGCGCTCGAGCTCCGCGCGATGATGGAGCGGGCCGCGCGCGAGGTCGGGCTCGTGATCGCGATCCGCATCGACGCGCGCCTCTCGGCGAGCGCGGCCGCGGGAGACCGGACGATCTTCGTCCAGGACCGAGCGTTCGGGGCGCGCGAGGCGCGCCGGCTCGTCGCGCACGAGGTGCTCGGGCACGCGCTCGCCTCCTCGCGCGGGGCGCTCGAGCGCTTCGCGATCTTCGAGGTGGGGACCGCGGGCTCCTTCGCCGACCAGGAGGGGCTCGCGCTCGCGCTCGAGGAGGAGGCGGGGACGCTCGACGACGCGCGCCTGCGGATCCTCGCGGCGCGGGTCGTCGCGACGGACTGCATGCACGCGGGCGTGAGCTTCGGCGAGACGGCGCGGCGGCTCGCGTTCGATCATGGCCTCTCGCCTCGCGAGGCGATCGCGACGACCGAGCGCGCCTACCGAGGAGGCGGCGTCGCGCGGGATGTCGGCTACCTGGCGGGCTACCTCCGCGTGCGCGCCGCGCTCGAGGCGGGGCGCGCGGGCGTGGACGAATTGCGCGTGGGGCGGATGAGCGTCGAGGCCATCCCCGTGCTCCGCTGGGCGAGGGACCAGGGGCTCGCGCGCGCGCTCCCGGCGCCGATCGACCTCGAGGGCGTGCTCGAGCGCGCGGGCTGCGCGATGCCGCTCTCGGGTCGGGCGGCGTCGAGGCCGGACCGCGCCTCTCGGTGAGCGGCGTCGCGTGCTCAGGGCAGGAGCGTCGCGTTCAGCACGAACGAGCCCTCGTCGCTCGCCCGCTCGCCGTCGACCAGCGGGGATCCGAGCAAGAGCGCGGCGAGCGGAGCGTGTCGCGCGAAGACCCTCACGAGCGAGACGGATCACGAGGACGAGGACGACGGCGTGCGGCTCCGTGGCCCCGCGCGAGCGCTCCATTCAGCTCGCGCGAGCGCGTCACTCGAAGGTCGCGCTCGCGCCGAGGACGACGCCCCAGCCGACGAAGTCGCTGCCGACGCCGTAGGGCCCGCCCAGGCCGAGCGTGCCGCGGGCGAGGACGCTGATCGGATCGAATTCGAGGCGCGCCCAGCCCTCCGCCGACGGCTGGACGGCCTCGCTCGGCGTGGTGAGCGCGAGCGCCGTGACGTTCAGCCGCGCGCCGAGGCGGAGCCAAGGCGCGAGCGTGCCGCCGAGCTCCGCGCCGAGCTGGACGTCCTCGAGCACCTCGAAGCCCATGCCGCCCAAGACGCGGAAGCCGAACGCGAAGGCGCCGTCGAACGCGAGCACGGCGTCGTCCGAGAGCGCGAGCGCGAGCGAGAGCGGCGCGTAGAGGGCCGCGCGCTCGGGGCGGAAGCGCCAAGGCCGGTCGGCGCCGTGCGACGCGAGGTAGGCCTCGTGGACGAGCGCGGAGGCGTCGAAGCGTGACTCGGACGGCGCGTCCCAGGGGAGCGTCGTCGTCGCCGCGACGGGGATCGCCGCGCCGAGGCCGACGCCCACGCGCACGCGCTCGCTCACGCGCGGGGTCCACTCGAAGCGCAGATCGGGGTTGCGCGCCTCGACGCGGCCGAGGCGAGCGTCGAAGGGCTCGGGGACGTTCGAGCCGAGGTAGGCGCCGCGGACGTGGGTGTCGGCGAAGGCGATCCCCCAGTCGAGCGACGCGCGCGCGTCCTCGCCGAGGGCGAGCCGGAGCCCGAGATCGAGCGCACCCATCGTGATCGCGTCGTCGCGCACGCTCCCCGAGAAGACGGACGCGGCGAGCCACGCGCCGTCGCCGAGCCCCGCGTCGTCGCGGCCGAGGCGGAGGTCGTCGAAGGGGCCTCGGGGACGCGCTGGCGCGGGGGCCTGCGCGAGCTCCGCGCTCGGCTCCTCGACCGCCCGCCGAGGCGCGAGGGGATCGGCCGCGTCCGAGGGCTCCGCCGCCGCGGGCCTCGGGGCCATGGCCCCGAGCGCGAGGAGCGACGCCGCGACGAGCACGCTCGTCGAGCGCGCGAGCCTCCCGCGCGGCGTGCTCCGGGGCGCGCGCATCGTCAGGTCTTCTTCGGCGGCGCGAAGAGCGTCATGCCGAGCGCCATCGCGCGCGAGGCGTCGCCGGTGAGCTTGAGGCGGCCGATCACCTGCTGCGGCGTCAGCTCGCCCGCGCGCAGGTCTTCGATGTCGTCGTAGCTGATCGTCGCCGTGAACTGCGGCTTCGTCGGCGGCTCCGAGACCCCGACGCCGCAGCGCACGGTCACGTCCTTCATGTCGTCGGGGAGATCGACGACGGTGACGTGGAACTCGATCTTCTGGTTGGCGAGGATCTTCTCGGCGCGCTGGCTCGCGACGCGCGAGAGCGCCAGGGCCGTCTTCGCGTCCTCGAGGTGGCCGCTCTCCTCGAGCCACTCGAGGGCGCCCTCCGCGGCCTCGGACGTGAACGCGACCACGCCGCGCACGGGTAGCTCGGGCGGGCTCTTCGTCACCGTCATCGCGCCCTTCGAGACGCCGACCCAGCGCTCGCCGAGGCCATCGACGACGATCCGCATGCTGCCGGTGGCGCCGCGCACGTCGGCGAGCTCGGCCTCGGCCGTGGCCGAGCGCGAGGCCGAGAGGGCGGCGAGCCCCTTCTGGAACTGCGCGGGGAGCGTCTCTTCGAGGAAGGCGAGCGGGTCTTGATGCATGGTCGTCTCGAGGGCGAGGGCGGCGAGTATAGCGCCCTCGCTCGTCGGCCCAACGCGTCACGCGCGCTCGCTCACGCGAGCCGCGCGCGGGGCGCTCCTCGCGGCTCGGTCACCGGTCGTCAGTCGGCCGCCGGGGCGCGCGGCGCGGCGGCCCGCTCGGCGGCCTCGAGCACGCGCAGGACGTTCTCGCCGAGGACCGCCGCGACGTCGAGGCGCCTGCGCGCGAGCTCGCGGAAGAGGGCGGGGAGATCGCGCACGTCGCGCATGCCCGCGAGCTCACCGACGCCGTCGTAGTCCGAGCCGAGGCAGGGGGCGCCTGGCCCGGCGACGCGCGCGACGTGCGCGAAGTGCTCGCCGAGCGCCCGGATCGTCGGCGGGTGGAGCTCGGGATCGAGGCTCCGCGCGAGCGCGTTGCGCGCCTCGGACGTCGCCCAGGAGCGGCCGCGCGGGAGGGCGTCGAGCTCCGCGCGGTGCGCGCGCTCGAGCGCGCGGCGTCGACGGCCGTACGCCGGGTCGACGAACTGCGCGTAGTAGTTGACGCAGACCGCGCCGTGCGTCTCCCCGATGCGGCGGAGGATCGCGTCGGGGAGGTTGCGCGGGTGATCGCCGACCGCGCGCGCGCCGGAGTGGGACGCGAGGACCGGCGTGCGCGAGGCCTCGATCGCGTCGAGCGCCGTGCGATCGGAGACGTGGCTCACGTCGACGATCACGCCCAGCTCGTTCATGCGGCGCACGAGCTCGCGGCCCTCGTCGGTGAGCCCGAGGCGCGGGTGCGCGCCCGACGACGCGTGACCGAACACGTTGTCGCTCGTCCAGGTGATCGTGACGTAGCGGACGCCGGCGCGCGCGAGCTCCGCGAGGCGCTCGAGGAGCACGGGCACGGGCGCGTCGCCGAGGCCGTGCGCGCCCTCGAGCCCGAGGAGGAGCGCGGTCCGCCGCGAGCGCGCCGCGGCACGCACCTCGCTCGCGGTGGTGGCGAGGACGACGTCGTCCGGGTGCGCCGCGACGAAGCGCTGGATGGCCGCGAGCATCGCCCGCGTGCGCTCCCAGGCCGCCTCGCCGGAGAAGCGCCGGGGATCGACCCAGAGGCTCAGGAAGACGGCGGAGAGGCCGCCCTCGCGCATGCGCGGCAGATCGAGGTGCCCGTCGTCGAGCCGCATCGAGAGATCCGCGCCCTCGTCGACGAGGCGCTGCGTCGTGTCGGCGTGGGTGTCGATCGCGATGAGCGGGGTCATCGCCTCGTCGTCCTGGCTCGGCGGCGTGGGCTCGGCGAGCGCCTCGGCGGGCTCGCTCGGCGCGGCGACCTCTGGCGCGGTGGGGGGCGCGCTCGACGGCGACGTCACCGCGCTCGGCGCTCCGCGCCCGGCCGCCACCGATCCCCGCTCCCGCGCGCTCGAGGCGCCGGGATCGTCCCGCGAGGGGCTCGCGCCACCGCAGCCGAGCGTGAAGAGCAGGAGAGCGCCGCCGAGGCGCGCCGCTCGCCCCGCTCGCCTCATCGGCCGCCGTCGATGACGCGGAAGCGCGCGCGCCGCTCCCGCGCGCGTTCGTCGGCGCTCGTGGTCTGCTCGAGCGTCGCGCCGCGCTCGGGCGCCGTGACCCGCGGCGGCTCGACGCCGTCGTTCTTCGCGGCGGCGCTCTTCGCTGCGGTGTTCTTCGCTGCGGTGTTCTTCGCTGCGGTGTTCTTCGCTGCGGTGTTCTTCGCGGCGGCGCGCTTCGCTGCGGTGTTCTTCGCTGCGGTGTTCTTCGCTGCGGTGTTCTTCGCTGCGGTGCTCTTCGCGGCGGCGCTCTTCGCTGCGGCGTTCTTCGCTGCGGCGCTCTTCGCTGCGGCGCTCTTCGCGGCGGTGCTCTTCGCGGCGGTGTTCTTCGCGGCGGCGCTCTTCGCGGCGGGGTTCTTCGTGGTCGTCACGGGCTCGGCCGCCGCGCGAGGGCTCGCGGGTCGCGAGCGGCGCCGCGCTCGCTCGGCGGGCATCGCCTCGGCGCTCGCGGGAGCCCGGGCGGCGGAGACCGCCTCGACGGCGCGCAGGCTGGGGCGCTTGGGGCTCTCGCCGTCGTGGGGGCCTCGCCAGGCGAGCGCCTCGGGCAGCTCCTCGCTCGGCAGGTGCGCGTCGAAGATCATGCCGCGCCCGGTGGCGCGATCGAACGCGGCGTAGATCGCGCCCCAGCCGAAGCGACAGCGCGAGACGAGCCCCTGGAACGCGAGATCGACCTCGAGGCCGTCGGGCATGTACGCGAGGGCGAGCGGGTAGCTCGGATCGAGGTCGATCACGAGCCGCGCCTTCCACGCCTCGCGCACCGAGGTGGGGATCTCGACGTCGCTGCGGCGCGCATCGATCTGGAGCCGCGGGACGCCGCCGAGCGCGAAGATCGTCTCGATCGTCTTCGTCACGAGGTTCTCCGTGGGCGCCGTCGTCATGGGTCCCGCGCCTACCACGCCTCGAACGCGCTCGCGAGCGACTCGACCTCCTTCGGCCCGAACGACGGCGAGAAGAGCGAAGGGAGGGTGACGCGCGGCAGGCCGGGCAGCTTCTCGCCGAGGCGCGCGAGGCTCGCCTCCTGGATCGCCTCGCGCGTGGCGCGCGCGCGTGAGGCGCGAGCCAAGGGCGCGAGCGGCGAGCCAGGCGCGAGGGCCTCCTCGAGCGCGAGGACGCGGGGGCGCTCCTCGGCGCTGAAGAGGCGCGGCAGCACCTGGTTCACGACGAGCAGCTTCACGGGCAGCGTCAGCTCCGAGCGCAGGATCCCGTGGAGCTCGACGCTCTCTTGGACGGGCATCTCCTCGGCGAGCGAGACGAGGACGACGCCCGCGCGCGCGGGATCGCGAAAGAGCGCGACGGCCTCCTCCGCCTCGCGGCGCAGGAGCCCCGGCGGCGCGAGATCGGTGATCACGCGCGGCACGCGGAGCATCTCGAGCCCGTGCCCCGTCGCGGGCGCGTCGACGATCACCAGATCGTAGCGCGGGCGGCCGTCCTCGAGCGTCTCCTTGGTGTGGAAGTACGCCTTGCCGAGCATCGACCAGGCCTCGATGCCCGGGGTGCCGCGCAGGAGCGCGGCGACGACGTTGCTCTCGAAGACCGCGCGAAAGAGCGCCTTCGAGCGGAGGATCATGAGCCCGTACTCCTCGAGCGCGTCCTTCGGGATCATGTTCACGGCGTCGAGGTTCGGGCGCACCTGGACGTTGCGCGAGCCCACCGCGGGGACGCCGAGCAGCGTGCTCACGCGCTCCTTGGCGTTGCACATCGCGAGGAGCACGCGCTTGCCCCGCGCGGCGGCGCCGAGCGCGATCGCCGTGCCGACGGTGGTCTTGCCGACGCCCCCCTTGCCGACGACGAAGAGGAAGCGATGTCCGAAGAGGTTCGTGGTCATCGGGGGCGGGTGCGGCGCTCTCGCCGCGCATCCTAGCCCGACCCGCCCAGGACCGCATCGCGCCCTCGACGGCCCGCGCGGAGAGAGCGTGATAAGCCGCGCGGGTGTCGTCTCGCGTCGGCGCCGTCGCCCTCGTCGCGCTCCTCTCGCTCGCGCTCGCGTACGCCCTCGCGTCGGCGTCCGGCGCGGCGCGGCGGCCGAGCGGGCCTCCGTCCTCCGCCGCGTCGTCGCCCTCGCCCCGCTCGCTCGACGGGACGGAGGCGGAGGCTCGGCGCGAGGGCGATCGGGAGCGGGAGGGGCTCGCCGCGGCCCCGCCCGCGAGCGAGGACTACGCCTGCCTCGTCCCCGCGCTCCCGATCGCGCGCGAGCCGGCGTGCGCGCGGGGCGAGGCGTACCCCGCCTGCCGGTGGTGGCTGCCCGACGAGGAGGTCGTAGGAGGGCTCTACACGATCTGGCGCAACACGACGCCCGAGCACCGCGCCGCGCGCCCCGCCCTCGTGGCGCTCGTCTTGGCGAGCGCGCGGGAGTACGCGCGCCGCTGGCCGGGCGAGCACGTCACGATCGGCGATCTCGACGCCGCGGGCCCGCGGCACCAGTCGCACCAGGACGGCGCCGACGTCGATCTCTACCTCGAGCACGCGATGGCCGTGCGCAACGAGCCGGGGCGCGCCCCGATCGACAACTACCGCGGGCTCTCGCGCGACGCCGTCGCGCTGCACCGCGCGCGCGTGCTCGATCTCGCGAAGATCGTGGCCCGCTGCGCGCGGGGGCGCGTGCTCATGTACTACGCGGATCGTCCGGTCGTGGACGCGTTCCGGTCGTGGTTCGAGCGCGCCGGGCTCACCTCGGATCTCTCCTCGAGGCCCATGCAGATGCACAACGCGCTCCACCGCTTCCACATCCACCTGCGCGTCCCGCCCGATCTCGCCACGCTGCCGGGCGAGTGACGGCGCGCCTCGCGGGCTCCATCCGGAGGGCGCGCGCTGGTTTCTGGCGCCGCCGACGGGTCGGCTCTACCGTCTCGATCCGAGACCTTGGTTCGAGCGAGGAGCGCGTCATGTTCGACATCCCGGACATCAAGCGGAGGAGCGCCGCGCGGCGGATGGCGCGGGTCCGTTGCGAGGCGGTGGCGGCCGAGGGCTTCGTCGCCGTCGGCGGCGTCCTCTCGGACCTGAGCGAGACGGGGCTCTTGCTCGAGGCCGACGTCCCCATCGGCGTCGGTGAAGAGCTCTACCTGTCCTTCCAGGCGCCGCGCACGACGCAGTGGATCGGGCTCGTCGCGCGCGTCGAGCGGGTGACGAACCGGCTCGATCGCGCGGTCTGTCTCGCGGGGCTCGTCATCGAGGAGATCGACCCGATCGAGCGCTCGATCCTCGCCGCCTCGCTCGAGCACCTGCCGCTCGTGCCGAGGAGGCGCCGCGCGCCGCGCGATTACGCGGCGTGGGTCGCCGGGATCGCGGGCCTCGAGCCCCGCGCGCTCACCGCCGCGTACTGACGGCGCGCCGTCAGCCGAGCGAGCCCTTGCGCAGGAGCGCCTCCGCCGCGCTCGCGAGCCGGAAGCGCCGGTGGCGCTCGGCGAGGGCGATGCCGAGGAGCGCCTGCTTCGCGCGCGCGAGGTCGTCGTTGACGATCAGGTACTCGAAGAAGGCGTAGTGCTCGATCTCGACGTGGGCCTTCTCGTAGCGGCGGGCGATCACCTCGGGGCTGTCGGTGGCGCGCGCCTCGAGGCGCCGCCGGAGCTCCTCCATCGAGGGCGGGAGGATGAAGACCCCGACCGCCTCGGGCACCTTCGCCTTGATCTGCCGCGCGCCCTGGTAGTCGATGTCGAAGAGGAGGATCTTCTTGCCCTCTTCGCGCGCGCGCTCGATCTCGGAGAGGCTCGTCCCGTAGCGGTTGCCGTGGACCTCGGCCCACTCGGCGAAGGCGCCACGCGCGACGTGGGCCTCGAACGTCGCGGGATCGACGAAGTGGTAGTCGACGCCGGGCCGCTCGTTCTTGCGAGGCGCGCGCGTCGTGTGCGAGACCGAGAACGTCGCCTCGGGGAGCGAGTCGAGGAGGAAGCGCGTGAGCGTCGACTTCCCGGCGCCCGAGGGCGAGCAGAGGATGAGCAGGAGGAGGTCGTCCATCGGCGCGCATCCTAGCAGGGCGCCGAGGGGTCCCCGACGCGCCTCGTGGGCGGCGCGGCGCGATCGAGCGAGGCGCTCGTCAGCCGACGACGAGGAGGAGCGCACGGACCGCGCGCCCGCGCGCTCGCTCGAGCGCGGTGGCGGCGAGCGCGAGCTCACGCGCGCGGCGCTCCGCTCGCTCGCTGGCGAGCGCGACCGAGAGCGCCCACGACGCCTCGGGGGCCTCGAGGACGAGGGGGATCGTCCCCTCGCCGAGCGTGTCGTCGAGGAGGCGAAGCGCGACGTGGACGTCGGCCTCTCTTCGGCTCGCGCGCGCGCGGAGCGCGCACACCACGTCGTCCCGCTCGAGCGCGTCGAGGGCGAGGCGGAGGTCCGGCCCCGAGGGCGCTTCGCGCGCCCTCTCGGCGCTCGGGGCCTCGCTCCGCGCGATCGCGTGCCGGAGGAGCGCCTCGAGCTCGCGCGCCTCGCGCGGCGGGCGCGGGACGAGCCCGACGTCGATGAGGCGGAGCTCGACCTCGACCGCGACGCTCGCGAGCGCGAGCGCTCGGCCGCCGATCGCGGAGAGGGGCTCGACGCCGCGCGGGCGGCCCGTTCCCCTCGCGAGGGCTTCTTCGATGCGCCGCTCGCGCGCGGTGCTTCGCGCGCGATCGCGCGCGTGGCCTCCGTCGCTCGGCGGCGCGGGCTCGGCGATGAGCTCGGCGCCCCGCATCGCGCCCGCGTCCGTGGCGGAGACCGCGCGCTCCTCGATCCCCCAGACGACGTGGTGGTAGGGGCCCTCGCCGATGCGGTAGCGCCCCGGGACGAGCGCCTCGCGCGCTCTCGCGCTCGCCTCCGCGTTGCGCGCCGCGATCGTGCGCTCGCCGAGCGGGGGACAGCCGGGAGCGACGCCGACGCCGTCGATCGGGGCCTCGCCCACGCGAGGTCGGAGCGCGCGCTCGAGCGGCTCGGTCCAGCCCGAGAAGGGGCCGTCGGCCATCGTGGGCACCACGAGCAGCTCGCGCGCGCGCGTCGCGGCCACGTAGAGCAGGCGGTGCGCCTCCTCGTCCTCGGCCCGCCGCGCTCGCTCCTCGTGCTCGTGGAGATCGAGCGGCGTGAGCCCGAGGACGCGCTCCGCGTGGAGCCCCCGGCCGCGCTCGGTGAAGCTCGAGGGGCGCTCGAACGAGCGCCTCGCCATCGGGTCGGCGAGGACGACGACGTGGGCCTCGAGCCCCTTCATCCCGTGGACCGTCGAGATGAGGACGCCCCCTCGCGCGTCGTCGAGGCGGGGGATCTCGGGCGGCTCGCCGCGCAGGACGCCCTCCTCGAGCTCGTCGACGAAGCGGCGGAAGGAGCGCACCCCGCGCGCGTCCGCTCGGCGCGCGAGCCCGACGAACGCGTCGAGGCTCGTGATCGCGCGCTCACCGTCGTCCGAGAGAGCGAAGAGGACGTGGGCGCGGGTCGCCTCGAGGAAGCGCTCGATCGTCTCGGTGATCGGGCGCTCGTCGCGTCGCTCGTGGAGCGCGTGGAGGAGCGCGAGCGCCTCGCGCACCTCGTCCTCGCCGGGCTCGTCCTCGCTCGTCGCGCGCGGAGCGTCGCGGCCGACGCGCGTCGCCGCGGCGGCCGAGGGCGAGAGCGTCCCGTGCGCGCGCCGGTAGGCGAGGAGCTTCGCGTCGGAGAGGGCGAGGAAGGGGCCGCGGAGCGCGCCGTAGACGGCCAGCTCGTCCTCGGTCCGCTCGACCGCGCGGAGCACCGTGCGGAGCGCGAAGACCTCCTCGCGCGCGTAGAACGCGCGGCGCTCGCGGTTCTCGACCGGGACGCCCCGCGCCTCGAGCGCGCGCTCGATCGGGCTCGCCTCGTCGCTGCCGTCCCAGCGCGCCATCCGCTTGAGGAGCACGGCGACGTGCGCGGGCGCGAGCGGCACCTCGACGCCGTCGACCTCGACCGGGAGGCCACGCGCGAGGAGCGCGCGCACGAGCTCGGCGATCGCCTCCGCGGAGGAGGCCCGCACGCTCGGGCCGAAGGGCTCCCGCCCCCAGCTCCCGTAGGGGCGAGGCACCGGGAGCTCGACGACGCTCGGCCAGCGCTCGCGCTCTGCGCGGGTCGGCTCGAGCGCGACGTAGCCGGCGATCGCGTGCGGCCCCGCGCTCGCGTCGAAGGCGCGGTTCACGGCGGCGAGGATCGCGGGCCGGCTCCGAAAATTCGTCGTGAGCCGCAGGAGCTCGGCGCCGGACGCGAGGAGCGCTGTGCGGTGCTCGAAGTAGGTCGCGAGATCCGCGCGCCGGAAGCGGTAGATCGCCTGGGTCGGATCGCCGACGACGAAGAGCTTGCCGGGGACGGGCGCTGCGAGGTGGGGATCGCTCGCGTCGGGATCGCGCGCGACGAGCCAGCGCACGATGTCGTACTGGACCGGGTCGGTGTCCTGCACCTCGTCGACGAGGACGTGGCTCACGCGCGCGGCGAGCCGAGCGCGGAGCGCGCGATCCTCCGCGAGGACGCGGCGCAGCTCGAGGAGCAGGTCGGTCGAGTCGAGGGCGCCGCGCCGCGCCTTCTCCGCGCCGTACGCGCGGACCGCCTCGAGGAGGGTGGGCTGGAGCAGCGCGGCGAGCTCCCCGTCGGCGTCGCGACGCAACGCCGAGAGCACCTCGAGGGCCGCCTCGACCTCGCGCACGATGGGCGCTCGCTCCTCGTGGCCGAAGCGCTCGCGCTTGCCCGCGCGCAGGCGGGTGCTCGCGAGCGCGACGAGGATCCCCTCGAGCCGGTCGGGATCGCGCCGGGCGGGATCGGGGCCCTGCGCCTCGAGCGCGCCGACGAGCGCCTCGATCGTCTTGTAGAGCGGATCGGTGAAGCGCCCGCTCGGGACGCCGGCGTCGCGCGCGCGGTCGCGGATCGGGCGCAGGCGCTCGATCGCGCGGACCGCCGCCTCGAGGCGCGCGCCGCGCTCGAAGCTCGGGCGCGTCCAGGCGGCGTCGAGCTCGCGCTCGCGCGCGAGGCGACGCACCGCGTCGATCATCGCGCCGCGGTGCGTCGTCCGCGCCTCGAGCGGCCGCGCGAGCCAGCGGACGAACGCCGACGACGACGCGCTCCGCGCGCGCTCGAAGGCGCGCGTCGCGACCGACTCGATCCACGCCGCGCTCTCCTCCTCCGAGAGCACGCGGAAGCCCGGATCGAGGCCCGCCTCGAGCGGGTGCTCGCGCAGGAGGTCCGCCGCGAGCGCGTGGATCGTGCCGATCCGCGCGGCCTCGAGCGTGGCGGAGGCGGCCTCGAGCCGCGCGCGCTCGGGGCTCGCGGGGCTCGCCTCGCGGCACCCGGCGGCGAGCGCCTCGCGCAGGCGCACCACGAGCTCGCCGCTCGCGCGCTCGGTGAACGTCGTCGCGACGAGGCTCGCGGGGCTCGCCCTCCCGCTCCGCCACAAGGCGACGATGCGGGAGACGAGGGCCGTCGTCTTCCCCGTCCCCGCGCCGGCCTCGACGATGAAGGTCGCCTCGAGCTCCTCCGCGATCCGCCGTCGCGCCTCGGCGTCGCTCGCGCTCACCGCGCCCTCCGCAGCGCGAGGAGCGGCGTCATCCTCGGGTCGGCCTTCTTGTGGAGCGCGCGCTCCTCGGCGTCGAGGCCGCAGACGAGCCGGACCTCGCAGCGCGCGCACGCGCCCGGCTCGGGGGCGCGCGGGAAGAACCCGCCCTCGAGCGCGGCGGAGATCGCCGCGCGCACCCGCGCGGGATCGATCGGCTCCCTCGAGCGCTCGTCCAGGGAGGGCTCGTCGGGGCGCAGGCCCACCACCTCGTGGAGAAAGAAGCGGTAGGGGCAGACGACGAAGGTCGCGAGCGCGCGCTCCTCGACCGATCCGCTCCGCGCGGGGCTCGCCGCGATCACCTCGAGCTCGGCGCGCTCACGCGTGATCGCGCCATCGGGCGCGCGCCACGCCGACGTGTTCGCGTGGTAGCGGGCGCGCAGCGCGCGTAGGAGCGCTCGCCTGCCCTCGACGAGGTAGCGGGCGCGGCCCCGCGGCTCGCTCGGCCCTCGCGCGTCGAGGAGCTCCGCGATCGTCGCGAGGTCGGCCTCGCGCTGATCGAGCGCGTCCTCGGGGCGCCGCGGGGCGCCGAAGCGCTCGCTCCGCGGCGGCTCGCTCGAAGCGTCCGCGCGCGGCTCGGCGCTCGCCGAGGGGGGCCAGCGCGCGGCGAAGAGCGCGCGCCCACGCTCGTCCCGAAGGGGGTGGGAGACGATGAGGCGCGGGGCGCTCTCGAAGAGCGCGCGTAGGACCGCACGCTCGCGCTCCTGCCGCGTCGCCGTCGTGGCGAGCGGGAGCGCGTCCGAGGGCGCGCGCGCCGAGAGCCGCGCCCTCGCCTCGTCGTCGAGGATCGGATCCTCGAGCACGCGCCGCGGGAGCCGCCCCTCGACGAGGCCCGGCGCGAGCGTGAGCTCGAAGGCGCGGCCCGCGAGCGCGTCGACCGAGAGCACGGTGACCCCGAGGTCGCGCTCGAGCGCGCGCGCGGGGGTGTGGAGCAGGCGTGGCGTGAGCCGCCGCGTGAGCTCCTCGAGCGCGATCGGCGCCTCGCGAGCCGTGCCCCGCAGGCTCGCGTCGAGCCAGGCGAGCGCGTCGAGCACCGTCTGCGGATCGTCGAGCGCGTCGCGCGCGAGCGCCTCGAGCTGGGCGCGCTGCGCTCGAAAGGGCGCGAGCGGGTCGAGGCGGGCGAGCCGATCGAGCAGCGCCGCGCCTCGCCGCGCCTCGTCGCTCTCGAGGGCCGAGCGCGTCGCGTCCTCCTCGTCGTCGGTCGGCTCGTCGTCGGTCGGCGCGTCGCCGAGCCCCTGCGGGCGCTGACGCCGCGCGGGGGCGAGCGCCAGGTACTCGGCGAGGTCCGCCGTCGAGCGCGCGTGGCTCGCGCAGTCGAGCAGCGCGAGGAAGGCGCGCCCGCGACGATCGGGGCGCTGCACCTCGAGCTCGACGCGGACGGGGACGTGGGCGCGCGCGAGCGCGCGGAGGAGCGGCGTGCGGTAGCGCGCCTCGTCGAAGAGGACGAACGCGCACCGATCGAGCGCGACGGCGGGCTCGCGACCGAGCTCGCGCAGGAGCGAGCGCACGAGCACCGCGCACTCGTCCTCGACGCTGGATCCGTCGACGGACGCGACGGTGGCGGGCGGATCGCTCGATGGGCTCGCCTCCTCTCGCGCCTCGCACGGCCCCGCGATCTCGAGCCACCGCGCCCTGGCGCTCGTCGCAGCGCTCGGGAGGGTGACGGTGACCCGCGGGGCGCGTTCGACGAGCGCGCGGGCGAAGCGGGCCTCGAGGGTCGCCTCGAGCGTCGCGTCGAGCACGACGAGGTCGCGAGGGGGCCCGGCGGCCTCGTCGAGGGCGGCGCGGGCGCGCTCGAGCACCGCGCCTCGCGTCACGAGGCGCTCGTCCCCGAGGCGCGCGCGGACGGCGCGCGCGATCGCCGCGAGCGCGGGATCGAGCTCCCCGAGCGTCGCGTCGTCGACGTCCGCGAGCCAGAGCTCGTCGAGGACGCGCGCGATGGCGATCGGGGTCCCCGGGAGCGCGCGCGCGCGCTCGAAGCGTCCGAGCGCCACCCGCTGCTCGAGCGCCTCGCCGACCAGCGCCGCGAGCAGAGGCGGCTCCGCGAGCGCCTCCCCCTGCGCCGCCAGGCTGGGGGCCGCGAGGCGACGCGCGAGCCCGAACAGGGTCGTGGGCTCGAGCCCCGCGAGGGCGGCGCGCTCGAAGGCGAGCTCTCGGCCGAGCGCGAGGGCGGCGGCGCTCGTCGCCCCGACGAGGGTCACGGCGCCGCGCGCGTCGAGGGCCTCCTCGATCCGGGCTCGCGCGACCTCGCGCCGCCGCGCGGCGCTCGCCGACGCGAAGAGGAGCCGATCCGTCGGACGCCGCGAGGCCAACGCGCGCTCCCTCGGCGCGCCCTCAGGCGCCCCGTCGACGACGATCGGTCGGGCGCCAGTCGCTCACGCGGTCGCGGGGATGGATGGGCCCATCGAAGGGCAGCGCGTAGGCCGCGTCGAGGTCCGTCGTGCCGCCCGTGCGCACGTAGATCGTCTTGCGCGCGTGGGCCGCGTAGAAGAGGCGGAACGGAAAGAAATTCTTCACGACGATGAGATCGGCGCGGTGGGGGCGCAGCCCGAGGTCGCGCCAGAAGCTCGGCTTCAGGTTGAAGACTGGGCCCTCGGTGATCACCAGCTCGACCCGGCCATCGCCCTTCTCTGGCGTGAGCGAGAGCCGGGCTCGGTGCCCGTGGCCCGGATCGTGGCGCACCGCCGCGAGCGTCCCGCACACGCGGAGCGGGCGCTGGCGCGCGGTGTCGAGGTGGCCGCCGACCTCGACCTCCACGCGCTCGCCCACGCGGCGCGGCGCGAGCGCTCGCGCGACGTCCGGATCACGGACGGCGACGAAGCTGACGAGGCCCTCTCCGTGCTCGAGGAGCGCTCTCGGCATCGCCGTCGAGTCGCCGGGGGCGCCCGCGGTCGAGACGTCCGAGGCGTCCGCCACGAGGACCGCGCCGAGCTTGCGCGCGAGCCGCGCGCCGCGCGCCTTCCGGATGGCCTCCTCCGCGCTCGGGAAGGGCTCCGGGAGCACGTCGCGCACGGCCCACGCGGCCTCCGCGAGCTCGTCCGCGAGCCGCTCGGCGAGGTCCCGATCGCCGTCGGTGACGACGAGCGAGCTCCAGCCGACCGCGTCGGTGTCGAGCCACGGGTGGCACATGAGCACGTTCGCGGAGAGGACCTTCGGCTCCTCCCGCTCGAGGCGCCTCACCCGGCGGTAGATCGCGCGCATCGGCGGCAGCACGTCGAGCGTCGGCGAGCCCCCGAGGATCATCGGGAGCGAGCGCCAGGCCGTCGTCGGGCGGACCTCGCCGCGCGCCGTCCGCGCGAGGATCTCGGCCGCGCGGGCGCCGCGCGCCGCGTGATCGCGGTGCGGGTTCGTGTGGTAGCCGAAGAAGATCGTGCCCGTCTCGACGCGCTCGCGCGTCAGGTTGGCGTGCAGATCGAGCGTGGCGGCGATGGGGAGCTCGCCCACCGCGTCGCGCACACGCGAGAGGAGCGTCGTCTCGGGATCGCGATCGCCGGCGACGCCCATGGCGCCGTGGAGCGAGAGGAAGACGCCGTCGAGCGGCCCCGCGCGCTCGAGCTTCTCGACGAGCGCGCCGACGAGCGCCTCGAAGCACTCCGGCGAGAGGGGGCCGCCGGGCACGGCCCAGGCCGAGAGCGTCGGGACGAGCTCGATCGCGCCGATCGCGCGCGCCCGCTGGACGAAGCCGCTCAGCTCGGCGTTGCGCATGAACGCCGGCACCTCGCGCGCGAACCGCCCGCACGCGGCGAGGAGCGCGTCTCCCTCGAGGAGGTGCACCGCGCGAAAGTCCGCGAGCTCGGTCCGGAGCGGCGAGAGCGCGTTCGTCTCCTGGGCGATGCGGCCGAAGGCGAGGCGGAGGGGGCGAGCGCGGCGCCCGCGCAGGCCGAGGTGGCGAAGGAGGGAGGCTCGAGGCACGGGTCGAGGATAGCGCCACGTCGGCGGCGGACGCTCGAAGGGCGCGCGCGAGGTCGGGCGCGCGAGGCGCTCGTGGTACAAAGAGGCGGTGATGCCCACCCCTCGAGGTTCGCGCTCGCGCGCTCGACGCGCCGCGCTCGTCGCGTCGCTCGCGTGGGCGTCGCTCGCGTGGGCGCTCCTCGCGTGGGCGAGCGTCACGCGCGCGCAGGCGCCGGGAGCGCCGGAGGCGTCCGAGCCGGCGGCGCGCTCGAGCACGCCGGCGCCCTCGAGCGAGCCGACGCCCGCCGCCGCGGGCGAGGCGCCACCGCCGCCCTTCGTCGCGCGTCGCGTGGTCGTCGTCGACGCGATCACCTACGGCGTCGCGCAGGTCGTGGGGCGCGTGACGACGGAGCAGCTCCGCGCGAGCGCGGCGGAGCTCGGCTACGCGGAGCTCTCGCGCGAGGAGACGGCGAGCGCGTACCGCGCGCTGCGCGCGCCCTATCCCCCTTCGCCGGCCGACCTCTGGCGGCTTGCCTGGCTGACGCGCTCGCACCGAGGCGTGTTCGCGCGCGTCTGGGCGGACTCGGGCCGCTACGTCATCGAGGTGATCGTCGCGAGCCTCGATGGGACGGGGCCCTTCGTCGCGCGCGAGACGTCCGGCGCCGACGATCTGCGCGCGGCCGCCGACCGCGCGCTGCGGGCGGTCCTCCCGCCGCCGAGCGCCTGGCAGGGCGCGGAGCCGACGTTCACGCTCGAGCCGGCCGCGCCCGGGGCCGCCTCGGGGGCGAGCGCGGGGGTGGCCGGCGGCGTGGGCGAGCGCCGCGCGATGCGCCGCTCCGTGCGCGACGAGCTCGGGGAGCCGGCGGGCCGCGACGGACGCCGCTGGCGGCCCAGCGAGCCGGACATCCGTCGCCTCTCGATCGCGCTCCAGACCGAGGCGTCGATCGGCACGACACAGGGCAATTTCTACAATCATTTCGTTGGTTTACGGGTTGACGTGCGGCTCGTTCGGGACGTCATCTTGGGGCTCTACGGCGCCTACGCGAACCTCGACGGTCGGGCCGGTCGCGTCCACGACTTCTTCTTCATGCTCCAGCTCGATGGGCGGGTCCGCCCGAGCAACACCCTCGATCTCACGATCCCGCTGCGCTTCGGCGTCGGCTACCTCCCGTTCAACGGTCCCGTCGTGCGCGCCTCCGCGGGCGTCGCCTACGCGCTCGATCCGCACTGGGAGCTCGAGGCGGACCTCGTCGCGCCCACGTTCTACGGCGTCCCCTCGCGGCTCGCGGTCGCCTTCGACTTCGCCGCCGAGCTCAGCTACCGCTTCTGACGCGATCACGCCTCATCGGAGCGCGCGCGCGAGCACGACGCAGCCCTCGAAGGTGCGCGCCTCGGGGGGGCGGGGCTCGCCCGCGAGCCCGGTGCGACGCGCGAGCGGCGGGTCGATCGCGTCCCACCGGAGCGCCTCGAAGCGATGGTGCGCGTAGAACCCGACCGTCCACGGCGTGAAGGCGACGGTGATGAGCGTGAGCCGCGCGCACCCTCGCGCGCGCCCCTCCTCGATCACGGCCGCGAGGAGCGAAGAGCCGAGCCCACGGCGCTGATGCGTGGGCGAGACGTCGAGCTCGTCGAGATGGAGATCGTCACCCTCGACGGACGCGAGCGCGAACCCGACCTGCCCGTCGAGGGGATCCTCCGCGATCCAGGCGAGCCCCTCGCCGATCGCCGCCTCGAGCGCCGCGCGCTCCGTCCCGGCCTCCTCGAGCCGCGCCCCGAGCCCGTACGGGGCGTAGAGCGCCCCCGCGGCGCGCTCGATCCGGGCGATGGCGTCGAGGTCCGCGAGCGTGGCGCGTCGCGTCCGCGCGCCGCTCACTCCGCCGGTTCGATCGCGCGCTGCGCGAGCGGGAGCGTGCCGGGCTTGGGCTGGGGGCCCTTCGCGCGCGTCGCTTGCACCGTCGGATCGTTCGAGGCGTAGGGGCCGAGCGGCTTGAGGCCGGCGTCGTGGAGGAGCTTCTGGTCGTCGAGGACGTCGGGGTTGCCCGTCGTGAGCAGCTTCTCGCCGTAGAAGATCGAATTCGCGCCGGCCATGAAGCAGAGCACCTGCGCCTCGCGCGAGAGCTCGGTCCGCCCCGCGGAGAGCCGCACCATCGAGCGCGGCATCAGGATGCGCGCCATCGCGCACATGCGAGCGAGCTCGAGCGGGTCGACGCGCGGCGCGTCGGAGAGCGGCGTTCCCTCGACCGGCACGAGCGCGTTGATCGGGACCGAGCCCGGGTGCGGCGTCAGGTTCGCGAGCGTGCGCAGGAGCTCGCAGCGATCGCGCTCGCTCTCGCCCATCCCGATGATCCCGCCGCAGCACGTCGAGATGCCGGCGTGCGCGACGCGCTCGAGCGTGTCGAGCCGATCGTCGTAGGTGCGCGTCGAGATCACCTCGCCGTAGTACTCGCGCGAGGTGTCGAGGTTGTGGTTGTAGGCCGTGAGGCCGGCGTCGGCGAGGCGCGCGGCCTGCTCGTCGGTGAGCATGCCGAGCGTCGCGCACGCCTCGAGCCCGAGCTCGCGCACGCCGCGGATCATCTCGACGACGCGATCGAACGCGGGCCCGTCCTTCGGGTTGCGCCAGGCGGCGCCCATGCAGAAGCGCGTCGCGCCGCTCGCGCGCGCGAGCCGCGCCTTCTCGAGGACCTCCTCGGTCGACAGCATCCGCTCGGGGTGGACCTCGGTCTCGTACTTCGAGCTCTGCGGGCAGTACGCGCAGTCCTCCTGGCAGCCCCCGGTCTTGACCGAGAGCAGCGTGCAGAGCTGCACGGCGTCGGGCTCGTGGTTCGCGCGGTGGATGCTCTGCGCGCGCAAGAGGAGCTGGGTGAAGGGCAGGGCGTGGAGCGCCTGCACCTCGTCGAGGGTCCAATCGTGCCGCAGCTCGCCGGGGTCGATGGTCATCGGCCGGGGTTACCGCGCCGGCCGCCGCGTGCCAAGGCTCCTCCTCGGGGCGGCGCCCTCGCCGCCGACACCCGGTCTCACAGCACGAATCAGCTGCCCTGATTCGTGCTGTTTCTTCCTTGTCGGAGGGTCTGTCCCCAGACCCTCCCTCACGCCGAGTGAATCGGCGTGAGCCTCCCTCCCGCTGAGCCAGCGCGCCTCGGCGGGGCGGATCACGTCAAGCGAGGCGCGCTGTCAGGACGCGGGTGTCGCGCGCGGTCCGGTTCACGCGACCGCCTCCTCGAAGGCCTCGCCCGCCTCGCGCTTCACGGAGGACGCGCTCGCGCGCACGGCGAGCTCGACCGCGTCCCTCAGCTTCGGGTCCGCGAGGAGCGAGGCGCGCGCCTTCTCGCGGCCCTGCCCGAGGCTCTGCCCGGCGAAGGCGTAGTAGCTCCCGTTCTTCTCGATCTTCTCGAGCGTGACGGCGGTGTCGAGCAGATCGCCGACCGCGTCGATGCCGGCGCCGTAGCGGATGTCGAATTCCGACACCTGGAAGGGCGGCGCCATCTTGTTCTTGACGACCTTGACGCGCGTGCGGTGGCCGACGACCTCCTCCCCGACCTTCACCTGGCCGATCCTGCGCACGTCGAGCCGCACGCTCGCGTAGTACTTCAGCGCGTTCCCGCCGGTCGTCGTCTCGGGCGAGCCGAACGTCACGCCGATCTTCATGCGGAGCTGGTTGATGAAGAAGATCGTCGTCCCGGTGCGGTGCGCGATGCCGGTGAGCTTGCGCAGGGCCTGGCTCATGAGCCGCGCCTGCAGCCCCATGTGCTGATCGCCCATCTCGCCCTCGATCTCGGCCCGCGGGACGAGCGCGGCGACGGAGTCGATGACGACGAGGTCGACCGCGCCGCTCCGCACGAGCGTCTCGGTGATCTCGAGCGCCTGCTCCCCCGAGTCCGGCTGGCTCACGAGGAGCGCGTCCGCCTTCACGCCGAGGCTCGCGGCGTAGCGCAGGTCGAGGGCGTGCTCGGCGTCGATGAACGCGGCGACCCCGCCGGCGCGCTGACACTCGGCGATCGCGTGCAGGGTGAGGGTGGTCTTCCCGCTCGCCTCCGGCCCGAAGACCTCGACGATGCGACCGCGCGGGTAGCCTCCGCAGCCGAGCGCCGCGTCGAGCGAGGGCGCGCCGGTCGGCGTCGAGGCGACCGCCTCGACGACCCGATCCTCCCCGAGCGTCATGATCGCCCCCTTGCCGAATTGCTTCTCGATGGCGCTGATCGCCGACTGGACGGCCTTGAGCTTCTCTTTGAACGACATGGTCTCTCCTCTCCTCTTCGACTCTCGGTCCTCGGAATGGGCGCTCGACCGATCGAGCGCGTCCTCTGGGCTCACGGCATGAACCAGCTGCCCTGATCCGTGCGGCTGCTTCCTCGTCAGAGGGGCTGCCCAGAGCCCCTCCCTCCCGCCGCGCCCGCGCGCCTCCGCGGGGCGGCTCACGTCCCGCGAGGCGCGCCGTCAGCCGGCTCGGGCCTCGTCGGGCGCGGGGCTCCGCTCCCGATCGAGCTCGCCCCGATAGCGGAGCGCCTCGGCGACGTGGGCGAGCTGGATCACGTCGTCGTCGCCGAGGTGCGCGATGGTGCGCGCCACGCGCAGCGTCCGGGCGATCGCCCGCATCGAGAGGCCGAGCCGCTCGCCGGCGCGCTCGAGCAGCGCTCGCCCCTCCGGATGAAGCTCGCCGAGCTGACGCGCGAGCAGGCGCGCGGAGTTGAGGGGGCGCTGGCCTCCGTCGAGATCGCCCGCGCGGTGCGCGCGCTCGCGCGCTCGAGCGACGCGCGCTCGGACCCGCTCCGAGGGCTCGCCCCGCGGCGCGCGGTCGACCTCACCGATCCGCACCGGCGCGAGCCACACGCGCAGATCGAAGCGATCGAGGAGCGGCCCCGAGAGGCGCCCGCGGTAGGCCTCGACGCGCGCGGGCGAGCAGTGGCAGACGCGCTCGCGAGAGCCCGCGAACCCGCACGGGCAAGGGTTCATCGCGCCCACGATGATCGCGCGCGCCGGCATCACGACCCGCTCGTGCGCGCGCGCCACGGCGACCTCGCCCGACTCCATCACGGTGCGCAGCGACTCGATCGCGGAGCGGGAGAATTCCGGCAGCTCGTCGAGGAAGAGCACCCCGCCGTGCGCGAGCGTCACCTCGCCGGGCCTCACGGGATCGCCGCCGCCGACGAGGGCGGCCGTGCTCGCGGTGTGGTGCGGCGCACGAAAGGGGCGCGCCGCGCTCGGGCGGAGGCCCGCGGCGCTGGCGATCGTCGCGCTCTCGAGGCGCTCGTCCGCGCTCGGGCTCGGCAAGAGGCCGCCGAGCCGGCGCGCGAGCATCGTCTTGCCCGCGCCCGGCGGGCCCACGAAGAGGAGATCGTGCTGGCCGGCCGCGGCGATCTCGAGGGCGCGCTTGCCGATCGGCTGACCGCGCACGTCGGCGAGATCGGACGCCTCGTGCGGCGCGACGTCCGGCTCGCGCGGCGCGACCGGGGGGACGCTGAGCGTGCTCGAGAGGACGCCGACGCACTCGGCGAGCGTCGCCACCGCGCGCACCTCGAGGCCCGCGACGAGGGCGGCCTCGTCCGCCTGCGCGAGGGGGACGATCGCGTGGGTGAGCCCCTGGGCGCGGGCCTGCCGGAGCATCGGGAGCAGGCCCGTCACCGCGCGCAGCTCCCCGCCGAGCGAGAGCTCGCCGAGCACGATCGTGTGCTCGAGGGCGCTCTCGGCGCAGGCGCCGCAGGCCGCGAGCACGCCGACCGCGATCGCGAGATCGAAGTGCGTGCCGCGCTTCTTCGTGTCGGCGGGCGCGAGGTTGAGGACGACGTGGCGCGCGGGCAGCTCGAAGCCGGAGTGCGCGAGCGCGGCGCGGACGCGGACGCGGCTCTCGCGGACGGCGGCCTCGGCGAGGCCGACCAGGTCGAAGCCGGGGAGCCCCTTGCCGAGGTGGACCTCGACGTCGACGGCGATGGCGTCGATGCCCGAGCGTGACGAGGAGCGGACGCGTGTGGTCATGCCCGCCGCCCTTTCAAGCGGGGCGCCGGCGCCGCGCTTGAAGGGATCGCGGCGAAGGCGCGCTCGCGCGGCGGCGCGCTCGCCACGCGCCTGGCGGACGCCGCCCCAGGGCTCGCGGCGTGCCCAAACCTCGCCCGAGAGGGTATGAAGGCGCGATGACGATCCCCGACCGCGCCCTCGCGGCCCGCCACCTCGAAGGGTTCCTCCGCGCCATCGGCGCGCCCGTCGACGAGGATCCGGAGCTCGCGCGGACGAGCTCGCGCGTCACCGACACGTGGATCGACGACCTCCTCTCGGGCTACCGCGCCGACCCGGCCGAGATCCTCGCCGAGAGCACCGCCTCGAGCGCGAAGGGGCTCGTCGTGCTCGCCGACGTGCCGGCGACGACCATGTGCCCGCACCACCTCTTGCCCTCGTCGGGCGTCGTCCACCTCGGCTACTGGCCCGGCGCCCGCGTCGTCGGTTTCGGCGCGCTCACGCGGCTCATCGACTGTCACACGCGCCGCCTCGCGCTCCAGGAGGACATCGCGCGCGCGATCGCCGCCTCGCTCGTCACGCACCTCGGCGCGGTCGGCGCCGGCGTCGTCGTCGACTTCACGTCGAGCTGCCTGACCGCGCGCGGCGATCGGCCCCACGGCGCGCACGTCATCACGACGGGCTTCGCCGGGAGCTGCGCCACGGACGCGAGCGCGCGCAGCGAGCTCCTCGTCACGCTGCGCTCGGGGGCGGGCGCGCGCGGCTGACGGCGCGCGCGTGGAGCGCCGCTTTCGCCCCCGCGCCGCTTCAGCCCCAGAGCAGGCGCATCGCGCGGGGCAGATCGGCGCGCACCATCACGTCGCAGCCCCGGCACTTCTCCGGGAAGCCGCCGGAGGGGCAGGCGCGGCAGCCGTCCACGATGGACACGGTCGCGCGGAGCTCCTCGCGCAGCCGCGAGAGGCACGCGATCTTCGTCTGCATCTCCTCGATGCGGCGATGGAGCGCCTGGGTCATCCGCTCGCTCGCCTCGCGCGAGGTGCGCGCGTGGCGCTTGAGCTCGAAGAGATCCTTGATGTCCTGGAGCGAGAGCCCGGCCTCGCGCAGGTCGATGATGAGGGCGAGCCGTGCGACCTGATCGGCTCCGTAGAGGCGATGGCCGCCCTCCGAGCGCGTCACCGGCTCGACGAGCCCGGCCTCTTCGTAGAAGCGCACCGTGCGCGTCGTGGTGTGGCACGCCCGCGCCAGATCGCCCGACGAGAGCGGCGCGAAGCCGGGGCGCGCCGCGCGCTCGTGCCCTCCCTGCTCGTCGAGCGGCGGGAGGTGCGGGGGCGGATCGTCCTTCGCCGCGCCCGAAGGACCCTCCGACGGCGGCTCCGCTCGGCCTATCTCGGGGCTCGTCGACACGCGCTCGCTCCTCCTCGGTCGACGCGTCTATGGGGAAGCGCTCCCGCTCGTGTCAAGCGCGAGGCTCCCATCCTGGGACGCGGCTCGAGCCGCCTGGCCCCGGCGCTCGCCGAGCCCCCTCGCGGCGATCGGCGCCGCGACGCAACGCGCGGGGGCTCGACGCGATACCGGAGCCCAGGAGGCTCCCATGTCGATTCGTACCGATTCTTCCCCGCGCGTCACCACCACCCCGATGTCGAGCCGCGTCACGGCCTCGCCGTCGGATCGTCGCTTTCGTGAGGCCCTCGGCGACGGCGCCAGGCTCCTGCTCGGCGGCGTCGAGTCGGCCGCCCGCGCGCTCCCCGGCGGCTCGCTCGTCGCGGCCGCGATCGGCGGCACGGGGCGCCTCGCGAGCACGGCGGCGAGCGCCGAGCCCTCGTCGGGTGGGCTCGGCTCGGCCGAGGCGCTCGGCGGCGAGGCGCTCCTCGGCTCGTCGAACGACGCGATGGCGCTCATCGCGCTCCAGCAGCAGATGCAGGACGAGAACCGCCGCTACACGACGCTCTCGAACGTGCTCAAGGCGCGCCACGAGACGGCGAAGAACGCGATCGGGAACATCCGATGAGCGCGGGCTCGCCTCGCCGCGTGCACGAGCACGTTGCAGGTCGGGGGCGCGATTCGCTAGGCTGGAGGTCTCGATGACGGATCCGATCGGAAAAGTCCGCGGTGGCGCCGTGCCCGGCGCGGAGGAGCTCGCGCCGAGCGGCGGCGACGCGTTTCGCGCGACGCTCGACGCGAGCCGCGGGGTCGACGCGGCCAAGCCGGTCGGGGGAGCCGCGGCGAGCGACGTGGCCTCGCTCGCCGCGAGCCTCGAGGCCGGGCGCCTGACGCCGTCGGCCGTCGTCGATCAGCTCGTCGCGCGCGCGCTCGACGCGAAGGAGGCGCGCGCGCTGAGCGACGTGGGGCGGGCGGAGCTCGAGCGCACCCTGCGGGCCGCCTTGGCCCACGATCCCACGCTCCTCTCGCTCCAAGCGGAGCTCGAGCGGCGCTGAGCCCGACGCGAGGATCGCGACCGTAGGAGCGTACGAGCGCGGAGAAGGAGATCAGAGCGAGTGTCCAGGACAGCGATTCGTTCCACGCTCGCGCGAGGCGTCGGCCTCGCCCTCGGCCTGCTGCTCGTCGCCTCCGCGCAGCTCGCGCACGCCCAGCCTCGCCGGACGCAGGGCCCTCCCGACGAGGACGACGGCGGGCCCCGACGCGCCCCGTCGACGGAGGCGCGCGCGCCCGCCGAGCCCGTCCGCGTCTACGTCATCGCCACGCCGCTCGAGGAGGGGCTCGAGGCCGTCGCGCAGCGGGCGGGCTCGGCCGCGCGCGCGACGCTCCGCCGCATCGACGGGGTCGAGTGGCAGGAGGCCGATCGGCTCTTCCTCGGCTACGACGAGTCCGCGATGCCGACGCTCGAGCGGGCCCGCGCGCACCTCGAGGCGGGCCGCAGCGCCTACCTCAACCTCGAGCTCTCGCAGGCGATCACCGAGCTCTCCGAGTCCGTGGCGGACTTCGACAACGCCGCCGCCGCGCTCGAGGATCCGAACGATCTCGGCGAGGCGCTCCTCTTCCTCGGAGCCTCCCTCGCGTTCGAGGGGCGCAACCGCGAGGCGACGCAGGTCTTCGCGCGGCTGCACGTGCAGATGCCGCACGTCCGACCCGATCCCAACATCTTCAACCCGGACGTCATCGCCCGCTTCGAGGCGGCGCGCCCGCGCGGGGCGGCGTCCTCCTCGATCGTCGTCGAGAGCGATCCGCCCGGCGCGATCGCGTACGTCGACTTCCTCGCGCGTGGCGTGACGCCGATCACGGTGGACGGCCTCTTCCCGGGCGACCACGTCGTGCGCGTCACGCGCGCGGGCGCCGTGCCGGCGGTCCAGCCGGTGAGCGTCGCGGCGCGCCGCTCCGTGACGAGCTCCGCGATGCTCGTCGACGAGGCGGCGGCGCAGGGGCTCGACGAGGCGCTCGACGCGGTGCGGAGCGCGGACGTCACCTCCATCTCCGCCGACTCGCCGATCCATCGGGTCGCCTCGATCCTCGGCGTCGAGCGCATCGGCGTCATCCGTGCGTCGGCGGGCGAGAGCGCCGGGCAGGTGCAGCTCGAGCTCGTCGTGTTCGACGTCGCGACGGGTCGGCGGCTCGTGCGTGGAGCGGGCTCGGCGCCGGTCGCCGTGGGCGAGCTCGAGCCGGCGGTCGATCGGCTCGTCGCCGGGGCCCTCGAGGCCGCCGTCCGCGCGCGCTCGGCGGAGCTGGCGAGCGCCCAGCGACAGCAGGAGGAGGAGCTCCCGCCCGTCCTCGGGCAGGCGACGCAGGAGCCGTCGGGGCCGACGGTCTTCGAGGATCCGGTCTTCTGGGCGGTCGTCGGAGGGATCGTCGTCGCGGCGGGCGTCGGGGTGGCGATCGGCGTCGGCGTCGCGAACCAGGGCCCTGGCCTCGGCCACTCCCCTCAGGGCCAAGTGGTCTTCGAGTTCTGAGGCGTCGATGTCGTCGCGGCTCGCGTGGCTCTCGCTCCTGATCGCGCTCGGGCTCCTCGCGCCTCGGGGCGCGCGCGCCGACGACGAGCGCTCGGCCGTGGTCTCCACCGTCGTCGTGATCCCCGGCGAGGGCGCGACGCCGAGCGAGGCCTCGGTCGCCTCGATCGGGCTGCGTCGCGGGATCGCCGAGGTGAGGGGCGTGCGCTTCCTGCACCCGGTCGACGTGCTCTCGCCGCCCGAGATGCCGGAGGACCTCCAGTTCGGCCTGGAGGAGCTCGAGGCGCGCATGAGCCAGCTCCGCGACGGTGACGCGGCGGACGTGGCCGAGAGCACCGACGCGCTGATCGAGCTCTTCGAGCGGCACCTCGACGCGGTGCGGCGCGAGCAGCTCGTGAACGTCTACCTCGTCAACGCGCTCGCGCGCTGCCGCATCGGGCAGCAGCACGAGTGCGAGCGCCGGCTCGCTCGCGTCTTCGTCTTCCGCGAGGGCGCCGCCTACGATCCGGAGGTGTTCCCCGCCGATCTCGAGGGCGTCTTCGATCGCGTGCAGACGCGCGTGGCGGAGGGCCCGCGCGCGGCGCTCGTCGTGCGCACGATCCCCGAGGGCGCCGAGGTCTACGTCGATGGTCGCTCGTACGGGCCCTCGCCCGCGCGCGCGGAGGACCTCCTCGTCGGCGATCACTACGTGACGATCAAGATGCTCGATCGCGTGCGGGTCGTTCGCCGCGTGAGCGTCGCGCGGAGCGGGAGCGCCGTCGACATCGACCTCGATCCGAACCCCCGCGCTCGGCTCGTGGCCTCGCCCGAGGCCTTCGCCGCCCTCTCCGCCGAGCTCGGCGAGCCGCGCGCGGGCGCGAACATCCGGAGCCTCGGAGCGACGCTCGGGACGGCGCAGGTCGTCATCGCGCGCCTCGGCCGCGCGGGCGCGGAGCTCGCGCTCGACGTCTACCTCTACGACGTGCGGACCCGCTTCTTGCTCGCGCACCGCGAGGCGACGCTCGCCGACGGCGAGCAGGGGATCGAGCAGGCGCGCTTGCTCGCGCTCGACCTCTACGACGGCGTCGATCTCTCGGGGAGCGTCGAGGTCGCCGAGGAGGCGAACCCGGAGCGGCGGACGGAGCCTTGGGAGGAGTGGTGGTTCTGGACGTCGATCGGCGCGGCGGTCGTCGCGGTCGGCGTGGGCGTCGGGGTCGGGGTGGGGATCGCGTCCCAGCCGCCCTCCGTCCCCGAGGGCTGGATCCGGATCGAGGGCGTCATCGAGTGAAGCGCGCGCCGCGCTGGCCGCTCGTCGCCCTCGTGCTCGGCGCAGCCTGCGAGAGCCCACCTTCGCGCGCCCCCGCGGAGCCTCCCCCTCCTCCGCGCGCGATCTCCGAGTGGCGCGAGGATCCGGCGTCGAGCGCGGAGCCCCCGGACGTCGTGGGGGAGCGTCCGGTCGCGCTCGCGGCCCACGCCGACGCATCGAGGATCGCGCCGGCCGCGGCGCGCGACGTCGCGTTCGACTCGGACGAGCCCATGCTCGTCCGGCGCTACGTCTACCGCGTTCGACTCGCGATCCCCAGCGCGCTCGGCGCGGCGCTCGAGCTCGCGACGCCGAGCGCCGAACTCTACGTCGACACGTCGCGCGAGCGAGCGCGCGCGCGCTTCGTCGGGGCGAGCTGGCCGCTCGACGCGGGCGCGGAGGTGCGCCTCCGCGGCGACAGCCGCGGCGCCTACCTCTTCGATGGCGAGGGAGGTCGCCCCCTGCTCCCGGGCGAGCTCGGCGCCTGGTTCGAGGGTGGGCCGCGCAGGCCAGGGCCCGGCCTCTCGGTGCGGCGCGATCCGACCCGCCCGACGGACGAGGCAGGCGCGCTCGTCTGCGCCTTCCTCGCGGAGTGGTTCGGCGAGGATCGCGGGTCCGTCCTGCGCCGCTGCGACGACCACGCCCCCATCGCGTTTCGCGTGGGGCTCTGGCGCGCCGAGCGCACCGCGGATCTGCTCGTCGAGCTGCCGCGCCGCGCGCTCCGCGCGGACGAGCTGGCGCCGCCTCCTCCGATCGAGCGCACCACGAGCCGCGCGCTCTTCGAGCCGAGCGCGCTCGCGCGGATCGCGCCGCGCCCACCGCGCGCGGAGGAGGAGCCCGAGGCGACGTCGCCGCTCGCGCCGAGCGAAGGGCTCGACTTCGTCAACGAGGGGTCGACGCGCGTCATCGTCACCGTGGAGGGTGTCCCCATCGGCTGGGTCGGGCCTCACGCGAGCGGCTCGTTTCGAGGGCTCAGGCCCGGTCGCTTCGAGGTCGGGGCGCTCCGCCCGATGGGCTCGATCGCCCTGCGACCTCGGCTCGTGAGCGTCCCGACACGCACGGTGCTTCGGGCGCCCCGCGAGCGCGCATCGCGCTGATCGCGGCGAGGAGCGCGACGAGGGGCTCGTCGCGCGGGGGGGAGCTCTGATACCATCGAGGACGGAGTTCGCTTGGCCCGCGGAGGTGCACGATGAAGGCAGTTCGAGGCTCTGGGTGCGAGGCGGCGGGACGAAGGCTCGAGGCATCGAGGGCGCGCACGCTCGCGCTCTCGGCGACGCTCGTCGCGGCGCTCGCGTTCGTCCCGGCCTGCGGTGACGACGGCGGCAGCAACCCGTCCGGCGCGTGTCGGACGTCCGCCGACTGCACCGACGGTCGCGTCTGTCGGGATCGGCGCTGTGTCGTGCCCGCGGACACCGACGGTGGGCCAGACACGGGCATCCCGAGCGGCACCGACGCGGGTCCCTACACGGAGCTCGACGCCTGGTACGACCCGGCGACGACGGACGCCGCTCGCCCCGATCTCCCGGACACGGGCGGTGGCTGGGATCCGCGCGGTGACTCCGACGGCGACACCATCAGCGACTACGACGAGGGCCGCGCGAGCCTGGTCGACACGGACGGCGACGGCACGCCGGACTACCTCGACGCCGACTCGGACGGCGACGGAATCTCCGACAGCGTCGAGGCGGGCGACGCCAACCTCGCGACGCCCCCCATCGACTCGGACGGCGACGGCATCCCCGACTTCCGCGACCTCGACTCGGACGACAACGGCGTGCCCGACGCCGTCGAGGGGACGGACGATCCCGATCACGACGGTCGGCCGAATTATCGCGATCTCGACAACGACGGCGACGGGCTCCTCGACACGCTCGAGATCGGCCCCGATCCCGCGTCGCCCATCGACACCGACGGCGACGGCGTCGCCGACTACAACACGCGCGACTCGGACGGCGACACGATCAGCGACACGGAGGAGCAGTTCGTCGACACCGACAGCGACGGCATCCCCGATCTGCGCGACCTCGACACCGACGACGACACGATCCCCGACTCGGTCGAGGCGGGCGACGCCGACCTCGACACGCCCGCGGTCGACACGGACGGCGACGGCATCCCCGACTTCCGCGACACGGACTCGGACGGCGACGGCCTCTCCGACCGCGCCGAGGTGGGCTACGGCACCTCGCCCACGAACCCCGACACGGACGGCGACGGCGTCTCGGACCTGATCGAGGTCGGCGCCGGCACGAACCCGCTCAATCCGTCCGACAACCCGCGCACCCGCGGCGACTTCGTCTTCCTCGTGCCCTTCGGCGGACCGCCGGACCCGACCCGCGACACGCTCCAGTTCTCGACGAACCTCCAGCGCGCCGACGTCTACTTCCTGATGGACAACACCGGCTCGATGGGCGGCACGATCACGAACCTCCAGAGCGGCCTCACCTCGACCGTGATCCCGAGCATCACCTCGACGATCCCGGAGGCCTGGTTCGGCGTCGGCGGCTTCGACGACTACCCGCTCGGCGGCTACGGCTCCGCGTCGGCGGGCACCGACACCGCCGGCATCCCGCACGACATGGCGTTCTTCCAATACCAGACGATGACGTCGTCGGCCTCGGCGGCGCAGACGGCCGTCAACCGCTACCGGACGAATAATGGCGTCGACGGCCCCGAGTCGGGCGTCGCCGCGCTCTACGCGCTGGCGTCGCGAGACACGCTCGGCGGCTACGCCCGCTTCGCCACGGGCGGCTCGTCGAGCTCGAGCCCGCCGCTCTGCCTCGCCGGACACCGCGGCTCGGCGTGCTTCCGCCCCGACGCCGTGCCGATCATCATCGTCATGACGGACGTCGACCAACACAACCGGCCGGGCTGTAGCTGCAACTACAGCACGGCGGTCCCGAGCAGCGGCCCGACCTGGGCGGCGACGATCAGCGCGCTCCGAGGCTTGAACGCCCGCGTCGTCGGCGTCGCGACCTCGGCGGGCGCCAACGCGTTCCTCCAGCAGCTCGTCAACGAGACGACGATCGCCGCCGGCGCGCCGGGCACCGCGGCCACGTACGTCTACTCGGCGCCGAGTGGGAGCGGCCTCTCGACGACGCTCGTCAACCTCGTCCGGCAGGCGGCGCTCGTCCCGATGGACGTCTCCGCGCAGGCGGTCGACATCGTCGATCCGGGCGAGACGGTGAACGCCGTGACGGCCTTCGTCGATCACCTCGAGCCCACGACCAGCGGGCGCCCGGGCCAGACGTGCACGGCGGGCTTCACGACGATCGATCGCCCCGGGATCGACGACGACAGCTACCCCGACACCTTCCAGCGCGTCACGCCGGGCTCGCCGGTCTGCTTCAACATCATCCCGAAGATGAACACGACGGTCCCCGCGACGCTGGTCCCGCAGGTCTTCCGCGCGCGGATCAACGTCATCGGGGACGGCTTCACGCCGCTCGACAACCGCGTCGTCTACTTCCTCGTGCCGCCGCGCATCCCCGCGCCGGGCGAGTGAGCGGCGCGCGGCGACCCAGGGGGAGCGCCTCGTCAGGGCGGCGCGCCGAGCGATCGGGCGCCCGCTCCCGCGAGGCGCTCGCGCTCGTCGCCGTGATCGCCTCGATCACGCGTCCGAACGACGACGTGATCGTGGTCGAGCAGCGGCTCCCGTGGCTCGACGCGGCGCTCGCGCTCGCGCGGGTGCGGCCGCGGCACGCGCGCCGCGACGAGGTCTTCGACGCGATCGGCGAGCACACGCGAGCGCTCATCGCCTCGAGCGAGGACGCGGAGCTCCTCGAGGCGCTCGCCTCGCTCGGGCCGCTCGCGCTCGGCATCGGTCCGCGCTCCGCGAGCGCGAGCTTCGCGCCGCTCGTCGAGGGCGTGCCCCTCTTCGCGGAGGTGGAGGCGCCGATCGATCGCGCGGCGCTCGCACACACGTTCGGCGCCCTCGGCCTCGCCGCGGCCCGCTCGCGCGAGCGAGGCGAGAGTTGCAGATGCAGTTGCAATTGCAATCCGGGCTCGGAGCCTCTAGGCTGAGGGCGTGATCACGAAGGCCGACTGGAAGGCTCGTCTGCGCGACGCGGGGCTCCGCGCCACGGCCTCGCGCGTCGCCGTCCTCGACTGCATGACGCGCGCGGCCGGGCCGCTCACGCACGCGGACGTCTGCGAGCGCCTCGCCGCCGAGCCCTTCGACCGCGCGACGCTCTACCGCAACCTCGCGGACCTGACGGACGCGGGGCTCCTGCGTCGCTCGGACATGGGCGATCACCTCTGGCGCTTCGAGCTGCGCGGCGGCGTCGATCACCTCGAGCACGGCCCCGCCGAGATCCACCCCCACTTCGTCTGCACGGAGTGCGGCAGCGTGTCGTGCTTGCCCGATGGCGTCGTGAGGGTGGCCTCGATCAAGGGGGCGCCGCGAGCGCTCCGCTCCGGCAGCGTCGACATCCAGGTGCGCGGCACCTGCAACGACTGCAGCTGACCCGCCGCCGCGCGCCCCGCGGCTCCGATCCGCCTGTTGCAAGCGCCGTTCGGTCGTGCGAGCCTCGCCGGCCGCCGCTTCGCTCGAGGCGGGGCGTGAGGTGACCCGACATGGCCAAGCCGCAGAAGAGCTCCGAGAAGAAGAGCGCGGTCGCGAAGACCGCGTCGAAGGCAGCGAAGAAGACGAACTCCACGGCGAGCCGTGCGTCGGCGAAGAAGGCGCCCGCGAAGGCCGCGGCCACGACGGCGGGCGCGAAGGCGCCGGCGAAGAAGGCGGCCCCCGCGAAGGCGGCCCCCGCGAAGGCGGCCCCCGCGAAGGCGGCCCCCGCGAAGCCTGAGCCGCCCGCTCTGGCGCAGGCGGCGGCGAGCGTGAAGGCTCCCGCCGAGCGCGCCGCGGCGAAGGTCGTCCCCGTCGATCCCGCCTACGCTCGCGCCCACCCCGACGCGAAGCTCTCGAAGACCGAGGTGAGCACGCTCTTTCATCGCCTCGTCGAGGAGAAGAAGCGCGTCCTCGGGAACTTCGAGCGTCACGTCGACGACGCGCTCGCCGACGAGGACCTGCTCGCCGACGAGATCGACATCGCGCAGCGCTCGACCGATCAGGCGTGGCTCTTCCGGATGGCGGACAAGGATCGCAAGCTCCTCATCGAGATCGACGGCGCGCTCGAGAAGATGCGCAACGGCGACTACGGCGTCTGCGAGGGGACGGACGAGGCGATCGGCTATAAGCGCCTCGAGCTCCGCCCGTGGACGCGCTACTCGGTCGCCTACAAGGAATTGCTCGAGCGCGAGAAGGCGCAGCAGGCGCGCTGACGCGAGGCCTCGCCGCGCGTCGCCGCGCCCGCGCGCGGTAGCGAGCGCTTCGCCCGCGTGGCATCATCGAGGCGCCCCATGGACTCGCACACGAGAGAGAGAGCACGCCCCACGCGATGGTGGGTGCTCGGCATCGGGCTCCCGATCGCGGCGCTCGCGCTCGCTTTGGGCTCGAGCAACGGCGCGGCCGAGGTCGCGGCCGTCGCGCCCGAGGAGCGCGGGCCGCTCACGCTCTCGGCCGCGAGCGAGGCCGTCTCCATCGAGATGTACAGCGCGTCGTGGTGCACGGCGTGCTCCCAAGCGAAGGTGTGGCTGCGCGAGCAGAACATCCGATACCACGAGATCGACATCGATCGCGGGGGCGCGATGGGGCAGCTCGCGCTCCTGAACCCGAACCGCACCATCCCGACCTTCGACGTCGGTGGTCACGTGCTCGTCGGGTTTCGCCCGCAAGAGCTCGCGAGCGCGATCCAGGACGCCGCGCACTGAGCCGCGCGCCCGCCCTCGCGGCTCGACGAGCGCGCAGGAAGAAGACGATGTCCAGCGACGATCGCATCCCGATGCTCGATCTCGCGGCGCAGAACGCGCCGCTCCTCGCCGAGATCCGCGCGGCCTTCGATCGCGTGATGGCGAGCAACGCGTTCGTCCTCGGCGCCGAGGTCCTGGCGCTCGAGGAGGCGCTCGCGTCGCTCCTCGGGGCGCGACACGCGATCGGCTGCTCGAGCGGGACGGACGCCGAGCTCCTCGCGCTGATGGCGCTCGGGATCGGCCCCGGCGACGAGGTGATCACGACGCCCTTCACGTTCTTCGCGACCGCCGGCTCGATCGCGCGCCTCGGCGCGCGCCCGGTCTTCGTCGACGTGGATCCGCGCACGCTGAACCTCGATCCGGGCGCCGTGGAGGCCGCGATCACGCCTCGAACGAAGGCGATCGTGCCCGTGCACCTCTACGGTCAGCCGGCCGACCTCCCCGCGCTCGCCGCGCTCTCGCGGGCACACGGGCTCCCGCTCCTCGAGGACGCGGCGCAGTCGATCCTCGCCGCGTCGAGCGCCGGGATGACCGGATCGGTGGGGCTCGCGGGCTGGCTCTCGTTCTATCCGACCAAGAACCTGAGCGCCTTCGGCGACGCGGGGCTCGCCGTGACGAGCGACGACGCCCTCGCCGCGCGCATGCGCATGCTGCGCAACCACGGCTCGAGCGAGCGCTACCACCACGCCGCCATCGGCGGGAATTTCCGGCTCGATGGGCTCCAGGCGGCCGTCCTCCGCGTGAAGCTCCCGCACCTCGCGCGCTGGACCGAGCGTCGCCGCGCGAACGCCGCGCGCTACGACCACGCGCTCGGTCGGCTCGGCCTCGATCCGGCGCGCCTCTCGCCGCTCGCGCGCGTCGAGCCCGGGCACGTCTTTCACCAGTACGTCGTGCGCTCGGCGGAGCGGGACGCGCTCCGCGACTTCCTCGCGCGCGAGGGGATCGCGAGCGAGGTCTACTACCCCGTGCCGCTCCACCGTCAGCCCTGCTTCGCGTACCTCGAGCAGCCCGAGGGGAGCCTCCCCGTCGCCGAGCGCGCGGCGCGCGAGGTGCTCGCGCTGCCGATCTACCCCGAGCTCGACGACGCGCGGATCGACCGGATCGTCGCGGCGATCGGTCGGTTCTTCCAGCGCTGACGGCGCGGCTCGTCAGCGCGACGCGGCGGCGCGGCCGATCGGCGCGCGGCGGAAGAGCTCGCGCCAGATCGGCGCCCAGCTCGCCCAGTCGTGCTCGCCCGGCGCCACGAGGACGTGGCTCGGCTCGAGCGCGTCGCCGAGGAGGCGATCGGTCGCGGCGAGCGGATCGCGCTCGCCCCAGCCGACGTAGAGCGGCGGGCGCGCCGCGGGATCGACGGCGTAGCCGCGGAGCCACGCCCAGAGCTTCGGGGTGTAGGTGTCGCTCGCTCGGGGCTGGGCCGCGACCTCGGGGGGCGGCTCCCACCGCGCGAGCCCGCCCGCCTCCGCGATCGGCTCGATGGCGCGCTCGTCGCCGAGGTAGGGCGCGATGAGGACGATCCCGTCGACCGCGTCCGGATGCTCCGAGGCGACCTGGAGCGCGCCGAGCCCGCCGAGCGAGACGCCGACGAGCCAGAGCTCGTCGTAGCCGCGCGCCCTCGCGGGGGCGAGGATGTCCTCGTAGAGCGCGTCGCCGACGTCGGTCTCGCCGTAGTAGCGGTAGTGGAGATCCACGAAGACGGCGTCGCAGGGCGCGCCGCTCGCCTGGAGGTCGCGCGCGACGCCCTCGTGGAGGAGTTGCTCGGGCGCGTCGAAGCGACCGGGCAAGAGGACGGCGAGGCATCGCGCGGCGGGGTGCTGCGGGTCTCGCGCGACGAGCGCCATGAGCGGCCGCGACGGCGAGCGCGTGAGGAAGCAGCCGCTCGCACAGAGCGCGAGCGCGAGCGCGAGGGGTGAGAGCCGGCGTGAGCCTCGGGGCGATGACACGCGCGCAGCTTGATCCGGGCGCCCGCGTTTGGAAACCTCCTCGTCACCCCGGCGCGTCGGCTTCGTGCTACGAGTGCTCCGTGATCGCGGCGGATCTGAGCCGGCTGCTCGTCGAGGCGCTCTACCTGGTCCTGCTCGTCTCGGGGCCGGCGCTCTTGGCCTCGCTCGTGACGGGGCTCGTCGTCGGCCTGCTCCAGGCGATGACGCAGGTGCAGGAGCAGACGCTCACGTTCGTGCCGAAGCTCGTCGGGGTCGGCGTCGTCCTGAGCGTGCTCGGCGGCTGGATGGGCGCCGAGCTCGTGCGGTTCACCTCGTCCCTCTGGGTGTCGATCCCCGCGCTCGTCCACTGAGGGCTCGCGCGATGGAGAGGCTCTACGCGCTCCTTGCCCTCGACGCGGCGCCCACGCGAGCGCTCACGGTCGGCGCGCTCGTCGCCGCGCGGCTCGCGCCGCTCACGCTCCTCGCGCCGCCCTTCGCCGTGCGAGGCGTCTCGCCCCTCGCGCGGACGACGATCCTCCTCGCGCTCGTCCTCGGCCTCCTACCGACGGCGCTCGCCGCGGCGCCCGCGCTCCCGGCCGACACCCTCTCGCTCACGCTGCTCGCGCTCCGCGAGCTCGCGCTCGGGGGCCTCTTCGCCGTCGTCGTCTCGATCCCCTTCTTCGGCGCCGAGCACGCGGGGCGGATCGTCGACGGGATGCGAGGAGGCGGGCAGGCGGAGCTCACGCTGCCCTCGGGGGAGCGCGCGAGCCTCCTCGCCTCGGGCCTGCACCTCTTCGCCCTCGCGCTCTACGCGGCCTCTGGCGGCCCGCGCGTGCTCATCCGGGCGCTCGCCGAGGGGCTCGAGAGGAGCCCGCCGGGGCTCGCCACGCCGGAGGGGGGCTGGCCGCTCGCGCTCGAGGGCGCCGCGCACCTCGTCGTGCTCGTCCTCCCGCTCGCGCTCGCGATCGCCGCGCCCGCGTTCGTCGCCCTCGTCGCCGCCGATCTCGGGCTCGCCGTCGTCTCGCGCACCGCGCCCCAGCTCCCCGTCTACTTCGCCGCGATGCCGCTCCGCGCGTGGCTCGGGGTCCTCGCCGTGCTCTTCGCGCTCGGCTGGATCGCCCCGGAGCTGCTCCGCGCGTTCGCGGCGTTCTTCGCGCGCGCCTGACGACGCGCTGTCAGCCGCGGGCCCTGAGCTGCGCGAGGAGCGCGGCGCCGAAGGACGCCGACTGCTCGGCGGCGAGCGGCGCGTCCTCGTCGCGCTCGTAGCGCTCGAGGGCCTCCTCGGGGAGCCCCTCGAGGAAGCGCGAGGGCGGCATCGGCTGCGCCCGCCCGCGGAGCTCGCGCCGCAGAAAGCGCGTCAGGTAGAGCCGCTCGCGCGCGCGCGTGACGCCGACGTAGAAGAGGCGCCGCTCCTCGTCGACGTCCGTCGGCGCGGCCTCGGTCACCCTCGGATCGAGGGTGCGCCCGTGCGGGAGGATCCCCTCGTTCAGCCCGATCAGGAAGACGATCGGCCACTCGAGCCCCTTCGCGCTGTGGAGCGAACTCAGCGTGACGAGCTCGGCCGCCTCGTCCTCGTCGTCCTCGCGCCGGAGCGAGAGCCGCTGGAGGAAGCGCGCGAGCTCGGGGCGATCGCCCGCGGCTCGCACGGCCTGCTCGTAGCGCTCGAGCGAGCGGAGCACGAATTCCACGTTGGCCCAGCGCGCCTTGCGCTCGGCCTCGGTGCCGCTCGCCTTGAGGTCGTGGGAGAAGCCGCTCTCGTCGAAGAGCGAGAGCGCGATCGGCTGTAGGCGCCGCGCGCTCGGATCGCCGGCCGCCTCGCGCTGGGCCTCGTCGAAGCGGGCGCGCGCCGCCTCGAGCGAGCGAGCGAGGGTCGCGGCCCCGCGCCGCGCCGCGTCGGGGACGTCGGGGATCGCGCTCGGATCGAGGATGGCGTGCGTGAAGGGGACGCCCTTGGCGAGCGCCCACCGCTCGACGCGCGCGATCGTGGCCTCGCCGATCCCGCGCGCGGGGGTGTTCACGATCCGGCGCAGGGCGAGCTCGTCCCGCGGCTGGATCGCGGCGCGCAGGTACGCGAGCGCGTCCTTCACCTCCTTGCGGTCGAAGAACTGCGTCCCGCCGACGACGCGGTAGGGGATCCCCTGCAGGCGCAGCTCCTCCTCGACGAGGCGCGCCTGGAGGTTCGAGCGATAGAGGACGGCGACGTCGCGTCGTCGCGCGCCCGAGGCGAGCACGTCGCGGAGCTCCTTCGCGACGAATTTGGCCTCTTGCTCGATGTCTCCGAGCGTGACGAGGCGGACGCGATCGCCCTCGGGCAGGGTCGGCCGGAGCGTCTTCGCGTGGCGCCGCCGGCTCCTCGCGATCGCGGCGTTCGCGACCGCGAGGATCGCGGGCCGCGAGCGGTAGTTCTCCTCGAGCTTCACGACGCTCGCGCCGGGGAAGTGCCGATCGAACGAGAGGATGTTCTCGACCTCCGCGCCCCGCCAGCCGTAGATCGCCTGATCGTCGTCGCCGACGACGCACACGTTGCCGTCCGGGCTCGCGAGGAGCCGCACGAGCTCGAGCTGGATCGCGTTCGTGTCCTGGAATTCGTCGACGAGGAGGTGCTCGAAGCGCCCTCGCCAGCGCGCGCGGACGTCCTCGCGCTCGCGGAGGATGCGGACGGGCACCGCGACGAGATCGTCGAAGTCGAAGGCGTGCATCGCGCAGAGGGCCGCCTCGTAGTGCGGGTAGGCGAGGCGCGCGGCCTCGTCGTACTCGACCTGGCTCTCGCGGATCCGCTCGGGGCCGCGCCCCTCGTTCTTCCAGAGCGAGATGCGCGCGTGGACGGAGCCGAGATCCAGCCTGCGCTCGGCGCCGTCCTTGCCGCCCGCCGGGTGGAGCCCCTCGCGCCTCATGATCTCGCGGATGAGGCCCGCGCAGTCGGCCTGATCGAAGATCGAGAAGCGCACCTTGCCGCTCGCGCCGAAGGCGGCGCCGGCCTCCTCGTGGAGAAAGCGCACGCCGAAGCTGTGGAAGGTCGAGAGCCAGAGCCCCTTCGCGCGCGCCGGGCCGATGAGGCGCGTCATGCGCTCGCCCATCTCCTCGGCCGCCTTGTTCGTGAAGCTGACGGCGAGGATCCGCGAGGGCGCGACCCCGCGCGCCTCGACGAGGCGCTGGATGCGGTGCGTGATGACGCGCGTCTTGCCGCTGCCCGCGCCGGCGAGGACGAGGAGCGGGCCCTTGCCGTGCGCCACCGCCCGCTCCTGGGCCTCGTTCAGCGAAGGGGGTGGCTTCGTCATCGAGCCTGGCCATCTACCGAAGCCGATCGATCGCGGCAAGGGGTCCTCCCCTCGCGCGGATCGTCGGGCGGGGAGCCCGAAGAGGGGGGCCCTGGTCACAGGCGGGGCTCTCGTGGCGACATAGTCCCGATGCAACCGTCCACGAGCGCCCCAGAGGGGGCAGAACCAGCCGGGGGAGGGGTCGAGGACCCGATCCTGCGGGCCATCCAGGCGGGGGCGTACCGCGACGCCACCGCGCTCTGCGCGCGAGAGCACGGCGCGGCGCTCGGCCGCCTCTCGATGGCGATGCTCGGCAGCCAGGCCGAGGCCGACGAGTGCGTGCAGGAGGTGCTGATCGCGGCGCACGGCGCGATGGCGAGCTACCGCGCCGAGGGCTCGGTGCGCGCGTGGCTCTACGGGATCGCGCGGCGCATGTGCGCCAAGCGGCTCGAGATGCGCGGCCGGCGCGAGCGCAGGCTCCGGCTCGTCCACGACGCCGATCAGCACGCGAGCCTGCCGGACGAGGTGCTCGAGGCCCGGCGCCGCGCCGAGCGCGTGCGAGACGCCCTCGAGGCGCTCAAGCCGAGCGAGCGCGACGCGGTGACGCTCCGCTACCAGGCGGGGCTCGACTACGCGGAGATCGCGCTCGCGTGTGGGATCGAGGAGGCGGCCGTGCGCAAGCGCGTGAGCCGCGGCCTCGCGAGGATGAAGGAGCTCTTGGCGGAGGTGGAGCGATGAGCTCGCGTACGGAGAAGATGGAGCAGTTCTTGGACGAGCTCGCGCTGGTCGTCGACGGCGATCCGAGCGCGCTCGCGCGACACGCCGACTTCCTCGCGGACGACGACGAGGCGCGCGATCTTCGGCACGAGGCGAGCGGGATCCTCGAGCGGATCCGGCGCGCGGGCGACGACTACGAGGCCCCCGCCGACCTCGAGGCGCGGGTGCTCGCGCGGCTCGGCGCGGACCTCGGCTCGGCTCGCCCGGGCGAGCCCTCGTTCGGCGCCGATCGCAAGACGGATCCGGGCTCGGCGATCGATCCCGCGCGCGGCGTGAGCGCGTCCTCGAAGGCGATGGAGCCCGCGCGCGCGGACTTCGGCTCGACGGTGCGCGCCAACGCGTTCGCGCCGACCGAGGCGATCGCGGTGGCGCGGGTCGAGGCGCCGACGACGTCGGGCGAGCGCACGGCGATCCCCGCGACGCGCACGTTCGAGGCCGCGGGCGCCGATCTCGGCGCGGAGGACGGGGCCAAGGGCCCAGGCTCGCCGCGCGAGGGCGGAGAGCTCGTCGTGCTCGCGGACCGGGCGCCGAAGGAGCCCACGTCGCCGAGCGACAAGGCGAGCGGCGCGAAGGGCAAGGGCCTCGGGCGCGTGTTCTTCCTCTTCGGCAGCCTCGGCATCGTGGCGGCGGCGGCGCTGATCGCCATCTATCGACCGGGGCTCCCCACGAGCGGCGGGAGCGCGAGCCGCGAGGCCAGCGCCTCGACGCCGGCGCACGCGGACGCGACGAGCGCGCGAGTCGTCGAGATCGAGCGCGCGGCGGGCGACGAGGCGGGGACGGGCATCGCGGTGCGCGCGGCGGGCGGCGCGTTCGCCTCGGCGGGCATCGACGGAGTCGTCTCCGTCGGGGGCACCATCCGCACCGACGCGCGGACGCGCGTGCGCCTCGCCCTCTCCGACGGCTCGAGCGTCGCCCTCCAGCGCGACACCGAGCTCTCCCTCGATCCGAGCGCGCCCCGCCGGCTCCGCCTCGTGCGCGGCGAGGTGCTCGCGGACGTCGCGCACCTCGCGAGCGGGCCGAGCCTCGCCCTCGCGCTGCCGAACGGCACGATCGAGGTGCTCGGTACGAAGCTCGACGTCGCCGTGACGGACGACTTCGCGAGCGTGCGCGTCACGCGCGGCAAGGTGCGCGTGACGAGCCCCGCGGGCAGCGTCGACGTGCACCAAGGCGAGGAGGGCGTCCTGCGCGGGAGCGGCGCGCCGAGGGTCTCCCCGGCGATCGACCTCGCGCGCGCCGTCGCCTGGGCGGACTTCGGCGACTCCTCGACCTCGCGCGCCACGCCCTCGGACGCGGCCGACGAGCCCTCCGTCTCGGGGTTCGGCTCGCTCCGCGCCCGCCGGCCCGGCGATCGCGAGGATCGCGAGCGCCCGCTCCGCGTCGCGAGCGCGAACGTCCGCGTGCGCATCAGCGGCAACGTCGCGCGCACCGAGGTCGAGCAGGTCTTCATGAACGACGGGCCCGACGAGCTCGAGGGCATCTACCGCTTCCCGCTCCCCGCGGACGCGCGCATCGCGCGCCTCGCGCTCGACGTGAACGGTCGCCTCGAGGAGGGCGCGTTCGTCGCGCGCAGCCGCGCGCGGCGGATCTGGACGGGGATCATGCGCAACGCGCGCCCCGCGAGCGCGCCGCCTCCGCCGCCGCGCGAGGAATTCATCTGGGTGCCCGAGCGCTGGCGCGATCCGGCGCTGCTCGAGTGGCAGCGTGGGGGAGGCTTCGAGCTGCGGATCTTCCCGATCCCCGCGCGCGGGAGCCGCCGCGTCGTCCTCGCCTACACCCAGGTGGTCCAGCCCTCGGCCGGCGAGCGCCGCTACGTCTACCCGCTCCCCGTCTCGCGCGACGGCTCGACGCGGATCGGCGAGCTCAACGTTGACGTGCGTGTCCTCGGGGCGGATCAGGTCCGCGCGTCCGGCTACACGGTGACCCGCGGCGGCGACGCCGACGCGACGACGCTCGACTACCGGGCGGAGAATTTCGTGCCCAACGGCGATCTCGTGATCGACTACGCGCTCCCCGGCGACGCGAGCGAGGCGAGCGTCTGGACCTACCAGGGTGACGCGGCGGTGGCGCCGCCCGAGCGCAGCCGCGATCGGGATCGCGACGTCGTCGACGCGCAGCGCCAGATCGCGGCCGACACGCGCGGCTACGCGACGTTCGCGCTCCGGCCGAGGCTGCCGGCGCGCACCGAGGGGCGCTCGAACGACTACGTCATCGTCGTCGACTCGAGCCAGTCGATGGTCGGCGAGCGCTTCAGCCGCGCGAGCGCGCTCGTCGCTGGGATGCTCGCGGAGCTCGATCGCCGCGATCGCTTCGCGGTCCTCGCGTGCGACTACGCGTGCCGCTCGATGGACGGGGGCGGCGCGGTGACGCAGAGCGGGGTGAGCCTCCACGAGCCGACGGCCGACGACGTGCGGCGCGTCGTCGAGTGGCTCGGCGGGCTCGAGCCCGCGGGCGCGACGGATCTCGGCGCCACGCTCGGCGTCGCCTCGCGCGCCGTCAAGGCGAGCGATCGCAGCTCGGATCGCGACGTGCGCGTGATCTACGTCGGCGACGGCCTCGCCTCCGTCGGTCACCGCGAGGCGAGCGCGCTCGCGGCCCGCGCGCACACGCTCGCCGCGCGCGACCACGTCTCGTTCACCACCGTCGGCCTCGGCGGCGACGCGGACAACGTCGTCCTCGCGGCCATCGCGCGGGCGTCGGGCGGGCAGCACGTCCCCTTCGTGCCGGGCCAGCGCGCCTCGACGGCCGCGCTCGCCGTCCTCGAGACGACCTACGGCGTCTCGATCGAGGACGCGCGGATCGAGCTCCCCGCGGGGATCTCCGACGTCGCGCCGGCGGCGCTCCCGACGCTCCGCAGCGGCGAGGAGCTGATCGTCTCGGCGCGCCTCGATCGCCCGAACGTCGAGGGCGACGTGATCCTGCGCGGGACGGTGGGCGGCGCGCCCTTCGAGCAGCGCTATCCGCTCCGCGTCACGGCGTCCACGGCGGCGGGCAACCGCTTCGTCCCCGCCGAGTGGGCGGCCGCGACGATCGGCGACCTCGAGCTCCAGAACCGCGGCGAGGACGAGGCGCGGATCATCGCCCTCTCGAAGGCCTACTCCGTGATGTCGCGCCACACCTCGCTCCTCGTGCTCGAGAGCGAGGCGATGTTCCGCGACCTCGGCATCGACCGCGTCGCGCAGAGCGCGAGCTGGACCGGGGAGGAGGAGCTCGACGATCAGGTCCTCGCGGGCGTCCTCGAGGTGCCGAGCGCCGCGCGCGAGCTGGCCGCGAGCGACGCGGATGGCATCGGCCAAGGGGGGGGCGTCGTCATGGGAGGAGCAGGGCTGGCCGCGGAGGGCATGACGCGCGGGAGGAGCGCTTCGGCCCCCTCGGCGACGGCGAGCGGCGGGGTCCCGCTCGCGCGGGCGCCGATGGCGGCGCCGCGGGCGACGATGGACGACCTTCGCGGCGCGCCGCAGGCGCAGATGGCGGCGGAGCCGCCGGCTGCGCGGCGCCAGCCCGCGCTGCTGCCTGACTTCGAGCCGGGCTTGGCCAGCATGGAAGAAGGTGGCGGCGGGGGAGGCCGCGGGCACTGGGAGCGCTGGGTCACCGTCCGCGTCGGCTCGGTGTCGAGCACGAGCACGACGTCACCTCGTGACGAAGAGGCCGCGCGCGCCGCCGAGCTGCGGCTCGAGGCGGAGCCGAACAACCGCGATCGTCATCGGGCGGCGGTGCGGCTGCTCGCCCGCGCCGGGCGCGTGGATCGCGCGCTCGAGGTCGCCGACGCGTGGATCGCGCGCGATCGCATGGACCCGGACGCGCTCGCGGCGCGCGCCGATCTCCTCGCGCGGAGCGGCCACCGCGACGAGGCGCTGCGGGTGCTCACCGGCATCGTCGATCTGCGACCGGACGACGTCGCGCTCCAGGAGCGGCTCGCCCTCGCGTTCGAGCGCGCGGGGCTGGCGGAGCGGAGCTGCGCGCATCGGATCGCGATGGCGGAGATCGACACGAGCAACGCCGATCGGCTCGGCCGCGCGGTCGGGTGCGAGCGCGCGCTCGGCGAAGGGCCCCTCGCGAACATCCTGCTCGGGAGCGCTCGAGAGGCCTCGACGCGCACGCGGGCCGAGCGCGTCGCCGGGACGCCGGCCTCGCGGCTCCCCTCGTCGGGCGAGCTCATGCTCGAGGCGAGCTGGGTCGGCGGCGACGACCTCGACCTCGCGCTGATCACCACCGACGGCACGCGCGTCTCGTGGATGGGTGGCCGCCCGAACGTCGTCGCGTCGACGCCGATGGGCGATGGGCGCGAGACGCTCGGGCTGCGCTCGGCGCGTCTCGGGACCTACCTCATCGAGGTGAGCCGCACGCGCGGCCTCGAGGTGAGCCGCACGCGCGGCTCGGACGCGGCGCGCCCGATCTCGGGCACGGTCCGCGTGCGCGTGCGCGACGCGACGCAGACGCTGCGCTTCACGCTGACCGGGGAGCGCGTGACGATCGGGCGCGCGACGGTCCGGAACGAGCGCCGCCTGGTCCGGTACTGACCCAGACGCCTCCGGGAGCGAGGCGGGCCCCGCGTGGGCTCGCCTCGCGCGCGCTCGCCGCGCTTCGGTACACTCGAGGGGCATGCGGCGCGTGCTCCTCACCGGCTTCGAGCCCTTCGGCGGCGCGTCGATCAATCCGTCGTGGCTCGCGGTGAGCGCGCTCGACGACCAGGTGATCGGCGACGCGCGCGTCGTCGCGCGCCGCCTCCCGGTCGTGTTCGGCGACGCGCTCGTCTCGCTCGACGCGGCGCTCGAGGAGGTCTCGCCCGCGCTGGTCGTCGCCGTGGGCCAGGCAGAAGGTCGCGAGGCGATCGCGCTCGAGCGGGTGGCGATCAACCTCGACGACGCGCCGATCCCGGACAACGCGGGGAGGCGACCGATCGATCGGCCCGTCCGTGACGGCGGCGCACCGGCCTTCTTCTCCACGCTCCCCGTCAAGGCGATGGGGCGCGCGATCCACGAGGCGGGCATCCCCGTCACGCTCTCCTCGAGCGCGGGCACGTTCGTCTGTAACCACGTCTTCTACGGGCTCATGGAGCGCGCGCAGGCGCGCGGGATCCGCGCCGGCTTCGTCCACGTCCCCCTCATCCCCGAGCAGCTCGAGGCAGGAAGCACGTCACCCACGCTCGCGCTCGACGCGATCGTGCGCGCGCTCCGGATCGTCGTCGAGGTGGGCCTCGCCCCGGCAGGCGGCGCGGCCCCCACGACGAGCGCGGAGCGCTGACGGCGCGCCGTCAGCCGTGCTTCGCGGCGAACGCGCGCATGAACGCGACGAGCGCCTCGACCGCGGGCTTGCGGACGGCGGTGTAGATCGAGGCGCGGACGCCGCCGACGGAGCGGTGCCCCTTGAGCCCGACGAGGCCCGCGGCCTTCGCCTCCGCGAGGAACGCCTTCTCGAGCTCCTCGCTCGGGAGCCGGAAGACGACGTTCATGCGCGAGCGGCTCGCCGTCTCCGCGTGGGGGCGGAAGAAGTCCGGCTGCTGATCGAGGACCTCGTAGAGCATCGCCGCCTTCTCCTCGCACTCCTTCGCGATGACGGGGAGCCCGCCCCAGTCGAGGAGCGCGCGCATCGTGTTGCGGAGCATGTAGATCGCGAAGACCGGCGGCGTGTTGAGGAGCGAGTTGTCGGCGGCGTAGGCCTTGTAGCGGAAGATCTTCGGGATGTCCTCGCGCCCGCCCTGGACGAGGTCCTTCCTCGCGATCACCACCGTCACGCCCGCGGGGCCGACGTTCTTCTGCGCGCCCGCGTACGCGACCGCGACGCGGCCCCAGTCGATCGCCTTGGAGCCGAGGTCGCTCGTCATGTCCGCGACGAGCGGCACCCGGCCGGTGTCGGGGTAGCGCTGCCACTGGGTGCCGACGAGGGTGTTGTTGCTGGTGAGGTGGACGTAGTCGGCGCTCGGGTCGAGCGAGAGCTCGCTGGCGTCCGGGACGCGGCGGAACACCTTGTCGCCCTCGTCCGTCGAGGCGGCGAGCCGGGCCTCGGCGCCGTAGCGCGCGGCGACGAGCTTCGCCTCGTCGAGCGCGTACTTCGCCCACGAGCCCGTGACGACGTAGTCCGCGCTCCTGCCCTCGTGGAGCAGGTTCAAGGGGACGAACGCGAACTGCATGCGCGCGCCGCCCTGCATGAAGAGCACGTCGTGCGTGTCGGGCACCGAGAGGTACTCGCGCAAGAGCGCGATCGCCTCCTCGTGGATCTTGCCGTAGGTCGGCTGCCGGTGGCTGTGCTCGAGGATCGACATCCCCGTTCCGTCGATCTCGACGAGCTCGCGCTGGGCGCGCTCGAGGGCCTCGAGGGGGAGCGCGGCCGGACCTGCGTTGAAATTGTGGAGGCGTGTCATGCGGAGCCTTGTAAGCCGCTCTCCCACGACGCGACAAGGGGCTCCCCCGCGGGGGACGCTCGAGGCCTCGACGCGCGCCTCCGAGCCCCCTCGCCGAGGGAGCAGGGCATGATCGAGATCAGGTCACGAGCGGGGGCTTCGTGACAAGCCGCGCGCGATGGCGAGCGCCGCGAGCGACCCGAAGGCCGATGGCGCGCCGCCGAGCGCGCCCGGGGCCGATCCCGCGGCGGGAGGCGCTCGGCCGCTCGACGACCCGCCAGGCGGCGTGCTCCTCTGGATCATCGTCACGCTCGAGCTCGTCACGTTCTCGATGGTCTTCGGGATCGTGGCGTGGCTGCGCAGCACGGACCGCGAGGGCTTCGCCGCGCTCCACGCGGCGCTCGATCCGAGGCTCGGGCTCGCGCTCACGGTGCTCCTCTTCGTGAGCGGCTGGCTCGTCGCGGAGGCGGTCCACGCCTTCCGAGCGAGCGCGCTCGAGCGGGCGCGGCGGCTCCTCTCGCTCGGCGTGGCGGTGGGCCTCGGCTTCGTCGCGCTCAAGAGCTGGGACTTCGGCGAGAAGGCGCGCGCCGGCCACTGGCTCGGCGCGAGCGATCTCTGGGACGCCTACGTCCTCGCCACCGGCTTTCACTTCGCGCACGTCCTCGTCGCGCTCGTCCTCTTGTCGTGGGTCGCGCTCCGCATGGGGAGGCGGCCCTTCGGCGATCCGGAGACGGCCGTCGCCGGGACGGCGCTCTTCTGGCACATGTGCGATCTCGCGTGGATCTTCCTCTTCCCCCTCTTCTTCGTCGCATGAGCCGCGTCCTCGTCCTCCTCGCGCTCCTCGCGCTCGCGACGCTCACCGTGGCGAGCGCGAGCCTCGCGCTCGCGATGGTCTTCGCGGCGCTGAAGGCGCTGGTCGTCGGCGCCTTCTTCATGGAATTGCGAGGCGCGAACCGCCTGCACGCCGCCGCGTTCGCCGGCTGGGCGGTGCTGGTCGCCGCGGGCGTGTGGCTCCTCGGCCGCTGACGGCGCGTCCGCGGGCCGCGCGCGTCACTGCGCGGCGATGCGGATCGGGTACTGGACGCGGAAGGAGGTCTGGCGGAACGGGGAGAACTGCGCGTCGCGGAGCACGCCCTCCATGCAGCCGCCTTGAGGCGTGCCGCCGAACGGCGAGCCCCCGACGGCGACGCTCGCGACGGTGCCGTCGTTGCGGATCATCAAGGTCGCGAGCGCCATGCCGACCTGCTCACCCGCGCACTGGCGCACGCGCGGCATGAGGCGGCCGAGCACCTGCGCGATCTCCTGGCGGCTCGGCGTCTCGGGGAGCTCCGCGGCGGGGCGCTGCGCCGCCGCCGGGGTCGCGGCGCGCGCGCTCGAGCCGCCCCCGAGCGCGCGACCGAGGGTGTCGTCGAGGGACGCCGACGCGGCGGGCGTGCTCGCGGCCGCGGGGCTCGCCGCCGGGGTGCTCGGCGTCGCGGGCGTGGCCGCGCTCGCCACGGCGGGAGCGCTCTCGGCGCTCGAG
>JBDHVC010000030.1:0-52245 GCA_039809495.1 Sandaracinaceae bacterium
CCTTCTTGTCGGCGGCCCTCTTGTCGGCGGCCCTCTTGTCGGCGGCCTTCTTGTCGGCGGCCTTCTTGTCGGCGGCCTTCTTGTCGGCGGCCTTCTTGTCGGCGGCCCTCTTGTCGGCGGCCCTCTTGTCGGCGGCCTTCTTGTCGGCGGCCTTCTTGTCGGCGGCCTTCTTGTCGGCGGCCTTCGCCTCCCTCGCGTCGGCCTTCGGGGTGGGGCTCGGGGGGGCGCTCTTCGCGCCGCTCGGCCGCTCGCTCCGGCGCGCGACGGGGGCGTCGCTCGCGTCGCTCGGGATGGCGTCGCGCTCGATGCGCCGCTTGCGCATCGGCGTCACGCGCACCTCCGGCGGCGGGGGCGGCAGCCGCGCCTCGAAGAAGCGGATGCTCGCCTCGATCGAGGAGGTGAGCGCCTCCTTCACGACCTGCGCGAGCGCGTTCTCGTTCGTCTTGAGGGCGTCGTAGTAGCGCTGCCGCTCGGTCGAGTGGATGACCGCCGGCGGATAGCCTGCCGAGAGCAGGAGCAGGTTCATGACGAGGCGCGCGAGCTTCCCGCTGTGCTTGGGGTAGGGGTAGATCTGGAGCAGGAGGAAGTGCGCCTTCGCCGCCAGGCGGAGCACATGCATGGAGCGGCGCGTGTCGTCCGCGTTGAGCCACTGACCGAAGGCCTTGAGCCTCGCCGCGATCTTGTCGGGCGGGGCGATCTCGTGGAAGTAGAGGCGGTGGAGCGGGATGTCCTTGCGGAAGGCGGGCGGCTTCTTGCCCTCGACCTCCTCGGGCGCGAGGACCGCGTAGATCTCGCGGACCGTGTCCGCGTCGACCACGAGACCCGGCTTCTTGGCGAGCGCCCGGATGAGCTCGATGGCGGCCTTGTTCTGCCGAACCTCGTCGAAGGCGGAGGCGCTCATCGACTCGACGACCCCTGGCCTCGCGGGCCCGCCGACGCCGAGCACGGCCATCAGCTCCTCGGGCGCGTAGATCACGCCCTCGAGGGCGTTCTCGTGGTGGATCCACGAGATCTCGATCTTCTCGAGCAACTCCGCGCGAACCTCTTCGGGGGCTCGCTCCATCAGCTTCTCGAGGTGCATCGCGCGCTGATCGAGCTCGGCCTGTTGCTGTTGCACGATATTCTCAGGCTTCTTTTCAGATGCCCCGCAGGCGGCGAGGCTCGCGAGCCGGAGCGCCACGCCCGGCAAGTGAGCGAGACCGGCTCGTGAAAAGGATAGAACCGCCCTCTCGGCGCGAGCCTAGCGCATGGCTCGATCGCGGTCAATTCGACGGCGAGCGAGCCCAAAAACCGCACGAATTACGGCGAATTCGAGGGGACGTGCGCCTCGAGCCAGCCCTCGTCGACCGCGCCCACGTGGCTCTGGACGATGGTCCCCCGCGGATCGACCACGAAGAGCGTCGGGAGCGCCGAGATCCCGTACGCGGCCTGGAGCGAGCCGTCCCGGTCGTGCACGGTCGGGTAGCTCCCGCCCAAGCGCGCGTGGGCATCGCGGACGAAGGCGTCGTCGCGGTTGCCCTCCACGTTGATCCCGACGATCGTGACGTCGGGGTGGGCGCGAGCGAACGCGTCGAGCGAGGGCACGGACGCGCGACAGGGGGGGCACCAGCTCGCCCAGAAGTCGAGGACGACGACGCGCCCGTGGAGCGCCTCGAGGTCGATGCGATCGCCGTCGATGGCGCCCGCGCCGCCGACGACGGGGCTCGCGAAGGGGCGCGCGTGCTCGCCGACGAGCCGCCCGCCGCCGCCGCCCGCGCAGAGGTCGGAGGTCACCATCATCACGAAGGTGAAGGCGATCGCCGCCGCGCCGATCGCTCGCAGCCACGCGCGGCTCGACGAGGGCTCTCCGCCGTCGCCGCTCGACGTGTCGTGGGCTCGGGGGCCGCGTGGCTCGGGTGGGATCGACATGCTCGGGGCCTCTCCGCGCAGAAGGGATGCGTCGCTGCTACGACGGTTTGGGCGCGCTCGCCACGTCCGGCTCGCCCGAGCGAGCAGGGCTCGGCGCGCTCGCTCGTGAGCGCGCGGGTGGGCGCTGGACGATCCGGAGGCGGATCCGGAAGGCCGCGCCGCCCTCCTTCGCGGCCCCGCACTCGATCGCGCCGTCGTGCTCGAGGACGATCTTCTTCGTGATCGCGAGCCCGAGCCCCGTCCCCTCCGACTTCGTCGTGAAGTACGCGTCGAAGACGTGCTCGCGCTCGCTCGCCGCGATGCCGGGGCCGTCGTCGCGCACCTCGAGCACGGCGTGCTCTCCCTCCGCCCGCACGGCCACGATCACCCGACCGGGGCGCGCGCGCGCCGCGAGCGCCTGCACGGCGTTGCGCACGAGGTTGTCGAGGGCCTTGCGCAGGAGGTCGCGATCGAGGCCGACGACGATCGGGCCCTCCGGGAGCTCGGTGTGGAGCGTCGGGGCGGGGAGGCTCTGATCGCTCGGCAGCATCGCCGCGGGCTCGAAGCCCGCGCACGCGTCGCGCGTGAACGGGACGAGGTCGACCTCCTCGAGCTCGGGCACGGGCAGGCGCGCGAAGTCGCTGAATTCGCTGACGAGGCGGCGCAGCGTGCGGACCTCCTCCTCGACGATCGCGCGCACGAGCTCGAGCTGCCTCGCGAAGCGCGGGTCGTCGCCGTCGTAGCGCTCGTGGAGCTCTTGCACGGCGAGCTGGATCGGGGTGAGCGGGTTCTTGATCTCGTGGGCGAGGCGGCGCGCCATCTCCTGCCAGGCGGCCATGCGCTGGAGGTACTCGATGCGGTCGCGGCTCGTGCGGATGTCGCGCACCATCGCGTTGAACGCGCGCACCAGCGCGTCGACCTCGTCGTCGCGGTCGGCGGGGAGCTCGACCGTCAGGTCGCCGGCGCCGACGCGCCGCGCGGCGTCCTCGAGCAGCGCGACCCGCCGCGTGAGGCGGCGCGAGACGGTGAGCCCGACGAAGAGCGCGGCGCCGATCACCACGAGAAGCAGGAGCGAGTACGCGAGGAGGAAGGACGACGAGACGTAGCTCGCCCCCGTCCGCAGCCGCCGGTAGATCTCGGCGACCTCGCCGGCGCGCTCGTGGCGCTCGAACATCGCGCTCGGCGTAACGACGACGACCTCCACCGCGAAGGGCGCCTCGCCCTCGTCGAGCGTGCGCTCGAGCGTGAGCGCGCGCTCTTCGCCGGGATCGACCGCGCGGCCGACGCGGAGCTCGGGCCGGTCCCGCCGCGTGATCGAGACGCTCGCGAGGTGGAGCGCCCGCTCCTCGTCCGCCTCCGCCTCGAGCCGCGCCTCGAGGAGCCGCCGCGCGCGCGCGTCGTCGCCCGAGCGGAGCGCCTCGACGAGGCGATGATCGAACGCGACGGCGTCCGCGAGGTGCTCCGCGTCGACGCGGATCGCGAGGAGGTGCCGGCGATAGAGATCGAGCGCGTCCTCGAGCTGCGCCTCGATGCGCGGGTTCACCCCGACGTCGTACGCGTCGCGCAAGACGGCGTCGCCGAGCAGGAGCGCCGCGACGAGGGGCACGAGCGCGACGGCGACGAGGGCGCCCAGGATGCGCGCCTCGAAGCGCGAGATCCGGCGCCGCGCGCCCGCCCGCGTGCGCCCCGGGCTCACGGGACGTCGAGCTCCTGCGAGCGGAAGCGGAGCACACGCTCGGCGTCGCCCACGCCTCGGTTGACGAAGAGGCTGACGAACGAGCCGAAGAAGGACTCCGTCTCGATCGCGCCCCGCGAGGGTCGCGCGAGCCAGCGACGGATCCGCGCGAGGGTGTCGGGCGTGAGCGGGTTCAGCTCGACGAGGACGGCGAAGTAGGCGCGCGCGCCGCGCCTTGGAGACCAGTCCTCGGCGCGCCCGATCGGCAGGTGGCGGGCGACGAGGCACGCCGCGGCGACCTCGTCGAGCGAGGCGGCCGAGACGACGCGCTCGCTCGACTCCGTCGTGATCTGGACGCGGAAGCGCTCCTCCCAGAGATCGTACGCGACCCGGCAGGAGCGCGCGGTGATCGCGATCGGCTCCGCCTGCGCCGTCGTGTAGGCGTAGGCGCGCAGGAGGATCGTCTGCGGCAGCCCGCTCGTCAGCTTGCGCGCGGTCTCCTCGTCCGAGAGGAAGTCCGCGACGCTCACGTCGAGCTGGGGCGTGCCCTCGACGAAGCGCACCCCGACGCGCCGTCGCGCGGGCTCGGGCGCCTGCGCGTGGGCGGGCCACGCGAGGGCGAGGAGCGAGAGCCCGAGCGCGAGCGTTCGGCCGAGCGCGCTCATCCGACCGACACGAACCCGAGGAGGGTGGAGAAGCCGATGTGGAAGACGCCGACGGCGGTGTCGAGGCGCAGCCCCACGTCGAAGGTGAGATCGACGGGCGCGAGCGAGAGCCCTCGGTAGCCGCTGATCGGGCGCTCGAGATCCTCGAGATCGGTGAGCGCGTAGAGCCCGAGGTTCGCGTAGATCCAGAGCGAGAAGTCGCCGCCGGGCGAGGAGCGGTGGTGGAGCTCGAGCTCGGGGCTCCGCGCGCTCGCGCGCTCGCCCTGCGCGTGGAAGAGGCGGACCTGGTACTCGAGGTCGAAGCGCGCGCCGAGCTGGCCGAAGCGATGCTCCGCGATCGCGTTCCGGAAGACGTTGAGCGGCCCGCGTCGATCGAGGTTCAGCTCGAGCATCCGGCTCGGGATGAGGTCCGAGAGGTCGGACGCGTAGAAGCGATAGAAGAACGGCGCCTGGTTGAACGCGACGCCCGCGAACGCCGAGAGGCGCAGCGTGTGCTCCCAGCCCGGCAAGGGGAACCACGCGCGGGCGAGGCCCTCGGCGCGGATGAAGTCGTAGTCCGAGCCGAAGAGGCGGCTCGCGAGATCGACGCGCAGGTAGAGGAGCGACCCCGAGCGCGTGAGCGCGGGGCTGTCGCGGCCGTCGTAGACGAGGTTGACGTCGAGCATCGAGACGGCGCTGATGCCGTCCTGGATGAGGAAGTCGATCGGGACGACGTCGAGGCCGCGGTGGGTGCTCGCCGCGTCGGGCCGCGAGAGGAGGGAGACGAGCTCGAGCTGGTACGCGATGGCGAGGTGGACGTCGGAGGAGAGCGCGAGGCCCGTCCCGAGCGAGCCGCCCCCGCGGAAGTAATTGACGACCGCCGCGCGCGCGGCCTCGCAGGGCAGCGGCTCTCCCTCCGGGCAGCGCAGCGGCGTGACGAGCACGTCGTCGTCGCCGAAGTACTCGCGCCCGTGGACGAAGAAGCCCATCCCCGAGAGCGCGAGGGGCGAGGCGAACGCGGCGGGGTCCTCGAAGCGAAAGCGCACCCCCTGCTGCGGCTCGGACGCGAGGAGCGTCATCGAGAAGGAGTCGCCCGTGCCGAACACGTTCGAGTCCGAGACGCTCAGCCCCGCGTACGAGACGATCGGCACCTCGGCGCGCTCGTAGGTGCTCGCCAGGCCCTCCGCGAAGCCGAAGACGAGGTTGTCGACCTGGAACGTCGAGCGCTCGCCGACCTCGATGTGCAGGACGACCCAGCCCCGCCGGCTCCCGCGCTCGAGCGAGAGGCGAACCCCCGCGAAGTAGCCCGTCCCGAGGAGCTGGTAGCGGGTCTGCTCGAGGCGCTCGTCGTCGACGTCGAGGCTCTGCCCCTCGCGGACGGCGACGTGCCGGAGGATGACGTGATCGGCCGTGCTCGTGTTGCCCGTGATCTCGATGCGCTCGAGGCGATAGACGATCGCGCCGGGCTGGCGCTCGGGCGCCTCGCCGCGCGCGCTCGCTTCGTCCTCGCCGCCCTCGCCGCCCTCGACCGCGCCGTCGTCGCGGCTCGTCACGTCGACCTCGTCGCTCGCCGGCGCGTCCGCTCGGGCGGGCGCGCTCGACGCGAGGGCGGCGAGCCACGCGAGCGCCACCGAGAGCGCCGCCGCGCGCGCTCGCGAGGTGCCCTCGCTCGGCCGCGACGCCGACGCCGGGCGAAGCGGGGTCAGTGCCCGAGGTAGGTCCACGCGAGCCAGCTCAACGCGACGAGGAGCGCCGCGACCAAGACGAAGGTGAGGGGCGAGCTGGCGGGCGCCTCGTCGGCGCTCGCGCTCGGCGCCGTCCGAGGCGCGCTCGTCGGCGCTCGCCTCGCCTCGCCGCTCGCCTCGGCCTCGCGCGGGCGGGGCTCGGACGACGCCCGCTCGCTCCGCGCGCTCTCCTCCTTCGCGCGAGCGGGCGCGCTCTCTTCCTTCGCGCGAGCGGGCGCCGAGCGCCGCGCGGGGGCCTCACCCTCGATGGCGGGCTCGCCCCCGACCCACACGATCCGGACGGTGGCGTCCTTGGCGCGCGGGGGGCGCGCGGGCGCGGGGCGCATCGACGGCCGCGCCTTCTTCGGTACCGCCGTGGCGAGGGTGCTCGGGCGCGCCTTCTCGCGCGCCGAGGTGACGTCGGTGAGCGCCATCTCCACGACCCGGAGGAAGTTCTTCCCGGTGTCCTCGCGGCCGGCGCTCACCTTCGCGTAGCGGCTCGTCGGCCCGCCGTCGCTCGCGGGCGCGGGCTCTTCGCTCGGCCTCGTGGCGGGGCGCTCGTAGCGGATGGTCGGGTCGCGCTCGCTCGCCTCGCGCCGAGCAGGCGCGCTCGCGCGCTCGCTCGCGGGCGGCCGGCTCCTCGGGGCGAGGCTCGGGGGCACGCGCGAGTGCACCTCCTCATCCGTCTGCATCACGACGCGAAAATTGCCCGCATCCCAGGCGAAGACCGCGTCGAGATCCGTCTCCTCGCGGCCATCGAGGCGGATGCAGAGCAGCTCACCGGCCTCGTAGACCATCTCGGCGACCCGCCCCTCGTTGCGGAGCTCGAGGACGCCCGTGAGCCCCGCCTGCTCGCAGTAGGTCATCAGATCCGAGGGGACGTGGACGGAGAGCGAGCCATGACGCTCGCTGCCATCGCCGTGCGAGATGGGGAGCGGCGGGAGGATCGCGTGGACGGTGTAGAGCCCGGCGCGCGCCTGGAGGAGCGCCTCGACCGGATCCGCGCCGTTCGGCAGCGGATCCTGATCCATCGCGAGCTGCCCGAGGACGAGCTCGACCTCGCCGCTCTCCTCACCGACGACGAAGCGGATCTTCCCCGTGATGCGCCGCAGCTCGAGCTCGCGGAGCACCTCGAGGATGCCATCGGATGGGATCTCACCCGACAGCACGGGCTCGCTGGCCATCGGCTCATTAGTTTCGATGGTCGTTCCTCCTGTCAAGCGCGACGCGTGAGCGGTTGGTTCCTTGCGCACCTTCGTGCGAGGATGGCGGGATGCCGGCTCGAGGCTCGATGGCGACGAGGACGTGGACGAAGGGCCCGCACGCTGGGCTGCTCGCGGGGGCGCTCGCCGTGGCGGCGCTCGCGGGCTGCGGCGGCGCACCCCACTCCCACCGAGCCGAGACGCCGATGGCGCCGACACACGACGAGTGCAGTGACGCCGAGCGCGCGCTCGACGCGGCGAGGGAGGCGCTGCGCGTCTGCGAGGAGGCGGCCGCGCGGGCCGTGGGCCCCCGCTTCGCGGCCGCGCAGGAGGCGCTCGCGGGGCTCGAGGCCCGGCTCGACGCGGACGCGGCCGTGAGCGCCGAGGAGGCCCAGGGCGCGGCGACCGCGATGTGGGGCGCGCTCGACGAGGCCTCCGCCGAGGAGGCGGACGAGGCGCTGCTCCGCGAGCGCGTCGAGTACGGCGCCGAGGGGCTGCTCCGCGCGCGCGAGGGGGACGGCGCGCGCGCCGCGCTCGCGGAGGCGCGGGCGTCGCTCGAGGCGCTCCGCGAGCAGGCGGGCCGTGGGCCGTCTCCCGAGGAGGCGTGCGCGGAGGAGCGCACGCGGGCTCTCAACGCCGAGATCGTGGCCCAGAGCCACTGCGCCGTCGTCCTCGACGAAGGGGCTCCGGAGACCGGCGCGGCGCCGTAGCGTGAGCCACCGGCGCGGTGCCCCGAGCCTCCGCGCCGCCCTGCCCGTGGGAGCACCCGATGGGCCCGCCGGAGCACCCGATGGGGAGGCCGCGGCTGCCGGGCCGCGCGCCGCGGCGGCGGGATCGTGGCGGGCTTCGAGACCCGCGGACGACGGCGGTCGCCGCGGCGGGAGCGCGAGCGGCGCGCGCGGCGTGCGAGCGCCTCGAGCGCGGGTGTCCGCGCCGGGCTGCGCCTGCGCCCTGACCGACGCGCCCCTCTCGGCGTCCCTGCTACACTCCTCGCGTGACGCTCTCGCGCCGTGCCCTCCTCGCCCTCGCGGCGCTCTCGCCGCTCGCGGCCCGCTCTGCCCGCGCGGTGGTGGCCGTGCCGGGGCTCCCCGCCGAGATCGTGTCGATCGATCTCGTGCGCCACGTGATCGAGCTCCGCGTGGAGCAGCCCCCGCGCGTTCGGCGCGCCACGTTCGACGACCTCACCCTGGTCGTCAACGCGCGCAACGGGCCGGGCGCGGTGAGCGATCTGCGCCCGGGCATGTCCGTCGTGGTGACCTTCGCCCGCACGGAGGGCGGCCGAGAGAGCGATCGTCTCGTCCGGATCCGCTGGATCCGCTGACGGCGCGCCGCGCTCGACGCGACCCGACGAGCGCGGCCGCCGGCCGGCCCGCGCCGGTTGGGAGCGCGCCTCGTCGTGCGTAGAGAGGCCTCTGCGGGCGCGGGGCGAGCGTGATCGGCATGACCGGCTCGGCGTGACGGGCGCGGCATGACAAAGCGCAGCCTCTGCGTTGATCGGTCGGGAGGCGCGCAAGACTTGCGTCTTAGAGGCTAACCAGCCCAATTCACCTGGCATTATTGGCTGGCACGAGGGCTGCTGAGGGGCCCCGCATGACCTCGCTCGGCTCTTCGGCCACCCACCACCTCCCCGCCCTCCGCGACCTCGCCCGTCTCCACGCGCCCCTCCCCCTCGAGGAGGAGAGAGCGCTCATCGCGCGCGCCCAGGCGGGCGAGGCGCGGGCTCGCGACCTGCTCGTGCGCGGGCACATGCGGCTCGTCGTCGCGACGGTCCGCAAGCTGCGGCGCGCGGCCGACGAGGATCTCGTCGCCGAGGGCGTCCTCGGCCTGCTCGAGGCGCTCGACCGCTTCGATCCGGCGTACGGGGTGCGCCTCGCGACCTACGCCGCGCCGTGGATCCGCGTCCGCGCGCAGCGTCACCTGCTCGCGACGCGACGGATCGTCGGCGCTCCGGACACGCGCGCCGCGCGGCGGGTGCTGGCGCGCATCAGCCGCGTGGAGCGCCACCTCATCGCGACGACGGGGAGCGCGAGCCCCGAGGCGATCGCGCAGGCGATCGGCGTCGGCGAGCACGACGTCCAAGAGGTGATCGTCGCGATGCGCTCGTTCGACACCCCCGTCGGCCAGCGCGAGGAGGGCGCCGTCCTCGACCCGTGCGATGGCTGCCCGAGCCCCGAGGACGCGTGCGCCGACCACGAGGAGCGCCTGCAGCGTGAGCTCGCGCTGCGCCGCGCGCTCGCCGCGCTCCCCGTGCGCGAGCGCGCGATCGTGGAGGCCCGCCGCCTCGACGACGACGGGACGCAGACGCTGAGCGAGCTCGCCCAGGCGATGTCGCTCTCGAGCGAGCGCGTGCGCCAGCTCGAGATGCGCGCGCTCCGCCGGCTCGAGCACGACCTCTCCCACCTCGCCGCGTGAGCCTCGTCCGCGCGTGGGGAGCTTTGGCGCGCGACGCGGCTCTGCTATGACGGCTCGCGAGCGAACCTGAACGAGCATTCATTCTTCGACGCCCTCGACACGGGGGGGCGCTCGGCGTATACGCGGCCGCGAAAAGAGCGTGATTTCGCGTAGTATCCGGGCGGCGCGCCCCAGGGCGAGCGGTCGGAGCAAAGGGCCGGATCGATGAACCCCATCCTGATGACCGTGATCTTCTTCGTGACGCTCGGCACCTTCGCCTGGAGCGCGCACCGGCGCACGAGGCTGCTCCTCGCGATGGGTCACGAGAGCGACTTCACGCTCGAGGTCCCCTCGCTCGTCCAGCGCGTGAAGAACCTCTTCGTCTACGCGCTCGGCCAGCGCAAGATGCCGGCCGGCAAGTACCGCGTCCCGGGCCTCGCGCACATGGCGATCTTCGGCGCGTTCGGCGTGCTCCTCTTGAACACGCTCGTGCTCTGGGGGCGCGCCTACGACCCGAGCTTCACGTTCTTCGGCCTCGTCGACGAGACCCACGTCGTCGGCAAGCTCTACTCGTTCGTGAAGGAGCTCGCCGCGTTCGGCGCGATCGCGGGCTCGCTCGTCTTCGTCTACTACCGCGTCGTCCGACACGAGAAGCGGATGACGCTCTCGGGCGAGGGCCTCGCGATCCTCGGCGTCATCATCACGATGATGCTCGGCGACTACATGTACGTCGCGGGCAGCCACGTCCTCGCCGCGCGGCAGATCGGCGAGGCGCCGGTCTGGCACTGGTACGCGCCCTTCGGCACGGCGCTCGGCCTCGCGATCTCGGGCCTCTCCGACCACGCCGTGTGGTGGGTCGAGCAGGTCGGCTTCTGGTGGCACGCGACCTGGGTGCTCCTCTTCCTGAACACGCTCCCCTACACGAAGCACTTCCACGTCATCACGGCGCTCCCCAACGTCTTCCTCGAGCCGCTCACGCCCCACGGCAAGCTCCCGGACGTCGAGGACATCGAGGGCAAGCTCGAGCGCGAGGAGCCGATCGGCATCAGCCGTATCGAGCACCTCAGCTGGAAGCAGGCGCTCGACCTCTACACCTGCACCGAGTGCGGCCGCTGCACGGACAACTGCCCGGCGGCGCAGACGGGCAAGATGCTCTCGCCCAAGCACTTCACGCTGGCCCTGCGCGATCACCTCTACGACCTCGAGGACGAGCTGATCGGGCACACGGGGATCGAGCGCCCCCAGGGCCTCGACGAGAAGCACGCGGAGCTCCACGTCCACGGCGACCCGCCCGAGGGCTACCACCGCAAGCCCGAGCGCGTGGACCTCATCCCGATGATCATGGACCCCGAGGTCATCTGGGGCTGCACCTCGTGCCGCGCGTGCGAGGAGGTCTGCCCGGTGAACATCAGCTACGTCGACAAGATCGTGGCGATGCGCCAGGCCGAGGTCGTCGTGAAGAACCAGTTCCCCGCGGATCTCGCCAAGGCGTTCCGCGCGATGGAGACGAACGGCAACCCGTGGAACCTCCCCGCGAGCGACCGCGGCGGCTGGCGCGGCGGGCTCGCGGAGGAGGGCTTCGACGTGCCGCTCCTCACCGATCACCTCGACGCGGAGGTCGTCTACTGGGTCGGCTGCGCCGCGGAGTACGACGATCGCGCGAAGAAGGTCGCGCGCTCGGTCGCGAAGCTGCTCTCGCACGCGGGCGTCGACTTCGCCGTGACGGGCAAGGAGGCGACGTGCACGGGCGATCCGGCGCGCCGCGCGGGCAACGAGTACCTCTTCCAGATGCTCGCGAAGCAGAACGTCGAGACGCTCAACGGCCTCGGCGTGCAGAAGAAGGTCATCATCACGGCCTGCCCGCACTGCTTCAACACGCTGAAGAACGAGTACCCGAGCTTCGGTGGCAAGTACGACGTGGTGCACCACACCGAGTTCCTGAACGGGCTCGTCGCCAAGGGCGTGCTGCGCCCGGAGAAGCCCGTCGAGGCGAAGGTCGCCTACCACGACAGCTGCTACCTCGGCCGCCACAACGGCATCTACGACCCGCCGCGCGAGGTGCTCGCCGCGATCCCGGGCGTCCAGCTCGTCGAGGTCGAGTACTGGAACCGCAACAAGGGGATGTGCTGCGGCGCGGGCGGCGCGCAGATGTGGAAGGAGGAGGAGCCCGGCCGCGAGCGCGTGAACAACAAGCGCACGCTCCAGCTCCTCGACACCGGCGCCTCGAAGGTCGCGACGGCGTGCCCCTTCTGCATGACGATGATCTCGGACGGCATCCAGACGGCCGAGAAGGCGGAGGAGGTCGAGAACCTCGACGTCGCCGAGCTGCTCGATCAGTCGGTGGACTACAGCCGCCCCGCGGGCAAGGCCGTCAGCCTGCCGATGGCCTGATCGAGATCGCCTCGAGGCTCTCCGTCAGAGCGCGGCGAGGAGCGTCTTCGCGTTCGAGACCTCGTAGGCCGGCGGCGCCTTCTCGACGTGGAGCTGCCGCACGACGCCGTCCTCGACGTACATCGAGTAGCGCTGCGCGCGGTGGCCGAGGCCGTGCGCGCTCAGGTCGAGGTCGAGGCCGAGCTTCCTCGCCAGTTCGCCGCTTCCGTCGCCGAGCATGCGGATCTTGCCGATCGCGCCCTCCTGCTTGCCCCACGCGGCCGCGACGAAGGGGTCGTTCTGGCAGACGCACCAGACCTCGTCGACGCCCTTCTTCTTGAGCTCGGCGAGGTGCGCGAGGTAGTCGGGCACGTGCTTCTCCGAGCAGGTCGGCGTGAACGCCCCCGGGACGCCGAAGACGACGACCTTCTTGCCGGCGAGCGCCTTCGCCGCGCTGAACGTCTTCGGGGCGAGCGGGCAGGCCGCGCCGAATTCCACCGACTCTCCCAGCGTCGCGTCTGGGAACTTGTCACCGATCTGGATGGTCATGGGCGTCGCTATACCCCCTCGACCTGCGCGCGCACGCGCGCTCCCTGGCCTTTGGGCCAGCGCCACGGCGCGTTGACGACGCGATCGGGAGCGGTGAGCATCCCCGCCTCGGAGGAGCCATGCCGGACGCCGCCTCGGGCGGGAGCCCCATCGTCACGATCGTCGCGCTCGGCGCGCTCACGCTCTTGCCCTTCGTCTTCATGACGACCACGAGCTTCGTGAAGATCTCGGTGGTGTTCTCGATCCTCAAGAACGCGCTCGGGGCGGGGCAGGTGCCCTCGGGGATGGTGATCACCGCGCTCGCGGCGATCCTGACGCTCTACGTGATGGCGCCGGTAGGCTTCGCGATCGCGGAGGTGACGGCGCCCTCGGTCGCGCGGATCGACCGGCAGGACCCGCTCGCGACGACCGACGCGATCTTCGAGGCGGTGGAGGCGGGGCTCGAGCCGCTGCGGAGCTTCCTCTCGCGCAACGCCGACCCGCGCGAGCGCGCGATGTTCCTCGAGCTCGCGCGTGAGGCGCGCGAGCCGGATCGGCGGGCGGAGGTGGGCGAGGCGGACCTCCTCATCCTCGCGCCGGCGTTCGTGGTGACCGAGCTGACGGAGGCGTTCGAGATCGGCTTCCTCGTCTTCGTGCCCTTCCTCGTCGTCGACCTCGTCATCGCGAACGTCCTGCTCGCGCTCGGGATGCACATGCTCAACCCGACGCAGGTCTCGATGCCCTTCAAGCTCCTGCTCTTCGTCCTCGTCGACGGGTGGTACCTGCTCGCGAGGGCGCTGGTGCTCGGGTACGCGTGAGGCGGCGCCTGACGCGTCCGCGCGCTCAGCGGGCGAGCTTCTGATCGATCAGGGCCTCGAGGGCGTCGCGGGTGACGCCGAGGCGCGCGGCGAGCTTGTCGGCGAGGGAGGTGGTCGCGACGCCGGGGACGAACTGGTAGGTGGGCTTGTCGTGCGCGTCGAGCTCGACCTGGAGGAAGGCGAGGCTCGGGTGGACGGGCGTGGCCTCGAGCCGCGCCGCGAGCGCGAGGAAGTGGGTGCTCACGAAGACCTGCGGGCCGAGCCGCGGGAGCAGGCCCACGACCATCTCGAAGATGGCCTCGCCCTCGGTGGGGTTCGTGCCCGAGCAGAGCTCGTCGAGCAGGGCCATCGAGCCCCGCTCGAGGCGCTCGAAGAGGTGGCGGATGCGGCCGAGCTCGGTGCCGAGGCGGCCCTCGACCTGCGCGGCCTCGTCGCCGACGACGAGCGAGAGGAACATCGAGGGCGCGTAGACGAGCGTGGCCTCGCGCGCGGGCACGAAGAGGCCGCACTGGCCGAGGAGCTGCGTGAGCGCGATCGCCTGGAGCAGGCGCGTCTTCCCGCCGGAATTCGGGCCGGTGACGAGGACGACGGCGTCCCGCCGCGCGGTCTCGATCGTCGCGGGCGTGGGGGTCGTGTCCTGGAGGAAGAGCAGAGGGTTGAAGAGCCCGCGCAGGGCGAGGCGCTCCTCGAAGCGCGGGAGCGAGACCTCGAGGCCCCGCCGCGTCGCCGCGTCGCGGAAGCCGAGCGCGGCGAGGTAGAATTCGAGCGCGGCGCTCGTCGCGAGGAGCGCGACGACGTGGTCGGCGAGCGGCGCGAAGACCTCCTCGAGCAGCCGGAGCACCACCTCGCTCTCGCCGAAGCGGTAGCCGCGCAGGAACGACGTGAGGCGCTGCCAGAGCCGGCCGATCGGCCCCGGGAGGAGCGGGCTCTCGCGCTCGCGGACCGCGAGCACGCCGAAGGAGCGGACGGAGCCGTCGGCGCCGAGGCGGAGCTGGACGTCGATGGTCGCGAGGTTGCCCTCCGCGTCGACCAGCTCGACGAGGCGGGTGAAGGCCTCGCTCTCGCGGATCGCGCGCGCCCGATCGCGGAGCGCGCCGAGCAGGCTGCTCGCGCCCTCGAAGCCGTCCGCCATCGCGAGGACCGTCGCGCGGAGGGCGACGAGCACGCCGATCTTGCGGCGCACCAGGTTGGGCTCCTCGGCGCCGAGCTCGAGGGCGTCGCGGAGCCGCCGGAGCGCGCGGTAGCTCTGCTCGAGGTCGCGCCGTTGCTGGGGCCGCTCGACCAGCTCCGAGAGCACGCGCTGGCGCGCGTCGCGGTCGAGCGCGTCGGTCGGCGGCGTCGTGAGGATCCGCGCGAGCGCGCGCGCGTCGGGCTCGAAGCCGTCGCCGTCGACGACGATGCGGAACGTGTGCTTGACGAGCTCGTCGAGGTAGAGCTGGCGCGCGAGGCTCGCCTCGCCCGCGGCGCTCGGGCCCACGCCGTCGAGGGGCCGGCCCGCGAGGGGGATCGCCTCGATCAGCGCGTCGAAGACGCCCTTGCACTCGCCGCCCTCGAAGGCGAAGCGGACGAGCTCGCTCGAGCCGCGCAGGTCGCCCCAGGCCCGCGGGCTCGCGTGGAGCAGCTCCGGCACGCTCGGGCCGTGGACGGAGGGCTCCTTGCCGACCGGCGCGACGAAGAAGGACGCCGGCCCGCTGCTCTCCACACGCGCGCGACGGAGGCGTCGCATCACATCGGCGGTCGAGCGTCGCATCGGTGCTCGACTTCTAGCGCATGCGGCGCATCGAAAGAAGCGCGCCGCCGAGGGCGACGATCCGAGGTGACGCTCGCGCGCTCCGCGATATCCTTGGGCCGTGGCAGCCCTCGATGGTCCCTCGTTCCCGTGCCCGCGCTGCGCCGCGCGGCTCCCGGCGCAGGCGGCGTTCTGTGATCACTGCGGCGCGGACGTGCGGATGGCGCGCGACGAGGCGAAGGCCGCCCAGCTCGCGCAGCCGGCGTTCTCCGCGCGCCCGGGCTTCGTCGCGGTCGGCCGCGGCATGCCGATCTGCCACCGCTGCGGCGCGCTCGCGCCGAGCGAGCGCTCGAGCTGCGAGGTCTGCGGTCAGTCGATCGGGAGCTCCCTCGAGGCGATCCCCAAGCGCGCGGACGACCTCGTGCTCACGCAGGTGCGCACGCACTTCACCTGCCGCGAGTGCGGCGGCGAGATCCCGCTCGGCGAGCCGGAGCTGAGCGAGGCGATCACCTGCCCGCGCTGCAACGCCCGCCAGGCGTTCGACGCGAGCGCGTGGACCGAGGCGTTCGAGCACGCGCACCTCGTCGGCGACGTGTACGGGCTCGGCGGCGCCGACTTCCGTCGCACGCTCGGCGCGCGCGATCCGAACCCGAGCCTCGGCGTCTCCACCGCCGTCTCGACGCTCGAGCTCTCGGGCATCGTCACGGCGGGGGGCGTGCAGAGGACGCGCAACCTCCGCGCCGAGTGCGCGCCGGGCGCCCCGATCTGTGGGAAGTGCGGCTCGCCGCTCGCGCCGAGCGTCGTCCGCGGCCCAGGGGGCGAGGAGGAGCTCTCGACGCGCTGCGTGGGCTGCGGCGACGCCGCGCGCTACGGGCTCCCGAAGAACGCCCGAGCGCTCGCGCCGAGCCTCGTCGGCGTGATCGCGGAGGCGCTCCGGACCGACCGACCCGAGGCGCGGCTCGATCAGACGAGCGCCGGCATGGTGATCGCCCTCCGCTGCCCCAATTGCGGCGCCGGGCTCTCGGTGACGCCGGGCACGAACGCGGCGACCTGCTCCTTCTGTAAGACCGAGGCGCGCATCGCGAGCCGCACGCTCCTCGCGCTCAAGACGGCCGAGGGCGAGGCGTCGCCGTGGTGGGCGGTGTTCCGGGGCCCGGCCTCGAAGCGGCGATCGATCTGGGAGGCGGAGCTGTCCCGAGGCGACGTCGTCGACGCGGACTTCGGCCACGCGCGAGGCGGCGGCGATCCCGACGAGGCGCAGCTCCTCTCGCTGCTCGCGATGGCCGAGATGGGCGGCGGCAAGATGATCTCCTCCGCGATGGGGGCGATGATCACCGACTTCCCCGACGGCGTCACGCCGGCGCAGCGCCGCCGCGAGTGGTTCCTCCAGCTCACGCTGCCCGCGATCGCGCTCGCGATCGTCTCGCCCCTCTTCCTCGGGCGGATCGCGGCCGCGCTCGGGATCTCCTTGCCCGGGTCGATCCCCCCGATCGCGACGGCGGCGCCGCCCACCGCGCCGGGCCCACCCGAGCCGCCCACGACGTCGACGAACACGTTCACGCCGGCGGCGGTGACGCCGACGACGAACGTCATCGTCTCCGGGCCGCACCTCGTGCTCGTCGAGCACGCGAACCGGCGCCTGCCGGTCTGTGACGACGGCTTCGGCATGACGGAGGCGCTCGTCGCGTGCCGCGAGCTCGGCTTCGAGAGCGCCGTCTCCTTCGCGACGACCACGGCCGACACCGACCGCTTCTGGCTCGACGACGTCTCGTGCCTCGGGACGGAGCAGCGCCTCGAGGACTGCCGCCACCGTGGCTGGGGCGTCGAGAATTGCTCGCGCGGCGAGGCGGTGGCGGTGACCTGCCAGAGATGACGCCGCCGCCCTCGAGCCTCGGGGCCGCGCTCGCGCGGCTCGCCCAGGCGCCGCGCTGCGAGCGCTGCGGGCGGCCGGCGAGCGCCTGCCTCTGCGATCGGCTTCCGGCCGCGCGGCTCCAGAGCCCGCTCGAGGTGCTGATCCTCCAGCACCCGCGGGAGGACGACGTCGTGCTCGGGACGGCGCGGATCGTCGAGGCGGCCCTCGAGGGCGCGCGGGTCGTCGTCGGGCTCTCCTGGGCCTCGCTCGGCGCGGCCCTGGGCCGCGCGCCGCTCGATCGACGCTGCTTCGCGCTCCTCTTCTCGCGGGGTGAGCGCGCCGAGGCCGCGGGCGAAGAGCGCGCGCTCCCGAGCCTCGCGCTCCCAGACCTCGCGCCGGGCGCCGTGCGCGTCGTCGAGCGTGAGGGCGTCGCGCGCGACCTTCGCGCCGCGCCCCTCGAGGGGATCGTCGTCCTCGACGGCACCTGGAGCCAGGCGAAGGCGCTCTACTGGCGCAACGCGTGGCTCTCGAAGCTCGCGCGCCTCGAGCTCCAGCCGCGCGAGCCCTCGATGTACGGCAAGCTCCGCAAGGAGCCTCGGCGCGAGTGGGTCTCGACGCTCGAGGCCGTCGCGGACGTGCTGCCCAGGGTGGCGGAGGGCTCGGGCGCGGATCCCGCGCCCTACGAGGCGACGCGCGAGGAGCTGCGCAGGCTGATGCGCACGATGCTCCAGCGTGTCCGCGACGCGACGAGGGACGGCTGACGGCGCGCCTCGCGCCGCTCGGGATCAGCGCACGAGCACGCGCGCGCCGGCGCGCGGGACGAAGACGAAGAGGCGCGCGCCCTCCCTCGCCCAGCGCACGCCGGGCGCGCTCGCCTCGAGCTCGGCGAGGGGCTCCTCCGCGAGGGCGACGCCGTCGACGGTGACGGCGTGGACCTCGTCGATCGCGGGCGAGGCGTGGGCGAGGTCGATCTCGAAGCGGATCGTCTCGATCGTCGGATCGGCCGACGCGCGCGGCTCGACCTCGAGCGTGAGGCCGTCGTCGACGGTGACGGCGACGCGGAAGCCTTCCGTCTCCCGCTCGCGCGCGCCCATCGGGATCGAGCGCACGCGGAGGAAGGGCCGCGCGGCCGGATCGACCCGCGTCCCGCCCTCGAAGGGGGCGGGCGCGGGCACCAGCGTCTCGAGATCGTGCGCGTACATAGGGATGAGCGCGCCGACGCGGACGAAGACGGGCGGCGCGCCGATCGGCGCCTCGACGCTCAGCTCGCGCGGCCCCTCGAACGCCTCGCCGGAGAAGAGGTGCACCCAGCGCCCGGGGGGGAGGTGGAGGCTGCGCGTGCTCGCTCCCTCGACGACGACGGGCGCGACGAAGAGATCGTCGCCGAGGAGGTACGCGTCGGGATCGGCGTAGCCGGCGCGGTCGTCGGGGAAGGCGAGGGAGGGGTGGAGCACGGGCGGCGTGCCGCGCTCGCTCGCGGCGATCGCGTGGAGGCGGAGGTAGGGGATGAGCTCCGTGTGCGCGCGCGCGAGCTCGCGGTAGGTGCCGGTCGGATCGGGGACGAGCGCGGTCGGCGCGTAGAGCCAGGGGTTGTGGTGCTCGCCGCCGCCGCCGAGCTGGAAGAAGGGCGAGAACGCGCTCTGCTCGACCCAGCGCATGAGGAGCTCGAGGCTCGGCGGGCCGTGCCGGTAGCCGCCCGTGTCCGCGGCGAAGCTCGGGAAGCCGCTCGCCGCGAGCGAGAGCATCGCCGAGATCGCGGCGGGGAGGCCCCCCACCACGCGCCGATCGCCGCGGGCGAAGCTCGCGTCGATGTCGCCGGGCCAGACGATGTCGGCGACGCGCTGCCCGCCCCACGTCGAGGCGCGCACGAGGAGGAACCCTCCCTCGCTCGAGCGCTCGTCGAGCGCGCGGCGGTAGGGGAGGTGGTAGCGCATGGCGTAGACGTTGTGCGTCTCGCGCTCGCTCGTGCCGTCGCCGAACTCGAGCCGCAGGCGCATGTTGCCGAATTCCGGAAGCACGTCCTCCCCGAAGTCGAGCTTGAAGGCTCGGACGCCGAGGTCCGAGACGAGCGGATCGACCCGCTCGCGCCAGAACGCGATCGCCCGCTCCTCGGTGAAGTCGACCATGCCCCCCGGCGAGCGGAGCCCCGTGACGCCGAGCGTGCTCGGCGCGACGAAGGTCTCGCCGTCGCGGCGCACGAGCAGGCCCTCGCGCTCGGCGCGCTCGTGGAGCCGCTCCGCCTCGTTGTCGGCGACGCCGTCGTCGGGCGCGTCGAGGTAGGGCACGTTCCAGACGAGCGGCCGGAAGCCCGAGCCCCGGAGCGCGGCGAGCATGCCCCTCGGGTCCTCGAAGCGGCTCTCGTCGAAGACGTTGTCGACGTAGGAGCGGAGCCACGGGTTGTCGATCCAGAACGAGGTCGCTGGCAGGTGCAGCGCGACGAGCGCGCGCTCGTCCTCCTCGAGGGCGGCGCGGTCGCGCCACTCGTTGCGCCAGTGCATCGGCGCGAACGCCCAGCGCGGCGGGAGGATCGGCAGGCCCGTGTGGCGCGTGTAGGCCGCGATGACCTCGCGCGGGCTCTCGCGCGCGAAGAAGACGCAGTCGAGCGCGCCGCCCTCGAAGCTCGCCCGGAGCTCGCTCGGATCGCTCGCGCCCACGTCGAACGCGCCCGCCTCGCGCGTCTCGACGAAGAGCCCCCAGCTCCGCGAGCCGACGACGAAGGGCACGGGGACGTGGTGCTCGTTGAGGCCGCTCTCGCGGGTGAGGCTCGTCACCGACATCTGCATCGGGACGACGTAGCCGCGGGCGTCGGCGCCGTAGAAGCGCTCGCCGAGGCCCTGGTAGCTCTCGTCCGTCATGACCCAGCGCAGCCTGGAGAGCGCGACGCGGCGCGCGTCGTCGAGGGCCTCGACGCGCATGCCGAGGACGCCCTCGTCCAGGCGCGTCAGCGTGATCCTCGCGCGGAGCCCGCTCGCGTCGCCGACGATCCCCTCGCTCGCGCTCACCCGCTCGACGCCGAGCCCGAGTCGGCTCCACGTCACGCCGACGGGCGCCTCGACCGTGACGTCGTGGTAGCGGGTCGCCCCGCCCACGGCGGTGCCGAGCTCGAGCCCACCTTCGGCGCTCTCGAGGAGCACGCGCCCGTCGCCCCCGAGCAGGCGGATCGTGAGCGGATCGGTGCTCACCTCGAGCCGCGCGTGCGTGGCGTCGTCCTCGATCGCGAGCGAGAAGGGCGAGCTCTCTGCGTCGGGCAGGGCGCGCGCGTCCACGACCTCGGGCTCGCCCGCGTCCTCGAGCGTCGCGCCGTCGGGCGCGGGTGTGGGCTCGTCGCAGCCGACGACGAGGAGCGCCCCGAGCGCGAGCACGGCGGAGGCGCGAGAGCGAGGCTCGAGGCGAGGGCGCATGGGACGGAGCGTACAGGGCGGAGCGCCGCGCCGTCGTCGACGGAAATCACGGGCGATGCTTGACACCCGCGGCCCCGTGCGATCCACTGGCCGCCCCGGCCTTCGCCGAGGCGCATCGCATGCACGAGCCCTCTTCACCCGCATCGACCGCTCGCGCCCGCTCGCGGCGCGCGACGCTCGCCCAGCGCGCGCTCGTCGTCGTCGGCTTCCTCGTGGGGCTGCTCAGCGCTCCCGTCGAGCCCGCCGGCGCCAACGCCATCACCCGCGTGTTCCTGAACGGCGTCCCGACGCCCGTCAGCTTCAACGACGGCGACTCGTTTCGCGTCCAGTCGGGCACCTACGCGGGCTCGCAGTGTCGCCTCGCCGGCTTCAACTCGCTCGAGAGCTTCGGGCCCGCGCACCAGTGGGGCACGTGGCACCCCTACGAGCTCTACATCAACGCGAAGCTCGCGACGCTGAACGGCCGCCGCGGCACCTGGCACTGCTTCACCGAGGGCGCGCGCGACACCTACGGGCGCCTGCTCGTCGAGTGCCCCGACCTCATCGTCGACAGCGTGCGCCGCGGCTACGCGCACGCCTACTCCGTCGACGATCACCCCTCGCGCCCCGAGTACCTGCGCGCGCAGCAGGAGGCGATCCGCGAGGGGCGCGGGATGTGGGCGCACGGCGTGCCGCTCTTCATCCTCACGTCGGTCCACTCGGCGAGCGAGGACCCCTCGCGCGCGTGGCACTACGACCGCCTCATCTCGACGTTCGACGGCCACAGCGAGAGCCGCCAGCACCACAACGTGTACGAAGAGTGCCAGTGGGTCTGCAACGACGAGGTCGTCGCCGATCCGCTCGCGACGCGCGCCGTCGCCCGCGAGATGCGCACGGACCCCGAGCTCGGCGTCGAGCTCGGGGCGTGGACGAACCTCCACCTCACCGAATTCGCCGCTCGCTTCGCGCGCACGGGCGCGCTCCCCGAGTACCTCACGGGCCCGAGCCGCGACCCGATCCTGCGCTACCTCGAGGCCGCCCGCGCGAGCGGCCGGCTCGGCGAGACCACGACCCGCCGCGGCTCGTGCATGATCAACGTCGACTTCACGCGCCGCTACGGCGCGGGGCGCGCGGCGTGCCTCGCCGGCCACGGCACGCTGCCCCCGGGCGTCCCGGACGTCTGGCACTCCGCTCACCCCTGATCGAGGGCCTCGCCTGCCCGAGGAACCAAGAGCTCGATGATGCGCCCCCCGTTCGTCTCTCCCCCTTCGCGGCTCGCGGCGATGCTCTGGTCGAGCGCCGCGTCGATCGCGCTCGTCGGCTGCTTCACGCCCGTGCCCGAGGGGCCGCCGCCGGGCTACGAGCGCACCTGGGAGGCCTGCCACAACCGCTTCGACGACGACGGCGATCGCCTCGTCGACTGCCGCGATCCCGACTGCATCCGGCAGGGCTTCTGCAACCGCCGTGTGCCGATCGTCCCCTACCTCGAGCCCGAGAACACGCCGGAGCGCTGCTCGGACCTCATCGACAACGACGACGACGGCCGCTTCGACTGCGGCGATCCGAATTGCACGAGCATCCTCGAGCTCTGCTGCTCGCTGGAATTCGACGACGCGTCGTGCAGCAACGGGATCGACGACGACGGCAACGGCTTCGTCGACTGCGCCGACTCGGGCTGCTCGCGTAACCCCTTCGTCACGGTCTGCGAATTCGAGACCGACTGCGCCAACTACATCGACGACGACGGCGATCGCCGCGTCGACTGCCTCGACCCCGACTGCGCCGGCGCGGCGCACTGCGTCCCCGGCGGCGAGGACGCCTGCAACGACGGCGACGACGACGGCGACGGCCGCGCGGACTGCTTCGACCCCGACTGCTACCGCGATCCGATGTGCCGCGGCCCCGAGGACACGCTCGCGCGTTGCGTCGACGGGAACGACAACGACCAGAACGGCACGGCGGACTGCGCCGAGCCGAGCTGCATGAGGCTCACGGGCGACGACCAGACCGTCTTCCGCGCGTACTGCGAGGGCCTGCGCGGCGCGGAGAACACGCTCGAGCGGTGCACGGACGGCGTCGACAACGACGGGAACGGCCACACCGACTGCGCGGACTTCTCGTGCTGCGGCGACCGCGCCTGCTCGCGGCCGGTCACGCCCGAGGTGGGCGAGTACTGCCGCGCTCGCCAGGAGAACACGCTCGAGCGGTGCACGGACGGGATCGACAACGACGGCAACGGCTTCGTCGACTGCAACGACTTCTCGTGCTGCGGCAACCGCGACTGCACGATGCCGGTCGATCCGGCGCTGACGGCGATCTGCGCGCGGGGCTCGGAGAACACGCTCGCGGCGTGCACGGACGGGATCGACAACGACGGCAACGGCTTCGTCGACTGCAACGACTTCTCGTGCTGCGGCGACCGCGGCTGCACGATGCCCGCCGTGCCGGAGATCGGCGAGTACTGCCGCTCGCGCCAGGAGAACACGCTCGAGCGGTGCACGGACGGGATCGACAACGACGGCAACGGCTTCGTCGACTGCGCGGACTTCTCCTGCGCGCGCTCGACCGATCCCGACGTCGCGCTCCACTGCGCGACCGCCGGCGAGCGCACGTTCGCGCAGTGCACCAACGGGATCGACGACGACGGCAACGGCTTCGTCGACTGCAACGACTTCTCCTGCCGCGAGGTCGTCGAGGAGCTCGTCGACGACGAGCACGATCGGCCAACGGGCTACCGGCGCTCGCCCTGCCGAGAGAGCGTCGGCGCCGCGATCGTCGAGCTCGCCTTCAGCCGCACGAACACATCCGCGGCGGAGACGCTGCCCGCCGGGCTCCGCGTCCAGACGCGGGGCGGCATCCAGTTCGCGCTCTTCGCGCCCGTCCGCTTCGAGCCGGGCATCGCGACGGCGATGGGCACCGCGTACTCGGTGGGCGACGGCTTCGCGGCGAACGTCCCGCCGGGCTACGTGACCGAGCTCTACCGGGACGACGCCGTGAGCTTCCCCGACGTCACCGTCACGAACCCGGGCGTCACCCGCCACGACCCCGCGCGGAGCAACTGCGCCGACGGGATCGACAACGACCACGACGGCTTCATCGACTGCGACGACTGGGACTGCAACTGGAACCCGGTCACCCGTGACCTCTGCCTCTATCCCGGCCTCGATCGACCCCGCGTTTGCGGCTGAATCGTCGCACCAGCCTCGAGACTCGCATGACCCGAACCAGGCACTGTCCGCTCCTCACCCTCCTCGGCGCCCTCGTGGTGTCCGCCCTCCTCGCGCCGCCGCCCGCGAGCGCGCAGGAGGTGGGCGCCTCCTCCCTGGGCGACGCGCCCGCCTCCGAGCCGCCAGCGGTTTCGAGCGACGCGGGCATGAGCGCGTCGCCGCGGACGTCGCGTGAGACGGTCTGCGACGACGGCCAGGACAACGACGGCGACGGCATGATCGACTGCGCCGACGCGGACTGCTTCGACGCGGTGAACTGCCAAGCGGGCGGGAGCGAGGAGCGCACGGACCGCGCGTGCAGCGACTGGGTCGACAACGACGGCGACGGCGCCGTCGACTGCGACGACTCTGACTGCCAGGCGGACTACATCACGGTCTGCCGCGGGAGCTACCGCTCGGCCGGCGCGACGGCGGGCGCGAGCGGGGGCGCGGCGGACGAGCTGCCCGAGCTGCCCGAGGGCGCGACGAGCGCGGAGGATCTCATCGGCCAGTACGGCGACGTGGACGGCGAGCGCAGCGATCAGGCCTGCTCGGACGGCCTCGACAACGACGGCGACGGCCGCATCGACTGCGCGGACTTCGGCTGCCGCTTCGATCCCGAGGTGACGGTCTGCCAGGGGCAGCCCGGGATGCGCTTCTCGGTCGTCGGCGGCGTCGGCGCCTCCGTCCAGCTCAACTACGCGCTCGACGGAACGATGGTCAACAACGTGCCCGAGGCGCGCTTCACGCTGCTCCAGCTCCGCGCGCTCGGGCCGATCCCGTTCATCCAGAATTCGTTCTTCCTCATCCAGATGCGCGCGGACGATCAGCTCCGCGTGAATTTCGTGATGTTCAACATCCCCCTCGGCGACTCGGGGCACTACCTCAACCTGAACAGCGGCTCGGGGCTCCTGACGACGGCGTTCGTCATGTCGGCGGCCAACTACCCGCTGCTCACGCCGCCCTACTATGTCAGCAACATCGCCGAGCCCGGCAACGGCTTCTCGCTCGAGGTGGGCGGCCCGCTCGGCGACCTCTCGAGCGTCGCGCGCTACCGCGTCTTCGCCGCCGCGGGCTCCGGGCAGGGCACAGGCAACGTCGGCGGGCGCTTCTTCCGCTCGGACGATCGCAACTTCGCGTGGACGGGCGGCGCGCAGGTCATGCTCGACGCCGTCGGGCGCACGGACCGCTTCGAGAGCCTCTTCGTCTACACGCCCAACCAGTTCGCGCTCCAGTTCACCGCCGGCGCTCGCTACGACCAGCGGCCGAACGAGCGGGGGCTCCTCTGGCAGGCGGGCTTCTTCGCGCGCTACTGGCACTTCCTCCTGCGCGGCGACTACTTCGGCCGCTACGTCCTCGACTACAACGCGATGAACACGGCGTTCAACGTGTCGCTCTCGTTCCTGCTCGTGCCGCGCGTGCTCATGCTCGCCGCGGACGTGGGCGGCCTCTACCGCAACGCGCCCTACCAGAACCTCCCCGCGGGCGATCGCACGCCGACCGGCGTCACCTACCAGCCGGAGCAGACCAACTGGCGCGTGGGGCTCAACTGGTTCTTCTGGCGACGCACGGGCATCATGACGCTCGTCTACGGCGAGACGTACCGCGAGCTCGACCCCACGAACCCGCTCCGCTACCCGACCGAGCGCCTCGTCCAGCTCGAGGCGAGGTTCCGGTTCTGATGGCGAGGCGAGCGAGCGAGCCGTCGATCGAGCGGGGCGCCCTCGCGCTGCTCCTCGCGGCCTCGGGCGCCCTCGCCGGGTGCCCGGCGCAGCCCGCGCTCGAGCAGCCCTGCGTCTACGATCCGGCGCGCGGGAACTGCTTCGATACCGATCGCGACTTCGTCTTCGACGACGCGCGCGTCGACGCGATGGACCTCGCGTCGCTCCCGGGGGGCGCCTCCTCGTGTCGCGATCCCGTGCGCGGCCGCGTCAGCCGCGTCGTCGATGGCGACACGATCGACGTCCTCGTCGACGGCGCGAGCGCGCCCGAGCGCATCCGCTTCATCGGCGTCGACACGCCCGAGACCTACGTCACGTACGGCTACCCGCACTGCTATGGCGCGGACGCCAAGTTCTTCACCGAGCAGCTCACCGGGCGGCGGATCGCGCTCTCCTTCGATCGGGGCTGCCTCGATCCGAACGGCCGAACGCTCGCCTACGTCTGGCTCGGCCCGCACGAGGGCGATCTCTGGCAGCGCCAGCTCATGCAGCGCGGCTACGCCCACGCGCTGATCATCGCGCCCAACGACGCGTACGAGGCGACGTTCTACGGCGACGAGGCCGTCGCGCGCGCGGGCGATCGCGGGATGTGGCTCGCGTGCCGCCGGCCCGCCGCCCCCGGCCCCTGACAGCGCCTCCGAGGGCGCCTCCGAGGGCGCCGCCGCGTCACTCCTCGCCGCGGCGCGTGCGCTCCTCGCGCTCGATGATCGCGCTCATCGGGAGCACGCCCTTGGGGCGATCCACGACCGTGCGCGGCCCCTCCGCGTTGCGCGCGAGCGGGAGCGCGCGGAAGCCGACGGCGGCGAGGGCGTCCGCCGCGGCGCCGAGGGGCAGCGCGATGCGGAGCATCCCGCCCTTCACGCTCACGCGGGCGCCGCGCGTCGCCTCGAGGACGCCGGCCTCGACGCGGAGCACGAGCGCGATCTCCGCGTCCGTGAGGCCCTGCTCGAGCCCGAGGGCGGCGCGCCCCTCGCGCACGAGCTCGCGCGCGCGATCGAGCGGGAGGCCGAGCACGGCGTCGACGAACGCGTCGAAGCTCACGATGCTCTGCCCGCGGTGGATGCCCGTGAGGTAGGCGAGGGCGAGCGCGTCGGCGAGCCTCGAGCGCACCTCGCCGGACGAGGGGCTCGCGCGGGCCTCGTCGAGGAGCGCGCGGAGCCTGCCGAGGTGCGCCTCGTAGACCATGCGCGCGTCGCTGTTCTTGAGGCCGGGGATGAGCGCCACGGCCCGCGGATCGTGCAGGCGCCCGCTCTTGAGCTGCCGACGCCAGATGGCGTCGTCGTCGCCGCGCGCGAAGGCCTCGAGCTCGGGTGGGAGGCGCTTTCGGTCTTGCGGCGCGCGCTTGACGATGCGGTCGGTGGGCTCGCGCTCGGGTGAACGACGCTTGGTCGCCATGGCGCCCCCTCTAGCACCCGATCCCCGGCGCGTCTCGTGCTCGCCGGGATCGAGGCGCGACGAGGCGATGCGGAGCGGCACCTGATCCGCCCCCTGTCTCCCTGGACCACGAACAGGAGGAGCCCGGATCGCCAAGGAGAAACGGACGGCGAGCAGCAGCGACGATGGCGGCAAGGTGAGGGACCGCTCCCTTCGGGGTAGCGATGGCGTGTGCAGCGCAAGCGCGAGGTGGCGCTTCGCATCCTGCGGGGCGAGCCGCTCCGCGCGATCTCGCGCGAGCTCGGGGTGCCGCTCGCGCGGCTCGAGAGGTGGCGTGACGGCGCGCTCGCGGGGACCGACGCGGGGCTTCGCGCGAACACGGTCAAACGACGTACACAGTCGTTGTTTCGCCAAGGGTCGTATGGGTACCGCTGCCTGCGCACCACGCGGGACGACTGGTTCGATCGGCTGATGGCCGCCCTCGGCCTGGTGCTGGAGGAGCATCAGGAGTTGGCCGAACTGCCTGGGAAAATCTGAGGGGATGTCCCAGGTCGACAACAGCAGTCTCAGGCGCAAGACTCCACGACAATTGCGGGACCCGAAACGAGGGGATCGGTCAGGACGCGCCTGGCAGAGGAGAGGTAGGGTCTCGTGCTCGCCATGACGACCAAGTCGACGAATCCTGTGCGAATCGTCGTGACCGTGTTTCTCGGGATGCAGGTGCGCGGAATCTTCATCGACCGCGACGCAACCGCCTTCGACTCGCGCTTCTGCTGCGGACCGACGACCAACGCGACGCCGGTCACCACCCTCTACGCGGTGCTCTCTGGACGAATGAGCACTCGCTTGCACGAGAGCGATGGGCCGGCGCTCTGGCTGATGAACGAACCGGAGTTCGAGCGGCGTCGATCGGACGCCATGTCCTTTCGCATCGAGGGTCCCCGCGCCGTGACGCTCTACCTGTGTGCGCCGAGCCAGTTCGTCCTGGCGCCCCAGGGATTGAGCCACGGGCCTATGCCCCTCCCCCTTGCCGCGCGGCGCGCTATCGAGAGCATGACGAGCTACACGATGGCCGCCGATCTCGACACGCTCATGGAGCGGTTCGCGGCGTTCTGGTCGGCGTTGGTCGGAGAGGGGATCGTTCGGGATCTCGATGAGCGTTGGACGGCCGAAGAAGAGCCCCCGGCGCTGCGCCGCCTTTGGGCCGGAGTCGGCGCGCTCTTTGGATCGCAGGACCTCACAGGCCAAGCTGAACAGGCGGCAGAGCTGGCGCAGATCTCGATCCGACAGCTGCGACGAGACGCGGCGGAGATCAGCACCCGAAATGGCCTCGGCGGCTTTCGCCGCGCCACGCGCGTGTTCCGTGTTCGGCGCGCGGTGCTCCTCCTCAGCGTGCCCGCGCTCTCGGTCGAAGCCGTCGCTCGGCTCTCGGGCTACAGCGGCGCGACGGCGATGGCGCGCGCGTTTCGAGATGAGGGCCTTCCGTCGCCGACCGAAGTGCGAGTCGAGCTGGCCCGGAGCGTTCACGAGATCGATCGATGATCGGGAAAGCACGTGTCTTCGGGTGCGGTCCGGCGCGACCGAAGACAGGGTGTCTCTTCACGACGGCGGCACGGCGTCGCGACCTCGACCCGGTCCAGGCGCTGCGCGGCGCATTCCGCCAGCTCGACGGTCACCGCGCTCACGACGACATCATCACCGCCGGCTCGCTACGTCGCCGGCTGGCAGCATCGCGGCCATCAGCGAGAGCTCCGTACCTCACAGCACGAATCAGTTGCCCTGCTTCGTGCTGTTCCTTCCTTGTCGGAGGGTCTGCCCCCAGACCCTCCCTCACGCCGAGTGAATCGGCGTGAGCCTCCCTCCCGCCGAGCCAGCGTGCCTCGCTCGACGGATCACGTCGAGCGACGCGCGCTGTCAGGGCTCCGAGCGCAGCGGGTGCGGGTAGGTGAACGGCGTATAGCCCGAGGGCGCCGCGAAGTGGATGTGCTCGCCCTCTCTGAACGACCTCGGACAGTCGTTGTCGACGTAGTTCGGACCGACGCCCCACACCGTCTCGGTCGCGCCCTCGAGGAGCGTGTTGTTCCAAACGTGGAGCACCGTAGTCTGATCCTCGAAGGGCTCCGTGGTGTCGGAGGGGCAGCCGTCGATCTCCATCGTCACGCGCACGGTGTAGGCGATGCGGGGCGAGAACGCGTTGTCGAACACCAGCGCATCGCCTCCGCGCAGGCCGATCGAGTCCGCGGAGTCGACGTCGTCATCGACCTCGAAGAGGTTCCGGTACACCTCGAGCGCCCGGGTACCGTGGGCGCCTTCGGCGCGTCCGTGGGCGTCGACCATGGTCCAGTCCTCCGCGGCGGCCGCGCCCCTCACGCGGTTGTAACGAAACACGTAACGAGCGCCACGGTTCGCCGCGATGTGATGGCGTTGGAAGTAGAAGTCGTTGTCTTCGACGAAGACCGCAGCTCGGCTCCCCCAATCGAGCTCTCCCCAGGTGTCGTCGCCGTATACCACCACGCCGTAGCCGAGGCCCGGCCGGAAATTGCGCTCGAATCGATTCTGGTAGATGACGCCGCGGGCCCTGCCGTTCACCTCGACCCCCGACGCGGCGAAGCCGCGGAACACCGAGTCGTGCACGCGGAAGTCCAAGCATCCGCGCGCGCTCGTGCCGATGCGTAGGCCGTTGTCCTCACCGCGCCTCGTGTCGAACGATCCCTCGAGGTTCAGGTGCGAGAACCGGACGCGATCGGCGTCCGTGGAGCACAAGAGCGTGATCATGTCGGAGTCGGTGTTCGCGGAGCGCCGCAAGGTCGTGCCGCCGTCCGGGTCGCCGCGCAGCCACACCGAGCCCCTGTGGGTCACGCTCGCCGAGCCCCAGTCGCACTCACCCGCCGGGATCTCGACCCGAGCACCCCCCGGCGCCGCCTCGAGCGCGGCTTGAACGTCGGCCGCGCTGCACGAGTCGGCGCGAACGATCGCGCCCGTGAAGGAGCCTGCATCCGTCGGAGTCCCGCCGCCGTCGCGTGATGTCCCAGCGTCGTCGCCGCCTGCGTCCTGTCGCACATCGCTCGCGTCCGACAGCATGCCGCCGTCGTCGCGTTGCGTGCCGCCGTCGTCGCGTCGCGTGCCGCCGTCGTCGCGTTGCGTGCCGCCGTCGTCGCGTTGCATCCCGCTGTCTGCGTCCGAGATGTTCCCGTCGCACGCGGCGATGACGGTCGCCCAGAATACCAGCACCAGCGTTCGAGTGTGCATCGAGGCACCATGCTCGCGGTCGCGAGCGCCCGCCATCAATAGATCCGGCCATGGCCCGCGCGCCACACGACGATCATCACCCGCGTCACCGTCGAAGAGCCCTGTCTCCTCGCAGACGTAGTGGACCGCGGCGTCCGGGAGCGGCTGCCCGCCCCGGACGGGGTTCTGCCCATCAGCACGCCGGCGAGCGTGCTCGAGTCCCCGTCACCGAGGCTCGCCGGAGCCGGCTGTGTCGGGGAGGATCGGCTCGATCAGCTCCGGAACGCACTGCGCGCGACGTGATCACGCGTGCGGTACACAGACGAAGCTGAAGCCTTCGTCGCTGCAGAGCTCACCCGCCTCGCACGAGGAGGGGGCGTCGGGATTGCAGTAACGCAAGCACCGCCGCTCGAAGCCGCCATGGACGAAGAGAGGCACGCATTCCCCGCGGTACGCCTTGACGTCGAGACCACACAGGTCGCCAGTCGCGGCGCAGGGTTCACCGATCGCCGGGCCAGGCTCGAACGCCGTCCCACACCTGCCGGGCGGAAAGCAAACGAGCCCCGCGGGGCATCCGGGCTCGGCGACCTCGGGGTCGCACCCTGGCTGGCACGTATCGGGGGATGGCGTGAGGCCCGGTGCACAGCTCGTGTAGACGCCGCCCCCCGTCGACGCGCTCCCCCTCCCGCCGTCTCCGTGACGCACGCACGCGTTCCATCCCCCGCTCGGGGAGTGCATCGTGCGCCCCCCGGACTCGCACGTCGTGCCGGTGAGGCAGCCCGCCCGACACGTGCGCAGGCAGGTGCCCGAACGACACATCTCGCCAGCGGCGCAGTCGGCGGACTCCGTGCATTCGGGCGGGGCGCACCGGAGCGAGTCCGCGTCGCAGGTCAAGCCGCCGCGGCAGTCGGAGGAGCCGACGCACGCGCGTCCAGGCGTGCGCGTATCGAAGCTTCGTCCCGACACCCGAAAGCAGCGACCGTCAGGGCGGAGGTGCTCTGCGAACGAGCCGCCCCCGAGTGGCACCATCCTCGTCTCTCGCAAGACGAGATCGCTGTGCTCACCAGCGACCGCGTCGCCAATCCAGGCCGAGAACGCGATGACGCCGCGCTCGATCGCGAAGTGGGCGTCCGCGCTGGCGACGTAGAACGAGATGCAATTTCCACCGCTCACGCAGGTCTCGTTCATCGGGACGGCGACGCCGAGTGGAGGCATCGGCCCCCGGTACATCTCCATCCCGCTGGCGAAGCCAGTCCCGTCCCGGCCATTGCCGAGGAACTGATAGACCAAGAATCCGTCGCCTGCCGGCTGCACGCTCATGTTGTCACTGGTGATCTCGGGAAGCACGATCTCCGTGCAGCCCGCGCCGCCTGCGTCGAAGGGCGCGTCGGGAAGCGCGACTGGCGCGGCGTCTGCGAACGCTGCGTCGACGTCCGAGGGTCCGGAGTCGAGCCGACCGGAGTCGGGGGCGGCATCGTACAGATCGCGCGCGCCGTCGCGGTCGGGCGCGCCGTCGGGACGTCCCGCGTCAACGGACGCGTGCGCGGCGTCGGCGGTCGAAGCGTCAGCGCTCGCCGGGACGTCCGCATCCGGGGCAAGCGCTGGGTCAGAACATCCGGTCACGGTGGAAACGAGCAGAGCCAGCCCAGATACACAGACGTAGCGCATGAAGACTCCCTTTCATCGGCGGAACGCCAGACCTGGCGGATGCAGCGGACCACATCGGCATTCAGCGCGAGGCATCGATAGTTTCGGCCATCTCGTAGCCGGCAGGACTCGACCTCTCGAACAAGGGGGTCCACAGAGGAAGAACCTTGGAGTCGAGCCGATCACGTCGCGGCGAAGGCCACGCCCGATGTGCGGGTCCCGAAGCGCCCATCGGGTCGCGGCGGGGTAGGGGGCGCGGCACGTACGGAAGGAGAGGTGCGGCACGCGAGAGGCCCGCCTCCTCGGCCGTCGTCGCGGAGCGCGGCTCGCAGAAGCCAAAGGGTGAAAGGGGCCCAACCTTTTCGGCGCCCTCGGCGAAGGGAAGGTAGGCTCTCGGTCATGCGCCGCATCACCCTCGCCCTCGCCCCGCTCCTCGCGCCGATCGTGCCGCTCGCCCTCCAGGGCTGTGCCTGCGAGAGTCCGCCGCCCACGGCCGACGACGCCGCCGTCGCCGACGCCGCCGTCGATGGCGCGATCGAGGACGATGCCGCGATCGTCGATCCGCCCCTCCCCGCGCCCTTCACGGACGTGGCGGTGAGCGCTCGCTACGAGCTGCCCGGCCTCTCGGGCGAGGCGTTCGTCGTGCGCACGGAGATGGACGTCCCGCACATCTACGCGCGCGACCGCGTCGACGCGATGCGCCTGCTCGGCTTCACGATGGCGCGCGATCGGTTCTTCCAGATGGACCTGACGCGGCGCCTCGCGGAGGGCACCATCTCGTCCCTGCTCGGCGACGTCGCGCTCGAGACGGATCTCGAGCAGCGCCTGACGGGCTCGGCGCACATCACCGACCTCTACCTCGCGGGCGTCGACGAGGAGGAGGGCGCGGAGCTCGACGCCTACGCCGAGGGGATCAACGCCTACATCGCCGCGGTCCGCGCGCGCAGGCTGCCGCCGCCGCGCGAGCTCCAGCTTGGCGGCTCGTTCCTCGGCGCGCGCAACCCCGCCGATCTGATGCACGACTGGACGCGCCGCGACGTCGTCGCGACGGGCGTCTCGGTGCTCTACGGGACGAGCTTCGAGACCGGCGACGTCGGGCGGAGCCGCGCGTTCGAGCACGTCGACGACGTCTTCCCCACCGGCGCGGCCAACCGCGCGCTCCGCGTGGCCGGGCTCGAGCGGGACATCATCGACCACTACGCGCCGGCGCGGAGCATCAGCTCCGCCTCTGGCTGGGGCCTCGAGACGGACGGCACGGGCGGGCACCCGATCATCGGCGCGCCGCCGCGCCCCTTCGGGCCGGAGGCGCTCCGCGCGCTCTCGGGCGTGCTCCCCGAGCGCGGCGTCCTCGATCGCGCGATGGCGGGCCTCGCGCGCATCGAGGCCCGCTTCTCGCGCGATCCCGACGAGGGCTACGGCTCGAACGGCTGGGCCGTGATGGGGAGCGCCACGACCGACGGGAGCTCGCTCCTCTCGGGCGACGGCCACCTCGAGCTCAGCGTCCCGCCGCTCTTCTGGCAGCTCGGCATCGACACGATGCTCCTCGGGAGCGAGCGCGAGAGCACGCGCCTGCTCGGCGCCACGATCGCGGGCCTGCCGGCGATGGGCGTCGGCACGAACGGCCGCATCGCGTGGACGCAGACCGCGTACTTCGCGGACGTCACCGACTGGTACACGGAGGAGCTCGTGCTCGACGCGGAGGGCCTGCCCCGCGCCTCGCGCTTCGAGGGCCACGAGCGCGACCTCGTGCGCGTCGACGAGGAGGTCGTCGTCGCCGACGTCCCCGCCCTCCACTCGGTCGGCCGCACGGAGATCGTGCCGCGCTTCACGACCTTCGATGGCCGCTGGATCACCTCCATCGAGGGCCGCGCGACGAGCGCCGACGAGGTGCTCCCGGCGGGCCAGGCGAAGGTCTGGACGCTCGGCGGGCTCGTCGTCCCCGGCGACGCCGACGGCGACGGCCGCATCACGGCCGTGAGCTTCTACTACGGCCCCTTCGACGGCGGCACGCTGCTCCGCGCCTTCCGCCAGTTCTCGGTCGCCACGGACGTCGAGGACTTCCGCCAGGCGATGCGCCACTTCATCGGCTACGGCGGCAGCATGATGGCGTCCGACGCGCACGGCTCGGTCGTCTACAGCGCCTACCACGCGGTCCCGGCGCGCGACTACCTCCCGCGCGATCCCGTGACCAACCGCTGGATCCCCGGCGCCGATCCGCGCCGCCTCATCGACGGCACGCGCTTTGGCGCGTGGCACCTCCCGCTCGATGCGCGCGGCCGCGTCGACGAGGCGGCGGCCGCGGCGGGCGGCCCCGAGGCCCACGTCGTGCCCTTCGATCAGTGGCCCCAGGCGCGCAACCCGGCGCGCCAGTACGTCGTCATGGCGAACAACGATCCGGGCGCGATCGCGACGGACAACGACCTCTTCAACGACCCCTACTACATCGGCGGACCGTGGATCGAGGGCTACCGCGCCGCGCGCATCGCCGAGCGGCTCGAGGCCGCCATCGGCGCGCACACGGCGAGCGTCGAGGAGATGGCGAGCATCCAGGGCGATCACCGCTCGAGCCTCGGGCGCGAGTGGACGGACGTGCTCCTCGACGCGATCGACGTGGCGCGCCGCGCGGCCGCGGGGAGCCCCGCCCCTGCTAGCCCCGAGGCGCGCATGGCGAGCGCGTGGTCGGCCGCGCGGGCGGACTACGAGGAGGTCGAGCGCCGCGTCACGGGCTGGCGCGATCGCGGCTTCCACACTCCGTCGGGCGTCGAGACCTTCTACGCGCCGCTCGGGCCGGACGACGTCGCGGACAGCGTGGCGACGTCGATCTTCCACGCGTGGTTCGCGACCTACGTGCGCGAGGTGCTCGGCGACGAGGGCATCCCGGGCGACCTCTCGCCCGCCGTCACGGGCGACACCTTCCGCATGCAGACCATGCTCCTCATGGAGAACGGCCGCGGGGCGGGCAACCCGCTCGACCTCGGCTCCTTCGATCCGGCGACGAACGAGAGCGTCTTCTTCGACGACCTCGGCACGCCCGAGGTCGAGTCGAGCCGCGAGATCGCGCTCCGCTCGCTCGATCACGCGATCGCGTTCCTGCGCTCGCCGCCGACCGAGACGCTGCGCGGCGGCTTCGGCACGAGCGACTGGGACGGCTTCCGCTGGGGCTACCGCCACCAGGTGCGCTTCGACTCGCTCGTCGGGAGCCAGCTCGGCGGGAGCTCGAGCCCCGAGCTCGAGCTCCTGCTCAGCAGCTTCCGCATCACGCCGCGCCAGCTCCCCCTGATGCCCGATCTGCCGATGGACGATCCGCGCGCGTCCCTGCCGCACTTCCCGCGCCCCGGCGACCAGTTCGACGTCGACGCGGCCAACCCCGGGCTCGACACCGACGACTGGACCTACGGCTCGGGCCCCGTCTTCCGCATGGTGATCGCGCTCGGCCCGGGCGGCGTGCGCGGCCAGAACATCCTGCCGGGCGGGCAGTCGGGGATCCCGACCAGCCCGCACTTCTCCGACCAGGCCGCGTACTGGCTCGGCAACCGCACGATCCCGCTCCGCTATCTCCCCGAGGAGGTCGCCGCGGGCGCCGTCTCGGTCGAGCGCTTCTTCCCGCGCTGACGGCGCGTCCGCGCGACGGATCGCGTCGCGTGACAGCGCGCCTCGCTTGACGTGATCCGTCGAGTCGAGGCGCGCCGTCAGGGCCCGCGTGAGCCCTCGGGCTCTCGCGCGAGCACCGCGGCCCGCACGACGCCGCGCGCGAGCCGCACGCGGAGCGTCGCGCCGACTGGGGCCTCGTCCGCGTCGCGGAGCAAGGCGCCGCTCGGCTCGAGCGTCGCGACGGCGTAGCCGCGCTCGAGCACCGCGAGCGGCGAGAGCGCGTCGAGGGCGCGGGCGTGCATCGCGAGGGCGCGGCGCGAGCGCTCGACGCCGAGCGCCATCGCGTGCGCGAGCCGGCCCGCGAGCGCGAGCAAGCGGGCGCGATCATGGGCGAGGTGCGCGCGCGGCTCGAAGGGCGAGAGGCGCGCGTCGAGCCTCGCCAGGCGGGCCCGCTCGCCCGCGACGCGGCGGCGCCCGAGGGTGACGAGCCGCCGCTCGAGCTCGAGGAGCGTCGCGCGCGGTCGGCGGAGCGCGCCGCGCGGATCGCGGAGCGCGCGCGCCTTGGCCTCGAGCTCGAGCCGGCGCTCGTCGATCGCGCGCTCGAAGCCGCGCTGGAGCGCGCGGATCGCGTCGTCGAGCTCGCCTCGTCGCACCTCCATCGAGGGCACCGCGAGCTCCGCGGCCTGTGACGGCGTCGCGGCCCACACGTCCGCGACGAGGTCCGCGAGCGAGACGTCGCGCTCGTGGCCGACGCCCGTCACGATGGGCACGCGCGCCTTGGCGACGGCGCGCGCGACGCGCTCGTCGTCGAACGCCGCGAGATCCTCGCTTCCGCCGCCGCCTCGCACGAGCAGGATCACGTCGAGGGTGCGCAGCCGCTGGATCGACGCGAGCGCGCTCACGATCTGCGCGGGCGCCTCCTCGCCCTGGACGAGCGTGTGCGCGAGCACGAGCCGCGTCGGGAAGCGCGCGAGCGCGACGCGCACGACGTCGCGGAGCGCCGCTCCGTCGCGGCTCGTCACGACGCCGACCGTCTGCGGGTGGCGCGGGAGCGGGCGCTTCCTCGCGGGATCGAGCAGGCCGTCCGCCGCGAGCCGCTTGCGGACGCGGAGCACCTCCGCGGCGCGATCGCCCTCGCCGGCGAGCGCGAGCTCGAGCGCGTGGAGCTGGAACTCGCCGCGCGGCTCGTAGATCGTGAGCCGCCCGCGCGCCCAGACGCGCGCCCCCTTGGCGAGGCCGCGCGCGACGGGGCCGAGATCCGTCCGGTACATCACGCCGCGGAGCCGCGCGCGGCCGTCGCCGAGCGTGAAGTAGAGGTGCCCCGAGGGCGCGAGGTTCGCGTCCATCACCTCGCCCTCGAGCGTGAGCTCGAGGACCCCGCGCTCGAGGGCGGCGCGCGCGAGCGCGTTCACCTCGGTGATCGAGTAGACGCGCCGCTTCGGGCCCGCCGAGGCTCCCTCTTCGCTCGCTCCGCGCATCCGCCTCGAGCATGCCGCGCGAAAAGCGCGGGGAGAAGAGCCGTGATAGACCGAGGCTCGCATGGAGCAGCTCTTTCGCGCGGGCCTCTTCGAGGGCGACGTCGCCGTCGTCACGGGCGGAGGCACGGGGATCGGCCTCGCCATCGCGCGCGAGCTCGGCGCGCTCGGCGCGAAGCTCGCGCTCGCCGGGCGCAGGCGCGAGCCGCTCGAGGCGGCGGCCGAGGCGCTCGGGGCCGAGGGCGTCGAGGTCTTCGTCCAGCCGATGGACACGCGCAAGCCCGAGGAGGTCGAGGCCTTCGTCGCGACGACGCTCGCGCGCTTCGGGGCGATCTCCGTGCTCGTGAACAACGCCGGGGGGCAGTTCCCGAGCCCCGCCGAGCACATCAGCCCCAAGGGCTTCGAGGCGGTCGTGCGCAACAACCTCCTCGGCACGTGGAACGTCACGCACGCCGTGGCGAGCCGCGCGATGATCCCGAAGAAGCGCGGCCGCATCGTCAACATCACGGCGCAGGTCGAGCACGGCTTCCCGGGGATGGCGCACACGGGCGCGGCGCGCGCGGGCGTCCAGAACCTCACGCAGAGCCTCGCCGTCGAGTGGGCCTGCCACGGCCTGCGCGTGAACGCCGTCGCGCCGGGCGTCATCCGCACGAGCGGGACGGCGCGCTACCCCGAGGAGTTCCTCGAGGCCGCGCGGCGCTCGATCCCGCTCAAGCGCCTGGGCGACGAGCGCGAGGTGAGCCACCTCGTCGTCTACCTCGCGTCGCGCTACGCCGACTACGTCACCGGCCAGTGCTTCCTCATCGACGGCGGCCAGAGCCTGCGCGGGAGCCCGTGGGAGATCCCCGACGACGTGCCGCGACATCCCCCCTACGACGAGGCCGAAGGATGAGCGAAGAGCCCGAGACGAACGCGGAGGCTTCGCAGACCAACGCGGAGGCTTCGCAGACCAACGCGGAGGCTTCGCAGGCCAACGCGAAGCCGGTCCGCTCCGCCGTCCTCCCCGAGCCCGCGCTGCCCGGCGCGGGGACGCCCGAGGGCGCCGCGCTCGAGCGCGCGCTCGCGCTCTACCGCATCGGTGACTACCGGATGATGCGCGAGGTGCTCACGCCGCTTACGCAGGCGAAGGATCCGGCCATCGCCGACGCCGCGCGCGGCCTGCTCCGGCGCATCGCGGTCGACCCGATCCAGCTCGGCGTGCTCGTCGGCTGCCTCTTGGCGATCCTCGCGATCGCCTACCACTACCTCTTCTGAGCGCTCCCTCGAGGGCGCGCCGTCAGTCGAGCGGCTCGAAGCGCACGCCCGTGAGCTTCTCGCTCACCTCCCAGAGGCGCGCCTGATCCGCCTCGTCGCGCGAGGCGCGGTTCGAGCCGACCTTCACTGGGTAGCCGAAGAGCTCGAGGAGGCCGCGCGGGCCGTAGTACTCGCCGTTCTTCGCGTCGGGATCGAGCAGGGCGCGCAGGGTCGGGAGCGCGCCCATGTCGGGGCCCTGCGCGATCAGCGCGCTCCCCGCCTTCATGACCCACTCCTTGAGCTTCGAGCCCTCCATCTCGGGGCCCTTGAGCGGGAGCTGGGTGGCCGCGTAGCCGGGGTGCGCGGCGACCGCGAGGCGCGTGGGCGCGTGCCCCTTCGCCTCGAGGCGGCGCGCGAGCTCGTAGTGGAAGAGCAGGTTCGCGAGCTTGCTCTGGCCGTACCACGACCAGGGCTCGTAGCCCCGCTCGCCCATGAGGTCGTCCCAGTGCATCCGGCCCCAGCGATGCGCCGTGCTCGCGACCGTGACGAGGCGCGCGTTCTCCGTCTCGAGCAGGCGCGGTAGGAGCAGCCCCGTCAGCGCGAAGTGCCCGAGGTGGTTCGTGCCGAGCTGCATCTCGAAGCCGTCCGCGGTCTTGCCGTAGGGGAGCGCCATGAGGCCCGCGTTGTTGACGAGGCCGTCGAGGCGAGGGTGCGCCTCGAGGAAGCGCTCGGCGAACGCGTGGACGCTCGCGAGGCTCGCGAGATCGAGGGGGCTGAGCTCGAGGCTCGCGTCGGGCACGGCCTGGCGGATCTGCTCGCGGGCCTGCTCCGCGCGGGCGGCGCTCCGGCAGGCGAGGACGACGTGCGCGCCCTTTCTCGCGAGCGTCTTGGCCGCCTCGAGGCCGATGCCGCTGTTCGCGCCGGTGACCACGAAGACCTTGTCGCGCTGCTCCGAGATCGCATCCGTCGTCCAGGCCATCGTCGTCCTCCACGCGCGCGAGCGGAGCGCGGATCGTTCATATCGTCTCGCCCCGGGCGGCGCTAGCGCGGCGCGGCGCGGATCCGGGGCCGCGCGCCGCGGCGAGGGCGCGAGCCAGCTCCTCACGGGTCGGCTTGGCAACGCGATGCGCCCGATTCAGAATCGCGCGCATGAACGAATTGGCTTACACGAACGCGCGGCTCGGCCTCGTCGGTCTCGCCGCGCTCTCCCTCTTGGCCTTCGGCTGCGAGTGCGGCACGACGCAGGGACCGGCCGACGCCGGCCCCGGCGTCGACGCGAGCGCGCTCGATGGTGGCGTCACGCCGATCGACGGCGCGGTCTCGCCCGAGGACGGCGCGGTCTCGCCCGAGGACGGCGCGGTCTCGCCCGAGGACGGCGCGGTCTCGCCCGAGGACGGCGCGGTCTCGCCCGAGGACGGCGCTCTGGCTCGGGACGCGAGCGTCGACGCGGCTTGCTTGCCGACGCCGTGCGCGCCTCCGCCGCCCGGCTGCCACTACGTCCCGGATCCGAGCGATCCCTGCTCGTGCGGGGTGCTCGTCTGCGAGGACGCCGGCAGCCCGTCCGCTTGCTACGGCGAATTCGGCTGCGACTCGGGCGACTACTGCGCGGGCGAGGGCTGCGACGGGCCCGGGACGTGCGAGCCGCGGCCCGGGGCGTGTCCGCTCTACATCCGCCCCGTCTGCGGCTGCGACGGCGTCACGTACAGCAACGCGTGTGACGCGGCGAGCCACGGCATGCGGATCCAGCACGACGGCGCCTGCGAGCCGTCTGGCCCCGACTGTCGAGACAACAGCGAGTGCCACGACGTCGACTACTGCGCCGGGGAGGGCTGCGGCACGCCCGGGACGTGCGAGCGACGGCCCGAGGTGTGCGCGGACGTCTATGCGCCGGTCTGTGGCTGCGACGGCAACACCTACCCGAACGAGTGCACCGCCCAGGCGAGAGGCGTCCGCGTGGAGCGCCGCGGTGAGTGCGGCGTCTCGCCCACGGACTCGTGCATGGCCAATTCGGACTGCGGATCGGCGGAGTACTGCGCCGGGGACTGGTGCGGTGACGTCGGCACCTGCCAGCGGCGACCCGAGGTGTGCCCCGCCGTGCGCGAGCCGGCGTGCGGCTGTGACGGGGTCACCTACGGCAACGGCTGCGAGGCGCAGCGCGCTGGCGTTCGCGTCGCGTACCCCAGCGCCTGCGATCCCGCGGCGAGCTGCCCGACACCCTGCGCCGATGGGACCTACTGCTCGCTCTGCTGGACGACGTGGACCTGCATCCCCGTCGGCGCCGTCTGCTGAAGCGGCGCTCACGAGGCGGCCCTCCGAGGGCCGCCCGCGGAGCCCGAAGAAGCCCGCGGACGCGGGAGTTGGGTTAGGCTGGTCGGATGCTCTCACGCAGGGTCAGCGGCGCCTCGGTGATCGGGATCGCGATCGCGATCGCGGCGCTGCCCTGCGCTGGCTGCTACGACTTCGAGGTCGCCCCGCTCGACGACGCCGCGCCGCTCGTCGATGGTGGCGCCGCGGCCGCGAGCCGCGCCGACGCGCCGGGCGTGGACGCGTGGTCGCCGATCGACGCGCCGGGCGTGGACGCGTGGTCGTCGATCGACGCGGCGGGCGTGGACGCGTCCCGCGCCGACGCATCCACCGCGAGCGACGCGACGTCCGACACCGACGCCTCCTCGTCGCTCGACGCCGCGAGAGGCTGCCGCACCAACCGCGACTGCGGCTCGCTCGAGTACTGCCAGAAGGCAGGCTGCCTCTCACGCCCCACCGGCTCGTGCGTCGCGCGGGACGACTGCCACATGGAGACCCCGCCCGTCTGCGGGTGTGACGGCGTCCGCTACGAGGACGCGTGCGCGGCGCAGGCGGCCGGGCAGAACGTCGATCCGGGCGGGCTGTGCTGAGTCCCGCTCGCTCGCCACGGCTCCACGCGCGAAGAGGCAGGCGCCCGTGAGGGGACCTCCGCGCTCTTTACGCGCGCCGAGCCGTGACGCCTCGAGCGAGGCCTCGCCCGCGGCGCGGCGCGCTCCTACGCGGGGCAAGCCGGTCAGCCGACCCGAGAAGCCGCCGCTGCGCCTCGAGACCACGACGCTCTGGGACTACCCCTCCCAGCACTATGGCCGTGGGATGCAGGGCGACTCGCGCTACGTCGGGGCGACTCCGTCGTACGTGCCCTGGAACCTGATCCAGCGCTACACGCGGCCGGGCGAGCTCGTCGTCGACCCGATGTGTGGCTCGGGGACGACCCTCGACGTCTGCCGCGACACGGGGCGGCTCGGGCGCGGCTTCGACCTCGCGCCTCACCGGGGCGACATCGAGCAGGCCGACGCGCGCGAGCTCCCGGTCGCGACGGGCTCGGTCGACCTCGTCTTCGTCGATCCGCCGTACGGCGATCACATCGACTACTCGAGCGATCCGCGCTGCATCGGGAAGCTCTCCGCCTACGACCCGCGCTTCTACGCGGAGATGGGGAGGGTGCTCGGCGAGTGCGCGCGCGTGCTCCGGCCCGGCGGCCACCTCGGCCTCTATGTCTGCGACTACTTCGAGAAGTCTCGAGGCATCGCGTGCGTCGGCTTCGAGCTCTTCGCGCTCGCGCTCACGCACCTGCGGCCCGTCGACGTCGTCGCGGTGACGCGACACCACAAGACGCTGCTCCAGGGCAACTACCACCGCGCCGCCGAGGAGGGGAACTTCTTCCTGCGCGGCTTCAACTACCTCTTCATCCTCGAGAAGCCCGACGCGGGCGGCGCGTCGCGGCGCGAGCGCGGCCCCGCCACGGATCGCCGAGGCCCGCGGCGCTGACGGCGAGAGAGCGCCTCGGCTCGTGACGGAACGATGACGGCCCGCGCGATCCCGTGACCGACGGGGCCGCCTCGCTCGCTCATGCTCGGGGAGATGTCCCCCGCACCACGGAGCGACGCCGCGAGCGCGCCCTCGTCGCGCCCCGAGCCCACGCCGGTCGAGGAATTCGTCCACGCGCTCACGCACGGGATCGGCGCCGTCCTCGCGATCGCCACGCTCGTCGCGCTGGTCGTCTTCGCGGCGATGGGGGGGAGCGCGCTCCACGCCGCGGTCGCGAGCGTGTTCGGCGCGAGCCTCACGCTCGTCTACGTCGCCTCCTCGCTCTACCACGCGATCCCGCCCTCGCGCCGGCGCGCGAAGGCCCTCTTTCGCATCCTCGATCACGCGGCGATCCACCTCCTCATCGCGGGGACGTACACGCCGATCGCGCTCGTCGCCGTCGGGGGCGCGTGGGGCGTCTCGCTCGCGAGCGTCGCGTGGTCGCTCGCGCTCGTCGGCGTCATCGTCGAGTCGAGCCCGCTGCGCCACCACACCCGGCTCTCGCTCGGGCTCTATCTCCTCGCGGGCTGGATGGTCGCGCTCGCGCTGCCCGTCGTCGTCCCCGCGCTCTCCTCGAGGGTGCTCGCGTGGCTCGTGCTCGGCGGCGTCGCCTACACGGCGGGCGTGCCCTTCTTCATCGTCGAGGGGCGCAGGTGGATGCACGCCGCCTGGCACGGCTTCGTCCTCGTCGGGAGCGCGTTCCACGTGCTCGCCGTCGTCGGCGTGCTCTTCCCTTGAGCCGAGCGCGGGGCGGGGCGGGCTCGCCCGCGTGGGGCTCTCGTCGTAGATCAGCCGAGGCTCCTCCGCACCATGCGCGCGAAGTGGAAGAGCGCCTTCGGGAGCCCGCCGCCCGCGACGCCGTCGAACGCCTCCTTCAAGGCGTCGTACTTCGGCGCGTACGGGAACCAGAAGGGCTCGCTCGAGAGCAGGCCGCGGTCGGCCATGATCGCCTTCGTGTGGGTGAAGGCGAGCAGGCCCTCCTCGCCGTGGTAGCGCCCGAAGCCGCTGTTCTTCACGCCGCCGAAGGGCAAGCCCGGGTTGCCGACGCTCGTCGCGACGTCGTTGATCGTGACCTGCCCGCACTCGAGGCGGGACGCGATCCGGAGGCCCGCCTCGTAGTCGCGCGTCCAGACGCTCCCGTTGAGCCCGTACTGGTGATCGTTCGCGAGGCGGATCGCCTCCTCGACGTCCCGCACCTTCACGATCGGCAGGAGCGGCCCGAAGCTCTCCTCGTCGTAGATCTCCATGCCCGGGCGGACCTTCGTGAGGACGGTCGGCTCGTGGAATTGGCCCGCGCGCGCGAGGCGGTGGCCGCCGAAGAGGATCTCCGCGCCCTTCTCCTTCGCGTCGGCGAGGTGGCGCTCGATCGTCTCGAGCTGCCGCGGGAAGGTGATCGGGCCCATGTCGGAGCCCTCCTCGGGCGCGCCGACCTTCACCCCGCGGACCTCCTCGAGCAGGAGCTCGACGAAGCGGTCGTGGACGGACTCCTCGACGAGGATGCGCTCGATCGAGGTGCACATCTGGCCGCAATTGACGAGGCCGCCCCACGCGGCGCCCTTCGCGGCGCGCTCGAGGTTCGCGTCGGCGCAGACGATCATCGCGTCCTTGCCGCCGAGCTCGAGCTCGACGGGGATCGGCCGCCTCGCCGCCGCGGCCATCACCTTGCGCCCGGTCGCGACCGAGCCCGTGAAGAAGAGCTTGTCGACGGCGGCCTCGCTGAGCGCCGCGCCGGTCGCGCCGTCGCCCTGCACCACCTCGACCACGCCGCGCGGCAGCCCGATCCGCTCGAACGCCTCGCGGATCACCTCGCCCGTGATCGGCGTGACCTCGCTCGGCTTGATGACGACGGTGTTGCCCGCGATGAGCGCCGAGAGCGCGGGCAGGACGGCGAGCTGGAAGGGGAAATTCCAGGGGCTGATGACGCCGACGACGCCCATCGGGAAGTGCTCCTCGTAGGCGCCCTTGCCCGGGAAGAGGATCGAGCTCGGCAGGCGCCGCCGCGCGAGGAGCTTGGGCGCGCGCTTCGCGTAGAAGTCGAGGAAGGGCGGGACGACCAGGAGCTCGGTCATCACCGCGTCGACGAGGGGCTTGCCCGTGTCCTCGCTGATGCGCCTCGCGTACGCGTCGCGGTGCTCGCGCAGGACGGTCTTGAGGTGCGAGAGCATCGCGACGCGATCCTCGACGCGCGTCTTGCCCCAGGAGGCGAACGCCGCGCGCGCTCGCGCGACGGCCGCGTCGACGCCCTCCTTCGTCGTGATCGGGAACTCGCCGAGCCGCTCGCCGGTGACGGGGCTCGTCTTCAGGATCGAGCGCGGCGCGCTCGGGGCATCGAGGATCTGCATGGAAGACAGCATGGTGGAGCGGAGGCTCGCCCCGCAAGCCTCGCCGCGTCGACCGCGCGCGCCCGCGCCGCTCCGAGGCGCGCCGTCAGCGCGGCGCCTCGAGGACGAAGGGCGAGACGTCGAGCGGGCCCTCGCCCGGCGCCTCGAGCGCCCTCGCGAGGCCGACCAGCTCGCGGGCCTCGGGGGCGAGCTCGAGCCCGCGCGCCGCGGCCTCTCGCGCCGAAGCGCGCGCGCCGACCCGCGCGAAGAAGAGCGCGTCCATGTAGTGGAGCCAGACGAGCGCCGCGCGCGTCTCTCGGTTCGTCCGCGCCTGATCGCCGAGATCCGCGTCGAGGCGCGCGAGGATCGCCCTGCGCACCCGGGCGCCGCGCAGGACGTCCATGTCCGTCGCGCCGCCCGGCTCGACCGAGTAGAGCAGGCCCGAGGGCACGATCGTCTCGATGAGCGAGGGGGGGACGCGGGGATCGAGCTCGACGAGGAGCGGGCGCTCCGCGGCGAGGCTCTGGACGTCCGGCTGCCGCAGCTCGCCCTCGAGGAGATAGCCGCGCAGCATCGGCGCGAGCGCGGGCTCGCGCGCGACGAGCGCGTCGAGCACGCCGGGGTAGCCGAGGAAGGGCATCGGGACGACCGTCACGTCGGGTCGGCTCCCATCGCTCGCGCGGAGCGCGAAGTAGCGGAACGCCGTCTCGGGCTGGTACGCGACGACGACCGCGAAGAGGGGCAGGTCGCGGTAGCGCGGACCGTCGAACGCGTCGGTCGCCGTGAAGTCGCGGAGGCTCACGCGCGGGGCGGTGCGGGGGAGCTGGAAGGCCCCCGACGCGAGCGCGACGAACGCGAGCGCCGCCGCGGCGTGCTCTCTCCCGCGGCTCGCGCGTCCCGCTTCGGGGCTCGTGAGCAGGTGAGCGAGCGCGCCGACGAACGCGGCCGCGAGCGCCGCGAGGGCCATCGTCGTCGGCATCAGGTACCCGAGCGCGTCCGGGTTGTCGTGGACGAAGCCGAGCGCCGCGCGCCCGAGCCCGCCCAAGAGCGCGACGAGGAGCCAGACGAGGCCGATGCGTCGCGCGCCCTCGGTGCGCAGGATCGCGTAGGCGCCCGCGAGCGCGACGAAGAGCGTGGCGAGGTGGAGCTCGTCCGCGAGCGCCGCGACCACCTCGAGGGCGCGCACGCCGAAGGGGTCGCCCTCGATCGCGTAGGTGTGTTGGTAGGCGCGCGCGGAGACGACCCAGAAGAAATTCGCGAGGTCCGCGGGGTGCCCGAGGTCCATCGGCGGCGAGGTCCGCGCGCGGATCGGCAGATAGAGGTAGGTGGAGAGGCCGAGCGCGACGGCGGCCGAGAAGAGGGCGAGCGGGCGCGCGCCGCGGGCTCGCGCGACGCGGGCGAGCGTCGGCAGGAGCGCGGGCACGACCAGGAAGGCCATGAAGTGGTGGTTCGCGAGCCCCAGGCCGAGGGCGAGCCCCGCGTGGTGGAGCGGCGCGAGCTCGAGCGTCGGCCAGCGCGCCTCGAGGGTGACGACGCGCTCGATCGCGATCGCGAGGAGCATCGCCTCGAGCGCGTAGACCTCGGGCCGGATCGCCTGGAGCCAGTAGCCGTACGAGAGGGTGGCGAGCCAGCTCGCGCCGAGGGCGGTCGGCAGGACGACGAGGTCGCGATCGACGCCCTGGGCGCGGAGCGTCGTGCGGACCGCGCGGTGGAGGAAGACCCCGGCGATCGCGGCGCACGCGGCCTGCCCGATGGCGACGCGAAACGCGAGCGGCCCGACCGGCAGGAGCGCGAACGCGTGCGCGACGAGGGAGGCGAGCGGATGCCCGGGCGGGTGCGCGATGTCGAGATCGACCCCCGCCGCGACGAGCTCGCCGCTGTCGAGCCAGAAGCCGAACCCCGACGCCGTCGCGACGTACGCGAAGAAGGGCACGAGCCCCGAGAGCAGGAGCGCGAGCCTTTGGACGCCGTCGTCTCGATCCTCGCGCACGAGCGCCATCGCGGCGCGATGGTACACGCCCGCGCGCGCCGAGGCGCGCCGTCAGCGCTCGGGGTCGCGCGGAGCCGCCTTCCCGCTCGCCTCCGCGAGGGGGCTCGGCGTCGCGGGGGACGAGACGCGGTTACGGCCGGCGCGCTTGGCGACGTAGACGGCGCGATCGGCGCGCTGGACGAGCGCGGGGCCGTCCTCGCCCGGCGCGAGCTCGGCGACGCCGATGCTGAGCGAGAGGTGACCGCCCGGCTGCTCCCTCGCCCAGGGCGCGTCGATCGCGAGGATCGCGCGGCGGAGCTTCTCCGCGACCTGGGCCGCCTCGCGCTGGCCGGTGTGCGAGAGCAGGACGACGAATTCCTCGCCCCCCCAGCGCGTGACCGTGTCGACGTCGCGCAGCGCCGCGCGGAGCCGCGTCGAGACCGCGACGAGCGCCTCGTCGCCGACGGGGTGGCCCGCGCGATCGTTCAGCTTCTTGAAGTGATCGATGTCGATCATCAGGAGCGAGAGGGGGTGCCCGTAGCGCCTCGCGTCCGCCATCTCGCGCTCGAGGCGCGCGTGGAGGTAGCGCCGGTTCGGCAGCCTCGTGAGCTCGTCGATCGTCGAGAGCTCCTCGAGCCGCGCGAAGAGCTGCGCGTTGTGGATCGCGAGCGCGATCTGATCGGCGAGCGCCGAGAGGAAGCGCGCCTCGAGCTCGGTGAGCGGATCGTGCGGCGGTCGCGTGAGCGCGAGGGCGCCGATGACCTCGTCGCGCAAGCGGATCGGCACGCTCATGAAGGAGCCCGAGCGCGGCACCTCGCCCCAGAAGGCGAGGTAGTCGGGCGCGGCGCTGACGTCGTCGATGACGACCGATCGACCGGTGGCGATCGAGGCGCTCGTCACGCCCTGCCCCTCGTCGAGCGCGCGCCCGACGAGCGCGCGCTCGGTCGCGAAGCCCCACGAGGCGCGGACGACGAAGCGGCCCTCGGCGTCCTTCACGAGGACGACGAGCTCGCGCAGCTCGAGCGCCGGGCCGAGCCGGTTCGCGAGGCGCTCGAGCAGGACCTCGAGATCGAGGGAGCTCACGCTCTCGCGCAAGAGGTCGAAGAGGAGCGCGCGCTCGCGCAGGCGCTGCTCGAGCTCGAGCGTGCGCGAGGCGAGGGTCGCCTCGAGCTCGGGATCCCGCTCGAGGGGGCCCTCGCGCGGCGGCGGTCGAAAGGAGCCGCTCTCCTCGCGGAGCGTCGGCGGCGTCGCGCTCGTCGCCTCGCTCGCGGCGAGCGCGACCCCGAGCTCGGCCTGCGCGAGCAGGCGATCGACGGCGGCGATGGCGCGACCGAGGTCCTCGTCGTTGTCGCTCACGCCCTCGGCGCGCCGCGCGAGGCGGACGAGGCGGCCGAGCCTGCGCCCGAGGACGGCCATCGACACGAGGAGCGAGGCGAACGCCGCGAGGAGCGCGCCGAGCATCACGGCGACGTGGAGCGCGGGCTCTTGGTGATCGAGCGAGACGAGCAGGAGGCTCGCGAGCCCGCCCGAGAGGCCCCCCGCGCACATCGCCGCGAGGAGCACGCGCGCGACGAGCGCCCGGCGGGAGCTCGGGGTGGGAGGGCTGAGGGGCATCGAGGGCTCCGGGGTTGGCCCGACGGGGAGAACCTCGCAACCCGCCGAGGAGCTTCCGCCGCCGAGGAGCTTCCGCCGCCGAGGAGCTTCCGCCGCCGACGGGCGCGACGGGCGCCGCCGTCGGCGACGCGTCGCGCACAGGCGAAGAGGCCGCGCCCCGAAGGGCACGGCCTCTCGCTCGGGGAGCCGCTTCGGGCTCAGGGCGCCGTGATCGTGCCCGGGACGCCGCTGAAGCCGACGCCGGCCGAGATCGAGTCGCAGACCTGCGGGTCGGCCGCGCTCGGGCTCAGGTCGGCGTAGTCCCGAAGCAGGCCCTCCGCGGTGCTGCCGATGCCGGGCTGGATCTGCTCGGCGAGCTCGACGATGTCGGAGATGAGCAGCTCGCCGCCGATGTTGCCGTTCGCGAGGCGGCTCTCGCTGATGTCGCCGCCGACCTGGGCGCGACGGATCGTGAGGGTGATGTCACGGCCGCTGGCGGAGAAGTGGAGCGGGAGATCGAGCGGGCCGCCCTGGAGCTTGCCGCTGACGATCGACGCCGTGAGGCCGGACGCGAGGGCAGGCCCGGCCTGCTGCGTCCACGAGGCGCCCGCGGAGACGGCCCCGCCCGTCGGCGCGCAGGGGCTCGTCGCGCAGCCGGCGGGATCGACGAGGAAGATGTCGAGCCCGACCGACGTGTCGTTGACGAAGCTGTTGATGTCGCTCACGCGCATCGCGATGAGGAGCGCGCCCGTGGAGATCTGCTCGTCGACCGTGGCCTGGACGTCGAGGTCGCCGGCGAGGCCGCCGATGAGGTCGAGGAGGTGGCCGACGAGCTCGTTGTCGACGCCCGTCTCGCCGGAGCCGTTCCTGTAATCGGGCTGGACGTCCTCGCACGTCGCGGGCGCCGGGTTGTCGCCGGTCGAGACGATGCCGTCGAGGTTGAAGCCGGGCGCCACGCCGTCGACGGGCGCGGGCGGGATGGCGATCGTCCCGACGATGTAGGTGACCGTCACGGGCTCCGCGACGGGGCCGCTGTCGGTCGCGATGGGACCCGCGTCGGTGTGGGTCGTCGGAGGGGGGTCGGACGGACAGCCCATCATGCCGAGGGAGCCGACGACCGCAGCGCCGCACAAAGCCAGCTTGTTCAACTTCATCACGAGAGCCTCCTCTTACGAGCCACGAGCCACGAACGAGAGGGGCGTGGCTAACACGGCCCAGGACACTCGTTCAAGAGAGCGACAAACCTACGCCGCGGACGCGCCTCTCCGCAATCTGACATCGGTGTCGCGGTCCCGGCCGCGAGATGACGCAACGCGTCATCGCTCCGGCGGCTCGAGTCGTGATAGGTAGCGGCTCGTGGCGAGCGTCCCGATCACCGCGATGTCGCTCGTCGGCGCGATGGGCCGATCGACCGACGACGTGCTCGGCGCGCTCGACGCGGGGCGGAGCGGCCTCGCCCCGTCGGGCGAGGTCGGCTGGCTCGAGCTGCCCTTCTCGACGTACGTCGGGGCCGTGCCGGGCGCGCTCGAGCCGCTCCCCGAGGGCTTCGCCGCCTACGACACCCGCCTCGCCCGCATCGGCGCGATGGCGCTCGCGCCGCTCCGCCCGGCGCTCGAGCGGGCGCGCTCGCGCTGGGGCGCGCGACGGATCGCGATCCTCGTCGGGACGAGCACGGGCGGGCTCGACGCCACCGAGGCGGCCTACGCGGCGTGGGTGCGAGGCGGCGGGCCCGAGGGCGGCGCGCTCCCGCCGCGCTACGCGCTCGAGACGCAGCACGACTTCAACGCGCTCGGCGTGCTCATCCGGCACCTCACGGGCATCCGCGGCCCGACGTACGTCGTCTCGACCGCGTGCAGCTCGAGCGGGAAGGTCCACGCCTCGGCGCTCCGCCTGATGGCGCTCGGGCTCGTCGACGCCGCGCTCGTCGGCGGCATCGACAGCCTCTGCCGCATGACGCTCCACGGCTTCCGCGGTCTCGGGATCCTCGCCGACGCGCCGTGCAAGCCCTTCTCGTCCGAGCGCGCGGGCATCAACATCGGCGAGGGCGCGGGGCTCATGCTGCTCGAGCGGGGGACGGACGCGACGCGCGAGGCGGCGCTCGCCTACCTCGTCGGCGTCGGCGAGTCGTCCGACGCCTACAACATGTCCTCGCCCGAGCCGAGCGGGCGCGGCGCCAAGGCGGCGATGGAGCGCGCGCTCCAGATGGGCGGCCTCGCGCCGAGGGACGTCGGCCTGCTCATCGCGCACGGCACCGCGACGCCGCAGAACGACGCGGCCGAGTCGCTCGCGATCGAGGCCGTGCTCGGCGAGGAGGTCCCCGTCGTCTCGACCAAGGGCTACACGGGCCACCAGCTCGGCGCGGCGGGCGCCTCGAGCGCCGTCTTCGCGGCGCACGCCGTGCGCACGGGGCGGATCCCGCCCTCGCTCGGTCTCGCGCCGAAGGACCCCGCGCTCCGCGTGAACGTCCTCGAGCGGGGCGCGAGGCGTGAGGGTCTCGACGTCGCGCTCGCCAACGCCTTCGCCTTCGGGGGCTCGAACGTGTGCCTCGCGATCGCGAGCGCGCGCTGGGCGCGAGCGCGGGAGGGCCGCGCGTGAGGCCGCTCTACGTCCGAGGGCTCGCGCTCTGGATGCCGGGCTTCGCGAGCCTCGACGCGTTCCTCGAGGGCGCGCCCGACGAGGCCGCGCGCGACCCCGCCTGCGCCTGGGTGCCCCAGCGCCTGCTCCGCGGCTCGAGCCGGCTCACGCGCATGTTCGGCGAGGTCGCCGAGCAGGCGGTGCGCGCCGCGGGCGCCGACCCGCACGGCGTCCAGAGCGTCTACACGTCGAGCTACGGCGAGATCGAGACGATGGTGCTCCTGCTCGACACGATCTTCCGCGGCGACGGACAGCTCTCGCCGATGCGCTTCAAGAACAGCGTGCACAACGCGGGCAGCGGGCTCGCGTCGATCGGCCAGGGGAACGCGGCCTTCTCGACCGCGCTCGCGGCGGGCGCGCGCAGCTTCGAGGCGGGCGTGCTCGAGGCCCTCGCGCTCGCGAACGAGGCGGGCGGCGACGTCGTCGTGAGCTCGGCCGACGACGTGATCCCCGCGCCGCTCGACGCGCTCGATGGCCGCGAGGGCCTCGCCGTGGGCCTCGTCTTCTCCGCCGAGCCCGGCGAGGCGCCCCTCGCTCGCGTCGCCGCGATCGAGGCGCTCGAGGAGCCGATCGAGCTGCCCCGCGCCGTCTTCGGCCGCGCCCTCGCGCCGCGGCTCGCCCAGAACCCGAGCGCCGCGGCGCTCCCGCTCTTCGAGGCGATCCTCACGAGGCGCGAGGGGCTCGTCCCGCTCGCCTTCGGCGCCGAGGCCCCCTACGGCCTCGCGCTCACGCGCCCCTGACGGCGCGCCTCGCTCCACGCGAGGGCTAGGCGAGGCCGGCCGCGCTGTGGCACCCTCGTCCCGATGCGTGCTCGTGCCCCTCGAGCCTTGATCCTCGCGCTCCTCTCGGCGCTCGTCTGCGCGCTGCTCCTCGCCACGAGCGGCGACGTCGCGAGCGGGCAGGATCGGGGGGGCCGCGCCGGGCGCCGCGCGCGTCGCGGCGAGCGGGTCGAGCGCCGCGATCCGCCGCGCTCGTCCTCGACGTCGAGCGACGATCGCGAGGGCGCGGGCGCCGACCCCGACGCGCCCGAGACCTCCGACAGCGAGGGCGTCGACGCCACCTCGCGCGAGATCAGCGAGGGCGGCGCGAAGGTGAAGGTGATCCAGTTCTCCGGCTTCGACGTGAACGGCCGGCTGAAGTCGCCGCAGCTCCTCTACTTCCTGAACCGCGTGCGGGCGGAATTCGATCGTCCTCGCCTGCCCCACCGCTCCTTCGTCCCCGAGCTCACCCGCTCGACCAAGACGGACGGCTTCTGAGGAGGACGCCGATGGCCCGCACGAACGACGAGCGTCACCTCCGCGTCGCCCTGGTCTGGGCGGGCTCGCTCCTCTGGGAGGGGACCTACGCCGAGGCGCTCCCCGTCATCCTGCCGCGGAGCGTCCTGCCCCTCGACGCCGAGGTGCCCGAGACGCTGCTCACGCCCGTGAGCGGGACGTGGCGGCTCGACGTCTCGCCCTCGCTCGGCGGCTCGGTGTGGCTCTCGGGCGTGCGCCGCGAGGTGAGCACGCTCGATCGCGCCGGCGTCCTGCTCGGGCCCGACGACTACGGCGTCGTCACGCGCGGCGCGATCGCGATCTTCTTCCAGAAGATCCAGCCGGCGCCGTCGGGGCGAAAGCAGCCGATCGCCTTCGACCCCGCGTTCCTCGCGGTCGTCCTGCTCTCGATCTTCCTCCACGCGTCGATCGGGTTCCTGATGAAGATCGCGCGGGACGAGACGCCCCCGCCCGAGCCCCTCGAGCTCTCGAGCGAGCTCGTGCGGCGCTTCCTCGTCACGCCCCCGCCCGAGCCTCCGCCTCCGCCCGAGCGCGCCTCGGGCGGCACCGACACCGACGACCCGGGCCTGCGCGATCAGGACGAGGCGGGCGGCACGCGCGCCGAGGGCGAGGAGGGGCGCGTGGGGCGCCAGGACGCGCAGCAGGAGCAGACGGAGATGGAGGGCCCGATCAACGGCGGCGCGGCGGCGCGCGTGCGCTCGATGGGCCTGCTCGGCGTCCTCGCGCAGCCCAACCCCGACGGCAGCCCGCTCGCCGCGCTCACGGACGGGCCGAGCGTCTCGGACATCCTCGGCGGGCTCGGCTCGAGCCGCACGGTCTTCGGTCGCGGCTCGGGCGGGACGGGCCTCGCGGGCTCGGGCTCGGGCGGCGGCGGGACCGGACCCGGGACCCTCTTCGGCGGCGGCGGCGTCGGCGCGGGCGTCGGCGTCGGCGCGGGCTCGGGCGGCG